>NZ_NCVK01000008.1 GCF_002096845.1 Streptococcus mitis
AAACACAAAATAACCGAGGAATTCGCTCAAATTAATGAGCGATTCCTCGGTTTTCACTTTATTAAAAGTAAGAGACCTATTTTTTCAGTGGACTCTATTCAGGATAGCTTCTTGGCTCTTAGATTTGTTCAGCAATGACCTTCTCAGCTAGATTCATAGCATGGTCTGATACACGAGTGTAGTGGGAAACAATATCGATAAAGTTGACCCCAGCTTGCGTTGAACACTCGCCCTTGTTGAGGCGTTTGATGTGAGTCTTTCTGAGAACACGTTCCATATTGTTGATTTCTTTATGGCGTTCAATCAGACTTTGCGCTTTTTCGATATCATTGTTTTCCACGCTATCAAGAGCATCCTTGATAAAGCCAGTGGTTTTTTGATAGATATCAGCTAGTTCTTGCAAAGCAGCTTCAGAGAACTCAACATTTTTACGTTGAAGGTAGTCAGTCAGATTGATTAGGGCTTCTGCATGGTCCCCAATCCGTTCCAAATCACGGGATGAATCAAGAATGTTGGTCAGTACTTCACTTTCTTTCTGGCTAAGGGCTTCGCTTGAAAGAGTAATAAGGTAACGAGTCAATTTTTCATCAATGGTATTGATTGCTTCTTCTGTCTTGTGGCCTTTTTCAGCAACCTTTTCATTGAGGTCAATGATGTAGTTGTATGAAAGGTCAAAGGCTTTGGAAGCATAATTTCCCAAGTGAAGGAGTTCTTTCTTGGCATTTCCGAGAGCGATTGATGGAGCTTGTTTAATCAAATGCTCATCAAGATAAAGTGGCTCGTACTTGACAACTTCATCTTCACCAGGGATGAGCTTGGTTACAAAGTAAGCCAAGGCTCCGATGAATGGAAATTGTACAATGGTGTTACTTACGTTAAAGGCACCGTGAGAGAAGGCGATGGTCATCTCAGGTGAGAGGTGAAGGAGTGCTTGGAAGTACTCAATCATTGACGTAAATGGGCCTAATAAGATTAAGCAAAGAATAGTCCCTAAAACGTTAAAGGTAACGTGGGTTGCAGCAACACGTTTCGCAGAGACATTGGCTCCAGCTGCTGCGATGATAACTGTTAGGGTTGTCCCGATATTATCCCCGAAGAGAACTGGTAGCGAACCTTTAAGGTCAAGGAACCCACCTGCATAGAGACCTTGCAAAATCCCGATTGTCGCAGAAGAAGCTTGGATGAGAACGGTAATCACTGCACCGGCAAAAACTCCCAACACAGGATTTTGTCCCAAGGTTACCATGTATTCCTTGAATTGTGGTAAATCTTTAAGAGGGCTCATACCGGCACTGATGAGGTTGAGGGCGTAGAAGATTCCTCCTACACCAAACAGGATGCGTCCGATATTGTTTGCTGTTCTGTTTTTTGTAAAGAAGAGGAACATGGTTCCAAGGAAAATCAGGGGTAAAGCATACTCACCAAGCTTGAAACCGATGATAAAGGAAGTAACGGTGGTTCCGATGTTGGCTCCCATGATAATTCCGATAGCCTGTCTAAGAGTAAGAAGACTAGCACTGACCAGTCCAACAGTGATAACTGTAACCCCTGTACTTGACTGAATCAGGGCAGTTACGACAATCCCGACTAGAACACCTAAAAAGGGATTGCTGGTGTACTTGTCAATGTAAAAACGAAGGCGGTCTCCAGCAGCTTGTTGCAAACCGTCTCCCATGGTCTTGATACTATATAAGAATAGTCCCAGACCACCTAAAAAGTGAAATAAAATTTCCTGCCAATTAATGGACATTTCTTTTTCCTCCGAAAAATAATAACGGAATTTCTCCTATTCTATTTTAAAGGATAAAAGTAATTCTAACAAGTGTTTAGATGAAATTTTAGAAAGAAAATTCCTTAGAATGGGCCTTAATTATATTAATTTTACCGATTTCTAACCTAGATATAGGTATTTCCTTTTATATATTGACATTTAAAAGAAATATTTTAAAATGAGGGAGGAATTATCTTGGTCCCTGTGATTGGGATAAAAAATTTATAAAGAAAGTTAAGCGCTTTCTTTTATGCAATAAAATTAATCTTTTAGGAGGAGAAAATGAAGAATCCATTTTTTGAAAGACGTTGTCGTTACAGTATTCGTAAGTTATCAGTAGGAGCCTGCTCGCTGATGATTGGGGCTGTTTTATTTGCTGGTCCAGCCTTAGCAGAAGAAACTGCAGTTCCTGAAAATAATGGAGCCAATACAGAGCTTGTTTCAGGAGAGAGTGAGCATCCAACTAATGAAGCTGACAAGCAGCATGAAGGAGAACATGCTAGAGAAAATAAGCCAGAAAGGGCAGAAGGAGTAGCGACAGCATCTGAAACTGCTTCGCCAGCAAGCAATGAAGCTGCGACTACTGAAACCGCAGAAGCAGCTAGCGCAGCTAAACCAGAGGAAAAAGCAAGTGAGGTGGTTGCGGAAACACCATCTGCAGAAGCAAAACCTAAGTCTGACAAGGAAACAGAAGCAAAACCTGAAGCAACTAGCCAAGGGGATGAGTCTAAGCCAGCAGTAGAAGCTAATAAGATTGAAAAAGAAGTTCAGCCAGATGTCCCTAAAAATACAGAAAAAACATTAAAACCAAAGGAAATCAAATTTAATTCTTGGGATGAATTGTTGAAATGGGAACCTGGAGCTCGTGAAGATGATGGTATTAATCGCGGGTCTGTCGCCCTCGCTTCACGTCGGACAGGTCATTTGGTCAATGAAAAAGCTAGCAAGGAAGCAAAAGTTCAAGCCCTATCAAACACCAATTCTAAAGCAAAAGACCATGCTTCTGTTGGTGGAGAAGAGTTCAAGGCCTATGCTTTTGACTATTGGCAATATCTAGATTCAATGGTCTTCTGGGAAGGTCTCGTACCAACTCCTGACATTATTGATGCAGGTCACCGTAACGGGGTTCCTGTATATGGTACACTCTTCTTCAACTGGTCTAATAGTATTGCAGATCAAGAAAAATTCGCTGAAGCTTTGAAGCAAGACCCAGATGGTAGCTTCCCAATTGCCCGTAAATTGGTGGATATGGCCAAGTATTATGGCTATGATGGCTATTTCATCAACCAAGAAACAACTGGGGATTTGGTTGAACCTCTTGGAGAAAAGATGCGCCAGTTTATGCTCTATACCAAGGAGTATGCTGCTAAGGTAAAACATCCAATCAAGTATTCTTGGTACGATGCCATGACTTATAACTATGGACGTTACCACCAAGATGGTTTGGGAGAATACAACTACCAATTCATGCAACCAGAAGGAGATAAGGTTCCAGCAGACAACTTCTTTGCTAACTTTAACTGGGATAAGGCTAAAAATGATTACACTATTGCAACTGCCAACTGGATTGGTCGTAATCCTTATGATGTATTTGCAGGATTGGAATTGCAACAGGGTGGTTCCTACAAGACCAAGGTCAAATGGAATGACATTTTAGATGAAAATGGCAAATTACGCCTTTCTCTTGGTTTGTTCGCTCCAGATACCATTACAAGTTTAGGAAAAACTGGTGAAGATTATCATAAAAATGAAGATATCTTCTTTACAGGTTACCAAGGGGACCCTACTGGTCAAAAACCAGGTGACAAAGATTGGTATGGTATTGCTAACCTAGTTGCAGACCGCACGCCAGCAGTAGGCCATACTTTTACTACTTCCTTTAACACAGGTCATGGTAGAAAATGGTTTGTAGATGGTAAGGTTTCTAAGGATTCTGAGTGGAATTACCGTTCAGTTTCAGGTGTTCTTCCAACATGGCGCTGGTGGCAAAAATCAACTGGTGATAAGTTGAAAGCAAGCTATGATTTTGAAGATGCTTATAATGGTGGAACTTCTCTCAAATTTGCAGGGGATCTTTCAGGTGCGACCAAGCAAGATGTGAATTTGTACTCTACTCGTTTGAAGGTGACAGATACAACCAAATTGCATGTTGCCCACAAAGGAGGCAAAGGTACCAAGGTTTATGTAGAATTTGCAACCAAGAAAGATTACACCTACGGTGATGAAGCTGCCCGTAAAGAATTGACAGTTTCAGATAACTGGACTACCGATGATTTTGATTTGAGTGCCTTGGCAGGTAAAACAATTTACGGTATTAAACTCTATTTTGAAAACGACAAAGACTTAAAAGGCTATCAATTCAATCTAGGTCAATTGACCATCAGCAATAATCAAGATGCTCCTCAGGCCCCAACTACAGTAGCTGTAGCCAAACAAGTCCTTAAAAATGCCCAAGAAGCGGAAGCAGTTGTGCAATTTAAAGGCAACAAGGATGCAGATTTCTATGAAGTTTACGAAAAAGATGGAGACAGCTGGAAATTACTAACTGGTTCATCTTCTACAACGATTTATCTACCAAAAGTTAGCCGCTCAGCAAGTGCTCAAGGTACAACTCAAGAACTGAAGGTTGTAGCAGTCGGTAAAAATGGAGTTCGTTCAGAAGCTGCAACCACAACCTTTGATTGGGGCATGACTGTAAAAGATACCAGCCTACCAAAACCACTAGCTGAAAATATCGTTCCAGGGGCAACAGTTATTGATAGCACTTTCCCGAATACCGAAGGTGGAGAAGGTATTGAAGGTATGTTGAATGGTACCATTACCAGTCTTTCAGACAAGTGGTCTTCTGGACAGTTAAGTGGTAGTGTGGATATTCGTTTGACCCAGCCACGTACAGTTGTTAGATGGGTGATGGACCATGCTGGAGCTGGTGGAGAATCTGTAAACGACGGTTTGATGAACACCAAAGACTTTGACCTTTATTATAAAGATGCGGATGGTCAATGGAAATTGGCTAAGGAAGTTCGTGGCAATAAAGCCCATGTTACAGATATTACCCTTGATAAACCAATCACAGCTCAAGATTGGCGCTTGAATGTTGTCACTTCTGACAATGGAACTCCATGGAAGGCGATTCGCATCTATAACTGGAAAATGTATGAAAAGCTTGATACTGAGAGTGTCAATATTCCGATGGCCAAGGCTGCAGCCCGTTCTCTAGGCAATAACAAGGTACAAGTTGGTTTTGCGGATGTACCAGCTGGAGCAACCATTACCGTTTATGACAATCCAAATTCTCAAACTCCGCTTGCAACCTTGAAGAGCGAAGTTGGAGGAGACCTAGCAAGTGCACCATTGGATTTGACAAATCAATCTGGTCTTCTTTACTATCGTACCCAGTTGCCAGGCAAGGAAATTAGTAATTTCCTAGCTGTTTCCGTTCCAAAAGATGACAGAAGAATCAAGTCAGTCAGCCTAGAAACAGGACCTAAGAAAACAAGCTACGCCGAAGGGGAGGATTTAGACCTTAGAGGAGGTGTTCTTCGAGTTCAGTATGAAGGAGGAGCTGAGGACGAGCTTATTCGCCTAACTCACGCGGGTGTATCAGTATCAGGTTTTGATACGCATCATAAGGGAGAACAAAATCTTACTTTACAATATTTGGGGCAACCGGTACATGCTAATTTATCAGTGACTGTTACTAGTCAAGATGAAGCAAGTCCGAAAACTATTTTGGGAATTGAAGTAAGTCAGGAACCGAAAAAAGATTACCTAGTTGGTGATAGCTTAGACTTGTCTGAAGGACGCTTTGCAGTGGCTTATAGCAATGACACTATGGAAGAACATTCCTTTACTGATGAGGGAGTTGAAATTTCTGGTTACGATGCTCAAAAGACTGGTCGTCAAACCTTGACGCTTCGTTATCAAGGTCATGAAGTCAACTTTGATGTTTTGGTATCTCCAAAAGCAGCATTGAACGATGAGTACCTCAAACAAAAATTAGCAGAAGTTGAAGCAGCTAAGAACAAGGTGGTCTATAACTTTGCTTCACCAGAAGTAAAAGAAGCCTTCTTGAAAGCAATTGAAGCAGCTGAACAAGTGTTGAAAGACCATGAAACTAGCACCCAAGATCAAGTCAATGACCGACTTAATAAATTGACAGAAGCTCATAAAGCTCTGAATGGTCAAGAGAAATTTACGGAAGAAAAGACAGAACTTGATCGCTTAACAGGAGAGGCTCAAGAACTCTTGGCTGCCAAACCAAACCATCCTTCAGGTTCTGCCCTAGCTCCGCTTCTTGAGAAAAACAAGGCCTTGGTTGAAAAAGTAGATTTGAGTCCAGAAGAGCTTGCGACAGCTAAACAGAGTCTAAAAGATCTGGTTGCCCTATTGAAAGAAGACAAACCAGCAGTCTTTTCTGATAGTAAAACAGGTGTTGAAGTACACTTCTCAAATAAAGAGAAGCCTGTCATCAAGGGCTTGAAAGTAGAGCGTGTTCAAGCAAGTGCTGAAGAGAAGAAATACTTTGTTGGAGAAGATGCTCATGTCTTTGAAATAGAAGGTCTAGATGAAAAAGGTCAAGACGTTGATCTCTCTTACGCTTCTATTGTGAAAATTCCAATTGAAAAAGATAAGAAAGTGAAGAAAGTCTACTTCTTACCTGAAGGAAAAGATGCAGTAGAATTGGCTTTTGAACAAACGGATAGTCATGTCATCTTTACAGCACCACACTTTACTCATTATGCCTTTGTTTATGAATCTGCTGAAAAACCACAACCTGCTAAACCAGTAGAAAAAGTTATTTCAAGCAAGGAACCAGCTGAAGGTGTCAAGAATTTGGTTGTGGATACTCCGAAATTAGAAGTTGAAGAGACAAGTATTGCCTTCGAACACCAAGAACGTCCAAATCCAAATCTTACAGTCGGTCAACGGCAACTTGTCCAAGCAGGAGTTGAAGGACAAATTCGCCGTTTGATTGAAGTAGATAGTCAAGGCAATCGTACGCTTCGCGCTACAGAAGTTTTGAAAGAAGCAAGCCCTGAAATCGTAGAAGTAGGTACTGGTCTCATTCCTGCCAATCCAGCACCACAAAACACAGACCTTCCAAAACCTACTAATCAACCGGCTTCTGATCAACAAAAGGCTCCTAAATTGGAAGTTCAAGAGGAAAAGGTTGCCTTTGACCGTCAAGAGCATGAAAATGCCGAGATGCTAGTTGGGGAACAACGAGTCATCATACAGGGACGAGATGGTCTATTAAGACATATCTTTGAAGTTGATGAAAACGGTCAGCGTCGTCTTCGTTCAACAGAAGTCATCCAAGAGGCGATTCCAGAAATTGTTGAAATTGGAACAAAAGTAAAAACTGAACCAGCAGTAGCGCCTACACAAGAAAAACCAGCCCAAAATACAGCAGTTAAATCAGAAGAAGCAAGCAAACAATTGCCAAATACAGGAACTGCTGATGACAATAAAGGCCTAATAGCAGGATTGGCAAGCCTTGGTCTTGCTAGTTTAGCATTGACATTGAAACAGAAAAAAGAAGATGAAGATTAAATATCGAAAAATCTTGTGAAATCTTTCCTTATATTTCCAAAGTGTGATATAATAGTTTCGAATAAAATAAATAAAGGGGTTTTTGTAACATGGCAAAACTTACTGTTAAAGACGTTGACTTGAAAGGTAAAAAAGTCCTCGTTCGTGTGGACTTCAACGTACCATTGAAAGATGGCGTAATCACTAACGACAACCGTATCACAGCAGCTCTTCCAACTATCAAGTACATCATCGAACAAGGTGGACGTGCAATTCTTTTCTCTCACCTTGGACGTGTGAAAGAAGAAGCTGATAAAGCAGGTAAATCACTTGCTCCTGTAGCTGCTGATTTGGCTGCTAAATTGGGTCAAGACGTTGTTTTCCCAGGTGTCACTCGTGGTGCTGAATTGGAAGCAGCTATCAACGCTCTTGAAGATGGACAAGTTCTCTTGGTTGAAAACACTCGTTATGAAGATGTTGACGGCAAGAAAGAATCTAAAAACGATCCTGAACTTGGTAAATACTGGGCATCACTTGGAGATGGTATCTTCGTAAACGATGCATTTGGTACAGCTCACCGTGCACACGCATCTAACGTTGGTATCTCAGCAAACGTTGAAAAAGCAGTTGCTGGTTTCCTTCTTGAAAACGAAATTGCCTACATCCAAGAAGCAGTTGAAACTCCAGAACGTCCATTCGTGGCTATCCTTGGTGGTTCAAAAGTTTCAGACAAGATCGGTGTTATCGAAAACTTGCTTGAAAAAGCTGATAAAGTCCTTATCGGTGGTGGTATGACTTACACATTCTACAAAGCACAAGGTATCGAAATCGGTAACTCACTTGTAGAAGAAGACAAATTGGATGTTGCGAAAGCTCTTCTTGAAAAAGCAAATGGTAAATTGATCTTGCCAGTTGACTCAAAAGAAGCTAACGCATTTGCTGGCTACACTGAAGTGCGTGACACTGAAGGTGAAGCAGTTTCAGAAGGCTTCCTTGGTCTTGACATCGGTCCAAAATCTATCGCTAAATTTGACGAAGCTTTGACTGGTGCCAAAACAGTTGTATGGAACGGACCTATGGGTGTATTTGAAAACCCAGACTTCCAAGCTGGTACAATCGGTGTGATGGACGCTATCGTGAAACAACCAGGCGTGAAATCAATCATCGGTGGTGGTGACTCAGCTGCCGCAGCAATCAACCTTGGTCGCGCAGACAAATTCTCATGGATTAGTACGGGCGGAGGTGCATCAATGGAACTTCTCGAAGGTAAAGTTCTCCCAGGACTTGCAGCCTTGACAGAAAAATAAGATTTCATAAATAAATCAAAGATGAGAGGGATGAAAGTTCCTCTTTTCTTTTGCTTAAAATAAAAACGCTTCCTCTCAACTATTGCTCATAAAATCAGCCAATTTATGATAAAATGGAAATAGAAAGTTGAGATTATGAGTTATTTTAAAAAATATAAATTCGATAAATCCCAGTTCAAACTTGGTATGCGAACCTTTAAAACAGGTATTGCTGTTTTTCTAGTTCTCTTGATTTTTGGCTTTTTTGGCTGGAAAGGTCTTCAAATCGGTGCTTTGACAGCCGTTTTTAGCCTGAGGGAGAGTTTTGATAAGAGTGTCCATTTTGGAACTTCGCGTATTCTAGGAAATAGTATCGGTGGCCTCTATGCCCTGGTCTTCTTCCTATTAAATACCTTTTTCCACGAAGCTTTTTGGGTGACCTTGGTTGTTGTTCCCATTTGCACCATGTTAACCATTATGACAAATGTAGCCATGAATAACAAAGCAGGAGTTATTGGTGGTGTAGCAGCTATGTTAATCATTACCCTATCGATTCCGAGTGGAGAGACAATTTTGTACGTGTTTGCGCGTGTATCAGAAACTTTCATGGGAGTTTTTGTCGCAATTCTCGTAAATTACGATATTGATCGTATTCGGCTCTTTTTAGAGAAAAAAGAAAAATAATGTTACATTTTATAACATTATCAATTGACGTTTGTCTTTTTTTAGACTATAATAGACAGAAAGAAGGAAATTGTAAATGAAGGAAAAAGAATTTCGCCGAAATATGGCTGTTTTTCCTATCGGCAGTGTTATGAAGTTGACCGATCTATCGGCGCGTCAGATTCGTTATTATGAAGATCAAGAGTTGATTAAGCCTGATCGAAATGAAGGGAACCGTCGCATGTATTCCTTGAATGACATGGATCGTCTACTTGAAATCAAAGATTATATCTCTGAAGGTTATAATATCGCTGCCATTAAGAAAAAATATGCTGAACGTGAAGCGAAATCCAAGAAAGCGGTGAGTCAGACTGAGGTGCGTCGTGCACTTCATAATGAACTCCTCCAACAGGGTCGCTTTGCTTCAGTACGGTCACCTTTTGGTCGCGGTTAGGTAACCGCAAGTAGTCATACATTAAGGAGAAAACTCATGCCAATCACAGCTGCAGATATTCGTCGTGAAGTCAAGGAAAAAAATGTTACCTTTATCCGTCTCATGTTCTCAGATATTTTGGGAACCATGAAAAACGTCGAAATTCCTGCTACAGATGAACAGTTAGATAAAGTCTTGTCAAACAAGGCTATGTTTGATGGATCTTCTATTGAAGGTTTTGTGCGTATCAATGAGTCGGATATGTACTTGTACCCTGACTTGGATACATGGACAGTCTTCCCTTGGGGAGATGAAAATGGAAGTGTTGCAGGTTTGATCTGTGATGTCTATACAACAGAAGGTGAGCCATTTGCAGGGGACCCTCGTGGTAATTTGAAACGTGCTCTTCGTCACATGGAAGAAGTGGGATTCAAATCCTTCAATCTTGGGCCAGAGCCAGAATTCTTCCTATTTAAGTTGGATGAAAATGGAGACCCAACACTTGAAGTGAATGACAAGGGTGGCTACTTTGATTTGGCGCCTACTGATCTTGCGGACAATACACGTCGTGAGATTGTCAATGTCTTGACCAAAATGGGATTTGAAGTAGAAGCGAGTCACCACGAGGTTGCGGTTGGACAGCATGAGATTGACTTTAAGTACGATGAAGTTCTCCGTGCTTGTGATAAAATTCAAATCTTCAAACTTGTTGTTAAAACCATTGCTCGCAAACATGGTCTTTACGCAACCTTTATGGCAAAACCAAAATTTGGTATTGCTGGATCAGGTATGCACTGTAATATGTCCTTGTTTGATGCAGAAGGAAACAATGCCTTCTTTGATCCAAATGATCCAAAAGGAATGCAGTTGTCAGAAACGGCCTACCATTTCCTTGGCGGTTTGATTAAGCATGCCTACAACTATACTGCCATCATGAACCCAACAGTTAACTCATACAAACGTTTGGTTCCAGGTTATGAAGCACCTGTTTACATTGCTTGGGCTGGTCGTAACCGTTCGCCACTTGTACGCGTGCCTGCTTCACGTGGTATGGGAACTCGTCTTGAGTTACGTTCAGTGGATCCGATGGCAAACCCATACATCGCTATGGCGGTTCTTTTGGAAGTTGGTTTGCATGGTATTGAAAATAAAATCGAAGCACCAGCTCCTATCGAAGAAAATATCTACATCATGACAGCAGATGAGCGCAAGGAAGCTGGTATTACAGACCTTCCATCAACCCTTCACAACGCTTTGAAATCTCTGACTGAAGATGAAGTTGTCAGAGCAGCTCTTGGAGAACATATTTATACTAGTTTCCTTGAGGCCAAACGAATCGAATGGGCAAGTTATGCAACCTTCGTTTCACAATGGGAAATTGATAATTATTTAGACCTTTACTAATACTAATATAGAAGAAAGATTGCCTGAGGGTGGTCTTTTTTTCTTGTATTTTATATCGAGGTGTGATATATTTTATATAACGAAGTGCGATATATCGAACTGGATAGGAGGTGCTTATAAATGGAATTAACGGATAAGATTCGTCGAGTTTATCTTCCGATGACGGAAACAGGCTTTTATATCTTGTTCTGTCTGCAAAAGGAAGGTCATGGTTATAGTATTACGCAAAAGGTCAAGGAGATGACAGATTCGCAAGTCTTGATTAGTCCTGGGACTATGTATGGAACCTTGTCAAAGATGGAAAAGGATGGTTTGATTTCCTTTGTCCGCGAAGAGGAAAAACGGAAAATCTATCAGATTACAGACTTGGGACGAAAAGTCTTAGATATTGAATTGAAACGTATTGAACGGCTCTATAGAAACAGTCTGGAGGGAAGATGATGGAAAAGAAGGTTGTTTATAGAATTGCTACCATTGCGGATTATGATAGAGAGGCTTTATATTTTAGAAAAATGCATGCTAAGGGCTGGAAACTTAGAAAAGTAAGCTACTCTATCTTATTGTTTGCAGTTAAGTATACCTTTGAAAAGTGTCAGCCTGAGCAAGTGTCTTATCAGTTGGATTTTTACCCAATGAAAAAATCAGAGAGATCCTCCTATTTACAACTATTTAAAGACTGTGGCTGGGAGCATATTACAGACTTTAATAGTTTTTCCTATTTTAGAAAAGCGCATTCTGAAATTGAATCGGATGCAGAATTTGAAATTTATAATGATGCGTTCGGGAAGTTGGCTATGGTCAAACGGATTTTAATAATTCGGATGATTCCTATTTTGCTTCTCTTTTTGCTTATCTTTTCAGCTCTACTACCGGTTTTCTCAAAGTTTGTCAGTGGAGGTAGTTCTTTCAGTTGGGACATGTTTTTGATTGTCTTAATAGATTTTGTTTTATTGATAATTCTTGCGATTCAGATTTCTTATATTCTTTGGAGATTGTTTCAAAAGTGGAAAGAATTATCTCGCAAATGAAATCATACATGTTTTCTAATTTGGAGGTCAAACAATGAAAAGCAAACT
The DNA here is from genome assembly GCF_002096845.1 of Streptococcus mitis. Lineage (GTDB taxonomy): Bacteria > Bacillota > Bacilli > Lactobacillales > Streptococcaceae > Streptococcus > Streptococcus mitis_A. The sequence goes on from NZ_NCVK01000008.1 coordinate 12,169, forward strand.
ACAATTTCGGGTCTTCACTATTCTTGATTTGGACAAGAAAGAAGAATATTTACATGAGATGCATTTGAAAGGTTGGAAATTTAAATCGAATCGTTTTGGCTTTTTCTATTTTGACCAATGTCAACCAGACGATGTCATCTACTGTATCTATGATTCTAGATTTCTTAAAAAGTATAAGCATGAACTGCAAGATTTTAGAGATAGAGGTTGGGAATTGATAGAAACAGGTTTTTGTTCAATTTTTCGTAAACCGGCTTCTGATTTACTTCCGGAGGATCAAGTCTATATGAGTAAGGGGCTTAGATGGGAAGTTATGCGGTCTAGACTTCGTTCCTGTACAGCTACTTTCTCGGGTGGTCTTGTTGTTTGTATGAGTGTATTTAAAGAAGAGCTTTCTATGTCTTTCTTCATTATTTTTCTTTTATATGCTTTTATGATTTCTTATCTAATCCATGGTTTTTTCAGACTTAAAAGGAAATACAAAATGAATGGAAGGTAAGGTTCTAGGTCTTTAGACTGATTTTTAGCACTCTTGATAAAAGAGTGCTAATTTTTTGAGTTTTTATCTTGACATTCTCTTCTAAGGGTGTATAATAGAATCATGAGTTAGCACTTGAGTGTATCGAGTGCTAATTGATCAGACAGAGAGGAGTGATGAGATGGTTACAGAGCGTCAGCAGGATATTTTAAATCTGATTATTGACATCTTTACCAAAACGCACGAACCTGTCGGATCCAAAGCCTTGCAAGAGTCTATTAACTCTAGCAGTGCAACTATTCGTAATGATATGGCGGCTTTAGAAAAGCAAGGTTTGCTTGAGAAGGCTCATACTTCAAGTGGTAGGATGCCAAGTGTTGCTGGTTTTCAGTACTATGTGAAACACTCACTGGATTTTGACCGACTGGCTGAAAATGAGGTTTATGAGATTGTCAAAGCCTTTGATCAGGAATTCTTTAAGCTAGAGGATATTCTGCAAGAGGCTGCTAATCTATTAACAGACTTGAGTGGCTGTACGGTAGTGGCACTGGATGTTGAGCCCAGCAGGCAACGTTTGACAGCCTTTGATATCGTTGTTTTGGGGCAACATACAGCCTTGGCGGTATTCACCCTAGACGAGTCTCGAACGGTTACCAGTCAGTTTCTGATTCCAAGGAACTTCTTGCAGGAAGATTTGTTGAAACTGAAGGCAATCATTCAGGAACGTTTCCTCGGTCACACCGTTCTAGATATTCACTACAAGATTCGGACGGAGATTCCGCAGATTATCCAGCGTTACTTCACAACTACGGACAATGTCATTGATCTTTTTGAACACATCTTTAAGGAAATGTTCAACGAAAACATTGTGGTGGCAGGCAAGGTCAATCTCTTGAATTTTGCCAATCTGGCAGCTTATCAGTTCTTTGACCAACCGCAAAAGGTGGCCTTGGAGATTCGTGAGGGGTTGCGTGAGGATCAGATGCAAAACGTCCGTGTTGCGGACAGTCAAGAGTCCTGTCTAGCAGATTTGGCGGTGATTAGTAGCAAGTTCCTCATTCCTTATCGGGGAGTTGGAATTCTAGCCATTATTGGTCCAGTCAATCTGGATTACCAACAGCTAATCAACCAAGTCAATGTGGTCAACCGTGTTTTGACCATGAAGTTGACAGATTTTTACCGCTATCTCAGCAGTAATCATTACGAAGTACATTAAGATTGAAATCATTAAAGGAGGCGAACATGGCCCAAGATATAAAAAATGAAGAAGTAGAAGAAGTTCAAGAAGAGGAAGTTGTTGAAACAGCTGAAGAAACAACTCCTGAGAAGTCTGAATTGGACTTGGCAAATGAACGTGCGGATGAGTTCGAAAATAAATACCTTCGTGCTCATGCAGAAATGCAAAATATCCAACGCCGTGCCAATGAAGAGCGTCAAAACTTGCAACGTTATCGTAGCCAGGACTTGGCAAAAGCAATTCTCCCTTCTTTGGATAACCTAGAGCGTGCACTCGCAGTTGAAGGTTTGACAGACGATGTCAAAAAAGGATTGGAGATGGTGCAAGAGAGCTTGATTCACGCTTTGAAAGAAGAAGGAATCGAAGAAATCTCAGCTGATGGCGAATTTGACCATAACTACCATATGGCAATCCAAACTCTCCCAGCAGACGATGAACATCCAGCAGATACCATCGCCCAAGTCTTCCAAAAAGGCTACAAACTCCATGACCGCATCCTACGCCCAGCCATGGTAGTTGTTTACAACTAGGCAATTCTGACGGTAGCTAAAGCAACTCGTCAGAAAACGGCAATCGCTATGGCGTTTGCCTAGCCTCCTTACTAACTCGTCGTCGAAATAAAATCGATTTCGACTCCTCGTGTCGTAATTTACATAATAGAAAACTTGTCCGAAACGACACTAAACTATGAAGAAAGATAAAAAAGTAGTTCAGCTTTGCAATAGTGAGCGAAGCGAACCAAAGACGATACTCTTCGCCGTGGCGCTATTTGCGCAAACTTTGAGACCTTAGGCTCAAAGTTTAGTCAAAGAGATTGACGAAGTCAAGCTCTGACGGCGCCGCCACTTAAGAAGAGTATCAAAAAGAAAAAAGAAGATAAATTTAAGGAGAAAAACACATGTCTAAAATTATCGGTATTGACTTAGGTACAACAAACTCAGCAGTTGCAGTTCTTGAAGGAACTGAAAGCAAAATCATCGCAAACCCAGAAGGAAACCGCACAACTCCATCTGTAGTATCATTCAAAAACGGCGAAATCATCGTTGGTGATGCTGCAAAACGTCAAGCGGTCACAAACCCAGATACAGTTATCTCTATCAAATCTAAGATGGGAACTTCTGAAAAAGTTTCTGCAAACGGAAAAGAATACACTCCACAAGAAATCTCAGCTATGATTCTTCAATACTTGAAAGGTTATGCTGAAGACTATCTTGGCGAAAAAGTAACTAAAGCAGTTATTACTGTTCCAGCTTACTTCAACGATGCTCAACGTCAAGCAACAAAAGATGCTGGTAAAATTGCTGGTCTTGAAGTAGAACGTATCGTCAACGAACCAACTGCAGCCGCTCTTGCTTACGGTTTGGACAAGACTGATAAAGAAGAAAAAATCTTGGTATTTGACCTTGGTGGTGGTACATTCGACGTCTCTATCCTTGAATTGGGTGATGGTGTCTTCGACGTATTGTCAACTGCAGGGGACAACAAACTTGGTGGTGATGACTTTGACCAAAAAATCATCGACCACTTGGTAGCAGAATTCAAGAAAGAAAACGGTATTGACTTGTCTACTGACAAGATGGCAATGCAACGTTTGAAAGATGCAGCTGAAAAAGCGAAGAAAGACCTTTCTGGTGTGACTTCAACTCAAATCAGCTTGCCATTTATCACTGCTGGCGAAGCTGGACCTCTTCACTTGGAAATGACCTTGACTCGTGCGAAATTTGACGATTTGACTCGTGACCTTGTAGAACGTACAAAAGTTCCGGTTCGTCAAGCCCTTTCAGATGCAGGTTTGAGCTTGTCAGAAATCGATGAAGTTATCCTTGTTGGTGGTTCAACTCGTATCCCAGCCGTTGTAGAAGCTGTTAAGGCTGAAACTGGAAAAGAACCAAACAAATCAGTAAACCCTGACGAAGTAGTTGCTATGGGTGCTGCAATCCAAGGTGGTGTCATCACTGGTGATGTCAAAGACGTTGTCCTTCTTGACGTAACACCATTGTCACTTGGTATCGAAACAATGGGTGGTGTCTTCACAAAACTCATCGACCGTAACACAACAATTCCAACATCTAAATCACAAGTCTTCTCAACTGCAGCAGACAACCAACCAGCCGTTGATATCCACGTTCTTCAAGGTGAACGCCCAATGGCAGCAGATAACAAGACTCTTGGACGTTTCCAATTGACAGATATCCCAGCTGCACCTCGTGGAATTCCTCAAATCGAAGTAACATTTGACATCGACAAGAACGGTATCGTGTCTGTTAAGGCTAAAGACCTTGGAACTCAAAAAGAACAAACTATTGTTATCCAATCTAACTCAGGTTTGACTGACGAAGAAATCGACCGCATGATGAAAGATGCAGAAGCTAACGCTGAAGCAGATAAGAAACGTAAAGAAGAAGTTGACCTTCGTAACGAAGTAGACCAAGCAATCTTTGCGACTGAAAAGACAATCAAGGAAACTGAAGGCAAAGGCTTCGACGCAGAACGCGACGCTGCCCAAGCTGCCCTTGATGACCTTAAGAAAGCGCAAGAAGACAACAACTTGGACGAAATGAAAGCAAAACTTGAAGCATTGAATGAAAAAGCTCAAGGACTTGCTGTGAAACTTTACGAACAAGCCGCAGCAGCGCAACAAGCTCAAGCAGGAGCAGAAGGCGCACAAGCAACAGGAAACGCAGGCGATGATGTCGTAGACGGAGAGTTTACGGAAAAATAAGATGCAAAGCCCGTTAAAACCTCACAGTGAAAATAGGAAATCTGACGCAGAAACTTTAGTTTCTAGAAAGATTTGTCTTTTTCACCAAGAGGTTAGGGCGTGCTCGATTTAGCATTACTAGTTTGATTTTTAAAACTCGAACGTCGTAATGATAAGAAGAAATCCAGAGGTTGCAACCCAGCCTCTGTTTTTCGGTAAAATAGAGGATGTTGCGTATGAAAAAAATACTTTGTATCATTTATCCTAATTTTTCTCTTTATGAGATAACCACTTTAACGAGTACTTTAGCTCTGTCTTTTGACATCACGATTGATTATGTAGCTTCAGAACATTCGATGGTGGTCTCTGAGGATGGTTTGTCCTGTCAACCGACGAAAACATTGGATCAGATCCGTATAGAAGATTATTCTTGTGTGATTTTGCCAGGAATGGTAAATATAGGTCCTGCTCTACAAGATGAGAAATTGATTTCGTTTTTGAAAGGTCTCGATGAGCAAGATGTCTTAATTGCCGCCATTTCTTCAGCGCCTCTTTTATTGGCGAAGGCAGGCTTGTTGAACGACACGAAATTTACAGGTGGAATTTGGCAAAACTTCTTTGATTATTTTGAATTTCTTCCACGTGAGAATTTCCAACCCAAACTGGTTGTGCAAGATAAAAATATCATTACGGCTATAGGCTTTGCGCATCAAGAGTTTGCAAGAAAAGTGATTCTCGGTTTAGGGTTGGCAGAGAATATGGACAACTATTTTAAAGAACAGAACGAGTATGCTGAAGAGGATTTGATATTTACTCTATCAGATGAAGAGTTTAATCAAGTGAAGCAGAGTATAGAAAACAGCCTCTAAAAATTTACATGAAAATTATAGAAAGGAACAAAGGTGTTCGTAACTGAACACGGGTTCCCAAATTTCTTACTTAATATAACAGAAAGGAATTGAACCCGACCTAAATTCTCGGAAAAAAGATAAATCTGCCTAGGAGCATCGCTCCAGCGTCAGATTTCCTATTTTTCAGTCGAATTTTACGGTCTTGGTATCTTGTATGAACAATACTGAATTTTATGATCGTCTGGGGGTGTCAAAAAACGCTTCGGCAGACGAGATCAAAAAGGCTTATCGTAAGCTTTCGAAAAAATATCACCCAGATATCAACAAGGAGCCTGGTGCTGAGGACAAGTACAAGGAAGTTCAGGAAGCCTATGAGACTTTGAGTGACGACCAAAAACGTGCTGCCTATGACCAATACGGTGCTGCTGGAGCCAACGGTGGTTTTGGTGGAGCTGGTGGTTTCGGCGGTTTCGATGGGGCAGGAGGCTTCGGTGGTTTTGAGGATATTTTCTCAAGTTTCTTCGGCGGAGGCGGTGCTTCACGCAATCCAAATGCTCCTCGTCAGGGGGATGATCTCCAATACCGTGTGAATTTGACCTTTGAAGAAGCTATTTTTGGAGCTGAAAAAGAGGTTAAGTACAATCGTGAAGCAAGCTGTAGTACATGTAATGGCTCCGGTGCTAAACCAGGAACAAGTCCAGTCACTTGTGGACGCTGTCATGGCGCTGGTGTTATTAACGTCGATACGCAGACTCCGCTTGGTATGATGCGTCGCCAAGTAACCTGTGATGTCTGTCATGGTCGCGGAAAAGAAATCAAAGATCCATGTACCACTTGTCACGGAACAGGGCATGAAAAACAAGCCCATAGTGTACATGTCAAAATCCCTGCTGGTGTGGAAACAGGTCAACAAATTCGCCTAGCTGGTCAAGGTGAAGCTGGCTTTAATGGTGGACCTTATGGTGACTTGTATGTAGTGGTTTCTGTGGAAGCCAGCGACAAGTTTGAACGTGAAGGAACTACTATTTTCTACAATCTCAACCTCAACTTTGTCCAAGCAGCTCTTGGTGATACAGTTGATATTCCAACGGTTCACGGTGATGTTGAATTGGTTATCCCAGAGGGAACTCAGACTGGTAAGAAATTCCGTCTACGTGGAAAAGGAGCTCCGAGCCTTCGTGGTGGTGCAGTTGGTGACCAATACGTTACCGTTAATGTCGTAACACCGACAGGGTTGAACGATCGTCAAAAAGCAGCTTTGAAAGAATTTGCAGCTGCAGGTGATTTAAAAGTCAATCCAAAGAAAAAAGGCTTCTTTGACCATATTAAAGATGCCTTTGAAGGAGAATAAAGCAAAAAGAGCCGTCGGGCTCTTTTTACTTATCTTCGATTTCCTGTGTTTCTTTGATAACAGCTAGTCTAGTCTGGATATCTTTTTCCAAGACTTTAAACTTGTAAGTCAGGTCTTCTTGGTATTCCTTGATGAGTTCTTTTTGCTGGTCAATGATTTGCAGGCTGTTTTGGATAATATCCACATCGTCCTTGATAGCTTGAACGCGGTCAGTGGTATTCAAGACTTCATCTGTGATGGTTTGGCGATTTTTTGTGACCAGATAACTTCCTGCTGCAGCTCCTGCAAATAGCAGTAGATTAGATAATTTCATGGCAACTCCTTAGGCGTTTTTGATAGTTTCAGCAACTTGAGCAAGTTTGTCAAAGTCTGGTTCGTGGGCGATAAAATCAATCTTGAGGTCATCGTCCGCACTGTAGCGAGGCACGAGGTGAACGTGGGTATGAAAGACTGTTTGTCCTGCGATTTCTTCACAGTTAGCAATGATATTCATACCAGCAGCTTTGGTAGCTGTCATGACTTTTTGAGCCACTTTTGGTACTTGGGCAAAGAGTTGGCTGGCGCTAGTAGCGTCCATTTCCAAAAGATTGCGATAGTGTTCTTTTGGCACGACCAAGGTATGCCCTGGTGTCACTTGAGAGATATCAAGAAAGGCAAGAACCTGCTCATCTTCATATACTTTTGAAGCAGGAATTTCCCCTGCAATGATTTTACAAAAAATGCAATCTGACATAAAATCTACCTCTACTGTATTGAATTTTGATATAATATAGCTACATTATACCAGATTTGGAGAAAATATGTTAGAAATTAAAAACCTGACAGGTGGCTATGTTCATGTCCCTGTCTTGAAAGATGTGTCCTTTACTGTTGAAAGTGGGCAGCTGGTCGGTTTGATCGGTCTCAATGGTGCTGGGAAATCGACGACCATCAATGAAATTATCGGTCTCTTGACACCTTATAGTGGCTCCATCAATATCAATGGTTCGACCCTGCAAGAAGATGCGACTAACTACCGCAAGCAAATTGGCTACATTCCTGAGACGCCTAGTTTGTATGAGGAATTGACCCTCAGAGAGCATATCGAAACAGTTGCCATGGCTTATGGTATCGAGCAGAAAGTGGCTTTTGATCGAGTAGAACCTTTGTTAAAAATGTTCCGTCTGGACCAGAAATTAGACTGGTTCCCTGTTCATTTTTCAAAAGGGATGAAGCAAAAGGTCATGATTATCTGTGCTTTTGTGGTGGATCCGAGTCTCTTTATCGTGGATGAGCCTTTCCTTGGTCTTGATCCGTTGGCTATTTCTGACTTGATTCAGCTTTTGGAGTTGGAAAAGCAAAAGGGTAAGTCCATTCTCATGAGTACCCACGTGCTGGATTCAGCGGAAAAGATGTGTGATGCCTTTGTCATTCTTCACAAGGGAGAGGTACGTGCTAAGGGAAATCTCCTGCAACTGCGCCAAGCCTTTGATATGCCTGAGGCTAGTTTGAATGATATTTACTTGGCTCTGACCAAAGAGGAGGAGCTATGAAAGACTTGTTTTTAAAGAGAAAGCAGGATTTTCGTAAGGAGTGTCTTGGTTATCTGCGCTATGTTCTCAATGACCACTTTGTCTTGTTCCTGCTTGTCTTGCTGGGGTTTTTAGCCTACCAGTACAGTCAACTCTTACAAGATTTTCCTGAAAATCATTGGCCTATCCTTTTATTTGTAGGAATTACGTCTGTTTTACTGTTGCTTTGGGGAGGAATTGCCACCTATATGGAGGCTCCAGACAAGCTCTTTCTCTTAGTCGGAGAAGAGGAAATCAAACTCCATCTCAAACGTCAAACTGGCATTTCCCTAGTCTTTTGGCTCTTTGTCCAGACCCTTTTCTTGCTTTTATTTGCGCCCTTATTTTTGGCGATGGGTTATGGCTTGCCTGTCTTCCTAATCTATGTGCTTTTATTTGGGGTAGGGAAATATCTGCTCTTTCGTCAAAAGGCCAGTAAATTTTACACTGAAACTGGACTGGACTGGGACTATGTTATTTCCCAAGAAAGCAAGCGTAAGCAAGTCTTGCTTCGTTTCTTTGCCCTCTTTACGCAGGTAAAGGGAATTTCAAACAGCGTCAAGCGTCGTGCCTATCTGGACTTTATCCTAAAGGCTGTTCAGAAGGTGCCTGGAAAGATTTGGCAAAATCTCTATCTGCGTTCTTATCTGCGAAATGGAGACCTCTTTGCGCTCAGTCTTCGTCTGCTCTTGCTTTCCATACTGGCGCAGGTCTTTATCGAGCAAGCTTGGATTGCGACAGCAGTGGTGGTTCTCTTTAACTACCTCTTGCTCTTCCAGTTGCTGGCCCTCTATCATGCCTTTGACTACCAGTATTTGACCCAACTCTTTCCGCTGGACAAGGGGCAAAAGGAAAAAGGCTTGCAGGCGGTAGTCCGAGGATTGACCAGTTTTGTTTTACTTGTGGAATTAGTTGTCGGATTGATTACCTTCCAAGAAAAACTAGCCCTTTTAGCCTTACTGGGAGCTGGTTTGGTTTTACTAGTCTTGTATTTACCTTATCAGGTCAAACGTCAGATGCAGGATTAATCTTGCCTATATTACACTAAAAAAGAAGTTGAGTTCAGTTTATCTCAGCTTCTTTTATTTTCTACAGGATAATGGTTGGTCCGTAGAGACTCAACTTGGTCTTGACTTGGTCAAAGTGGAAGCGGTCATAGGCCCGCCAAGCGGCGCGAGTAGGAGCATCTGGATCAAGAGCGCTGAGGCCCATGAGAAGACTGGAAGTCTGGTAAAATTTTTCCAGTTCAATCAAGACTCGATTATCCACAGTCTCAACCTTGGCTAGAAAACCAAGAATAGAGTTTAATTGCTCCTGAAAGCGGACGTCGTCAGCAGTTGCCTGTTTGCATGCTTGGTAGGCTTTGTTTAAGTCAGTAATCAAAGTCTGAGCTCTTTTGATAGGGTCTGTATCTGTCATGAGAATTCCTCCTCTAATCTAGGTGCCAGTCTTGTTTCTAGCAACTGTGTTTTGATACTGTTAGTCTATCATTTTTAGAGTTTTTTTCAGCTTCAAATCTTTAATTGTCCTTGAAATTTCCTGAATGGTACTGTTAAGATTTTATGATAAAATAGTTGTAAGATTATCATGCTTATTTGAGGGACAAGATACCTTTCAGGAGTGTTGAATGCCTGTTTAGGATTTGGTGGGCTTGTATCATAGTATTTTTGCTATTCTCTTTTTAGGAAGAAATCAAAACAAGGAGAGTAAGAAGATGAGAATATTTGTTTTAGAAGATGATTTTTCCCAACAGACTAGGATTGAAACGACGATTGAGAAACTTTTGAAGGAACATCATATTACTCCGAGTTCTTTTGAAGTTTTTGGTAAGCCAGACCAGCTGCTGGCAGAGGTGCATGAGAAGGGAGCCCATCAGCTATTCTTTTTGGATATTGAGATTCGAAATGAGGAGATGAAGGGTTTGGAAGTGGCTAGAAAGATTCGGGATCGAGACCCCTATGCCCTGATTGTCTTTGTGACGACTCACTCGGAGTTTATGCCACTGTCCTTTCGCTACCAAGTGTCTGCTTTGGACTACATTGATAAGGCCTTGTCAGCAGAGGAGTTTGAATCTCGTATCGAGACAGCCCTCCTCTATGCCAATAGTCAAGATAGTAAAAGTCTGGCGGAAGATTGCTTTTACTTTAAATCAAAATTTGCCCAATTCCAGTATCCTTTTAAAGAGGTTTATTATCTTGAAACATCGCCCAGAGCCCATCGTGTTATTCTCTATACCAAGACGGACAGGCTGGAATTTACAGCGAGTTTAGAGGAGGTTTTCAAGCAGGAGCCTCGTCTCTTGCAGTGTCATCGCTCTTTTCTCATCAATCCAGCCAATGTGGTTCGTTTGGATAAGAAAGAAAAACTCCTTTTCTTTCCCAATGGAGGAAGCTGTATGATTGCGCGTTATAAGGTCAGAGAAGTGTCTGAGGCTATCAATAACTTGCATTGAGCTAGGAGAGTTTATGAATATTGCTTGGATATTATTGTATACGCTTATTACTAATGGGCTAAAAATTGTTATTTTCTTTAAGGTAGATGGAATTGGTCTCAATTTTGAGAGAATTTTTAAGGCCTTTCTTTTTAAGCTACTTTTGGCAGTTGTTTTTGTAATGATTAGCTATATAGTAGGAAATGATTATCTATCTTATTTTATGGAACCCTTGTACGGTATAGGTTTGTCTTTCTTACTGTTAAGAGGGCTTCCTAAAAAACTCCTCTTCTTTTATGGTCTCTTTCCAATGATATTGGTGAATCTCTTTTATAGAGGGGTCTCCTATTTTGTGCTTCCATTTTGGGGACAAGAAATTGTAGATAAAGGTAGCAATCCTATCTTTTTATTGATGACGATATTCGTTTGCTTCATAGTTTTAGTCTTTTTGAAATGGTTAGACTATGATTTTACTAGTTTGAGAAGGGAGACTCTCGATAAAGGTTTTCAAAAGTCCCTGACTACGATTAACTGGATAATGGGGGCTTACTATCTAGTGATGCAAAGTCTGTCTTTCTTTGAATATGAACAAGGTATTCAATCAACGACTGTTCGCCATCTCATCCTAGTCTTTTACCTACTCTTTTTTATGGGTATTATCAAGAAGCTAGATACCTATTTGAAGGACAAACTCCATGAGAGATTGGACCAAGAACAGGCCTTGCGCTACAGAGATATGGAACGCTATAGTCGGCATATAGAGGAACTTTACAAGGAAGTACGGAGTTTTCGCCATGACTACACCAACCTCTTGACCAGCTTACGTCTGGGTATTGAAGAGGAGGATATGGAGCATATAAAAGAGGTCTATGACTCGGTCTTAAAGGATTCTAGTGAAAAATTGCAGGATAATAAATATGATCTGGGCCGATTGGTGAATATTCGTGATAAAGGCCTCAAAAGTCTTCTAGCAGGAAAATTTATAAAAGCTAGAGAAAAGGATATTGTCTTTAATGTCGAAGTTCCTGAGGAGATTCAGGTCGAGGGGATGAGACTACTTGATTTTCTAACCATTGTGTCTATCCTTTGTGACAATGCTATTGAAGCCAGTGCAGAGGCTAGTCAACCTCATGTTTCAATTGCCTTTTTAAAGAATGGAGCACAGGAGACCTTTATTATCGAAAACTCCATCAAAGAAGAGGGAATAGATATTTCTGAAATCTTCTCCTTTGGAGCAAGCTCTAAGGGGGAGGAGAGAGGAGTTGGTCTCTATACCGTCATGAAAATTGTGGAAAGCCATCCCAATACCAGTCTAAATACCACCTGTCAAAATCAAGTCTTTCGTCAGGTTTTAACGATTCACTCGATGTCAGTTGATGATTAGAAGATTTGTGGAAAGAAGTACTGCCCAAAGTCATCAATTAAAATACTATAGTATGCGAGGTATATTAAATGAATAAGAAATCCTTTTTTATCATCTGTTCTACGTTGATCATAGCATCGAATCTTCTCATGATTTCCGTGGTGAACAAGGGAGAAGAAACGGGTGGCAATCTGTTTGTGATTGCTATAGCCTGTGTTATGCTACCAGCCTTTTTATATGCAGTTGAAAACAGACTTACTTCAATGGTAAGAGTAGAATCAATACTCCTGATTCAGTTGACAGTTATATCCCTACTCCGTCTTATCAACAGAATAGGGAGTACGCCTGAAATCCTCAACATTATCATTACCCTTATCGCTTTGGCAAGTGGGACAGCTGCTATTCTTGTTGCAATCATGAGAATATATGAGAACAGACGGAAGTAAGGGTGCATAGCTTTCAATTTTAGATCTTTACGTTGTTAAGTTCCCCCAGGGCAAGTATGTTTTCCATGCTTGCTTTTTAAATTTTTTAACAATTCAAGATGTTTTGATGACCATTTATGATTTGGATGGAAAATTTTAAAAAATAGTAGTATACTAGCATTGTTAAGATTGCAATAGGACGAAAATAAAAAGAGGTATTCCTCGTGAATGCAAAAACAATGTTACAATTGGCTATTATGGTTGCTTAAAGACTTGAGTTTGTGTACTTGGAGGTAATTATGGATTTCAAAAGTTTTCTTATTGTTTTTGTTGTTAGTATGCTTATTTCTTTTGTTACTTATTTAATTAGGGAAAAATTTTTAAAATCTCCAAAGAAGAATAAAGATAGATCTAATTAGATAAAGAGATTTTTTATCGCTAGTTTAATCTACAGTTGAGTTTCTTTAATATTGTTTCGCCTGTTAAAATGATATGTGATAGCAGGATAAAAAATCTACAAATTAAGTTGGTATCAATACGGTGTAAAGGGCAAGTATGTTTTTCATGCTTGCTTTTTTTATTTTTAACAATTCAAGATGTTTTGATGACCATTTGTGATTTGAGTAATCCAAGGATAAAATGAGTGCTATACTAGCAGTGTAAAGATTCTAGCTCAACTAAGATAAAGCACACATTTAGGAGGAAATCTTATGAAGAAAAAAATATTTATCATTTTCATCTTGTATCTGATCATGTCCATCTTTCTATATCCGCTTAGGGAGAGTGCTTGGTATCATCTATTTTATACCATAGCCTATGTGATTGCAGTGATGATTTATTTTGCTTTAATGAAAAAGAAAGGAGAAAAGAAATGAAAACTTTTCTTGCTAAAAAACGGAACATCTTCCTTGCGAGATTGTTCCTAGGTCAGTTGCCCTTGCTTGTCTCTACTTATTTATTTCTATCTCGTCAGTTTTTAAATTTTTCCTTAGTTTTCCAATTTCTCTTAGTGGTTATTAACTTAGCTTCCATTTTGGTCACTGTTTACCTCACTAGGGAAATGAGGATAAGAGAGTTTGAAGATGATGATTTGGTTAGCCCTAGAACCAATCAACTCATGTATATTGGCTTGACAGGCTTTATGTCTATTATCTGTTTGTATAGAGGTATCACAGCAGGAGAATCCTACCAACAACTAATCGCTTATATTGGCGCGGTTCTCTGCTTGCTTATCATGCTGTTGCTCATTTGGGGCTTGAAGTATTATAAAAAGTAGTTTGTCTTCCTCTTCTGGATTAGAAGCTTCTATTAAAACGTTCGTGAAATAAATGAATGGAGGTATTTAATATGAAATACAGATTATTTCTTGTTATTTTCGTGAGTAGTATGTTGAATATTCTTTTAGGGACATTTTTACAAATCTCTAATGTGTCGATTGGGTGGCTTGTTCTCTACAGTGGCTTATTTGAAGCAGGCGTTTTCCTTTTTGCTAATAAAGGGGTGGCGATAAAAATCAAGGAAGTAGACATTCAAAACCGCTTTAAATTTATTTTTGGAAAAACGGTATGGTTTCAAATTCTTTTGCTTATCTTTTTGATGGTCAAACTTTATCTTGGTTTGGATGCGAAGTTGATTTTATTCTATGGACATATTTTCATTGTCTTTAATGCCTTAATGTATCTATTATCTAGTAGTCAGGTTAGCCTTAAAAAGAACAAACTGCCTTCTTAATCTTACAGAAGTAGAGCTTGAAAAGGGGAGGTCATCATGTATAAACACTTATTTTTCCTAAATTCAAAAACCTTAGACTGGTTGACTCCTTATATTCTGGTCTTGGCTTCTGACACCATTACCTTTAATGTTTTTGTGCTAACCTTTGTATCTGTTATGGCCTTTTATTTCCTAAACCCCATGCTATCTTTAATGGCTATCTTTTTAGGGGGGTGGTTATGTGGTCGGATTTTGGTTACTCAAATGATTTGTTTTGGAAAGGCTAGAACTAAAGAATGACGTGTAGGAAGTCTGTTTGTTGAGGAGGATAGTTTTATGGAGTTTTTTGATAAATTTCATGCCTTGTGTTTTGGATTTTTAGTACTAATAATCGTCATTACAGTTCCTTATACGATTAACCATGGGGATTTTTTTCAAAATGAATCTGAATTGATTATTGTAAGTCTTCTAGTAACCTCGCTGAGTGTTGCTTATGCTAGAAAGTTTGATATGATTTCTTTTGGGATGTTAAGCAAGAAACAACTTTTGCTTTTCACTGCAATCTTTCTTCTAAGTGTACTTGAGACGCTGGTTTATATTCATTTCTTCGCTGTTTCTTCTGGCGCAGGAGTTCAACACTTGGCGGAAGTCAGCAGAGGAATTTCTCTGTCTTTGATTTTGACTACCTCAGTTTTTGGCCCCATCCAGGAGGAACTCATTTTCAGAGGACTTCTTCAAGGTGCGGTTTTTGACAACTCTTGGTTAGGGCTTGTGCTAACTTCCTCTCTCTTTTCTTTCATACATGGACCTTCTAATGTCCCTTCGTTTATTTTTTATCTACTTGGGGGCTTGTTGCTGGGCTTTGCTTATAAAAAGAGCCAAAACTTATGGGTTTCTACTCTGGTCCACATGTTTTACAACAGTTGGCCACTCTTATATTATTTATAAAAATTATGAAAAGGTAAGTAGGAGATGGTGCTTACCTTTTTCTTTCTATAATGATACTCAAGCCAATCCAGAGGCTTTTCTTTGAGAATCGGGTGTGGAGCGGTTGACGAATAGGGCAAAAACTAGTAGAATAGTAAGGAAACTTTATACGGAGGAAAGAAATGGATTTGGGTGATAATGAGCTAACACTGACTCCCATACCTGGGAAAAGTGGCAAGGCTTATATGGGTAGCTATCCTGATGGAAAGCGCATCTTTGTAAAAATGAACACCTCTCCAATCCTACCTGGTCTAGCTAGAGAACAAATTGCTCCACAATTATTATGGAGTCGCCGTTTGGCAGATGGGCGTGATATGTGTGCTCAAGAATGGTTGACAGGCAAGATATTGACCCCCTATGATATGAATCGTAAACAAATCGTCAATATTTTAACCCGCCTTCATCGCTCACGTCCTTTGATGACGCAGTTGAGTCGTTTGGGCTATGCCATGGAAACACCTGTAGATTTACTACAGTCTTGGCAGGAAACGGCTCCAGATGCTTTGCGTAAAAATCATTTTATCAGTGAAGTGATGGCTGATTTACGTCAGACTATTCCAGGATTTAGAGAGGACTATGCGACCATTGTCCATGGAGATGTACGACATAGTAATTGGATTGAGACAGATAGTGGCTTGATTTATTTGGTAGATTGGGATTCGGTTCGCTTGACCGATCGCATGTTGGATGTGGCCCATATGCTCTGCCATTATATTCCAGAATATCAGTGGAAGGAATGGTTGACCTACTACGGCTATAAGTATAATCAAACGGTATTAAATAAATTGTATTGGTACGGTCAATTGTCTTACTTGAGCCAGATTTCCAAGTATTATATGAACCAAGATTTAGAAAATGTCAATCGGGAGATTCATGGCTTGCGTCACTTCCGAGACAAGTATGGAAAGAGAAGATGAGAGTTAGAAATCGTAAAGGGGCGACAGAATTACTAGAGGCAAATCCCCAGTATGTGGTCCTCAATCCCTTGGAAGCCAAGGGGAAATGGCGGGACTTGTTTGGCAATGATAATCCTATTCATGTGGAAGTTGGAAGTGGAAAGGGTGCCTTTGTTTCAGGTATGGCTAAGCAAAACCCTGACATCAACTATATCGGGATTGATATTCAAAAGTCTGTTTTGAGCTACGCTTTGGACAAGGTGCTTGAAGTTGGAGTGCCTAACATTAAGCTCTTGTGGGTAGATGGTTCTGACTTGACTGACTACTTTGAAGACGGTGAGATCGACCGCTTGTATCTGAACTTTTCAGATCCTTGGCCGAAAAAACGCCATGAAAAGCGTCGTTTGACCTACAAGACCTTCTTGGATACCTTCAAGCGCATCTTGCCTGAAAATGGAGAAATTCATTTCAAGACGGATAACCGTGGCTTGTTTGAGTACAGTTTAGTGAGCTTTTCTCAGTATGGCATGAAGCTCAATGGTGTCTGGTTAGATTTACATGCCAGTGATTTTGAAGGCAATGTCATGACAGAATACGAGCAAAAATTCTCCAACAAGGGGCAAGTTATCTACCGAGTTGAGGCAGAATTTTAAGAAATAGCCTGAAATCAGGCTGTATAGGTGCTTTTGCTTTACATAAGTTGGCAAACGTGCTATACTATGAGTAAGAATATGAAAAGTGAGGCGGGGAAATATCTTCGCCTCTTGCTTATGAGGAGGTGGACGCAATCGCAACAATCGTAGAATTAGTCAGAGAAGTTGTAGAACCTGTCATAGAAGCTCCTTTCGAACTCGTGGATATCGAGTATGGAAAGATTGGCAGTGACATGATTCTCAGTATTTTTGTAGATAAACCTGAAGGAATTACCTTGAACGACACGGCAGACTTGACAGAAATGATCAGTCCTGTCCTAGACACCATCAAGCCAGATCCCTTCCCAGAACAATATTTCCTAGAAATTACCAGTCCAGGCTTGGAACGTCCTTTGAAAACCAAGGATGCCGTCGCTGGAGCGGTTGGTAAATACATCCATGTCGGGCTCTACCAAGCCATCGATAAGCAAAAGGTCTTTGAAGGAACCTTGTTGGCCTTTGAAGAGGACGAGTTGACTATGGAATATATGGACAAGACGCGTAAGAAAACCGTCCAAATTCCATACAGTTTAGTATCAAAAGCACGTTTAGCAGTTAAATTATAGAAAAAGAAAGGATAGCTTTTGAGGATTCAAAAGTGAAGAAAACATGAGTAAAGAAATGCTAGAGGCCTTCCGCATTTTGGAAGAAGACAAGGGAATCAAAAAAGAAGACATCATCGACGCAGTAGTAGAGTCGCTTCGTTCCGCTTATCGCAGACGCTATGGTCAATCAGACAGCGTAGCTATTGATTTTAACGAAAAAACAGGTGACTTTACAGTCTATACTGTCCGTGAAGTGGTTGATGAAGTATTTGATAGCCGTTTGGAAATCAGCTTGAAAGATGCTCTTGCCATTAATTCAGCCTATGAACTTGGTGATAAGATTAAGTTTGAAGAAGCACCAGCTGAGTTCGGTCGTGTAGCAGCCCAATCTGCTAAACAAACCATCATGGAAAAAATGCGTAAGCAAACACGTGCCATCACTTACAATACTTACAAAGAACATGAGCAAGAAATCATGTCTGGTACTGTAGAACGCTTTGACAACCGTTTCATCTATGTCAACCTTGGCAGCATTGAAGCCCAATTGTCAAAACAAGACCAAATTCCTGGAGAAGTTTTTGCTTCTCATGATCGTATCGAAGTATATGTTTATAAGGTTGAAGACAACCCTCGCGGTGTGAATGTCTTTGTTAGCCGTAGCCATCCAGAAATGATCAAACGCTTGATGGAGCAAGAAATTCCAGAAGTTTATGATGGAACTGTTGAAATCATGAGCGTGGCTCGTGAAGCTGGTGACCGTACGAAGGTTGCCGTTCGTAGCCATAATCCAAACGTGGATGCTATCGGTACAATCGTTGGACGTGGTGGAGCGAATATCAAGAAGATTACTAGCAAATTCCACCCAGCTCGCTACGATGCCAAGAGCGACCGTATGGTGCCAATCGAAGAAAATATCGATGTTATCGAGTGGGTAGCAGATCCAGCTGAATTTATCTACAATGCCATTGCTCCTGCTGAAGTTGACCAAGTTATCTTTGATGAAAACGACAGCAAACGTGCCTTGGTGGTTGTTCCAGATAACAAGCTTTCTCTTGCCATCGGTCGTCGTGGACAAAACGTGCGCTTGGCAGCTCACTTGACTGGTTACCGTATTGATATCAAGTCTGCTAGCGAATTTGAAGCCATGGAAGAAGCTGGTTCGGTAGATTTGGAAGCAGAAAACGATACTGTAGAAGAATAAAAGCTGCTAGAGGAGGGAAAGATGAAAACAAGAAAAATCCCTTTGCGCAAGTCTGTCGTGTCTAACGAAGTGATTGATAAGCGTGATTTGCTCCGCATTGTCAAAAACAAAGAAGGGCAAGTCTTTATCGATCCGACAGGCAAGGCCAATGGCCGCGGCGCTTATATCAAGCTAGACAATGCAGAAGCCCTAGAGGCGAAAAAGAAGAAGGTCTTTAACCGTAGCTTTAGCATGGAAGTGGAAGAAAGCTTTTATGACGAGTTGATCGCTTATGTGGATCACAAAGTGAAAAGAAGAGAGTTAG
Source organism: Streptococcus mitis (assembly GCF_002096845.1). Classification (GTDB taxonomy): domain Bacteria; phylum Bacillota; class Bacilli; order Lactobacillales; family Streptococcaceae; genus Streptococcus; species Streptococcus mitis_A. The sequence continues at coordinate 30,891 of NZ_NCVK01000008.1, forward strand.
GACTTGAATAAGCAAAAGATAAGCAATCTCTTGGGACTTGCTCAACGAGCAGGGCGTATTATATCGGGTGAAGAATTGGTGGTCAAGGCCATTCAAGACGGCAAGGCCAAGTTAGTCTTTCTAGCCCATGATGCTGGACCCAATCTGACCAAGAAGATTCAAGATAAAAGTCATTATTATCAAGTAGAAATTGTAACCGTGTTTTCAACACTGGAATTAAGCATAGCAGTCGGGAAATCAAGAAAGGTTTTGGCTGTAACAGATGCTGGATTTACAAAGAAAATGAGGTCTCTTATGGAATAGAAGAGGAGGACATGATTTGTCTAAGAAAAGATTGTACGAAATCGCAAAAGAACTTGGAAAAGAAAGTAAAGAAGTTGTAGCGCGTGCAAAAGAGTTGGGCTTGGATGTGAAAAGCCACTCATCAAGTGTGGAAGAAGCTGTCGCTGCAAAAATCGCTGCCAGCTTTAAGTCTGTAGCTGCTCCGAAAGTAGAAGCAAAACCTGCAGCACCAAAAGCAAGTGCAGAAAAGAAAGTTGAAAAATCTGAGCCAGTTAAACCAGCTGTGGCTAAGGAAGAGGCAAAACCGGCTGAGCCAGTCGCTCCTAAAACAGAAAAAGCAGCAGCTAAACCGCAAAGCCGTAATTTCAAGGCTGAGCGTGAAGCTCGTGCCAAAGAGCAGGCAGAACGACGCAAGCAAAACAAGGGCAATAACCGTGACCAACAACAAAACGGAAATCGTCAGAAAAACGACGGCCGTAATGGTGGAAAACAAGGTCAAGGCAACCGCGATAATCGTCGCTTTAATGACCAAGCTAAGAAACAGCAAGGTCAGCAAAATCGTGGTAATGAGCGCCGTCAACAAGAGGACAAACGTCCAAATCAAGCGGCTCCACGCATTGACTTTAAAGCCCGTGCAGCAGCCCTAAAAGCAGAGCAAAATGCAGAATATGCCCGCTCAAGTGAGGAACGTTTCAAGCAGACTCAGGCTGCCAAAGAAGCCTTGGCCCAAGCTAACAAACGCAAGGAACCAGAGGAAATCTTTGAAGAAGTGGCTAAGTTAGCTGAACAAGCGCAACAAGCACAGCAAGTTCAAGCAGTGGTTGAAGTCGTCCCTGAGAAAAAAGAACCTGCAGTGGATACACGTCGTAAAAAACAAGCTCGACCAGACAAAAATCGTGACGATTATGATCACGAAGAAGATGGTCCTAGAAAACAACAAAAGAATCGAAGTAGTCAAAATCAAGTGAGAAATCAAAAGAATAGTAACTGGAATAACAACAAAAAGAACAAAAAAGGTAATAACAAGAACAACCGTAATCAGACTCCAAAACCTGTTACAGAGCGTAAATTCCATGAATTGCCAACAGAATTTGAGTATACAGATGGTATGACCGTTGCGGAAATCGCAAAACGTATCAAACGTGAACCAGCTGAAATCGTTAAGAAACTTTTCATGATGGGTGTCATGGCCACACAGAACCAATCCTTGGATGGGGAAACAATTGAACTCCTCATGGTGGATTACGGTATCGAAGCCAAACAAAAGGTTGAAGTGGATAATGCCGATATCGAACGTTTCTTTGTCGAAGATGGTTATCTCAATGAAGATGAATTGGTTGAGCGTCCACCAGTTGTAACTATCATGGGACACGTTGACCATGGTAAAACAACACTCCTAGATACCCTTCGTAACTCTCGCGTTGCGACAGGTGAAGCAGGTGGTATCACTCAGCATATCGGTGCCTACCAAATCGTTGAAAATGGCAAGAAGATTACCTTCCTTGATACACCAGGACACGCGGCCTTTACCTCTATGCGTGCGCGTGGTGCGTCTGTTACCGATATTACCATCTTGGTTGTAGCGGCTGACGACGGGGTTATGCCTCAAACTATCGAAGCCATCAACCACTCAAAAGCGGCCAACGTTCCAATCATCGTAGCCATCAACAAGATTGATAAACCAGGTGCTAACCCAGAACGCGTTATCGGTGAATTGGCAGAGCATGGTGTTATGTCAACAGCTTGGGGCGGAGATTCTGAATTTGTTGAAATCTCAGCTAAATTCAACCAAAACATCGAAGAATTGTTGGAAACAGTCCTTCTTGTAGCTGAAATCCAAGAACTCAAGGCAGACCCAACAGTTCGTGCGATCGGTACAGTTATCGAAGCTCGCTTGGATAAAGGAAAAGGTGCAGTCGCAACCCTTCTTGTTCAACAAGGTACTTTGAATGTTCAAGACCCTATCGTTGTCGGAAATACCTTCGGTCGTGTCCGTGCTATGACCAATGACCTTGGCCGTCGTGTTAAATTTGCTGGACCATCAACACCAGTTTCTATTACAGGTTTGAATGAAGCGCCAATGGCGGGTGACCACTTTGCTGTTTACGAGGATGAAAAATCTGCGCGTGCAGCAGGTGAAGAGCGTGCCAAACGTGCCCTCATGAAACAACGTCAAGCTACTCAACGTGTCAGCCTTGAAAACCTCTTTGATACGCTTAAAGCTGGTGAACTCAAATCAGTTAACGTTATTATCAAGGCCGATGTACAAGGTTCAGTTGAAGCACTTTCTGCCTCACTTCAAAAAATCGATGTGGAAGGTGTTAAAGTTACCATCGTTCACTCAGCAGTCGGTGCCATCAACGAATCAGACGTGACCCTTGCCGAAGCTTCAAATGCCTTTATCGTTGGTTTCAACGTACGCCCTACACCACAAGCTCGTCAACAAGCAGAAGCTGATGATGTAGAAATCCGTCTCCACAGCATTATCTACAAGGTTATCGAAGAGATGGAAGAAGCCATGAAAGGGATGCTTGATCCAGAATTTGAAGAAAAAGTTATCGGTGAAGCAGTTATTCGTGAAACCTTCAAGGTGTCTAAAGTGGGAACTATCGGTGGATTCATGGTTATCAACGGTAAGGTTACCCGTGATTCTAAAGTCCGTGTTATCCGTGACGGTGTTGTTATCTATGATGGCGAACTCGCAAGCTTGAAACACTACAAAGACGACGTGAAAGAAGTTACAAACGGCCGCGAAGGTGGATTGATGATCGATGGCTACAATGATATCAAGATGGATGATGTGATTGAGGCTTATGTCATGGAAGAAATTAAAAGATAAGATTTTTGCTCCTTTCTTAGGTGGTGAGGGACGCAAGCAAACCGATGGTTTCATTGCTTATTTTTGAGCCTAGGGTCTCAAAAATCCCCTGTGATGGGACTGATAAATCAGTTCCATCACTTTCACCACAGCGAAAGAAGCGGATGAGTTCAAATTGAACTTCGTTTCAATTTGAACTGAAAATCAATAAGTTTAAAAATAGCTAGGTCTGCTGGCCTAGCTTTTGGTTCAAAGTAGAGAAAGGAATATCATGGCAAATCATTTCCGTACAGATCGTGTAGGCATGGAAATCAAGCGTGAAGTCAATGAGATTTTGCAAAAGAAAGTCCGTGATCCGCGTGTCCAAGGCGTGACCATCACAGATGTTCAGATGCTGGGTGACTTGTCTGTTGCCAAGGTTTACTACACCATTTTGAGTAACCTTGCTTCGGATAATCAAAAAGCCCAAATCGGGCTTGAAAAAGCAACTGGTACCATCAAACGTGAACTTGGTCGCAATTTGAAATTGTACAAAATCCCAGATTTGACCTTCGTCAAAGACGAATCCATCGAATATGGAAACAAGATTGACGAGATGCTACGCAATCTGGATAAGAACTAAGAAGAGGGGCAACCCTCTTTTTTAGTGGGGAAATGACTACAAAGCATGCTAGGGAATCTTTCTAGAGTTAAAGATTATTAAAAAGCTTTATAAAATTCAGATAGTGTGATATTATGAAAGAAAGATACAAGAAAAAGAGGTATTTATATGGCTGAACAAGACTTAGCTATGCAAGTATTGCAACAAGTGGTGAAACTACCTGTTGTTAAGGTTGATCGTTCGAAATTTTTAGTGGATAAGTTTTCCAAAGAATTGGATCCACAGGACATTCCTACCTTATTAGAACAAGGCCCAACGTCTCTCTTATCTCAAGAAACCTTAGATAGAGTGGCTAATGCCTGCATTAGGGATAATGTTTTATTGGCGAGTGGAACCTCTGTTTTGGCAGGATTACCTGGAGGGATTGCTATGGCAATTACCATTCCAGCGGATGTAGCTCAATTTTATGCTTTTTCTTTAAAATTAGCCCAAGAACTAGGTTATATTTATGGATATGAGGATCTTTGGGCTTCACGCGATGAGTTGAGTGAAGATGCTCAAAATACCCTTTTGCTTTATCTAGGCGTCATGTTGGGGGTAAATGGAACCGCTGCCTTGCTACGTGCAGGTGGTATAACAATTGCTAAACAGGTAATGAAAACAGTACCTAATAAAGCTTTAACAAAGACGCTTTGGTACCCTATTTTGAAAAAAGTCTTAAGAATATTTGGTGTGAATCTGACCAAGGGAGGGCTGGCCAAAGGAATGGGGAAATTCATACCTATCTTGGGAGGTATCATTTCAGGTGGTTTAACCTTTGCAACTATGAAACCGATGGGTGAAAGCTTGCAGAAAGAATTGTCTAAACTAGTCAACTATAGTGAAGTTCAATATCAAGAAGATGTTGAAACGATCCGAAAAGAGGCTGAAATCATCGAAGGAGAGTGATATGGGACTCATAAAAACTCTAGTTAAAACTTACGGGAATTACTTTTTGACCATGCAAGGTGTAAAAGTCATGAAAACGATAAAGAAAGATGACAATGTCGTTGTTGGTCTGGGAAAACTCTTTATTGCAGATAAGCTAATGGATACAGCTCGGTGGCTCATTAAGCCAGAGGATAAAAAATGAAATTTTTCTGGGGACTTCTTGCCATTATTTTTATCAAACCAATTTTTGGGATTGTGAAATTCTTTTGGATGATCATCTCTTTTGCAGTCCAATTGTTGTTTTACAAGATAGTATTTAAGATATTGGATTGGCTCTTTAAACTTATCTAGATGGTAATCCAAGTCGCAGAGAACTAGCAGGAACTACACTGCTAGTTTTTTAATCTCTCTCCATATGGTATAATATAAGCAGTAAAATCATTTTAGAACATACAATGGAGGTCGTCATGGACAATATCATCGATGTTTCAATTCCTGTTGCAGAAGTGGTGGACAAGCATCCAGAGGTCTTAGAGATTCTAGTGGAGTTGGGTTTTAAACCCCTTGCTAATCCTTTAATGCGTAATACAGTTGGTCGCAAAGTATCGCTTAAACAGGGTTCTAAGCTTGAAGGAACTCCTATGGACAAGATTGTCCGCACGCTGGAAGCAAACGGCTACGAAGTGATTGGATTAGACTAATGGCAGATGAACGGATTCATGTCCTACGGGATATTTTGTTAGAATTGCATAATGGCGCCTCTCCTGAATCAGTTCAGGAGCGCTTTGATGCGACCTTTACAGGTGTTTCAGCCATCGAGATTTCCCTCATGGAGCACGAGCTGATGAACTCAGACTCAGGTGTCACCTTTGAAGATGTTATGGAACTCTGTGATGTCCATGCCAATCTTTTTAAAAATGCTGTTAAGGATGTCGAAGTAGAGGATACCGAGCATCCTGGCCACCCCGTTCGGGTCTTTAAGGAAGAAAATCTGGCCCTCCGTGCGGCCTTGATTCGTATTCGGAGATTGTTAGATATCTATGAGTCTATGGAAGATGAGGAAATGCTGGCGGAGATGCGCAAGGGTTTGGTGCGTCAGATGGGACTTGTGGGGCAATTTGACATCCACTACCAGCGTAAGGAAGAGCTCTTCTTCCCCATCATGGAGAGCTATGGTCACGATTCACCTCCTAAGGTCATGTGGGGAGTGGATGATCAGATCAGGGAACTCTTTCAAACAGCTTTAGCGACAGCCAAGTCACTACCAGAAGTGTCAATTAGCAGCGTAAAAGAAGCTTTTGAAGCCTTTGCGACAGAGTTTGAAAGTATGATTTTCAAGGAAGAGTCCATCCTTCTCATGATTCTCCTCGAGTCCTTTACTCAAGATGACTGGCTTCAGATTGCGGAGGAGAGCGATGCCTATGGTTATGCTATCATCCGTCCGTCTGAGAAATGGGTGCCAGAACGCCAGAGTTTTGTTGAGGAAAAGAGTGAAGAGGAGCCTGTACAGCTAGATACGGCAGAGGGTCAAGTTCAGCAGGTTATTGATACGCCAGAAGGTCAGTTTACCATTACCTTTACCCCTAAGGAAAAGGAAGCAGTGCTGGACCGCCATAGTCAACAGGCTTTTGGTAATGGCTATCTTTCAGTCGAGCAGGCCAATCTGATCCTCAATCATCTCCCTATGGAGATTACCTTTGTCAATAAAGATGACATTTTCCAGTATTACAATGACAATACGCCAGCTGATGAGATGATTTTCAAACGGACGCCGTCCCAAGTTGGGCGCAATGTTGAACTCTGTCATCCACCTAAGTACTTGGACAAGGTCAAGACCATCATGAAGGGACTTCGTGAGGGAAGCAAAGACAAGTATGAAATGTGGTTCAAGTCTGAGTCGCGAGGTAAGTTTGTCCACATCACCTACGCTGCAGTGCACGATGAAAACGGAGAATTCCAAGGTGTGCTGGAATACGTTCAGGATATCCAGCCCTACCGTGAGATTGACACGGACTATTTCCGTGGATTAGAATAAGGAGAAAAAATGAGTTACGAACAAGAATTTATGAAGGAATTTGAAGCCTGGGTCAATACCCAAATCATGATCAACGACATGGCACATAAGGAAAGCCAAAAAGTCTACGAAGAAGACCAAGACGAGCGTGCCAAAGATGCCATGATTCGCTACGAAAGTCGCTTGGATGCTTATCAGTTCTTGCTTGGTAAGTTTGAAAACTTCAAGGCAGGCAAGGGATTCCATGATTTGCCAGATGGCTTATTCGGTGAGCGAAATTATTAAACGAGATAGATTCTTGATTTTTTACTAAAATCTTGATAGAATATTTATATTAAATCCTTGTTAGAGCAGGGGTTTTTTATTGAAAGGATTTTATCATGTCAAAGAAACTCAATCGTAAAAAACAATTACGAAATAGCCTCCGTCGTGCAGGTGCTTTTTCAAGTACTGTGACTAAGGTTGTAGAAGAGACAAAAAAAGTCGTAAAACGTGCAGAACAGTCAGCAAGCCAAGCTGGTAAGGCTGTTTCTAAAAAAGTTGAACAAGCAGTAGAAGCTACCAAAGAGCAAGCTCAAAAAGTAGCCAATTCTGTAGAAGATTTTGCAGCAAACTTGGGTGGACTTCCACTTGATCGTGCTAAGACTTTCTATGATGAAGGAATCAAGTCTGCTTCAGATTTCAAAAACTGGACTGAAAAAGAACTCCTTGCCTTGAAAGGAATCGGCCCAGCTACTATTAAGAAATTGAAAGAAAACGGCATTAAGTTCAAGTAATCTTTCTTGTCCCTTGCATTTCCGAAAAAATCTTGCTACAATAGAGCCATTAGAGGTGTTTTGAATCCCACATTTTACAGAAAGTGGCGGCGCTGAGAAGTCCACAAATGTGTCAAAACTGGTTGCTGATGGATGAAAAAATGAAATAAAAGTGTCTTTTTGTTTTAAAGACGAGAGTGGCGGGCTCTGCCCGAAATTGGGTGGTACCGCGGATAAGCACATTCGTCCCTGTCATGTAGATGACAGGGCTTTTCTTTTGTGTCTTAGTCAAAGGAGGTTGTTATGAAACAATCATTTAAAACTAATAAACTATACTATGGCTTTCCTGTTTTTATTTTAGGATATCAAGATCAGAATTTTGGCTATAACATCACGACCTGTAGTTCCTCTTATAGTCTAGGAGATTGGATTGTGATTGGAGTCGTTGCGAAAGAGAATGCCGCAGAGCAAATTAAACATTATCAAAAATTTACTGTGAATATCCCTGATGAAAATCTCATGCTCGAGATGGAGCAGGCTGGTTTTATCAGTCATCAGGAGAAATTGGAACGTTTGGGAGTGCATTATGAAATTTCTGAACGAACTCAGGCACCGATTTTAGAGGATTGTCCAGTCGTTTTGGATTGTCAGGTAGATAGGATTGTTGAGGAAGAGGGAATTTGTCATATTTTCGCTAAGATTGTTGAGAGACTTGTTGACCCAGAACTTTTGGATGAAAAGGGACATTTTAGAAATGAACTGTTTGCCCCAACCTATTTCATGGGAGATGGATATCAGCGCGTCTATCGTTATCTGGACAAGCGTGTAGATATTAAGGGGAGCTTCATCAAAAAAGCGAGGAAGAAGGATGACAAGAGCTGAGTTACCAGAACGGTTGGAAACAGAGCGTCTGGTCTTACGAGTTCGTACAGTGGCGGATGCAGAGGATATCTTTGACTATGCTAGTCGTCCAGAAGTTTCTTACCCAGCAGGTTTTCCACCTGTCAAGACCTTGGAAGATGAGATTTATTATCTAGAGCATATCCTTCCCGAGCGCAATCAAAAGGAAAATCTCCCAGCAGGCTACGGGATTGTCGTCAAAGGAACCGATAAGATCGTTGGCTCTGTCGATTTCAACCATCGCCATGAAGATGATGTGCTGGAAATCGGCTATACCTTGCACCCAGACTATTGGGGGCGAGGCTATGTGCCCGAAGCGGCGAGTGCCTTGATTAACCTGGCTTTTAAAGAATTAGGGCTTCACAAGATTGAACTCTCTTGCTTTGACTATAATGTCCAAAGTCAACGAGTCGCAGAAAAACTTGGATTTACCCTCGAAGCTCGCATAAGAGACCGAAAGGATGTTCAAGGGAACCGCTGTGACAGTCTCATATATGGCTTACTGAGGAGTGAGTGGGAGGTGATTTGATGCATCTTTTCATCATTGGTGCTCCGGCCTCAGGAAAAATGACGATTGGTCAAGAACTGTCTCGACTGACGGATTCTACCCTCTTTTATAACCATCAAGCCATCGATTTTGCACTAGAAATCTATCAGAACTTTACAGAGGAAATGTGGGAATTTGTTCGTGGAATCACTTTTTCTTTCCTTGGAGCAAGTGCAAGAAATCAGCGATCAGTAATTTTAACTGACGTAATTGATTTTTCAAATCAGTACCAGCTGATGTATTTAAAGCAAATTCAGGATTTATTGGATAACTTTCATCAAGAGATTCTTTTTGTGGAGTTGGAAACAAGTCTTGAAGAGCGTTTACGTCGAAATCGAACGGAGAACCGGTTGAAGCACAAGCCCTTGAAACGGCATATTGAGATATCTGAAAGAGAAATTTTAGAGACTACTGAAACACTTCAATTAAATTCCCAACGTCAACCTAATGAGTTGCACCACTACTTTAAAATAAATAATACGAATTTGTCTGCAGAAGAAGCTGCTAAGCAAATTCAAAATAAAATGAACAAAATAGAGAAAGGACAAACACATGTCTAAAGAACTTTCACCTAAATACAATCCAGCCGAGGTTGAGGCTGGTCGTTACCAAAAATGGCTTGATGCTGATGTTTTCAAGCCTTCAGGCGATCAAAAGGCTAAGCCTTATTCAATCGTGATTCCACCGCCAAACGTGACTGGTAAACTTCACCTTGGTCACGCTTGGGATACGACTTTGCAAGATATCATTATCCGTCAAAAACGGATGCAAGGTTTTGATACACTTTGGCTTCCAGGGATGGACCACGCGGGGATTGCGACTCAGGCTAAGGTTGAGGAGCGCTTACGTGGTGAGGGCATTACTCGTTACGACCTCGGTCGTGAAAAATTCCTAGAGAAAGTATGGGAATGGAAAGATGAATATGCGACAACCATCAAGGAACAATGGGGCAAGATGGGGCTCTCTGTAGACTACTCTCGTGAGCGTTTCACTCTTGACGAAGGTTTGTCAAAAGCTGTTCGCAAAGTCTTCGTGGACCTTTACAAGAAAGGCTGGATTTACCGTGGTGAATTCATCATCAACTGGGACCCAGCAGCTCGCACAGCTCTTTCTGATATCGAAGTTATCCACAAGGACGTCGAAGGTGCCTTCTACCACATGAACTACATGCTAGAAGATGGCTCACGCGCCCTTGAAGTTGCGACTACTCGTCCTGAGACCATGTTTGGGGACGTTGCGGTAGCGGTCAATCCAGAAGACCCACGCTACAAGGACTTGATTGGTAAAAACGTCATCCTTCCAATCGCTAATAAATTGATCCCAATCGTTGCCGATGAGCACGCAGACCCTGAGTTTGGTACAGGTGTCGTGAAAATCACACCTGCCCATGATCCAAACGATTTCTTGGTTGGTCAACGTCATAACTTGCCACAAGTAAACGTGATGAACGACGACGGAACCATGAACGACTTGGCCTTTGAATTTGCAGGCATGGACCGTTTTGAAGCTCGTAAGGCCGTCGTGGCTAAATTGGAAGAAATCGGTGCCCTTGTTAAAATCGAAAAACGTGTCCACAGTGTTGGTCACTCAGAGCGTACTGGTGTTGTGGTTGAACCACGCTTGTCTACTCAGTGGTTCGTCAAGATGGATCAATTGGCCAAAAATGCTATTGCCAACCAAGACACAGAGGACAAGGTAGAATTCTACCCACCTCGTTTCAACGATACCTTCCTCCAGTGGATGGAAAATGTCCACGACTGGGTAATCTCTCGTCAGCTCTGGTGGGGTCACCAAATCCCTGCTTGGTACAATGCTGAGGGTGAAATATATGTCGGCGAAGAAGCTCCAGAAGGCGACGGTTGGACTCAGGACGAAGACGTCTTGGATACTTGGTTCAGTTCTGCCCTTTGGCCATTCTCTACCATGGGCTGGCCGGATGTCGACTCAGAAGACTTCAAACGTTATTATCCAACATCAACTTTGGTGACTGGTTATGATATTATCCCGTTCTGGGTATCTCGAATGATTTTCCAAGGTTTGGAATTTACTGGCAAATCGCCATTCAAAAATGCATTGATTCATGGTCTGATTCGTGACGAGGAAGGCCGTAAGATGTCTAAATCACTGGGCAATGGGATTGATCCGATGGATGTTATTGATAAGTACGGAACAGATAGCCTGCGTTGGTTCCTTTCAAACGGTTCTGCACCAGGTCAAGACGTGCGCTTCTCTTACGAGAAAATGGATGCTTCATGGAACTTCATTAACAAGATCTGGAACATCTCTCGCTACATCCTCATGAACAATGAAGGCTTGACCCTTGAGCAAGCAACTGCCAATGTCGAAAAAGTTGCCAACAAGGAAGCTGGAAATGTCACAGACCGCTGGATTCTCCACAACCTCAATGAAACTATCGGAAAAGCAACTGCCAACTTTGACAAGTTTGAGTTTGGTGTGGCTGGACACATCCTCTACAACTTCATTTGGGATGAGTTTGCGGACTGGTATGTTGAATTGACCAAGGAAGTCCTTTATAGCGAAAATGAAGAAGAGAAAGTCATCACACGTTCTGTTCTCCTTTACACTTTGGACAAGATCCTTCGTCTCCTTCACCCAATCATGCCATTCGTGACAGAGGAAATCTTTGGACAAATCTCAGAAGGCTCTATTGTTACAGCAGAATACCCAACTGTCAACCCAGCCTTTGAAGACCTTGCGGCTCATACTGGTGTGGAAAGTCTCAAAGACTTGATCCGTGCCGTTCGTAATGCGCGTGCGGAAGTAAATGTAGCTCCAAGCAAGCCAATCACCATCCTTGTTAAGACAAGCGATAGTGACTTGGAAGCCTTCTTTAACAGCAATGTCAACTACATCAAACGCTTCACAAATCCAGAACACTTGGAAATCGCCTCAACCATCCCTGCACCTGAACTCGCTATGTCAAGCGTCATCACAGGAGCAGAAATCTACCTGCCACTCGCTGACCTCCTCAATGTCGAAGAAGAACTGGCTCGTCTCGACAAGGAACTGGCTAAATGGCAAAAAGAACTGGACATGGTCGGCAAGAAACTCTCTAACGAACGTTTCGTAGCCAATGCCAAACCAGAAGTCGTCCAAAAAGAACGCGACAAACAAGCCGACTACCAAGCCAAATACGACGCGACCGTTGCACGTATTGATGAGATGAAGAAGTTGGTGTAGAAAATCAAAGGTGATATTATGACAGAATTAATTACATTCCTAGAGAATCATTGGGAAAAAGTTACAGATTTAGAAGTTCGAGAGCATATTGAAGTTTCAAATCGAGATCGTGATGAATTTAAAAGAGATTATGCAAGAGTTATCTACTCAACTTCATTTAGACGTCAACAAGGGAAGATGCAATTATTCGAAGTGAATAGTAAAGCTTTTCATAGAAATCGACTAACCCATAGTTTTGAAGTTGCACAGATAGCTCGTGGAATTGTTGATGAACTCAAGATAAAAGTTAAGAAAGAAATTAAAACTAAATCTGCGAACACCAACACAAAAGAATATATTCAATATGAGAAAAATATAGAGAAGAATTTCTCAAAAATGAGCGTAGTGGTTGAAACGGGTTCCTTGATTCACGATGTTGGAAATCCTCCTTTTGGTCATCATGGGGAAAGAGTTTTGAATAAACTTGCTCCGGATGTTGGATTCGAGGGAAATGCACAAGGCATTCGTGTTCTAAGAAAAATTGAGAAGAAATCTCCTCAATATAATGGTCTTAATTTGACTTATCGTACTTTAGCAGCAATCATCAAGTACTTTGTTGCATATGATAAGGATAAGAAAAAATTTTTATATAAAGATGATTACGATGAATTATCTAATAAGTTTGAAAAAGTTTTAAAAAATGCTAACTTACCGTTTAGAACAATTGATGTCCAAATAGTTGATCTTGCAGACGAAATTGCATACTGTGCTCATGATTTAGAAGATGCATTAGCTAGCAATTATTTTACAATTGATGAATTTTATTTTAGATTAGAGAATAATGATACTCTTGAAGATGAAGTAAAAGAAAAGTTCTATAATTGGATTGAAGACGCAAAACAATTCGCAAAAAAAAGAACTTCAGAGATTTGTCAAACTGAGGACTATGATTTTTATTTTCGAAGAGAATTAATTTCAACCATAGTGAATAAACTTATCGAAGATATCAATGTTATCACAGTAGAGGAAGACTTTCAAAGAAAAACTGGAACAAAGAATAAGGAGGAACTCGGGTTTAAAAATTATAAATCTTTGGCAGAAGCACTGAAAAAAACTATATTTGATTGTGTCACTGGTTCAGATAATATCATGCTTTATGAAACGGTTGGAACAAAGGTTTTAACGAAACTTTTTGAATTATTTATGAATGACGAGTATAACAAAGATGGAATGTTAATGCCAGTCGAATATAGATGGGATAATCATACTAGTAAAAAAGAAAAAACTAGAAAAGTTTTAGACTATATATCTGGAATGATGGATACATATGCAGTAGAAGTCTATATAAAACATTTTGGCGAAGACCCCTTTAATGTAAAATATGATAGAGAAATATTTAAGGATTCTCAACAAGAACATAGTAGTATATTCTCTGGATTAAAAGACTCCTTTTTCTCTTACATAAAGAAAAGAAAATAGATACAAATAGCAACTCAGTTTATTTATTTTCATAAACATATTTATTGTTCTTGATTAGTAAATTATATGTGATTTTATGATTAAGTATCAGAATTACTAACTTAGAAAGCAGGTTACTACATGACAAATTCTGTAAGTTCGAATCGCTCTGAGAAGTACAACATTGCAGCTTTCTTCTCAGGTGTTGGGGGAATTGAGTTGGGATTTGAACAGACCAACGAGTTCAGAGTGGTGTATGCCAATGATGGTTTTTTATAATTTACGTCAATTCCATGCCTATTTCACCATTTACCTATGACACAGAAAAACAATTGAAAGGATCTTTCTATGCAATCAACTTACAATATTGATGATCCAAACTTGTCTTATGAAGCTAAGCGTGACTTATGGCGCATAGGTTTTGGTCTGCAGAAGGTTGATAATCTAGTTCCATCAGCTTATATGGAATCTTTGGCTGAGAAACAGTCCCGAGGTGAACTGACTTACGAGCAGGTTTATGAAGATGCAACGGCTTATCATCATACCATTGATGCAAGTACGGAGGAGGCAGACTTGGTTTCTCTTCGTATCGTGGAACTATTATCTCGAAGAGGCTTTAGCTTCAGTCCTGCGACCTTACTTGCTATTCATAAGGAGTTGTTTCAAGATATATTTGAATCCTCTATTCCAGTGGGGCAATTTCGTCAGACCAATATCACAAAGAATGAACCTGTTTTGAATGGTGAAAGTGTTGTGTACTCTGATTTCTCTATGATTCAAATGACCTTGGATTATGATTTTAATCAGGAAAGACAAGTTGAATATGCGACACTAACCCAGGCGGATATGGTTAAAAAAATCCAGCATTTTATTTCAGGAATCTGGCAGATTCATCCATTTCGCGAAGGAAACACTCGGACAGTAACGGTCTTTTTGATTCAGTATCTTCGTGAGTTTGGTTTTGATATTGATAATACACCATTTCAGCAACATGCCAAGTATTTTCGTGATGCCTTGGTATTAGATAATGCAAAGATTTTACAGCGACGTCCTGAGTTTTTAACAGCTTTTTTTGAAAATCTCTTGCTCGGTGGTCAAAATGATTTGTCTTCAGAAAGAATGTATCTAGATTGAGATTTCGATCTTTCAAAATCCTCATACTGAGTAAATATTGAATTTTAGGAAAAAATGAATTAAATATTTCCACAAGAAAACGCATATCATCAAAGATTTAGGTCGCTTGATAATATGTGTTTTTTAATTTTATAGATTGCTCGTTTAAACTCTATTTATCTCGTACTTTCAGTGTTATTAGGATTTTATTTTCGTGTACAATTTCAGACATTCTTGTTATAATCAGCCTATAGGAATCAAGGAGGTGATTGTTATGGCTGTTTTTGTGTCTTTGGATGGAATTGTGGTAGAAGTACTTGATGTCTTTTCTTCTTTTAATGGGGATAGTGAGTTTTTCTTGTGTAAACGTCTTAAAGACAAGAGTCAGTTTGTTATGGAACGCTCTCGGTTCGAGGAGATGTTCCAACTTCAAAGTAGTCACTTGACGACGCAAGAAAAATTACAATTGTTTACCTCCGTGTTTGCTGGCCGTTTTGATGTTTATGCTAAGAGTTTTATCAATGATCAAGGGAAAATTCAGTATTTTCCTTCCTATGATTATGGTTGGAAGCAGTTGCCGCCTGAAAAACGGAGTTTCCAGACATTGACGAACTCTGTTTTAAAATCTCATTTTCGTGGGGAGATAGCCATCGGTATCTTTCCTATGCACTTAGATGATAGCTGTTATTTTTTGGTACTGGATTTGGATGAAGGAGATTGGAAAGAAGCCGGTTTAGCCATTCATAGAATAGCCAGGGAACGCCAGATGGAAGGCCATCTAGAGATTTCTCGTTCGGGTCAAGGACTCCATATTTGGTTCTTCTTTGAGGAAGCGATTCCGTGTCGAGAGGCTCGCTTATTTGGAAAGAAACTATTAGAATTGGCTATGCAGGAAAGTATGCAACTGTCCTTTGATTCTTTTGATCGCATGTTTCCGAATCAGGATGTCCTTCCTAAAGGTGGATTTGGTAATTTGATTGCTTTACCTTTTCAAGGAGAAGCTTATCATCAAGGGCGAACGGTCTTTGTGGATGAACATTTTCAACCATATGAAGACCAATGGAGGTATCTGCAAGAAATTCATAGGATTTCAACTGCTAAAGTGGCATTGTTAATCCAAGAGGAGTTAGGCAATCAAGAATTGGACAAGGAGTTGCAGATCGTCTTATCTAATACTATCCAACTTGAAAAATCGTCTGTGACACCCAAGACACTTTTTTTCTTGAAAAATATGGCTTCGTTTTCTAATCCCGAATTTTATTTAAAGCAGGCTATGCGACAGCCAACCTATCAAATTCCTGAGAGAATGTATTTATTTGGAGAATCCGATTATTATTTATGGCTGCCAAGAGGCTTGCTATATCCATTGCAAGATAAATTTAAGCAGGTAGTTGTGGAGGATAGGAGAAAAGTACAAAGGTCTATTAGAGTGGAATTTAAGGGAGCACTCACTTTTGAGCAAGAGTTAGCCCTGTCAGATATGACTTCTAAAGAAAATGGTTTACTTCATGCGGAGACAGGTTTTGGGAAGACCGTATTAGGTGCTGCTCTCATCTCTGAACGGAAGACCAAAACAATTATCCTAGTTCATAATAGGCAACTCTTAGACCAATGGCTGGATCGTTTAAACCATTTTTTGACTTTCGAAGAGGAAGAAGCTACCCGTTATACGGCATCAGGTCGTGAAAAGGTAATAGGCTGTGTTGGGCAGTACGGTGGAACTAAGAAATGGCTGAGTAAACTGGTTGATGTTGTTATGATTCAATCTCTATTTAAGTTGGAAAATAGTCAAAGTCTTTTGGATGAGTATGAGATGATGATTGTGGATGAGTGTCATCACGTGTCTGCCTTGATGTTTGAAAAAGTTGTGGCACAGTTTAGAGGGAAGTATCTTTACGGTTTGACGGCTACGCCTGAGCGTAAGAATGGCCATGAGCCTATTGTTTTTCAGAGAATTGGTGAGATAATCCATACTGCTGATAAGAGGGAAACGGATTTTAAACGGCAATTGCAATTAAGATTCACTTCTTTTGGTCATTTGGAGATTGAAAAGACCAAAGCAAGTAATTTTATACAGCTTAGTGATTGGATTGCTACAGACTCAGCGAGGAATCAGCTGATTCTCAAGGATATTCTAGCCCAAGTGGCAGAAGGACGAAATATCTTGGTTTTAGTCAATCGAATTCAACAGATAGATGCCTTTGAAAAGTTATTGAAAGAGAAAGAGGTTGATGACTGTTATATTATTAACGGAAAAACCAAAGTTCGAGAGAGAACGAGTTTACTGGAGACGTTAGAACAGTTAGATAAAGGGTTTGTTTTGTTGTCTACTGGAAAATACATTGGCGAAGGTTTTGACTTGCCTCAGTTGGACACGCTTATCTTGGCAGCACCCTTTTCTTGGAAAAATAATTTGATTCAATATGCAGGTCGGATTCATAGAAATTACAAAGATAAGTCTTTGGTGCGTATTTTCGATTATGTGGATATTCATGTTCCTTATTTAGAAAAGATGTTTCAGAAACGACAAGTAGCTTATCGAAAGATGGATTATCGTGTCATCGAGGGTGAGGAGAAACAATTCGTTTATGTTGATAGTAGATATGAGAAGGTGTTGAGAGAGGACTTAGCAGGGGAAAGACAGGAGTGTATGCTTATTTTACCTTATGTGCACCAGACAAAACTGATGAAATTTCTAAAAGAATTTAGGATTAGTAAAATTGAGATATGTATACCAGAGACGGTTGCAAATAAAGCATGGCTAGACCAGTTGAAGAGCCAGAAAATTAAAGTATCTTTTACTCAATCGAAAATAGTCACGCCTATTCTTTTGGTAAACAAGAGCATTGTTTGGTATGGTGCAATGCCATTATTAGGGAAGGTAGATGAAATGACCATATTACGTTTGGAATCAGCCAGTATAGTTTCTGAAATAGTGGCAGGTTTACGATAGAGAAAATTTTTAAAAATTTCTATGTATGCTTTCCAGTTGAAAGAACGAGAAGTCTTGACAGGTCAACGTTTAAATGGACTGGAAATCAACGGCATTCGCTTGACTAAGTTTAAAAATGGCAAAATCGGCATTGAATTCATCTGGATTGATACCGAAAAACCACCTCACGATGCCATCGGCTGGGTAGCAAAGAAATAAAAGTCAGTTTTAGACTAATTTCCACTTTGGTCAGGCAAGTGGAAGTTACTTTGAGAAGTTACCAAGTTCAAATCAACTAACTTTCTCCCCCTTAACCTTTGACTATTCCACAAAATTATCGTAAAATAAAGAGTAAATGATAAAATGAGGTCAGAGTCTGTTCACTCTGGCGATAGTAGTATAAATGAGGAGAAACGCTTTGGAATTAGAAGTATTTGCTGGGCAAGAAAAAAGTGAACTATCTATGATTGAGGTGGCGCGTGCTATCTTGGAACTTCGTGGTCGTGATCATGAGATGCATTTTAGCGATCTTGTAAACGAAATTCAAAACTACCTTGGAACATCAAACAGCGATATCCGTGAAGCTTTGCCTTTGTTCTACACAGAGTTGAACTTTGACGGTAGCTTCATTTCACTTGGAGATAACAAATGGGGTCTTCGTTCATGGTATGGTGTGGACGAAATCGACGAAGAGATCATTGCTCTTGAAGAAAATGATGACGATGAAGTAGCACCAAAAGCTAAGAAAAAACGTGTCAATGCCTTCATGGATGGCGATTCAGATGCTATTGACTACAATGCAGATGATCCAGAAGACGAAGATGCATACGAAGCCGATCCAGCTCTTTCATATGATGATGAAAATCCAGATGATGAGAAAAATGAAGTGGAAGCTTACGATGCCGAAATCAACGAAATCGCCCCAGATGACTTGGGTGAAGACGTGGATCTCAATGAAGAAGACGACGAGTTTTCAGATGATGATACTGAAAACATCGAGGAATAAAAGGGTAAGCTATTGACAATTATCCTATTTTTAGGTATCATATTGTTCGGGCACCTCTTTTAGAGGTCGGGGCTCCCTAGTTCTTAGGGAGCTATTTTTGTTTTTTCAAGAAGTTATCTTCTTGTATTTTGGCTGTGAATCTGGTGCAGTCGTTCCAGATTATTCTTATTAGTAGGGTCTTGTTTTCTATGTCCCCTCGTAGTCAGCAAGACCTTGAGCATTTTAGAAAGAGGAATGTATGTCTACGAAATATATTTTTGTAACTGGTGGTGTGGTATCGTCTATTGGGAAAGGGATTGTGGCAGCAAGTCTGGGTCGTCTCTTGAAAAATCGTGGTCTCAAAGTAACCATTCAAAAGTTTGACCCTTATATCAATATTGATCCGGGAACCATGAGTCCTTACCAGCACGGAGAAGTTTTTGTGACAGATGATGGAGCTGAGACTGATTTGGACTTGGGTCACTATGAACGTTTCATCGATATTAATCTCAACAAATATTCCAACGTGACAACTGGTAAAATTTATAGTGAAGTTCTTCGTAAAGAACGCCGTGGAGAATACCTTGGGGCAACTGTTCAGGTTATTCCTCATATCACAGATGCTTTGAAAGAAAAAATCAAGCGTGCCGCTGTAACGACCGACTCTGATGTCATTATCACAGAGGTTGGTGGAACAGTTGGAGATATTGAGTCCTTGCCATTTCTAGAGGCCCTTCGTCAGATGAAGGCAGATGTGGGTGCAGATAATGTTATGTACATCCATACAACCTTGCTTCCATACCTCAAGGCTGCTGGTGAAATGAAAACCAAACCAACTCAACACTCTGTAAAAGAATTGCGTGGATTGGGAATTCAACCAAATATGTTGGTGATTCGTACAGAGCAACCAGCTGGTCAAGGAATTAAAAACAAGCTAGCCCAGTTCTGTGATGTGGCACCAGAAGCCGTTATCGAATCGTTGGATGTTGAACACCTTTACCAAATTCCACTGAACTTGCAGGCACAAGGTATGGATCAAATTGTCTGTGACCATTTGAAATTAGACGCACCAGTAGCGGATATGACAGAGTGGTCAGCTATGGTGGACAAGGTCATGAATCTCAAGAAACAAGTTAAGATTTCCCTTGTTGGTAAGTATGTTGAGTTGCAAGATGCCTACATTTCTGTGGTTGAAGCCTTGAAACACTCCGGTTATGCCAACGACGCAGAAGTTAAAATCAATTGGATCAATGCCAATGATGTGACAGCAGAGAATGTGGCAGAGCTTTTGTCTGATGCGAACGGAATCATCGTACCAGGTGGTTTTGGTCAACGTGGTACGGAAGGGAAAATCCAAGCCATTCGCTATGCGCGTGAGAATGATGTTCCAATGTTGGGAGTCTGTTTGGGAATGCAGTTGACTTGTATCGAGTTTGCTCGTCACGTTTTGGGTCTTGAAGGTGCCAATTCTGCAGAGCTTGCACCAGAAACAAAATACCCTATCATTGATATCATGCGTGATCAGATTGACGTTGAGGATATGGGGGGAACCCTTCGCTTGGGACTTTATCCATCTAAGTTGAAACGTGGCTCTAAGGCTGCGGCTGCTTATCACAATCAAGAAGTGGTGCAACGCCGTCACCGTCACCGTTATGAGTTTAACAACGCTTTCCGTGAGCAGTTTGAGGCAGCAGGCTTTGTCTTCTCAGGAGTTTCTCCAGATAATCGTTTGGTCGAAATCGTGGAAATTCCTGAAAATAAATTCTTTGTAGCGTGTCAGTATCATCCTGAACTGTCAAGCCGTCCAAATCGTCCAGAAGAACTCTACACTGCCTTTATTACTGCAGCAGTTAAGAACAGCAATTAGCAAAATCAGAATCTTTGAGAAGAATCTCAGAGGTTTTTTTGCTTGCATATTTAGGATATGAGTTGCAAAATAAAAACATAGTGATATAATTAACATAAAAAATCCTAAGGAGGATCTACGATGAAAAAAATCACATTATTTGGTTTGTCTCTAGCAGGTCTAGCTTTACTGGCTTTTCCACATTTAGGGCAGGCATTTGAGCTTAAAGAAGAATGGGTTGTTAAGTGTGGAGTACAGTATCAAGATGGCAAGATTCTTCGGTTTAACAATGGTCATGAAGTGGATATCAAAGTGTTGGATTTGCCAAAAACCGAGAAAATCGAGTGGACGGTTAGTCTCGATGGTCAAGATCAGACAGTCAATTTTCTAGGTCAAGAAAAGGACAAGTCTATGATTGGTATAGAAGGGCGTTACCTGAATTTCTATGTTCCATATGGCTATAGAGGAGATATCAAGGTCGAGGCTAAGAGCGGAAACGAAGTGAAGACCTGGTCCACTAAAGTGGTTGACGATGTACATCATGAAGGTGGAAAGAGAGGCTACTACCGTATTGAAGAATCAAATGATCAATACACTTACCTCGATGCTAAATGGGATTATCAAACCAAGACTTACACTGCTACCTTACCAGAGACTGTCAATGGTCAAAAAGTATATGCTTGGGCAGACTATGATAATGGCGAGTTGAAACTTGAAAAACTAAAATCTATCAGTCACAAATATGATGGAGGAGCTTTCAAAGAACTTTATCCGATTGTAAAAGCAGAAAGTTGGCTAAAATCAAACCAAAACTGGTACTATCAAAAACAAGGTCAATTAGTGCAGAAGGATTGGATTAAAGGCAAGGGAACTTGGTACTTTATGAATGATAAAGGAGTCATGTTCAATCAAACTTGGCTCTATCAAGGTAGCAACTGGTATGCCTTTAAATCATCAGGAGCCATGATTGCTAGTGATTGGCTTTACGACCAAGGCAAGTGGTACTATTTATCAACTTCAGGAGCCATGAAAGCAAGCACTTGGGTTTATGACAAGGGAGAATGGTATTATGTAAGTTCTTCTGGTGCCATGTTAGCGAATGATTGGGTCAAAGATAATGGCAAGTGGTACTATCTAGCTTCGTCAGGTAAGATGCTTCGTAATACCTACACACCTGATGGTTACTACGTTGGCAACTCAGGTGCCTGGCAATAAGAATAATACTCTTCAAAAATCTCTTCAAACCATGTCAGCTTCATCCACAATCTCAAAACGCTGTTTTGAGCAACCTGCGGCTAGCTTCCTAGTTTGCTCTTTGATTTTCATTGAGTATAAGAAGTCCTTTTCCTTAAAGGAAGAGGCTTTTTACTTGCTTTTCTGCTGCTTCCTCATTTGTCCTAAAGCCTTTTTTGTGTTAAAATGAATGGTATGAAAGCTAAAAAAATGTGGATAGCAGGTCTGGCCCTGCTTGGTATTGGGAGCCTTGCCTTTGCTACGAAAAAAGTTGCAGATGACCGTAAGCTCATGAAGACTCAGGAAGAGTTGACAGCGATTGTACGAGACCATTTTTCAGACATGGGGGAAATTGCGACCCTCTATGTTCAAGTTTATGAAAGCAGTCTAGAGAGCTTGGTTGGTGGTGTCATTTTTGAGGATGGCCGTCATTATACCTTTGTCTATGAAAATGAAGACCTAGCCTATGAGGAGGAAATCTTATGATACAACCAGCAAGTTTAGAAGAATTGGCATCTTTAGTAGAAAAAGATGGCAAGAAGGTTTTCCTTTTTGTGGCGGACTGGTGTGGCGATTGCCGTTATATTTATCCTGCCTTGCCAGAAATTGAGGAGAGTAATCCAGAGTTTACCTTTATTCGAGTGGATAGAGACCAGTATCTGGATTTGGCCAAACTCTGGGATGTATATGGAATCCCTAGCCTTGTTGTTCTAGAAAAGGACAAGGAAATTGGTCGTTTTGTTAATCGCGACCGTAAAAGCAAGCAACAAATTAACGACTTTTTAGCAGGACTGAAATAGGAGAAAATAGAAACAATGATTTTTACATATAACAAAGAACATGTCGGTGATGTCCTTATGGTCATCGTGAAAAATAGCGGAGATGCCAAACTGGATGTGGAGCGCAAAGGCAAGGTAGCCCGTGTTTTTCTCAAAGATAATGGGGAAACAGTGGCTTGGAATATTTTTGAAGTTTCAAGTTTATTTGAAATTGAAGAGCGCGGTCAAGTCTTTTTGACAGATGAGCAAGTATCTCGTTTGAACCAAGAATTACAAACGGAAGGTTTTGCAGAGGAAATTGTTAATGACAAGGAGCCTAAGTTTGTTGTTGGTGAAATTGTTGAGATGGTAGCCCATCCTGATAGTGACCACCTCAACATCTGCCAAGTTGCAGTCGCAAGTGACAAGACAGTGCAAATCGTTGCAGGGGCTCCTAATGCGCGTGTCGGGTTAAAAACCATTGTCGCTCTTCCTGGAGCTATGATGCCCAAAGGCAACCTCATTTTCCCAGGCGAGCTTCGTGGCGAAAAGAGTTTTGGAATGATGTGTAGCCCTCGTGAATTGCATTTGCCAAATGCTCCGCAAAAACGTGGTATTATTGAATTATCAGAAGACCAAGTTGTCGGAACTCCATTTGACCCAGCGAAACACTGGACTGCCTAAGAAATTGTCAGTATCTGATAGACCAGATAGAAGGAAATAAGATGGCAAAAAATGTAGTGATTACAGGAGCAACCTCAGGCATTGGTGAAGCGATTGCGCGTGCATATCTGGAGCAGGGGGAGAATGTTGTTCTAACAGGACGACGGACAGACAGATTAGAGGCTCTCAAGTCAGAGTTTGCAGCAACCTATCCAAATCAAACAGTTTGGACCTTTCCATTGGATGTGACGGATATGACTATGGTGAAGGCTGTCTGCTCCGATATTCTAGAAACGATAGGGCAGATTGATATCTTGGTCAATAATGCTGGACTGGCTCTAGGCTTGGCACCCTATCAGGACTATGAAGAGTTGGATATGCTGACCATGCTGGATACCAATGTCAAAGGTTTGATGGCAGTCACTCGCTGTTTCTTGCCAGCAATGGTAAAAGCCAATCAAGGACATATTATCAACATGGGGTCGACCGCAGGAATCTACGCCTATGCAGGTGCAGCTGTTTATTCAGCCACCAAGGCAGCGGTTAAGACCTTTTCAGATGGTCTGCGAATTGATACCATCGCAACGGATATCAAGGTGACGACCATTCAGCCTGGAATTGTCGAAACAGATTTTTCGACGGTACGTTTTCGCGGTGATAAAGAACGAGCTGCGTCCGTTTACCAAGGAATAGAAGCTTTGCAAGCTCAGGATATTGCAGACACAGTAGTCTATGTGACTAGTCAACCTCGTCGTGTTCAGATTACAGATATGACCATTATGGCCAATCAACAGGCGACAGGTTTCATGGTTCATAAAAAGTAAAAAATTTCCTCGAAAAGTTACAAATTTCTGTAACTTTTTTGATTTCCTACGAATAGATAAGTAGGAGGAAAAAATATGTATAATAAAGTTATCTTAATTGGACGTTTAACGTCTACACCAGAATTGCACAAAACTAACAATGACAAGTCAGTAGCGCGCGCAACTATCGCTGTGAACCGTCGTTACAAAGATCAAAACGGTGAACGTGAAGCCGATTTTGTAAATATGGTCCTATGGGGTAGACTAGCAGAAAGCTTGGCCAGCTACGCAACTAAAGGTAGTCTCATTTCAGTGGATGGGGAATTGCGTACTCGTCGTTTTGAGAAAAATGGTCAAATGAATTATGTGACCGAAGTCCTTGTCACAGGATTCCAACTTTTGGAAAGCCGCGCCCAACGTGCTATGCGTGAAAATAATGCAGGACAGGATTTGGCCGATTTGGTCTTGGAAGAGGAAGAATTGCCATTTTAAACATTGAAAAGTCTGAGTTGGCCTCAGGCTTTTTATCTTTCCAAAGTCAGACTTTTTCCTTGACTATTTCTGACCAAGTGATACAATAGAACTATGATTTAGCACTCAGATATAAAGAGTGCTAATAATATGTAGTTCATCATGGAGGAAAACAGATGTTGAAACCATTAGGGGACCGTGTGGTCTTAAAAATCGAAGAAAAAGAACAAACTGTTGGAGGTTTTGTCCTCGCAGGTTCAGCCCAAGAAAAAACCAAAACAGCTCAAGTTGTGGCTACTGGACAAGGTGTTCGTACCTTGAACGGTGACTTAGTTGCTCCAAGTGTTAAAGCTGGAGACCGTGTCTTGGTTGAAGCTCACGCAGGTCTTGATGTCAAAGATGGCGATGAAAAGTACATCATCGTAGGCGAAGCGAACATCTTGGCTATCATTGAAGAATAGAAGGAGAAAGTAAGTATGTCAAAAGAAATTAAATTTTCATCAGATGCCCGTTCAGCTATGGTCCGTGGTGTCGATATCCTTGCAGATACTGTTAAAGTAACCTTGGGACCAAAAGGTCGTAACGTTGTGTTGGAAAAATCATTTGGCTCACCCTTGATTACCAATGACGGTGTGACCATTGCCAAAGAAATTGAATTAGAAGATCATTTTGAAAATATGGGTGCCAAATTGGTATCAGAAGTAGCTTCAAAAACCAACGATATCGCAGGTGACGGGACTACGACTGCAACAGTCTTGACCCAAGCTATTGTCCGTGAAGGAATCAAAAACGTCACTGCAGGTGCCAATCCAATCGGAATTCGTCGTGGGATTGAAACAGCAGTTGCCACAGCTGTAGAAGCCTTGAAAAACAACGCCATCCCTGTTGCCAACAAAGAAGCCATTGCTCAGGTTGCCGCCGTCTCTTCTCGTTCCGAAAAAGTAGGTGAATACATCTCTGAAGCCATGGAAAAAGTTGGCAAAGACGGAGTCATCACTATCGAAGAGTCACGTGGTATGGAAACAGAACTTGAAGTTGTGGAAGGAATGCAGTTTGACCGTGGTTATCTTTCACAGTATATGGTAACAGATAGCGAAAAAATGGTAGCTGACCTTGAAAATCCATACATTTTGATTACTGATAAGAAGATTTCAAATATCCAAGAAATCTTGCCACTTTTGGAAAGCATTCTCCAAAGCAATCTTCCACTCTTGATTATTGCAGATGATGTGGACGGCGAAGCTCTTCCAACTCTTGTCTTGAACAAGATTCGTGGAACCTTCAACGTAGTAGCCGTTAAGGCACCTGGTTTTGGTGACCGTCGCAAAGCTATGCTTGAAGACATTGCCATCTTAACAGGCGGAACAGTTATCACAGAAGACCTTGGTCTTGAGTTGAAAGATGCTACAATTGAAGCACTTGGTCAAGCAGCGAGAGTAACTGTGGACAAAGATAGTACGGTTATCGTAGAAGGTGCTGGAAATCCTGAAGCGATTTCTCACCGTGTTGCAGTTATCAAGTCTCAAATCGAAACCACAACTTCTGAATTTGACCGTGAAAAATTGCAAGAGCGATTGGCGAAATTGTCAGGTGGTGTTGCAGTCATCAAGGTCGGAGCTGCAACTGAAACTGAGTTGAAAGAAATGAAACTCCGCATTGAAGATGCCCTCAACGCTACTCGTGCAGCTGTTGAAGAAGGAATCGTTGCAGGTGGTGGAACAGCCCTTGTAAATGTTATCCCAGCCGTGGCTGATTTGGAATTGACAGGAGACGAAGCAACAGGCCGCAATATTGTTCTCCGTGCATTGGAAGAACCAGTCCGTCAAATCGCTCACAATGCAGGATTTGAAGGCTCTATCGTCATCGATCGTTTGAAAAATGCTGAAGTTGGTACAGGCTTTAACGCAGCAACTGGCGAGTGGGTCAACATGATTGATCAAGGGATTATCGATCCAGTTAAAGTGAGTCGTTCAGCCCTTCAAAATGCAGCATCTGTAGCTAGTTTGATTTTGACAACAGAAGCAGTCGTAGCCAATAAACCAGAACCAGTGGCCCCAGCTCCAGCAATGGATCCAAGCATGATGGGCGGCATGATGTAAGCTTTCTATAGAAAACAACTTATTAAAAAACACAAAAGGAGGGAATGTCTATCCCTCTTTTTATACTATTCACTTTTAAATAGATTTGAGCTCTCCTAACTTATATGATAAAATAAGACTAGAAAAAGGAGAAGAACATGATCGATGTAGAAGAAATTCTGAGCAAGATGAACCCCAATCAGAAGATTAATTATGACCGTGTCATGCAGAAGATGGTACAAGTATGGGAGAAAAATGAGCAACGGCCAACCATTCTCATGCATGTTTGCTGTGCCCCTTGCAGTACCTATACTCTAGAATATTTGACTAAGTATGCAGACGTGACCATTTATTTTGCCAATTCTAATATCCATCCCAAGCCAGAATACCACAAGCGGGCTTACGTCACCCAAAAATTTGTCAGTGATTTCAATGAGCGAACTGGCAATAACGTTCAATACCTAGAAGCTCCTTATGAACCTAACGAATATCGTAAACTGGTTCGAGGTTTGGAAGAAGAGCCTGAAGGTGGTGACCGTTGTAAGGTTTGCTTTGACTACCGCCTGGATAAAACAGCGCAAGTGGCTATGGATTTAGGTTTTGACTATTTTGGCTCAGCCTTGACCATCAGTCCTCATAAGAATTCTCAAACCATTAACAGCATCGGAATCGATGTGCAAAAAATTTATACCACTCACTATCTTCCAAGTGATTTCAAGAAAAATCAAGGCTACAAACGTTCGGTAGAGATGTGTGAAGAGTATGACATCTACCGTCAATGTTATTGTGGATGCGTCTATGCAGCCCAGGCTCAAAATATTGATTTGGTTCAGGTTAAGAAGGACGCCACGGCTTTCTTGCTGGATAAGGATGTTGAAAAAGACTATTCCCACATCAAATTTACTGTTACTAAATTAGACATATAGAGACCAACCCAGCTGAAAAGCTGGGTTTTTCAAATAAAAAACCAGGGCTCTCACCCCAGTTTGACAACTTTACCGATTCTTTAGTTCTACATAGCGCTTGTACCAAATGTTTACATAGGCTTCTGAGAAAGGACCACGTCCATTGTTAATCCAATCAACAAGAATTTTGACATGTTCTTTTAAAATATAGTCCAAATCATCAGAATAATTCATTTTGCGTTTGTGGCGCTCATACTCCTCAACGTCCAAGAGACGTTTTTCCCCATCTGTAAAAATTTTAACATCCAAATCGTAATCAATATACTTCAGTGCTTCTTCATCCAGATAGTAGGGGCTAGCCATATTGCAATAGTAGGAAATTCCATTATCACGAATCATGGCAATGATATTAAACCAATATTTCTTGTGAAAGTAAACAATAGCCGGTTCTCGAGTGACCCAACGACGACCATCACTTTCGGTAACAAGTGTATGATCGTTGACACCAATAATGGCGTTTTCTGTTGTTTTTAGTACCATGGTGTCCCGCCAAGTTCGGTGGAGACTCCCATCATGCTTATAACTTTGAATTGTAATAAAGTCGCCTTCTTTTGGAAGCTTCATAACTAACCAACTTTCTACAATTTATAAGTTTATCGTTTACTATTGTACCATAAAATTACCTAAAATCTGTGAATTTTACATGAAAATATTAAAGATATTCTCTGAGAGCGCTTGCTATATCCGAAAAATCGTAGCCTTTTCGTGCTAAAACTTGAGTTAAACGCTGTTTAAGTTCGTATCCTTCATATTTTCGGGCATACTTAGCATATTGCTTATCAAGTTCCTTGAAGATGAGTTCCTGAGTCGTTTCTTCATCAACTTGACTATCCAATTCGTCAACGGCACTTTTAGCATCAGAATAGGAAAAACCCTTGTTGGTCATATTCTGGATAATCTTATCTTGTAAGGCGTGAGATGGAAGCTTTCCCTCATATTTTTTCAATAGTTTATTGGCTACACGTTGAGCAACTTCCAAAAAATCAAATTCTTTCAGTATCTCTTCTATAGTGGATTTTGAAATCCCTTTGTGTGTTAGTTTCTGAATCAATACATAAGGCCCCTTGTCTCCTGAAAGCTGATTGGCGTTGATGATAGCATAAGCGTACTGAGCATCATTAATCCACTTATCTTCTTTAAGATTAGCAATGACTTGAGAAATTATGTTTTCATCAATATCGTATTTTGTCAGATATTCTCTGACTTCTTTTTCAGTGCGAGCTTTAAAGGATAGGTGGTAGAGGGCTAGATTCTTACCGTAAGAAAATTTGGCAAAGTCCTGTATCTCTTTCAATTCTTCTTGGCTTATAACCTTATCTCTTGATAACATAAAACGAACAATAGTATCTTCAGTAATGTAGGATTTGTCGTCATTATCAAGCTCCATCAGATAGAGTCTTTTTTTCTTTTCAAGTTTTGTGATTTTCATAGTTCTATTATAACTCAAAATGTGAGAAAAAGCTGAAACCCCTTGATATAGCCGTTTTTTGTCTCTTAATAATGAATTTTAAGAACTTTTTAGGAACTTTGTAAATTCGCAATGGCTTTTTCATAAAAGGAAGTCGCCTTTTTCTTATTGTCTTTGGACAGATGACTATAGATATCCATAGTCATTGAAATTTTAGAATGGCCTAGCCGTGTTTGGATTTCTTTGTAAGGCAGACCAGCATTAAGCAATAGACTAGCGTGGGTGTGTCGGAAGGCGTGGAAACTCAAACGAGGACATCCAGCCAGTTTTAAATGCTTTTCTAGTCTAAATCTAAGCGCCCCAGCTTCTCTGTAGTTGTCAAAGGTATCAGAGAACACTTTTTCAAAAGTCATCCCTATTTCCCCACCTATTTGGGATTGTCTTACTTTATAGAGCCGAAGCATGAGTACCGTTTTGGTATCCAGTGCTATTTCTCTAATGCTACTTTTACTTTTAGGGCTAGTGATTTCCTTGAGGGTGTTTAAAGTCTTGGTAACTGAAATGCTACCGTTTTGTAGGTCAATATCAGACCATTCCAAGGCTAAACACTCACGAATACGCAAACCAGTTGCTAGAAGTGTCTTATATAACACTGTATCAGAGAAATTTTTGTAAGTGTTTGGCAACTGATCCAGATAATCCAAGAATTTTTTCAAATTGTCGTCATCCAGATATTTCAGTTTTTGCCCTTCTTTTGGTGTGCGACGTGGGACGATGATATCCCTAGCTGGATTTGAAGAAATGACTTGCAAGGAAACGGCATAGGATAATATACGTTTATTTAAGGCATGGAGTTGGTTATATTGCTGATAACCTTTTCCTAGTTGGTTATAATCTATCGCCCACTGGTTTACCTGGTGCTGAATAATAGGGGGTGTCAGTTTATCCAGTTTGTAGTCTCCAAAGGCTGGTAGGAGATACTTTTTTATGTTGTTTTTTGCGCCTATAAGGGTGCTATGTTTGACTGTATGGCAATAATTTTCTAGCCAGAGTTCCGTCAATTCCTGATAGGTGCTAACGTTAACGGCTTTTATAACCGTTGAGCCGTTTTTTTCAAACTCTACCTTGGCTTGGATAGCCTTGCTTTTGAGCCTATTCTTAGTTCTGTCTGAAATAGTTGTCTTGACTTTCCTACCCGTTACGGTATCGATGCCAAGATAAACGCTGGAACGGTAAACTACTGTTCCATCTTTCTTTTTGTACTCTGTAATCTTCATGGCTTTACTCCTTTTCCATCAGCAGGCAAGCAATTAGAAAAGGTTTTGAGTTTATACCATGCGAGGGGCTACGAGAATGCCCTTATTTTCGATTTTAAGCAGTCAGACGGTAATTGTACCAGAATAGGAAACAAGGCGGATATGGGGCGTATATGTACTTGGTAGATGGTTCTATTCAGAATATTCAGCTATTTTGTCATTTATATACTCTAATGGCATACCTGATTCTATCGTAAACATAACATCGTCATCAGGGAACTTTTTAAGATGTTCCTTGAGAGAATAGAATAAAGCAAATTCGGCATGAAATGTTGCATCCTCATTCTTAAACCATGTAAGAGAGTTGAAAAGGGTGTATAAATCGTTTTTTCCAGCACCTTTTCTATAGCCAGCTTCAGATATATCCATTCGTTTGTGGAAAAATTCCCTATAGCTGATTGAATATTTCTCAGAATGATAATTAAACAGTCTCCCACTATGGGCGGCACGGTTTCTAAATGCCAAAACTAGGTATAGAATTTCTGAAAAGGTTGCTTTTACTTCCTCGGTTATAAATTCTTTAGGAATTGTTAGGCAGGTTGCAATGACTTGCTCTTTTTGAGCAGGTTTTAGTAGCTTACACATTGTTACCAGGTTTCCTAGAGTAGTACCTTTTAAAAGAATCCATGGCGGAATGTGTCCGTGAGTTTCTCTGTAGTGTTTATAAGGTTCAGAGTTATCATCGTAAATTTTATTTAATTTAAGAATGAGCTGATCAATCTCATAACCTCTTTTATTCTTCTTCCCTTGATTATAATTTTTTCTATCCAGGTAATTCTCTTTTTCAACTCCGATATCTTTTGCGACAACGTAACCGATTGCTGTCCGTAGTGATAATTCAATCTCCATAGTCGCCTCTAAAATTCCTTTTCGGATATCTTTATCAAGTTCATAGAGGGCGAGCATATGTTCAAACGTTTCACCATCTTTATAGATTTCCTTTTCCGAGTCTAATTCAATAGTGAAATACTTATACCCGTTGACTATTTCATAGTATCCATAATTAGTTAGAGCTTGTCTTGCTAAGCTTTCATTTAGAAATGTTAGATTTCTTGATTTTAGTAGTTCAATTTGTTCATTAATATCTGTAAAAGGTTTCATTGATTGTACCTCAAAATAATGCACAAAAGGAGCCTCGTTAGAAGCTCCTTTCGGTAGGTCGCTACTGCAACCATTCATTAAGATTAAATAAATTATAATCCATTTGGAGCCATATGTCAACAAATTAGCGAACAAGTTCGCTTTTTTGTGATTCTTTGAAGAGGTCAGCTAAAGGGAGATAAAACAAAAACCTCAACGCTGGTAACGTTAGGGCTTTTGTTGCATTGTCAGACAATTATCATCACGATAAAAGCGTTCTAGCATGGGAGCCCTAGTATTTCAAGAGTTTTATTTTGTTTGATTGCAGTAGAGTGCAGAAAGTTGCTTGATTGTATAGTTTTAGTTGCAATAGTGGGAAATCCAGCCCCATAGTCGCTTTTTTAACTCCCTAATGGTATAATAGTAGTGTTTTTAGGAATCCAGATGGATTTTGTGGACTTTTTCTTGTTCCTTTCTCAAAGTCAGCCGTGTGCTGGCTTTTTTTCGTCCTAAAACTGTCCCTTCCGTGTTGTTTCGTAGTCCATGATTCTCCTTTCTATTTGTCAATTTTGCCGTTTTTTGCACTTTAGTCTGTAAAATCGGCTTTCTATTCTTCAATTTCCCCTGTTTTTGCACAATAGACCATGAAAAGATGGTTGCTATTGGCGAATATGGGGGAGTTTTATAGAATTTTCTCAAAAACCATTGTGGCTTGAATGCGGTCGCCACCACCTAGTCCTTTGCTTCCACCATTGGCGGTTGTGATTGTATGCAGGCGGTAGCCTTTTGCTACTTGGGTGTTAATGACGTTTTCTAATTCTGTCAAGTTTCCTGATCCAGTACCAAAAAATTTCTCTTTTAAGGTTACTTGAAGGACTACATAGTGTAAATCAGTAGCATTTGAAGCAGTTGAGTGAGTGCTAGCGTCTTTAATGTTATCAAAAAATCCCATGTGATTTCTCCTTTGTTTTAAATATTTTATTTTTTATTATCAAGTTTTAAAAAAGAAACAGCATCGTTTTTAGCAAATTTTTTTGCAATCTCTCTTAATAAATCTCTCTCTTCTTCTTCAGAAAAAGAATAATTAAGAATTAATTCTAGCAAAAGGGGCTCTACTTCTTTTCTTAATGTTTGATACACATCAAAGTCTAAGTCCGTTTTGGAAAGTTGCATATAATCGAACTCTCTCCAAGAAGCAAACTCACGAGGAGTAGGAGTATATTCTTTGAATGGAGTTTCCGGATCATCACTATATCCTAGTAGATAAGCAACATTTACATTAAAGTAATCAGCTATCAATTGAGCTTTTTCTGGTTTGATTTGGCTTTTCCCGTTTTCCCAACGTTGTATGGTTCTATATGGTATTTTGATTTTTTCAGAAAATTCTACTTGAGTTAGTTTTTTGTCTTTTCTTAATTCCTTTAGTCTATTCATTTTATTATTACCTCGTAGCAATTATAACATTATGCGCCACAATTTGGCAATTTTTTTAAAAAAATAATAAAAAACACTTGACAAAGTATCATTAAGTGGTGTATCATGAATACGAAAACGCCACAATGTGGCGAAAAAAGAAAGGAGGAACTTCATTGCTTATTACCTCAACACAAGCAAAAGCGATTCGCCGAAAGCAGGCAGATAAGAAATTGACTGCAAAGCAAGCAGGCGAGGAAATTGGAGTTACACAAGTTACCTATCGAAAAATCCGAGACGGTGGCGAAGTGAAACCGAGCATTTACCAAAAAGCCATGCAGTGGCTTGCTGAAGATTATTAGAAAGGAGCGAACTAATCGTAATACTACTCTACATTTACAGATTTCTCATGTGGTGCTTTACCACTGGGGATTGATGAACGGATCTAGCTAACTATTTACTAGCCTACTTTGCTTGCTACCTATGGCAGTATTAAGGAACTATTCTCCTGAAGTATATCTCATGCTTTACCTTGGTACTGTTTTAGGTGGCAAGCACTGACAAAAGAAGAAAGGAGCGAACCAATGGAACTGGTTTATATGGACGGCAAGAAAGAGCCATACACCACGAGCGAGATTATCGCTGAATGTGCTGAAGTTACTCATCACACAATACAAGAACTTTTGAGAAAGCATAAAGCTGATTTTGAAAACTATGGAATTATCGCATTTGAAATGCGTAAATTAGACGGACGAGGGCGACCGATGAAAATCTATCGTTTGAACGAGCAACAGGCAACCTTGCTGATCACTTATCTAAAGAATACTGAACCAGTACGTCAATTCAAAATGAACCTAGTCAAAGCATTCTTTGAAATGCGTGATGAACTTTCTAAACGCTATCTTCAACGGGAACTGGAAAAGCCAAAGCGCAAGACCTTAACCGAAGCTATCAAATCATGGGAGAAAGCACCTCAGCATGCCTATAGCACTCTTACAAACCTACTGCTAAAGGGAGCGACTGGGAAAAACAAAGCCCAACTCATGCAAGAGCGAGAAAGTGAAAACGGTATTGACAGTTTAACAAGCGCGGAACTGACAAACTATCAGCGTTTGGAAGATATGGCAATAGCGATGATCAACTTGAATATGAGATATTCAGAAATTAAAGAACTAATTTTTAAAGCATAGGAGTATAGAAAATGGAAAATGATTTTAAGACAGTTACAAATGCCAAGGGGTTAGAAATTCCCAAGTATTTCAAGGATTTTAAAAAGCTAGTTGAGAAAGACAGAGAACTAGCCGAGTATCTTTGTATGAACTACGATGATTTGGACAGTGAAGACCTGGGTGCATTTCTTGAAACGATGGAGCAGGGATTCAGCTGGATTCTGGATCTTATTGAAAGTAAAGACTTGCTTTATAGCCCCCAGACAGGAAAGAAAGCATGAAAAAAGTCAACAAAAAAGTCACTTGCGGAGAGTTTGGCGACCGAAGCAAGCGACAAGATTCAGGATATAGAAATTTTTTCTATACCTAGATTATAGCATAATACAGCGGTTTCCGCTAGTACATTGAAAATAAAATAAGGTACGCTGGGAAGATTTTAAATTTTTTTCGGTTTAGGGGTTGACTTAAAGGGTACACCATTATATAATAAAAGTGTACCCCGAAAGAAAGAGAGGTCAAAAATGGGGAAAACATTAGGACGACCTAAAAGTGATAACCCAAAAAACAAGCAACTAAAAATTAAAATGACTGAACAGGATTTTAATAATTTAGAAGAACTTGCCAAAAAGAAAAGCATGACTAAAACAGATATAGTCATGCGAGGGATTGAGCTTGTAAAGTCTGAACCATAACGAAACCGCCTACCGTGTCACTTGTTTGGCGACAGAACACGATAGACGGCGATGCACCACAAATGAGGTACGTAAATATCTTATCATGCGTACTCTTATTTGTCAAACACAGAAATAGAGTACGCTTTTTGCGTACCCAAAAAATGAGGTATACAATGGGAAAACAACATCAAGCAGTAAAATTCAAGGATATTGCTGAAAAATTGTCCGAATTAGAGGGCAAAAATTTAGAAGAAATCGCTGGAGTATTAGGCTATCGCAACTTGGAGAGTTGTAGGGTCAATCTTTACAACCTGAGACAAAACAAGCGTCTAGGATTTGAAGTAGAAAAAGGGGTGTACTCCAAGTTCGCACTCTTGGACGATTCGGTAAAAGAGGAACTGGAAGACAAGGAATTGTCAGACCGTGGGCGCTATTTGAAGAGCGTAGACCGCTATAAGGCAATGCTAAATGCCTTTTCTATCGCCTTTGATAGCACGGTCAAGGCGGAAACCAGACAAAAAGCAGAACATGACGGCTTGAAAACCTTGGACAGAATCCCAGATAAGCACTACGCCCTACTTTATGACATGATGGAGGGCTAGGATGGAAGCAAAAACACACTTTGCTAGATTCATGCGTAGAGGTATGGAATTAGCAAGGCAATTACATAGCAGAGAAATCCAACGTGATGAATTTGATAGAGCCTGGAAAAGATTAGGTGATCAAATCGAAAACGAAACGAAGAAAAACTAAGAAAACCGAAGTGCAGGCAAGCAATTAGAAAAGGTTTTGAAAAACGAGTGCTGACACGGCGACTCTAAGCACTTGTTTAGCAAAAATGTGGGTGATTACCCACGAAACATCACTACAAGCGTCCGGCAACTAGGGGCAATCGCCCAGCGTTTGGAGTGGTGCTAATCGTGTATAGGAAACAGGAAAACCAAAAGAAAAAGGTAAAGATATGAATGATTATTTTAAAGAATTTGAAAAAGAGTTGGTACTTGTAGAGGAAAAGCTAGATATTTTATCAGATTGGCATAATTCTAAGAATCATATTGGCGCAATGGAAATTGTTGAAAATTGTAATTCAGTAATTACTAATCTATGGCTAAGTTTTTATAAATTATCTGAAGCGTACAAGATGCAGGAAGCGAGTCATGAAGAATTTTATAATAAGAATGTTGAGAACTTACTGGGAGAATTAAAAAAATATGACGATGAGTGTACAGAAATGTACAATAAGAAACCTGACTGGTTACTATTCAATTACTTAAATCAAGTAATAAGCGAAAACCAGTTAAGTAATGATATTACTCATGAGACTGCTTCAACTTGGACGTATTTACGAAGTTTAGTAGCGTCTGATTTACAAAAAAGGGGGCTTTTAAAATGAATGAACTAGATATAAGCAATACACAGGCACTTATTTTTACCGTGCTTTTGATTGGCTTTCTCATTTACCTAAACCAACGAGACCGCAAAAAGAGCGTCCAAATTGAGCGAGAAAACAGGAAACTGGGAGAAAGACCTAGTGAGAGTTTAAGCCCTGACTATGGGCGATATATCCAACTTGCAGGTATTAAGCCGTGGAGGTGACGATATGTTTGAAAGGATGATTGAAGAAATTCAAATAAAAATATTAGAAGCCTTAGAACGTTACCTAAAAAGTCATGAGAAAATACCTCCCCGAATCATTGGGTTGATTTCCGCAAAACGAGTACAGGAAGAGTTAGATATAAAATACCTGACCTTACAAAAATGGGAAAGAATGGGCTTGAAGCGTTATCAGCCTCCAGGAGATGATAGCAGAAAAGTTTATTATAAAGTGGACGAGATCCGTAAGTTTATGGGGGTGGGAGAATGAGAGTGATAGAGTTAACCTTGTCTAGTGACAAATTGGCTTTGTTTGGCTTTCTTAAGTCTACCCCTACCCAAGCTTGGAAGAATGGGAAACACTTTAAATTCATCTACTTTGAACCGATAGGCGAGGCGCTGACGGATTTCCACTATAAAGGTTTATATGTGGCTGTCAAAGACGAAAAAGAGCAAGTGGAGGGTTGGAAATTAATTAGAGACTTGGAGATAGCTTTGGCCAGTTCGGACTTGCTGACGATTCTGAAAGAATTAGAGGTAAACAAATTGACCGAGCAACGGCAGGGGCTTGGAGTGGAGTTAAAAGGTTGGGTTTTTGACCTGATTTGTAATGGCATTTATACCAGGTATGAGACTTCACTTTTTGTCCGCTTGCTATTTGTGAATGGCTACAGTTTTAGTCAGTTGGTAGACCTATTTTCAGCAATCGTCAAACGTAAAGACCTAGCCAGCTATTTCCTAGAAGTAGCGACAAAATTCTATAAGGAGGTGGCTTTTGAATAGCAATGACATTGTGAATAAAATCATTGAAGAGAACCAGCAACAAATACCGCTTACCGTGGTAGACTTGACTCAAGCAAGGGAGACAAGTGAGGAACACAATAGCCTAGATTTAACTCCTAAAACAAAAGGAAAAGGCTTTGTCATCACCTTGGACAATCTCAAGAAGATTTTGAGTGGGGATAGTAAACTAAAAGGGGCGATACAGTACAACACTTTTACATATGAAATTGACGTTACCAAGTCCATTAAGTTAAATGGTAGAACCTTGAACGGAACAATCGATGACCTGATTATCAGAGAGATTAGGGCTTATATTGCTACTAAGTACAAGATGGATTATAAAAAAGGGGATATCGCTGATATCTTGGAAGTAGTGGCTGGAGAACACAGCTATAACCCTTTGAAAGACTATCTGGAATCTTGCGAAAGCGAGTATAAAGAGTTAGTGAATCAGCGTGATCCCTTTGATATTTTAAGCCATTATCTCAATATCAAGGATGATGAATATAACCGTATTATCATGGACTTGTTTTTCCGTGGAGCGGTTGCTAAGGTGTTTGACCCTACTGTTAAGTTTGACTTTGTACTGGACTTGACTGGACGGCAGGGAGTGGGAAAGACCCAATTTTTTGAGGGGCTATTCACTCACAAGTATTTTACAACCGTTGAGACATTCACAGATAAAGATGACAAGGCTAGAATGGTAAGAAACTGGTGTGTATTTGATGATGAGATGGTGGCCAGTAAAAAGGCTAGTTTTTCAGAATTGAAGAAATTCATCACGGAAACCAAGCTGGAGTTTAGACCGCCTTACGCCTCCAGTGACAGGCGATTGCCTAAGAGTTTTATCATCGTGAGGGCAACCAATGACCATGATTATTTGAACGATCTGACAGGAGAAAGGCGCTTTCTGGTTGCGGAAGTCCACAAGGACACCGCCTATAAGGGCAGGAAGTGGACGGAAAAAGACCGTAGAGCCTTTTGGGGCGCTATGGTGGTGGCTTGGAGAGCTAACCAAGTGTTGAACCTGACAGACGAGCAAGAAAAGCTAGTAAATGAGGTTAGAAGCCGTTACAAGTTTGTAGATGAAACCCTTGAGGATTTGGAGCGCTATTTAGGCACTCCTTACCCAAAAAGAATGTATCAGTTTCCGACGACTGACAGAACGCGATACTATTATATCTATGATATGATGAACGAGGGATACTATAGAAATAACAGGGGTGGAACAGTTGAACTTGACACGGACACTTATGGCGAACTGGTAGATAGGGACAAGATGACCATTAACCTATTTTTTCAAGAGGTATATTTGACTGACAAAGTACCGCCAAAGGATAAGGCTAAGGTAAAAAAGTACATGCAAAACCGAGACGGCTGGGAACATAGGCGATCAACAAGATTTGGTAAAAGTATTAAACCAGCTTACGTTAAAAAAATGTAGTCAGTGTAGTTTATTTTTAAAAAGTGACTACATTTTAAATAGGAAGAAAACCCTTGATACATAAGGGGTTAGAAAAAAGTGTTGTTTTTACTATTTTACTGACTACACTCCTAAACCCTTGGTATTATTGACTTTTATATAAAAATGTAGTTATTTTCTATTTATTAAAGAGTATATGAAGATAAAAGATAAAAGGCGTTTATTGTTTATTTTTTTTGGAGCGAGGTGACTACATGACTACGCATGGCGAAAAGCCTTGTGACTGTAAGGTGGAGAGCGTAGTCACTAGATATCCCAAAATGACTACACTTTTTGGAATTGTGAGGAGGAGAGCTAAAAAAATGGAAATAGTAACTTAAATGAGTAACTTTTAAGACTGAAATCATACTTGTATTTTACATAATGAGAAAATGTAAATAGGAAATCACAAAAATAGCCCTCCCCCCTTGATAGACAAGGTGAGAAGGGAGGTCACTTAAATTTAACAGAATAGAAGATATGTTAAATATATGGCACCAAAAAAGAGAGGAAAAACAGATGAATCCAAACAAAGACTACACTCCATTTTTACAGGATAACTTTATAATCTTTAACAAAAATGGTATAATAGAGATGAAGAAAATACCAGACTTCGGAAGCGTGGTATTTACTAGTCAAGATGGCAACATTGTCCAGATTGAAACGACAATTAAAGAAAGATAGCTGACTAGACAACTAGAGGCGTAACATTAAAGCTAAGTAGCTTTTTTGTTGCGTCTCTTTTTGTTTTGAAAAAGAGGAAGTAATGAGGAATAAAGACCCGGTAGAGTGTTGAAACCAATAAGCACAATCAAAAGAAATGAGGAATAAAAGAACATGGAAACATTACAAACTATTGAAACTAAAATTGACAAACTGATTGAACAGAATAAGAAAGCTATTGAGATGACTGAGGCGGAACTGGTTAAAGCAAACCAAGCTATTTCAGATGCTCAAGCCAAACTGGTACAGGCTCAAAAAGAAATCAACTCAGAAAAATACGTTGAAGCAAAAGGTGACCTATGGACGGCAGAACGTACAAAAGAATTTCATGAGGGACGTTTGAAAGAATTAACTAGAGATCCATTAGTTACCTATGAAGAATATCATGCGTTGATTGCAGATATCTTTAGATTAGCCGATGAAGAGCAGGATACTTTCTTCACTCCAGCAGTTGCCAAACTAATGGAAATTATAACACTTGGAGATAATGCTATTAAGGCAAGGGAACGTGTAAACGAGGTTCTTAAAAAACTTGAAAAGGATATCTCTAAAAATAATGAAGATTATAAAAAAGCTAAGAACGGCTGGATTTTAAGTGATTTCTTTTCAGGTTTATCTTATACACCAAGAAACGCCCTATACGGATATCAGTATAGTTTGAAAGAAATGGCTGAGAATTTCAAAAAGGGGCAAAGTTAAAAAAGCCCCCTCCCCCTTCAGCTATCCCCCCTACTAAAAAATAGAAAGATGAGGTATATAGAATGCCCCTACCTACTGGTAAGTTTGATTTAAACGAATACGGGAAGTATTTAGCGGAAAAGTCTGCTGAGATTTATGAAGAGAAAACTAGACAAGCAGTTGACGCGATGGAGCGACATAGACAAGAATGTTTAGCAAGAGACGCCAAGTGGCAAGCTATCATAGATCGTTCTGGTGAACTATTAAAAGAAAAGAAGGAAAGAAAGCACCAGCAAGAGATTGAACGCTTGATGGAAGAGAAACGCAAAGAGGTTGATAGAGAAGTTAGCCAGCGCCTATCAATGCCTGATGAACACCAGCAAAAACTCAACAAAGCGATGAGCGAAATGCTGAAAGGCTTATCTTAAAGATGCTAAAAAAGTATTTAGAAAATATTTTAAAAAATTTTTTAATAAAGTGAATCGGAAAAAATATTTTTTGTGAAAGAGCCTGAAGCAACCAGGGAGAAGATGGGGGGATATCCCCCTCCCCCTCGGAGCTCCCGGACTACACGCCATCACTGTACATATTTTCTCGCGAGCGAGAAAGACAAAAAGGAGTAAATAGGATTGAATGAAACTACTGTAACTAGAAAATGCTCCAAGTGTCACGAGACCAAAGAATTATCTAGCGAAAACTTTTATAGGAGGCATTCGGATAAGAAGGGCTTCTCAAAAGTTTGTAAGCTATGTAATAAAAAGAAAGACGCAGAGCGTTACCAAAAGAAAAAAGACAAGATATTGACCCAAAAGAAACGATACTATAGACGGCAGAAAGAGCGCCAAAATGAAAAAGGCGGTTTACTGGAAGGAGATAAAAAGTAATGGAAGATATATTCCCAAGTCTACTCCAGAAAATCAAGGCAGAATTTGAAAAGGCTAGGCTTGATAGTGAGATTCTGGAGGAGTTGCTAGAAAAGTTAGAAGAGAATAAAGCTAATTATCTGGACGCCAATCAATATGCTATAGAAATCGGTGAAATACTCTCAAAGGTTTTAGGAACTTACTTAAGTAATGAAAGCCTACCAGATGGCAAGATGTACTATAATATCGCTAAACGATTGCTGGAAGATGTTTTAGGTCGAAACTATGACCTTGTAAGTGATTATACTGAAAAAGTTCAAGAAGATTTAAACATTAGGGCTAATCTTCGCATTCCTGCTCAAGTTCCTGAGTTGAATCAAGATAGGATTGATGGCTTAGTCAATCGTTTAGCTAGTGAAGATGATTTTGGGGCTGTAAAATGGTTGGTGGGTGAAACAATCGTTAATTTTACTCAAAGTATTGTAGATGATACGATTCAAAAAAACGTGGTATTTCAGTATAAAGCAGGACTTAGCCCTAAAATTACTAGGCGAACGGCTGGGAAGTGTTGTAAGTGGTGTCAAGAACTGGAAGGCAGTTATAAATATCCTTCAGTTCCTCATGATATTTATAGACGTCATAGTAATTGTAGGTGTACCGTTGAATATTATCCGCAAGATGGTAGACGGCAGAATGTACATACCAGAAAATGGAGTAATATCAATAAAGAAGATGTGGAGCGTCGAAAACAGATAGGTATAGAGTCTGCTGAAGAACGTAAAAGAAAACGAGATGAAAGGATTGCCAAGTTTGGGAATCCTAGAAGAAGATTAAGCTAGGCATAAGTTACAGGAGTAGAAAGGTTGTCATTAAAAATGGAGCTGGATAAGTTTAAAACGATGATGAACGTCAGAAAGCGGATGACCTACTTTCCGAGATTCCAGAGGATGGCAGGAAGTGAAAACCAAGTTACAATAGATGAAGAGACTTGGGAACTTGTCTTACCTGATCAGTGGAATTTGACTAGTAAGCATGAAAAGGCAATCAGAGAGAGTCTAGAAACATTTGTCCATGATATCAATAAGATAGAGAACAAGCGAGCCAGAAAATACTTTATTATCCATTATTGTTACATGAGGAAGAAAACGGTAAGTGAATGTTTAGAAATTGCTGGGACAAAATCCACTAATTATCATAGATACAAACAGATAGCTGTCTTAAACTTTGCTAGAATCCACCAGAACGGAGAACTAGAAGCATATAAGTAGTCATCATCTGAATAACTGGAGTCTAGGACGCCCCGTTTTAGGGCTTCATCATATAAAAACTCCATGAATCAACTAGAAACCCTTAGAAATGAATCTAGGGGCTTTTAGATTTCTGAATATATAGGTTGGTGATATATGGTATAATGGTGATAGGTAATAAAAAAAGCACGTTTGACCGTGCTAGTTTCTTGCCTGCTGAACTCATCATATAGTATAGTGGCTCCTTTGTGGGGCTTTTTTTGTGAACATTTTTAGGAACTTTTAAAGAATTTAAAGAAAATATAAGGAAATATGATTTTAAAGAAAATCAGGAATATCAAGGCCTTTACTTACTAATGAAATATAAAAATCAAGCGGTAGCGGAATAACTCAAAATGTGATAAGATAGGGGTATGAATCTGAAAGTGAAACAAAAAATACCATTAAAAATCAAGCGCATGGGAATTAATGGTGAGGGAATCGGCTTTTATCAAAAAACATTAGTCTTTGTGCCTGGTGCTCTCAAAGGTGAAGATATCTATTGTCAGATTACTTCTATTAAACGTAACTTTGTAGAGGCAAAATTACTGAAGGTCAACAAGAAGTCTAAATTCCGTGTTGTGCCAGCATGTACTATTTACAATGAGTGCGGAGGCTGCCAAATCATGCACCTGCATTATGATAAACAACTAGAGTTCAAGACGGACTTGCTTCATCAAGCGCTTAAAAAATTTGCCCCTGCAGGATATGAAAATTATGAAATCCGCCCGACGATTGGTATGCAGGAACCAAAGTACTACCGTGCTAAGTTACAATTTCAGACTCGAAAATTTAAGAATCAGGTCAAGGCGGGCTTATATGCACAAAACTCTCACTATTTAGTAGAGTTGAAAGACTGCCTGGTACAAGATAGGGAAACTCAAGTGATTGCTAATCGTCTAGCAGAATTACTTACTTATCACCAGATTCCAATCACAGATGAGAGGAAAGTCCTAGGTGTCCGTACTATTATGGTCCGACGAGCAAGGAAGACCGGACAGGTTCAGATTATTATTGTTACAAATCGTCAGCTTAATTTAACCCAACTAGTAAAAGACTTAGTTAAAGATTTCCCAGAAATTGTGACAGTAGCTGTGAATACAAATACAGCTAAAACCAGTGAGATTTATGGTGAAAAGACAGAGATTATCTGGGGACAAGAGAGTATTCAAGAAGGTGTACTCGATTATAAATTTTCACTATCTCCTCGAGCTTTCTATCAACTAAATCCTGAACAAACAGAGGTTCTTTATAACGAGGCGGTAAAAGCCTTGGATGTAAATAAAGAAGACCATTTGATTGATGCTTATTGTGGAGTTGGAACGATTGGATTTGCCTTCGCAAAGAAAGTTAAAACACTCAGAGGTATGGATATTATTCCAGAAGCCATTGAAGATGCCAAGCGAAATGCTCAAAGAATGGGATTTGACAATACTCATTATGAAGCTGGAACGGCAGAAGAGATTATTCCTCGTTGGTACAAGGAAGGTTACCGAGCAGATGCTCTGATTGTGGACCCACCACGTACAGGTCTGGATGATAAGTTATTAGATACTATTCTTACTTATGTACCAGAAAAAATGGTTTATATTTCTTGTAATGTTTCGACCTTGGCTCGTGATTTGGTACGCTTAGTAGAAGTCTATGATCTTCATTATATCCAGTCGGTCGATATGTTCCCACATACAGCTCGGACTGAAGCTGTTGTAAAATTAATAAAAAAAGTTTAAAAAAGTAGTTGACAAAAAATAAAAAGTCGGTATAATAGTAAGAGTTGAAAATAACAACTCAGGTCCGTTGGTCAAGGGGTTAAGACACCGCCTTTTCACGGCGGTAACACGGGTTCGAATCCCGTACGGACTATGGTATGTTGCGGTTGGAACACT
>NZ_NCVK01000043.1 GCF_002096845.1 Streptococcus mitis
TAACATAAATCTCAAAAAATAGGGTGAAAAAACCTTTATTTGTCATGCAAAAAAATAGAAGATACGATAGAGAATCACTTTGATGATCTCAATCACACCTCCTATTCAAGTAGTTAGATCAC
This sequence comes from Streptococcus mitis, assembly GCF_002096845.1. GTDB lineage: Bacteria > Bacillota > Bacilli > Lactobacillales > Streptococcaceae > Streptococcus > Streptococcus mitis_A. Next base: position 123 of record NZ_NCVK01000043.1, read on the forward strand.
TAACTTAATGACATTGAAAAGCAAACTGTTTCTCTCTTAATGTATATAATATCTAGTTAAATAAAAAGATACGCTTACGTATCTCTGAAACAAATCGGGAAGACAGGATTCGAACCTGCGACACCTTGGTCCCAAACCAAGTACTCTACCAAGCTGAGCTACTTCCCGAGTTAAATAGAAAAATGCA
>NZ_NCVK01000004.1:0-9346 GCF_002096845.1 Streptococcus mitis
AAAGGTAAAACAGTTACAACAACCACTTACGATGTAGATTCAAACGACGGTCATATCACAGAACACGTTGGTAACCCAGTCGTCACCCCAGCAGGTAAGACAATCGTTAAAGTAGGAGCTAAAACTAAGGTTGAACAATCTAAAGATTCTGAAGGTCGTGATGTGATTGATACCACTACCTATGCAGTTGATCCAAAAACAGGTAAGGTAACTCCAACAACCGTTCGAACTTATGGGAAAACGAAAGAACCAACAGTTGAGAAGAGAGTAGTACCATCCCCAGTAGTTTATGAAAAAGATGGTACGAAAGAAAAAGGTACAGCCCCAACTACTGTTAAAGGTGAAGATGGTGAAGACACTATCACAACAACTTACACTGTGGACACTAATACTGGAAAGATTATAGTAAGTGAAGGTAACCCAGTTCGTACGAAAGAACCAACTAATACTATTATCAAAGTTCCAGCGAAGGATAAAGTGGAAACAACCGAACTCCCATCACCTAAGAAATATGTGAAAGATGATACACGCGACAAAGATCAACCAAATGTGGAAGAAGTAGGACAAGCGGGTTCACGCACAACAACAACTACTTACGAAGTAAATCCAGAAAATGGAACCATTACAGAAAGAGTAGGAGAACCAGTAGTAGTAAATCCAACAGCAACAATTGTCAAAGTTGCAGCGAAGGACAAAGTAGTAGAAACACCGATTGAACCAGAAGTTGAGTATGTCAGAGATGGTGAACGAGAAGTTGACACGCCTAATGAACGCGTTGAAGGAGCTAAAGGTAAAACAGTTACTACAACCACTTATGATGTAGATCCAAAGGACGGTCATATCACAGAACACGTTGGCAACCCAGCGGTCACCCCGGCTGGTAAGACAATCGTTAAAGTTGGTGCGAAAACTAAGGTTGAACAATCTAAAGATTCTGAAGGTCGCGATGTGATTGATACCACTACCTATGAAGTTGATCCAAAAACAGGTAAGGTAACTCCAACAACTGTTCGAACTTATGGAACAACAAAAGAACCAACAGTTGAGTTAGAACAAGATCCTAAGACAGGTGACGTTACAGTAACACCGAAGAAACCAGATGGCTCAACATACCCACCAGGAACTACGGTAGAAATCCCAGGTAAAGGTGACGAGCCAATCACAGTCACAATCGGTGAAGACGGTAAAGGTAAAGTACCAAACAGTGATCTACCAAACGTAGAAAAAACAGGTACAGGTAAGATTACTGAACCAGGTAAATCATCTGTGGAAGTTCCTAAGGTAACAACTTTTGAAAACGATGTATTACCGGGTTCAATTGCATTGCCAGAGCTAATGATTGAGGTTCGCTGGATTGATGAAGATGAAAATGTATTGAAACCATCTGTTAAGACAGGTAATGAAAAGGATGCTGAACATGGATCAATTCCGGGATATGAATTTGTACGGACTGTGATTGATGAAAATGAAACAGTCATTACCCACATTTTCAGAAAAGTAAGTGGAACTACAAATACAAATACAATTCCAGTAACTCCAGTCCTACCTGATACTAATGGAAATTCTGGTCACGATACACCTGAGCTAACAACTCCAACTCCAATTCCAGTTACGCCAGTCCTGCCTGATGCTAATGGAAATTCTGGTTACGATACAGCTGCACCAACAACTCCAGTTCCAGATGCAGTTGCTCCGAATGCAGATCAGGTAGATACTAAGACTACTAATGATAATGGAGCTAAATCAAATGATTCTCAAAATGTATTACCAAATACAGGAACTGAATCAAATGCGACTCTTGCATCTCTGGGTCTTCTTGGTATGTTAGGCGGTCTCGGGCTTGCTCTTGGAAAGAAAAAAGAAGACTAAAAATTTAGTCAAAATATGAACACAAAAGATTAAAAAACGGCCTTGTTCCTCATTTCAAGAGGTGCAAGGCTGTTCTTGTATTCTCGAAAAGGTAGATATTATAGTTGATTGAAATAAGATATGAACAAATTGATTAGAGGACTTAGATAAATTTCTAAAATGAATTAGAAGTTGTCTTATACTATTCTAGCTTCAATCCGCTATACTTATTTGAAATCAAAGTCCCCTATTTGGTAATAGCCTATTCAAGAAATATCGTTGTATAAGGATATACTTTGAAATGATAGGCATAGTGAATCAATGATTGGATTTTCAATTAAAACTATCATCTATTTGTTTATAAGACGTAAGTTTATGAATTTGACTTAAAATAATATAAATTTATATTCATAGTAGTTGTTTGAAGAATATCTTAAAATTAAGGGTCGGATATCTATTGTTATGGATATTTATTTTTAATTATTATAAAGCACTTGATTGCGCTTTCTTGAAAATTACTGAAAATTCGTGAAATTAGCCATATTTACACTATTTTGTTTGATTGAATATGTTAAAAATGCTATAATTGAGCTGTGATAGCTGTGATAGCTGTGATGTCAAATATCCATCATAGTAGTTTTTATTGTCTTATTCCCAGAGGGAATATTGCTTTTAAATTTGATTTTGTGTTTTAACATAAGGAGGAACAATGGAAAATAAATCAAATTCACTCAATAGAATAAAGCGTCATCAACGTGAAAAAGTTCTGCGCTTTTCTATTCGGAAGTACAGTTTCGGTGCGGCTTCAGTTGCTATTGCAGCACTGATGTTTTTGGGTGCGCGCGTTGTTAGTGCAGATACTGTAAGCGGAAGTAGTTCACCATCTACTGCGGGTGTAGTACAACCTAACGATAAGGGCGACTCGCATGTGGGTATTAAGGAACCTACTGAAAATAAATCAGAAGTAGTCAATAGTGCTTTAGAAAATAAAGAAACTGCAATTGTTGAAAATAGTAGTAATACGGTTGATAAAACTAAGTTGAGAAAAGTAGTTGAAGAATTAAATTCTCTTCTTTCAACTAAATTAAATCTTGACGACTCAGTACTTTCTTCTGTAAAAGAAAGAGTTCAGAAAGCTCAGGTATTGCTAGATAAAGCTGATGCAGTTCAAAAAGATATTAATGAACTAAAAGAACTTTTGTCTACTGATTTAGCTACTTTATCTAATGCTGTAAAAGAATCAAGTAAGGTTCGAGAAAGTAATACTGGAACTGAGGCTGAAAAACCAGCGATCCAACCTTCTTCTGAAGTAAGAGCAAGCGAAGAGAATCAAACTGTATCAGCTAAAAAAGATTCTTTGAAAGTATCTGTTGATCAATTGAAAGCAGCAATTTCAGAAGTTCCTGAACATGATACTACGAAAAAAGTTCTTGAAAAAGCCAATGAAGTCATGGTCTTAGCTCAAGGCGTTCTTCAGAATACTACAGTCTCTCTAACAGATGTTGAACAAATGAACAAACTTGTGAAGCGAATGTTTATTTCTGTTAAAAACGCTACAACGCGTTTGAGTTCAGGCTCTCACGATCCACGTAATGGTCAGAGAATGGCTCGAGGTACTGGTGAAAGGGCAGCAGCTGTATCTTCAAATTGGACTAATCAAGATAATCTATTAAGTTACCAACGATTCCGTTCAGTTGACGGGAATGGAACTGTTAGGAATGACAACAGACAATTTACAGAGAATAAAGTGGATATGACCGCTCGAATTGAGACAATTGGTGGAGTCAAATATGCAGTTTATGATATTTTCTTTAACAATGATGGTAGAGCAATGGCTAATCAAAGTAAGTATCAGACATACAGATTCCTATTGCAACCTAAAATCTTAGATTTAGCTAGTAGTGGTGCATATAATCCAGATACCATAAGAGATCTATCCTTTGAAATCTATCGTAGAAACAATCCAAATGAAGGGGGAACACTCTCTCAAAATCCAGACAAATTTCATCGTGAAAGGACAATGGATTACCACTTTTTAAATGATAATGAAAGAAATCAGTATGGATTTACATATTTAAACAGTGTGGGTGTCCGTGCAGGACGTTCTCATGCCCAAGATATGAAGGATATCTTTAAAAAGAATAACACTGATGACTATTTAGAAAAGGCTGTAAAATTAGAAGGAAGACATGCAGGATGGAGCTATGGTTTGGGGCTGAAAACTGAGGATAAAACAGCTGCCGTCCATATGCATTTAAAAACAAAATTAAGATCTGGTGTAACAGAAGAAGATGTTAGACAAGCATTTACTATAGCTGTTGCAAGCACTTTTGGTCTGACAACAAACCAATCCTATGTTTTCGGATCCGGGAAAGAAGCTACAGAGCATGTAGAACCGACTGTTAAACAAAGTACAAAATACCCTATTAGCGGTAAAGAGGTTACTAAGAAAGTCGATGAATCTCTTGGGAATCTAGATAGGCCGGTGGATGCTGGTTTCGTAACACGAAATAATAACTTCCCTGCAGATATCCAGTGGAGTTGGCCGAGTGGGAGACCAAGTACGACTACAGCAGGGGTATTTCGTTATCAAGTGAAAGCACAGTACTCTGATAATACTTCAAATACTACTTATGCAACACTAAAAGTTATACCTAAAAAACCTACGATTACAGCCAGCGATGTAGAACATAAAAAAGGTTTAGCTGGACAATCGATTAGAGTGAATGTAGGAAGTGGAGTTAAAGCTAATTCTATAGTGAAGTTGTATGATGGAAATAAAGTTATTGGGGAAGGGAGAACAACTGGTGAAACAGCTACTGTTACTGTTTCGGGAGCTTTGTCTGGTAATCCTATTACAGCAGAGACAATAGTAGATAATGGTGGGACAGTGATCTCTGAACGAAGTGAACCTGTGACGCCAACAGAAGTGCCTGACAGAGTGCCTCCAACAGTATCAATTAACGGAAATAGATTAACAACAAATGCGGATGATAATCGTTTTATTATTTATCGTGGAGCAAACTTCAATCCTACATTTAGCGTTCAAGATGATAAGAATAATGTCACATTATCCATTACAGGTCTTCCTAATGGTGTGGGAAATATTTCGAAAACTGGAACTAAGGAGTTTGATTATACAATTCCAGATAATTATGTAGCAGATGGCGCTTCGTTTGGAGAAAGTACTGCAAGTGTCGTTGCGACGGACGGTCATAATAGTGTAACATATAAATTTAAATATCGTATAGTCGATGTGCAAGCGAGAAACAATGCTACAGAAAATCGGGCTCTTGGAAGTGAATTGGGAGATCCTCATAGTCACTTTAAAGTGGCAGAAAGTGATACCGTAGAACATGATAAGTATTACCCAAGTAATATGCAGTTTGTATGGAAAGAGTTCAATTCTGGAACTTCTTCATTTACTGACCGTAATAATAATACGAAATTAAATGAATTGGGAAACGTTACTAAATACTACGCTGTAGCAATGTTCCCTAATAGGGTGAATAGAAAATCAATAGATGGTGCAAACTATACAATTTATTCACCGATAAATAAAGTACTGCCTGTTGCTTTCAACGTAACGGATAATGTTAAACCAACAGTAAAACTTGTTGGTGATAATGGATCTGACACAACACTTTCAGAATCAACTCCAGAAGCAAATTTACCAAAAGTAACCGTATATCGTGGTGAAAAAGCAAATGTTACGATAAAAGCTTCAGATAACACAGGCAAAATTAAAGAACTTCGTGGAAGTGGGATGCCAAATGGTATTTGGTTCAATAAAAATCCGAATGCGAATAGTGAAGTTTGGTTAAGTAGTGACAACGCTACAGAAACAAATCCACTAAGCCATACGATAACAGGTGTTGTAGAAAAAGGTAACAGAGTTGAAGAAAAAACCGTTACAATAAATGCAAGTGATAAGACTGAACCATCAAATGTGACAACTGTTAAATTCAAAATGGTTGTGAAAGAACAGAAAGATAAATACACACCGACAGCAGGAACAACACCAGTAGCTGTAAATAATATTGGAAATATTAGCACTTCAGATTTAGATAAGATTAAAAACTCTGTATCTGTACCAAATCTTTCAGCAGAAGCTATTCGAGATGGTGGAGTTAGAACATCGTTGAAAAACAATGGAGCAGTAACTACAACAGCTGGTAAGAAATATGTCACTGTAGAAGTAACATATCCAGATGGAAGTACAGATGAAGTGCCAGTTGAAGTACAACAAAATACAAATGTTGTAAAACGTCCAATTATTAACTTGAAACAAGGTGAAACACTTTCAGAAGCGGAAATGAAGACCATTGTTGAGTTGCAAGATGGATCTAGCAAACTTCCTTTACCAGCTGATGCTGTTGTAACAGCAACATTTGACACGAATACTGTAAGAGATGGAAGATGGACAGACATTACAGTTCGTTTCAACGATGGAACTTCTAAAACAATTAGTGCTAATTATAATGTTAAGGCTACGTTCCCAGTAGCAAATACTGTTTATGATTTCAGAGGAGTTACTAGAACTAATGATTCTGAAAGTAACTACTATATAAACAAAGGTCTTCCAAATGGAATGAGCTGGTTTGTTAAAAAGGGAACTGAAAATAAACCTGACGCAAGAATTCAAACTTACTTGGCAACAGATGGTTTAGGTAAGACAGATTATACATTTGGAGCTTATTACAGAGCTGGCAGATTTAACGATAATGAGTCTAATGTTGATTTAAAATTAAAGCATGAGGGAACTGTTTCTCACCATGTTTACGATGTGATGGCTGCAACTAACAAGATTACTGTTAATAAAGGAGCAACATTAACAGAGGCAAATGCGAAAGCTGCTGTTACTAAGGTTACAGGCTCAGAAGATTTACCAACAGGAACGACTTATGAGTGGGTAGAAAGTACAGATACAAATATTCCAGGAGCTAGACCTTATAAAGTCAAAGTAACATTGCCGGTATCGCAACCACAAACCGGAAATGATACGCAGCCTGTCGCTACACAAGCAAGATCTTCTAAAACAATAGATGTAATAGTTAATGTGAAACCAGAAGAGCCAACATATGATACAACAATAAATCCAAAAGGTAGTATAGGAGTGCCAACTGTAGCTTCAACAGATAGAGAATTAACTGGTACAGGACGCCCAGGTGCTAAGATTAAAGTGACAGTTCCGGGTGTAACAATTAATGAAGTTACAGTAGGTGACAATGGAAAATGGAGAGTATCTCTTCCTAAAGGGTTGAATAGTAATCAATTAAATCAAAATCAATTAGTACCACGTGATCAAGTCACTGTTACTCAAATTGTAGATGGTATTGAAAGTGATGCAACGAATGTTGCTGTATCATTAGGTGAAACTGTTATTCAACCATCCGAAGAAAGAGGAAATAGTCTATTTGCAGGAGCAAAAAATATAGTAGTAAAAGCTCCACACGATGCAGGGATGGTTTATGTATCTTATACGGATAAAGCTACAGGAGTCGCACATGAGATAGGGCTAAAGCGTGAAAATATTAATAGTCCATGGGTCTCAAATAAACCAACTCTTGGAGAAGTTAAAAATATAACAAAAGATGCATTCACGAATACAATAACGATTGAGATGAAAGAATCAGTTGCGGAAGGAACTGCAAAAGCAATAGCTAATATCTCAGAAGGTAAGTATTCAAGTGCAGTAGATTGGAAAACAATCCAAGTAACAAACCAAGCACCAACCGTTACATCTGCAGTTGCAGGAAATGAAAAAGTAGTAGAGTTCGGTGAAAATATAGATCTTAAGACTTTAGTAACAAAAGCTGATTACGAAGATGATAAAGATGCAACACGTGGTACTAAAGTACAAACGGAGATTGTATCTGTAAATGGACAAGGTAATGTAAAAGATATCAATTCTAGAAAACCTGGTACGTATACTGTTAAATATAAAGCGATTGATAGTCAAGGTAAAGAATCTAGTGAATTGACAATAACTGTTAAAGTTAGAGAAGATAAGCCAACAAAACCAGAAGCAATAGCACCAAGTGATGGAACAGTTACAGTAACACCAACAGGCGAAGCTGATAAAGTAACTGTTACTTACACAGATGAGAAAAATGCTCAGAAAACAGTAACAGTAGTCAAAGCTAAGGATGGAACATGGTCATCACCAGAGAAACCGGAAGGCGTAACAGTAAATCCAACAACAGGAGCATTGTTAATTCCAGCAGAAGGTGTTAGAGATAGAAGTCAAGTAACAGCGACAGCTACAAAAGGTGATAGTAGACCATCAGACCAAACAATAGTTACAGCGCAGCCTAAAGACTTCACTCCAGTGAAACCAGACGAAAAAGTTCCAGCCAAAGACAAAGACCACTTAACTCCAGATGAGCAAAAACAAGTGGAAGACAAAGTCAAAGCGAAGAACCCAGATAAGACCGTCACTGTAGGGGAAGACGGAACCGCAACCGTGACAGACCCAACAACTGGCATCAGTCACCAGATTCCAGGAACAGAGCTCGTGAACCAAGACTTCACTCCAGTGAAACCAGACGAAAAAGTTCCAGCCAAAGACAAAGACCACTTAACTCCAGATGAGCAAAAACAAGTGGAAGACAAAGTCAAAGCGAAGAACCCAGATAAGACCGTCACTGTAGGGGAAGACGGAACCGCAACCGTGACAGACCCAACAACTGGCATCAGTCACCAGATTCCAGGAACAGAGCTCGTGAACCAAGACTTCACTCCAGTGAAACCAGACGAAAAAGTTCCAGCCAAAGACAAAGACCACTTAACTCCAGATGAGCAAAAACAAGTGGAAGACAAAGTCAAAGCGAAGAACCCAGATAAGACCGTCACTGTAGGGGAAGACGGAACCGCAACCGTGACAGACCCAACAACTGGCATCAGTCACCAGATTCCAGGAACAGAGCTCGTGAACCAAGACTTCACTCCAGTGAAACCACCAATTGTCGAAGTCCCAGAGTATACAAATCCAGTAGGCACAAGTAGTACGGATGGAGAAGGTAATGTCATTACGCCACCAACTGTCGAGGTACCAGCCTATACCGATCCAGTAGGCACAAGCAGTACAGATGGCGAGGGCAACGTAATTACGCCACCAACTGTAGAGATTCCAGCCTACACAGACCCAGTAGGAACAAGTAGTACGGATGGAGAAGGTAATGTCATTACGCCACCAACTGTAGAGATTCCAGCCTACACAGATCCAGTAGGCACAAGCAGTACGGATGGAGAAGGCAATGTCATTACACCACCAACTGTAGAGATTCCAGCCTACACAGATCCAGTAGGCACAAGCAGTACGGATGGAGAAGGCAATGTCATTACACCACCAACTGTCGAGGTACCAGCCTATACCGATCCAGTAGGCACAAGCAGTACAGATGGAGAAGGTAATGTCATTACGCCACCAACTGTCGAGGTACCAGCCTATACCGATCCAGTAGGCACAAGCAGTACAGATGGCGAGGGCAACGTA
>NZ_NCVK01000004.1:9445-67828 GCF_002096845.1 Streptococcus mitis
AAACACAAAATAACCGAGGAATTCGCTCAAATTAATGAGCGATTCCTCGGTTTTCACTTTATTAAAAGTAAGAGACCTATTTTTTCAGTGGACTCGCTTAAACTCCTCTATCGTCAGGAAAAGGCAGACAAAGGTTTGATAAGCCTAGATGGAAAGCCTCTGGAACAATGGAGGCTCAAAGAAACAGCCAAGCAAATGGCGGTCGTTACCCAGTTTAATCAATTGCAGTTTGATTGTACAGTTGAGGAAATCGTCTTGCTGGGAAGAACTCCCCATCTCTCTTTTTTACAGAAGGAAAAGGAAAGGGATTACGCTCTCGTTCAAGATGCCCTCGTTAAGGTGGATATGCTTGAGAAGAAAACTCGTCTCTATTCGTCTCTGTCAGGGGGAGAGAAACAGCGGGTCTTACTAGCCCGTGCCTTAGCGCAAGAACCGACTCTCTTACTCCTAGACGAACCAACCAATCACCTGGATATCAAGTATCAGTTAGACTTGTTGGCCATTGTGAAGGAGCTCAAGGTCAATGTTCTAGCTGTTCTGCATGATATTCAACTTGCTTGTCGCTATTCGGATTATCTCTATCTAATGAAAGAGGGAGAAATCCTTTACCAAGGGACTCCAAAGGAGACCGTCACCCCTGATTCATTGCAAACTGTATACGGAGTTCAAAGTCAGGTGACTTGGACCGAGGATCAGCAAGCCATGATTCACTATTTATAAAAATGAAAAGGAAAATAAGATGAAAAAAACACTAAGCATTTTACTGGTAACAGTAGCTACCTTAACTTTGGCAGCTTGTGGTAACACTACTACAGAAAAAGCTACCACACAATCAAGCGCAGCAACAAGTCAAAAGGCTAACGCAGAGACGACTTATCCGCTAACTATCAAAACTTATGATGCTAAGGGAAATGAAGTCGAACAAGTTTTTGACAAGGCACCTGAAAAAGTTATCACCAACAATCTTTCAACCACTGAAATCTTATTGGAGTTGGGGTTGAAGGATAAAATTGTTGGCATGCTCAATCCAGACAATGCTGTGATGGACAAATACAAGGACGCGATTGCGACTATTCCTCAAATTGGGGATAAAAAAACAGTCTCACAAGAGACAGTCCTTTCTTATGAGCCAGACGCTGTGATGGGTCGAAACATGATGTTTTCTGAAAAATCCTTGGGGACAGTTAGCACTTGGAATGAAAATAAAATCCCAGTTTATACACAAAAAGCCTCTCTCTCAACGATTCAGCAAGATTTGGGGAATATCGTAGAAGATGTCAAAAATCTTGGAATGATTTTTAATGTTCAGGACAAGGCTAATGAATACGCGACCCAATTACAAACTAAAATTGACGCTGTTAAGAAAGCAAACCCAGCAAGCCAAGGTGAAAAGAAAAAGGCTTTGATTATGGTTGCTTATAATGATGAAACCTTTGGTGCCTACAAGTCTGCTTTGCAAGAAAGTTTGCTGAACCAACTTGGTTATACAAACGTTGCTACGGGGACATCGGGCTTGACCTTGGAAAACCTCGTGTCAATGGATCCTGAATTGATTATCTATGTAACCAGCGACCGCAATAAAAAATTGGATGAAAAAGCAGTAGAGTTGATGAAGGCAAATGCTGTTTTGGAAAGCGTTCCTGCTATTAAGAATCAAAAAATCATGACTATTTCTTACGATGAGTTGATGGATTATGGTCCAGCAGTGATTGATTCCCTTGAGAAAATCAATGACTTTATCAATAAATAATGAGTTTGATTGGGAAGGAATTCAAGTCAAAATCAGCCTTCCTTCTAACTACGACCCCAATCAAACTTATCCGGCTATTTTATTGAATGATGGAAACTTGGATTTCCTATCGTCCCTTTCCGAATCTGTGATTTTAGTGGGCTTGACCTCTAAAAATCGCTTAGATGACTACACTCCCTGGGTGACATCGGCTCTGAGAGATGGATTTTCAGATTTTGGAGGTCAGGCCAATGTCTATCATGATCATTTATTTGGAGGTCTTTTAGACAAGTTGCAGTCGCTTTATCGACTGGATGAAAATCGCCTTGCTTATGGAGGTTATTCACTAGGTGGTTTGGCGGCAGTATACAGTCTTTTCAGCTTTGACAAGGTTTCCTGTGTCTTTTCGATCTGCGGTTCCTTTTGGTATCCTGATTTTGTGACTTACTGCAAGGCAGAGACAGTGAAAAATCTAGACTGTTTGCTGTATTTACAGAATGGTCAATCAGAAGGAGCACACCATACTAATCGCTTGGCTCAAGCACCAACCTATGCTGAGCAGATTCATACCAGTCTTCAGAAACGCTATCCGAACGGTCAGTTTGTCTTTGATTCTTATGGACACCATGAACAAGTGGATGAGCGATTTCTAGCCTTTTCCAGCTGGTTGGCCCAAAAATGGAAAATCGAATAAAAGATTTATCCCTTGGCTTTTGCCAAGGGATTGTTGTATTTATTTAACCAAGTTTTTCTCTCTTTTTATCTGGATTCCATACGAAGCTTGCGATAAAGCTAAAGATGATAGTTAGGATAGCGAGGATAATCGCAAGGATGAGGGCAGGAATGCGGATAAACCACCAGAGTGGATTTGGTTTTTTATCGTTGTGCCATTGTTTCGTTTCTTGGTCCAAACGTTGGAATTCTGTTTGGATACGATTGGCGACTGTTTCAATGCCTTCATCATTCATTTTCTTGATATCTGAGATATCGATTGGATTTCCAAAGTTCATATCGACACGTTCGCGGCTAACCAAGCCTTTTAAGGTCATAGGACCTGTATAGGTAACCGGCATGATACGAACCTTGGCCATTTTGGCAATTAGAGCTACGCCACCCTTGACATCGTTTGAGTGACGGCTACCACTTGGAAACATGATGAGAGAGCGATCACTTTTTTTAAGAACATTGATAGGGTATTTGATGGCTGAGGCGCTAGGATTTTCCCGGTCGATGGGAAAGGCACCACACATACGAATCCACCAACCAAATATACGGTTGGCAAAGAGTTCTTTTTTGGCCATAAAGATAAACTGTTTTGGTTTGGTCGCAAAGGCCATGTAAACAGGATCCCACCAGGTGCGGTGAGGTGCAACCAGAATATAATTTTCATCTTGATTAGGAATTTTATCAGTATTATGATAGTGGGCATTGCCATTGATGGACCATAGGAGCAAGACAACCAATCCACGTAAATAAGTATAAAACATGCGGTCTCCTTCGATTATTTTCTTGTTATTATTATACCTTATCAAAGGAGGGCTGGCAAACTTTTCCCTTAACTAGGTGTATATTTGGGATGAGATTAGAATTCTTTTAGAAAAAATGATATGATAGAGTTTATGGATAAAAATAAGATTATGGGATTAACCCAAAGAGAAGTCGAGGAAAGACAGGCTAAGGGCTTGGTCAATGATTTTACTGCATCGGCCAGTACCAGCACTTGGCAAATCGTTAAACGAAATGTCTTTACCCTTTTTAACGCTTTGAACTTTGCCATTGCTTTGGCCCTTGCCTTTGTGCAGGCTTGGAGCAATCTGGTCTTCTTCGCTGTTATCTGCTTTAACGCTTTTTCTGGGATTGTGACCGAGCTGCGGGCTAAACACATGGTGGACAAGCTTAATCTCATGACCAAGGAAAAGGTCAAGACTATTCGTGATGGCCAAGAAGTGGCTCTGAATCCTGAAGAATTGGTGCTAGGAGATGTCATTCGTCTGTCTGCCGGAGAGCAGATTCCCAGTGATGCCTTGGCTTTGGAAGGCTTTGCGGAAGTCAATGAAGCCATGTTGACGGGGGAAAGTGATTTGGTGAAAAAGGAAGTGGATGCCTTGCTTTTGTCAGGAAGTTTCCTAGCTAGTGGGTCAGTTTTAGCTCAAGTTCACCATGTCGGTGCAGACAACTATGCTGCCAAACTCATGCTGGAAGCCAAGACCGTTAAACCGATCAACTCTCGTATCATGAAATCGCTGGACAAGCTAGCAGGTTTTACTGGGAAGATTATCATTCCTTTTGGTCTGGCTCTCTTGCTAGAAGCTTTGATTTTAAAAGGCTTGCCTCTTAAGTCATCCGTTGTAAATTCGTCGACAGCTCTTTTAGGAATGTTGCCCAAGGGAATCGCCCTTTTGACCATTACTTCGCTCTTGACTGCGGTGATTAAGCTTGGTTTGAAAAAGGTCTTGGTGCAGGAGATGTATTCTGTTGAGACCTTGGCGCGCGTGGACATGCTCTGTCTGGACAAGACGGGCACCATCACCCAAGGAAAGATGCAGGTGGAGGCTGTTCTTCCACTGACCCAAGAATATGGTGAGCAAGTGATTGCCAGCATCTTGGCCAGCTATATGGCCCATAGTGAGGATAAAAATCCAACAGCTCAAGCTATTCGCCAGCGATTCCAAGGTCAAGTAGCCTATCCTATGCTTTCCAATCTCCCCTTCTCAAGCGACCGCAAGTGGGGAGCCATGGAGTTAGAAGGTTTGGGAACAGTTTTCTTAGGGGCGCCTGAGATGTTGCTGGACTCTGAGGTCCCTGAAGCCAGAGAGGCCTTGGAGAGAGGTTCACGTGTCTTGGTCTTGGCTTTCAGTCAGGAAAAACTGGACCATCATAAACCACAGAAACCTTCTGATATTCAGGCTCTGGCCTTGCTGGAAATCTTGGATCCGATACGAGAAGGAGCAGCAGAGACGCTGGACTATCTCCGTTCTCAGGAAGTGGGTCTTAAGATTATCTCTGGTGACAATCCAGTTACGGTGTCCAGCATTGCCCAGAAGGCTGGTTTTGTGGACTACCATAGCTATATAGATTGTTCAAAAATCACTGATGAAGAATTGATTGCTATGGCTGAAGAGACAGCTATTTTCGGACGTGTTTCCCCTCATCAAAAGAAACTCATCATTCAAACGCTGAAAAAAGCAGGGCATACAACAGCTATGACAGGGGACGGGGTAAATGATATTCTGGCCCTTCGTGAGGCGGATTGTTCCATCGTAATGGCGGAAGGGGATCCAGCGACTCGTCAGATTGCCAATCTGGTTCTCTTGAACTCTGACTTTAATGATGTTCCTGAGATTCTCTTTGAAGGTCGTCGTGTGGTCAATAACATTGCCCATATTGCACCGATTTTCTTGATAAAAACCATCTATTCCTTCCTCTTAGCAGTCATCTGTATTGCCAGTGCTTTACTAGGTCGGTCTGAATGGATTTTGATTTTTCCTTTCATTCCGATTCAAATTACCATGATTGACCAGTTCGTGGAAGGTTTCCCACCATTTGTTCTAACTTTTGAGCGAAATATCAAACCTGTTGAACCAAACTTCCTCAGAAAATCCATGCTTCGTGCCCTACCAAGTGCTCTTATGGTCGTCTTCAGCGTTCTATTTGTCAAAATCTTTGGGGTTAGCCAAGGCTGGTCTGAAATAGAAATCTCAACCCTCCTCTATTATCTCTTGGGGTCAATTGGTTTCTTATCCGTATTTAGAGCCTGCATGCCATTCACGCTTTGGCGTGTCCTCTTGATTGTCTGGTCAGTAGGAGGCTTCCTAGCTACAGCTCTCTTCCCAAGGATTCAAAAACTACTTGAAATTTCGACCTTGACAGGACAAACGCTACCTGTTTATGGTGTTATGATGTTGGTCTTTACGGTAATTTTCATCCTGACCAGTCGCTATCAAGCTAGAAAATAAAGACAGACTGCAATCTGTGGATTGTGGTCTTTTTTAGCTGCAAGATAGCTAGCTGAAATGTGGTATAATAAGAGGGAATAGAGTTTTGGAAAGTGAGAGAAGATGATTTCAAAGAGATTAGAATTGGTAGCTTCCTTTGTGCCACAGGGAACCATTTTACTAGATGTGGGGAGTGACCATGCTTATCTGCCTATCGAGTTGATTGAAAGAGGACAGATCGAAAGCGCCATTGCAGGTGAGGTTGTGGAAGGTCCCTACCAATCTGCAGTCAAAAATGTTGAGGCGCACGGCCTAAAGGAGAAAATCCAAGTCCGTTTAGCAAATGGATTAGCAGCTTTTGAAGAGGCAGATCAAGTATCGGTCATCACCATTGCTGGTATGGGTGGTCGTTTGATTGCTAGGATTTTAGAAGAAGGCTTGGACAAGTTAGCTAATGTAGAGCGTTTGATTCTCCAGCCCAATAATCGTGAAGACGACTTGCGTATCTGGTTGCAGGACTACGGTTTTCAGATTGTAGCCGAAAGCATCTTAGAAGAAGCTGGCAAGTTTTACGAGATTTTGGTGGTGGAAGCTGGACAAATGAAGTTATCAGCCAGCGATGTCCGCTTTGGTCCTTTTTTGTCCAAAGAAGTCAGCCCAGTCTTTGTCCAAAAATGGCAAAAAGAAGCTGTTAAGCTAGAGTTTGCCCTCGGACAAGTCCCAGAAAAAAATCTGGAGGAACGTCAAGTTCTAGCAGATAAAATTCAAGCCATCAAGGAGGTGCTCCATGTTAGCAAGTGAAGTGATTAAAGCGTATGAAGCTTTTTGCCCTCAGGAATTTTCTATGGAAGGAGACAGTCGCGGCTTGCAAATTGGCACTTTGGACAAGGATATCCAAAGAGTCATGATTGCTCTCGATATTCGTGAAGAAACGGTGGCTGAAGCCATTGAAAAGGGTGTGGATTTGATTATTGTCAAGCACGCACTGATTTTCCGTCCCATCAAGGATTTGGTAGCTAGCCGTCCGCAAAATCAGATTTACATTGATCTCATCAAGCATGACATTGCAGTTTATGTCAGCCATACCAATATTGACATCGTTGAAAATGGCCTCAATGACTGGTTCTGCCAGATGCTAGGAATCGAGGAGACGACTTATCTACAGGAGACAGGTCCTGAACGTGGAATTGGACGTATTGGGAATGTTCAGCCTCAGACATTTGGGGAAATGGCCCAACATGTCAAGCAAGTCTTTGGCCTAGATAGCCTTCGAACGGTGCATTATCAAGAGAATGACTTGCAGAAGCCTATTTCAAGAGTGGCCATCTGTGGTGGTAGCGGGCAGTCTTTCTATAAGGATGCTTTGGCAAAGGGGGCAGATGTTTATATCACTGGTGACATCTACTACCACACTGCCCAGGATATGTTGTCTGATGGCTTGTTGGCGTTGGACCCAGGCCACTATATCGAAGTGCTTTTTGTGGAAAAAATTGCAGAGCTCCTTAATCAGTGGAAAGAGGAAAAAGGCTGGACTATCGATATTGTACCTAGTCAAGCATCGACCAATCCTTTCCACCATATCTAGTTAGAAAGTGAAAACAATGAAAAAAGTTGCCATTATCGGAGCAGGGATTGTAGGTGCAACAGCTGCCTACTACCTCTCTAAAGAAAGTGACCTAGAGGTGACCGTTTTTGACCATGGACAAGGTCAAGCTACCAAGGCCGCAGCAGGAATTATCAGTCCTTGGTTTTCCAAACGCCGCAATAAGGCCTGGTACAAAATGGCGCGCTTGGGGGCTGACTTTTATGTGGATTTATTAACTGATTTAGAAAAGTTAGGGCAAGAAATTGATTTTTACCAGCGTTCGGGAGTCTTTCTCCTGAAAAAGGATGAAACTAAGTTGGAAGAACTCTATCAACTAGCCCTCCAGCGTAGAGAAGAATCTCCTTTGATAGGGCAATTAGCCATTCTGGACCAAGCATCAGCTAATGAATTATTCCCTAGCTTACAGGAATTTGACCGCCTACTCTATGCTTCTGGTGGAGCGAGAGTAGATGGTCAACTCTTAGTGACTCGTTTGCTAGAAGCCAGTCAGGTCAAGCTGGTCAAAGAAAAAGTGACTCTGACACCTTTAGCATCAGGTTACCAGATTGACGAAGAGGTGTTTGATCAGGTTATTTTGGCGACGGGAGCTTGGTTGGGGGATATGTTAGAACCCTTGGGTTATGCTGTGGATGTCCGTCCTCAAAAAGGACAACTCCGAGATTATCAGCTGGCCCAAGACATGGAAGCTTACCCTGTGGTTATGCCAGAAGGGGAGTGGGATTTGATTCCTTTTGCAGGTGGGAAATTATCCCTAGGCGCTACTCATGAAAATGACATGGGATTTGATTTGACGGTAGATGAAACCTTGCTCCAGCAAATGGAGGAGGTGGCCTTGCATCATTATCCAGTTTTATCTAAAGCGACTTCAAGAACTGAGCGTGTGGGAATCCGTGCCTACACCCGTGATTTCTCTCCTTTCTTTGGGCAGGTGCCAGAATTGGCAGGTGTCTATGCAGCCAGTGGACTAGGTTCATCAGGCCTCACAACTGGTCCTATCATTGGCTACCATCTAGCTCAACTGATCCAAGGCAAGGAGTTGACCTTGGACCCTCTAAACTACCCAATTGAAAACTATGTCAAACGAGTAAAAAATGAATAAGCATTTTACTGAAATTTTAGTCTCCCCTCTAGGATGGCAAATGACATTCCCTATCAAAAATGGTAAAATAAGAAAAAATAATCCGAGAATCGAGGAAAGAAGATGCAAGAAAAGATTTTAGTAACGGGTGGAGCAGGTTTTATCGGAACCCACACTGTTATTGAGTTAATCCAAGCAGGTCATCAGGTTGTTGTGGTGGATAACCTTGTTAACAGCAACCGTAAAAGTTTAGAAGTTGTTGAGAGAATTACAGGAGTTGAAGTGCCTTTCTATGAGGCTGATATCCGTGATACAGATACTCTTCGTTACATTTTCAAACAAGAAGAACCAACAGGGGTCATTCACTTTGCTGGTTTGAAGGCTGTCGGTGAATCTACTCGTATCCCTCTTGCCTACTATGACAACAATATAGCTGGGACTGTTAGCCTTTTGAAAGCTATGGAAGAAGCCAACTGTAAAAACATCATTTTCAGTTCTTCTGCTACAGTTTACGGAGATCCGCACACAGTACCCATCTTGGAAGATTTCCCACTTTCAGTGACCAATCCATATGGTCGCACTAAGCTTATGCTTGAGGAAATTTTGACCGATATTTACAAAGCAGACTCAGAATGGAATGTGGTCTTGCTTCGTTACTTTAACCCAATCGGAGCCCATGAGAGTGGTGATTTGGGAGAAAATCCAAACGGTATTCCAAATAACCTCTTGCCATATGTGACTCAAGTAGCCGTTGGAAAATTAGAGCAGGTGCAAGTGTTTGGAGACGATTACGATACGGAAGACGGAACTGGTGTTCGTGACTATATCCACGTTGTTGATTTGGCTAAAGGTCACGTTGCAGCTCTACAAAAAATCCAAAAAGGTTCAGGCCTAAACATTTATAACCTTGGAACAGGTAAAGGCTACTCAGTTCTTGAAATTATCCAAAACATGGAAAAAGCAGTGGGACGTCCTATTCCTTACCGCATTGTAGAACGTCGCCCAGGTGATATCGCAGCCTGCTATTCAGATCCTGCAAAAGCCAAAGCAGAACTCGGTTGGGAAGCAGAACTCGACATCACCCAAATGTGTGAAGACGCATGGCGTTGGCAAAGCAAGCATCCAAATGGATTCGAAGACTAAGATGGTGATATCAATCATTGTCCCCTGTTTAAACGAAGAGGAAGTACTTCCTCTTTTTTATCAGGCTTTGGAATCCTTAATTCCTGACTTGGGAGCAAAACTCGAGTATGTCTTTGTCGATGATGGATCGAGTGATGGGACCTTGGAACTCTTAAAGGCCTATCGAGAGCAAAATCCGGCAGTTCATTATATTTCTTTCTCGCGAAATTTTGGCAAAGAAGCAGCCCTCTATGCAGGCTTGCAATATGCGACAGGAGATTTGGTGGTGGTGATGGATGCAGACCTCCAGGATCCTCCTAGTATGTTGCTTGAGATGAAAAATTTACTAGACCAGAATGCAGATTTGGACTGCGTAGGAACACGGAGAACCAGTCGGGAGGGAGAACCCTTCTTTCGTAGTTTCTGTGCTGATATCTTTTACCGCCTTATGCAAAAAATTAGTCCAGTAGCCTTGCCGTCAGGTGTCCGTGATTTTCGCATGATGAGAAGGTCTGTGGTCGATGCCATTTTAGCTTTGACCGAGTCCAATCGTTTTTCAAAGGGGCTCTTTGCCTGGGTGGGTTTTAAAACCCACTATCTGGACTATCCAAATGTCGAAAGGCAGGCTGGCAAGACCAGTTGGAGTTTTAGGCAACTCTTTTTCTACTCCATTGAGGGTATTGTCAATTTTTCAGACTTTCCCTTGATTATAGCTTTTGTTTCAGGTCTTCTATCTTGTTTCATTTCTCTGCTTATGACCTTTTTTGTTGTGGTTCGGACTCTCATTTTGAGCAATCCGACATCTGGTTGGACATCTCTGATGGCTGTTATTCTCTTTCTTGGAGGCATTCAACTTTTGACCATTGGGATTCTCGGAAAGTATATTAGTAAGATCTATCTAGAGACTAAAAAAAGACCACTTTATCTCATCAAAGAAAAAAGCGACCTTCCTGATTTTACAGAAAAAAATAAAGTGAAAAGACTATAATTTTACATGGAAATGTGCTAAACTAGAGGGAGTGGGTTATCGCCATTGATTTAGGCTTCCTGGTTTCCAATTAGGGCGCGAGTTGGGCAATTTTTAACAGCCTCTAAGACATCCTGACTAGGAGAAATTTCTTTTTCCAGTTGGTCAGGGTCATCGTAAAAACGCACGATTCCATTATCGTGGTAATCAAATAAATCAGAATAAGTTTGGCAAAGCCCACAGGCGATACATCGTTCAGGTATAAGTGTGATTTTCATATTTATATTGTAATAAGAAAAGTAAAAAAAAACAAGGAGTAAGGTATGGCAAAAGAACCGTGGGAAGAAGATATTTATGAAAATCAAGAAGAAACAAGATCAGACCGTCGTTCGCGATCACAGGGTGGTGGAGTTATAGCGAATCGTATCTTGACTATTTTAGCTAGTATTTTCTTTGTGATTGTAGTCGTAATGATCATTGTTCTCATCTATCTTTCATCAGGTGGGAGTAATCGCACAGCGGCCTTGAAAGATTTTCATGATTCTGATGCAAATGTAGTACAGATTTCATCATCTAGTAGTTTCCAGCCTGAACAGAGTTCAGAATCTTCTTCTGAACACTCGGAGGAAGCTACAGATCCAGAAGGGACGACAAAAGTCTTAGCTGGAGAAGGAGAAGCAGCCATTGCAGCTCGCGCTGGGATTTCGATTGCTCAGTTAGAGGCCTTAAATCCTGGGCATATGGCTACAGGATCTTGGTTTGCTAATCCAGGTGATGTTGTCAAAATAAAATAGGAGTTGATATGAAAACAATTCAAATTGCTATTGACGGCCCTGCTTCAAGTGGTAAGAGTACGGTCGCAAAGATCATTGCCAAGGATTTTGGATACACCTACCTAGATACAGGTGCTATGTATCGTGCAGCTACCTATATGGCTCTCAAGAACCAGTTAGGAGTAGAAGAAGTTGAAGCACTTCTAGCCTTATTGGACCAGCATCCAATCAGTTTTGGGCGCTCAGAAACTGGAGAACAGCTTGTCTTTGTAGGAGATGTGGATATTACCCATCCCATTCGTGAGAATGAAGTGACCAATCATGTTTCAGCCATTGCGGCAATTCCTGAAGTGCGTGAGAAACTAGTTTCTCTCCAACAAGAGATTGCCCAGCAAGGTGGAATTGTCATGGATGGTCGTGATATTGGAACGGTTGTATTACCACAAGCAGAAATGAAAATTTTCCTAGTAGCTTCGGTAGATGAACGAGCAGAACGCCGTTACAAGGAAAATATTGCCAAGGGAATTGAAACAGACCTTGAAACCCTAAAAGAGGAAATTGCTGCGCGTGACTACAAGGATAGTCATCGTGAGACTTCTCCACTCAAACAAGCAGAGGATGCAGTTTACCTTGATACAACAGGTTTGAACATTCAAGAAGTAGTTGAAAAAATCAAAGCAGAAGCTGAAAAAAGAATGTAAATATAGAAAAGCCGATAGATTGATATCGGTTTTTTTCTAAATTTGTCAAAATGCTGATTTTAGGGTATAATAGTTGCTGTTCGAGAAATTTTGATTTTCAAAGAATAGTGAATGATGATAAGGAGAAACTATGAACAACTTACCAAATTGCCCAAAATGTAACTCAGAGTATGTCTACGAAGACGGTGCCCTACTGGTTTGCCCAGAGTGTGCTCATGAGTGGAATCCTGCTGAAGTTGCAGAAGTAGAAGAAGGCCTTGTTGCTATCGATGCCAACGGAAATAAATTGGCTGACGGTGATACAGTAACTCTCATCAAGGACTTGAAAGTAAAAGGTGCGCCAAAAGATTTGAAACAAGGGACGCGCGTGAAAAATATCCGCATCGTAGAAGGCGACCACAATATCGACTGTAAAATCGATGGCTTTGGTGCTATGAAACTTAAATCAGAGTTTGTGAAGAAAATTTAAGCATGTCAAAGCACTATAAATTTGTATTTTATAGCCGTATCTTCTTGTTTCTAGCGGCTTTTACGGGAGTTTATCTTGAAATCGCCAAGCATGGCGGATTTGGGATGCTTCTCTATTATACGGTTCTGTCAAATCTGTTAGTAGCGATTTTTACGCTCTATCTCCTAAAGGTTATGAGCCGTTTAGGTGAAAACTGGCAAAGTTCAAGCCTCTTGCGGCTAAAAGGTGGGGTCACCATGAGTATCATGATTACCTGTGTGATTTACCATTTCCTTTTAGCACCCATTGCGACTAATTTCTATACTCTAGAAAATTTCCTTTGCCACTATATCGTCCCCCTTTGGTTTTTAGCGGATACCCTCTTTTTTGACAAACAGGGTCAATACAAGATTTGGGATCCAATCGTGTGGACGATTTTACCCTTGCTATATATGATTTTTGCTCTTTTTAATGGCTTGGTACTGAAACTAGACATTCCTAATTCTAAGGTTAGTCCTTTCCCTTACTTCTTTTTGAATGTGAACAAGGGTTGGGATGTCGTGTTCAAGTGGTGTCTGATTATCTTTGTTGCCTATATGGTAGCAGGATTTATCTTCTACTTTATTAAGCAAATCAAGAGAAAGTCATCCTAAGACACAAGGGATTCATTTTCGAGTTTAAGAAGGAGTCTATACACCAAAGAGGCTTCTTCTTTTCTTGCTTGTTTGATAACTATCAAAAAAGTAGAAGATTAAGAGAAATATAGAAAGAGATTTTATGAAACAATTTTTAGAACGGGCCAGTATTTTGGCTCTCTCCCTCGTTTTGATTACCTCCTTTTCCATCTCAAGTGCCCTACCAGCCATGTTTGACTATTATCAAGGCTATCCTAAGGAACAAATTGAGCTCTTGGCGAGCTTGCCATCTTTTGGGATCATGATTATGTTACTACTAAATGGTTTTTTAGAAAAAATATTCCCTGAGCGTTTACAGATTAGTTTGGGATTGCTGATTTTATCACTGAGTGGAACAGCACCCTTTTGGTATCAAGCATATCCCTTTGTCTTTGGAACAAGGATTCTTTTTGGTTTGGGTGTTGGGATGATCAATGCCAAGGCCATTTCCATTATCAGTGAACGCTATCAAGGAAAAATGCGAATTCAGATGTTAGGGCTACGCGGTTCTGCAGAGGTTGTTGGGGCTTCTCTCATCACCTTGGCAGTCGGCCAGTTATTGGCCTTTGGTTGGACAGCTACTTTCTTAGCTTATAGTGCTGGATTTTTGGTGTTGACCCTTTATTTGCTCTTTGTCCCTTATGGAAAAGAAAAGAAAGAAGTCAAGAAAAAAACGAAGGAAGCAAGTCGTTTAACTCGAGAAATGAAAGGCTTAATTTTTACCCTAGCTATTGAAGCGGCAGTTGTAGTTTGTACCAATACGGCTATTACTATTCGTATTCCAAGTTTGATGGTGGAAAGAGGACTTGGAGATGCCCAGTTATCTAGTTTTGTCCTTAGTGTCATGCAGTTGATCGGTATTGTGGCTGGTGTGAGTTTTTCTTTCTTGATTTCTATCTTTAAAGAGAAACTGCTCCTCTGGTCGGGTATTACCTTCGGATTAGGGCAAATCGTGATTGCCCTGTCTCCATCCTTGTGGGTGGTAGTAGCAGGAAGCATTCTGGCTGGTTTTGCCTACAGTGTAGCCTTGACGACGGTCTTTCAGCTTGTCTCTGAAAGAATTCCAGCTAAACTCCTTAATCAAGCAACTTCATTTGCAGTTTTAGGCTGTAGTTTCGGAGCCTTTACGACCCCATTCGTTCTAGGTACGATTGGGTTACTAACTCACAATGGAATGTTGGTCTTCACCATTTTAGGATCATGGTTGATTGTAACCTCTATCTTTGTCATGTACCTACTTCAAAAGAGAGCTTAGGATTGATTCCTAAGTTTTTCTTTTTTAAGTTTTGTACCCAGATAGTTATGAATTTTCTAGCTTGTTATTGGATTAATTTCTTGATAAAATAGAAGTTATGACAAGATACAAAGCAACTATCTCCTATGACGGTTATGCCTTTGCTGGCTTTCAGCGCCAGCCTCATGCACGGAGCGTTCAGGAAGAAATTGAAAAAACCTTGACTAGATTGAATAAGGGGCAAGCCATCACTGCTCACGGTGCTGGTAGGACTGATAGTGGAGTTCATGCTCTGGGACAGGTGCTTCATTTTGACTTGCCCTATCAAATGGATGAGGAAAAACTTCGCTTTGCTCTGGATACCCAGTCCCCTGAAGATATTGATGTGATTTCGATTGAGCTTGTGGCGGATGATTTTCATTGTCGTTATGCCAAGCACAGCAAGACCTATGAGTTTATCGTGGATAGGGGCCGTCCTAAAAATCCCATGCGTCGTCACTATGCTACTCACTTTCCTTATCCGCTTGATGTGGAGCGGATGCAGGAAGCTGTCAAAAAGCTAGAGGGCACCCACGATTTCACAGGCTTTACAGCCTCTGGAACTAGTGTTGAAGACAAGGTTCGCACCATCACAGAAGCTAGTCTCAGGGTTGATGAGACAGGACAATTTTTGACCTTTACCTTTTCAGGAAATGGTTTCTTGTATAAACAGATTCGCAATATGGTGGGGACGCTGCTCAAAATCGGCAATAATCGCATGCCAGTAGAGCAGATTGATCTCATCTTGGAGAAAAAGGACAGGCAACTTGCAGGTCCAACAGCAGCACCAAATGGCTTGTATTTAAAGGAGATTCGTTATGAAGAATAATCGTATTTTAGCACTTTCAGGAAATGATATTTTTAGTGGTGGTGGTTTGTCAGCTGATTTGGCTACCTATACCTTGAACGGCTTGCATGGCTTTGTAGCAGTAACTTGTTTGACAGCCTTAACAGAAAAAGGATTTGAAGTCTTTCAAACTGACAATACCATTTTTCAACATGAATTAGATAGTTTGAGAGATGTGGAGTTTGGGGGAATTAAGATTGGTCTTCTACCAACTGTCAGTGTGGCTGAGAAAGCATTAGACTTTATCAAACAGCGCCCAGGTGTGCCTGTAGTATTGGACCCTGTCTTGGTTTGCAAGGAAACGCACGACGTGGCTGTCAGTGAACTCTGCCAAGAGTTGATTCGCTTTTTCCCTCATGTCAGTGTGATTACGCCTAATCTTCCTGAAGCAGAATTATTAGCTGGTCAGGAAATCAAAACCTTGGAAGACATGAAAGTTGCAGCGCAGAAATTGCATGACTTAGGCGCGCCAGCAGTCATTATCAAGGGAGGCAATCGCCTTAGTCAGGACAAGGCTGTAGATGTCTTTTATGACGGACAAACCTTTACAGTCCTAGAAAATCCTGTCATCCAAGGCCAAAATGCTGGTGCAGGTTGTACCTTTGCATCAAGCATTGCCAGTCGCTTGGTTAAAGGTGATGAACTTTTACCAGCAGTAGAAAGCTCGAAGGCTTTCGTTTACCGTGCCATTGCACAAGCAGATCAATATGGAGTAAGACAATATGAAGCAAACCAAAACAACTAAAATCGCCCTTGTATCCCTCTTAACCGCCCTTTCTGTGGTTCTAGGTTATTTCTTGAAAATCCCAACACCGACAGGCATTCTAACTCTTTTAGATGCGGGTGTCTTCTTTGCGGCCTTTTACTTTGGCAGTAAAGAGGGAGCCGTCGTTGGAGGATTAGCCGGTTTCTTGATTGATCTCTTATCAGGCTATCCTCAGTGGATGTTCTTTAGCTTGCTCAACCATGGCTTGCAGGGATTTTTCGCAGGATTTAAAGGCAAAACTCAGTGGCTAGGCCTTATCTTAGCAACGATTGCCATGGTAGGGGGTTACGCCTTGGGTTCTACATTGATGAATGGCTGGGCAGCAGCCCTACCAGAAATTTTACCAAATTTCATGCAAAATATGGTAGGGATGATTGTAGGATTTATCCTTAGTCAAAGTATCAAGAAGATTAAGTAATACTCTTCGAAAATCTCTTCAAACCACGTCAGCTTCCATCTGCAACCTCAAAACAGTGTTTTGAGCAACCTGCGGCTAGCTTCCTGGTTTGCAAGTATAAAGAGGCTGAGTAAAAAGTCTTTCGAATAAGAAAAACGCATAGTATCAGGTGTTGAAAGCTTGATACTATGCGTTTTATTGTGGGAAGATTTTCGAAAAATATTAATCAAAATAAAGCAAGTCTTTGCTGGTGCTTGTAAAGAGGTCGAAGCCATCCTTGGTAACAACACCGCAGTCTTCGATACGGACACCGACTTTACCCGGGATATAGATACCTGGTTCAACAGAGAAGCACATGCCTTCTTCGATGACCATGTCGTTTCCTTCCATGATAGATGGGAATTCGTGGACATCCATACCGATACCGTGACCGAGACGGTGGTTGAAGTACTCGCCGTAACCAGCTTTTTCGATGACTTCACGGGCAGCGCGGTCCACTTCATGGGCAGTCACACCCGGCTTGATAAAGTCAAGAGCAGCTTGTTGGGCTTCAAGAGTCAAGTTGTAAATGTCTTTCTTGAATTGCTCAGGTTTACCGACAGCGACTGTACGAGTCATATCTGAAGCATAGCCGTTGACCAGAACACCCAGGTCAAAGAGGAGAAGAGCATCATTTTCAACCTTATTAGCTGCTGGAATACCGTGTGGATTTGCAGCATTATCACCAGTCAAGACCATGGTATCAAAACTCATTTCATAGCCTTCATGTTTCATGGCAAAGTCGATTTGAGCGATGATATCTGTCTCTGTCTTATCAAGAGAAATATTATCAAAACCAACATTAACAGCCTTGTCCGCATAGAGACCTGCAACCATCATTTTTTGCACTTCATCAGCTGATTTGATGAGGCGCATGCGTTGGATACGAGGAGTGAGGTTTTCAAACTCAGCAGTCTCAAAAACGGTTTTCAAGCCATGGTATTTGGTCAAGATGAGATTGTCAAACTCAACAGCTACACGTTTGAAGTCAAGTTGTGGAAGAGCATGTTTCATTTTTTGCCATGGATTTTCAGAATCCACATAGCCCACAACTGGGAAGGAAACAGTGCTAGTAGCACGCTCAACTTCAAGGGCTGGGACAAAGAGGAGGGGTTCTTGATCCGCTAGGATAAAAAGGAACATTTGGCGTTCATGGGGATCACTGTAAAAGCCAGTGAGGTAATTAATTGTGACGGGGTCAGATACGACAGCGACGTCTAGTTTTTCTGATTCAAGATATGTTACGATTTGTTGTAATTTAGACATATGCTACCTTCTTTCTACTCCTCTATTTTGGCAAAAAATGAGAGAAAATGCAAGGGAGAAGGGTAAAAGAAAAGACAAAAAGAACTCCGACAAGATAACGGAGTTCTTTTGATATAATTTCACTTTGTTTAAGAAAAGTCAGCTTTGCTTTTGACGTCGCTGTATTCCTCAGCGATTTCTTGGCTGAGAATGTCCTCATAAGCAGGGAGTTGGATATCCTGACCATATTTCTTCTTGAGGGCAATAGTGACTAGGCGATAAGCCAGATTGGCATTACGAGAGAGGATAGGCCCGTGGAAGTAAGAACCGAAAACATTTTTATAATGCACTCCTTCGCCAACCTTTTCTTCGTTATTTCCATTTCCATAGACAACCTGTCCCAGCGGTTTTTGGTCATCCGAGAGGAAAGTACGGCCCTGGTGATTTTCAAAGCCATAGTAGGTTTCATCGAAATCTTCATTGTGAATCTTGATGTCACCGATAAAACGGTTATTGGTC
Source organism: Streptococcus mitis (assembly GCF_002096845.1). Taxonomy (GTDB): domain Bacteria; phylum Bacillota; class Bacilli; order Lactobacillales; family Streptococcaceae; genus Streptococcus; species Streptococcus mitis_A. The sequence goes on from NZ_NCVK01000004.1 coordinate 27,565, forward strand.
TGGTTGAGGGTGTAGTGGCCCATGACCCCTAGCCCTTCGATGCGTTTGCCTGAAGCTTCAACATAATATTGACCCAATAGTTGGAAACCACCGCAGATAGCCAGAACCACACCGTCGTTTTGGATGTAGTTGTCAATGCTCTCTTTTTTAGCAGGTAAGTCGTCTGCAATGATGCTTTGTTCAAAGTCTTGGCCGCCACCGAAAAAGGCGATGTCGTAGTGATTTTCGTCAAAGTCATCATGGAGAGAAACGATGTCAACCGTCACATGGGCTCCCAGTTTTTCAGCTACATACTTGAGCATGAGAATGTTTCCATTGTCCCCGTAGGTATTCATGAGATTTCCGTAGAGGTGGGCAATGTTGAGCTGATAGGGGTAATTGCCAGCTTTTGAGGAAAGTGAAGTATAAACCATTAGTTCATCTCCTTTCTAACAATCTGACGACTAGCCAGCAGTTCGCGGAATTCCAGCATAGCAGTATAGGTAGCCAGGATATAGGCATGCTTGCAGTCTTGATTCTCAATTGTCTTAAGAACTTGTTCCAGACTACTTGTTTCAGTGATTTTCTCAGCTGGATAGCCTGTCACTCGGAGGCGACGTGCGATTTCAGAATGACGAACACCGCCAGCGTTGATTTCAGGGATGTCCATGTCAGTGATTTGTTCAAAATCAGCATCCCAGATCCAGCTGGTATCAATTCCATCTGCATAGTTGGCATTTAGGAGAACAGATAGACTAAATGGATAAGGTGCTAGTTTAATCATTTCGATAGCTTGAGTTGCACCGACTGGATTTTTAATCAAGACGAGCGTGCATTCCTTGTCACCGATATGGAAGGTTTCTTGGCGTCCAAAGACTGCACGGCTATTATCAAATCCTTGCTTGATTAGTTGTGAATCTGCACCAAGGAAACGGGCGATGGCAACCGCTGCTAGGGCGTTGTAGATATTGTAGAGACCACCGATTTGAATACCGTATTCTTGTCCGTCAATGACAAAGCGAGAGCGATTGTTGGTTAACTCAACCAATTCTGTCAAGCGATAGTCGAGATCAGGACGTTTACATCCGCAGCCTTCACAGATATAGGCACCCAAATTTGCATAAGTATTATGCTCATATTTGAGGATGCCTTGACAGTCAGGGCAGAGGATTCCTTCGGTATTATAGTGAGCCAGCTGGGCTGGACCTTTCTTCAAGTCAAAACCAAAATACTGTACAGGATTTGGAATAGCTGGCTTGTAGAAAAGTGGACTGTCTCCATTAAGGAGAACAGTGGCAGTAGGCACTTTACGAATGGCATCCAAAATCATCTTGTAAGTTGTGTAAATCTCACCATAGCGGTCCATCTGGTCACGGAAGATATTAGTGATAACAAATAGGCTTGGCTGGATATAGTCACAGATACGAGATAGACTGGCTTCGTCAATTTCGAGAACGGCAATATTTTTCCCAGTTTTAGAAGATTTGGCTGTTAAGAAGGTTGTCGCAATTCCTGTAATCATGTTGGCACCGCTTGGGTTGGTCAGAACTTGACCATAAACCTCTTTTAAAATGCCGACAGTGAGGGCAGTTGTCAAGGTTTTTCCATTGGTTCCAGTGACCACGACAATCTCGTAGTTCTTAGCTAGGTTTTGTAAAAGATCTTTATCAAATTGAAGGGCAAGTTTTCCTGGAAGCGTACTTCCACGGCCAAGACGGCTCAAGATGAAGTGAGAAGAACGCCCAGCTAGGAGGCCCAAAGTAGTTTTTAATTTCATGTTTCTATTATATCATAAAAGAGGGAAAAGACAGATTTGATACTCAATGAAAATCAAAGAGCAAACTAGGAAGCTAGCCGCAGGTTGCTCAAAACACTGTTTTGAGGTTGTAGATAAGACTGATGAAGTCAGTAACCATATCTACGGCAAGGTGAAGCTGACGTGGTTTGAAGAGATTTTCGAAGAGTATGAGATTTCGCAGAAATGAAAACAGCCCTCAGAGGGCTGTTAGATACGATTGAATCTCAACTTAAATCGCAAACAAGTCATTCAAGTTCTCAGCCAAGGTTGGGTGAGTGAAGATTTGTTTTGTGAAGTAAGTGTAAGGAATCTTGTTGTCCATAGCAACAGTGATGATGTTGATGATTTCTTGAGAACCTTCTGAGAAGATGCTTGCTCCAAGAATTTCTTTTGTTTCAGTATTAACAACAGCTTTGAAAGCTCCGCGAAGGTCTCCATTTACGTGACCACGAGGCATTGCTGCAACAGGGATTTCCTTAACGGCGTATGGAAGTTTCAAATCAGCTGCTTGGCTTTCAGTCAAACCAACTTGTGAAAGGGCAGGTGTGATAAACATGGTGTTTGGAACATTGAGACGGTCTTCAAGTGTGTAGCTACCATCTCCAGCAAGGTAGCTGTAAACAACACGGAAGTCATCAAGTGAAATGTAAGTAAATTGAAGGCCACCGTTGACATCTCCAACTGCAAAGACACCAGGAACGTTTGTTTGACAATGTTTGTCTACTTTAATAGCGCCACGTTCAGTGAGTTCAATGTCTGTATTTTCAAGTTGAAGTGGTTCTACATTTGGTTTGCGTCCAGTTGCGTAGAGAAGGGCATCGAAACGGTAAGTTTCGTTTTCAGTCACGACAAGGACTTGGTCACCGTCATTTTTAATTTCAGTAGTACGGATATTTTGAAGCAATTCAATACCGTCTTCTTCCATGTATTGTTTAGCAAGAGCTGCGATGGAAGGTTCTGCACGAGGAAGGAAAGTATCCAAGGCATCTAGAACTGTGACCTTGCTGCCAAGTTTGTTGTAAAGTCCAGCAAATTCAAGACCGATGTTTCCGCCACCAAGGACTCCAAGGTTTTCAGGCAATTTGTCCAAGTTTTGGATACCTGTTGAGTCAAAGACGTTTTTGCTTGTAGCAAGTCCTGGAATTGGCAAGACGTTTGAAACAGCACCAGTGTTGATGACGATTGTTTCAGCAGTCAGTTCTTTCTTTTCATCACCAGCTTGGATTTCGATGACTTTATTTGAAAGGAAGTGAGCTTCCGCATCAAAGATATCGACGCCTGTACCAGCAACAGTCGCATAGTTTTTACCGTTGAGGCGACCAGTGATAGTGTTTTTGGTAGCAATCACTTCTTCAAAAGACAAGTCTTTCTCAGCAGCAACTAGCAAAGTTTTAGTTGGGATACAACCAATGTTGATACAAGTTCCACCGTACATAGCTTTGCTACGTTCAATGAGGGCAACTTTTTTGCCAGCTGAAGCCAATTTACCAGCTAGTGTTTTACCAGCTTTACCAAATCCGATAACGATTAAATCATAAGTTAACATTTAGAGTTCCTCCTATTCGAATTTCATTCTAGCATAAGAAAAAAACTTTTGCACAATTCTGCTACGCTTTAAAAAAGTTTATGAAATAGTGGAAATTTCAGCCTTACTTTCTCAGAAAAATCGTTTACATGACATTATCGAAGGATTGGGCTATCTTTTGCTTCTCTCTTGTGTTATACTAGATAGGTTGCAAAGAAAACAGTACTTTTCTTTTGTGGGAAAGAAGCAACACGATTTTGTATCCAGTATATGAAAATACGTCATAAAAAGAAAAGTATAAACTAAGCCCTATAGGGTGGCTTCGCACCACCTTTAGAAAGAAGATGAACGTGAAATTTAATGAATTAAACTTGTCTGCTGATTTGCTAGCAGAGATTGAAAAAGCTGGTTTTGTAGAAGCCAGTCCGATTCAAGAACAAACTATTCCCTTGGCTCTTGAAGGTAAGGACGTTATCGGTCAAGCTCAGACTGGTACAGGAAAAACTGCAGCCTTTGGCTTGCCTACCCTTGAAAAAATCCGTACAGAAGAAGCAACTATCCAAGCCTTGGTCATCGCTCCAACTCGTGAACTCGCTGTCCAAAGTCAGGAGGAACTCTTCCGTTTTGGTCGTAGTAAGGGAGTCAAAGTTCGCTCAGTATATGGTGGATCAAGCATTGAAAAACAAATTAAGGCTCTTAAATCTGGTGCCCATATCGTGGTGGGAACACCTGGTCGCCTTTTGGACTTGATTAAACGCAGGGCCTTGAAATTACAAGATATTGAAACTCTTATCCTTGACGAAGCAGATGAAATGCTCAACATGGGTTTCCTTGAAGACATCGAAGCTATCATTTCTCGTGTCCCTGAAAACCGTCAAACTCTTCTCTTCTCAGCAACTATGCCAGATGCCATCAAACGTATCGGTGTTCAGTTTATGAAAGAACCTGAACATGTCAAGATTGCTGCTAAGGAATTGACAACAGAATTGGTTGACCAATACTATATCCGAGTTAAGGAACAAGAAAAATTTGATACCATGACTCGTCTTATGGATGTGGAACAGCCTGAGCTTGCTATCGTATTTGGTCGTACAAAACGCCGTGTGGATGAATTGACTCGTGGTTTGAAAATCCGTGGCTTCCGTGCAGAAGGAATTCATGGTGATTTGGACCAAAACAAACGTCTTCGTGTCCTTCGTGACTTTAAAAATGGCAATCTTGATGTTTTGGTTGCGACAGACGTTGCAGCGCGTGGCTTGGATATTTCAGGTGTGACTCATGTCTATAACTACGATATTCCACAAGATCCTGAAAGTTATGTTCACCGTATCGGTCGTACAGGTCGTGCTGGTAAGTCAGGTCAATCGATTACCTTTGTTGCTCCAAACGAAATGGGCTACCTTCAAATTATTGAAAACTTGACCAAGAAACGTATGAAAGGTCTTAAGCCTGCAAGCGCAGAAGAAGCCTTCCAAGCTAAAAAACAAGTAGCTCTCAAGAAAATCGAACGTGATTTTGCAGATGAGACAATCCGTGGCAACTTTGAGAAATTTGGTAAGGATGCTCGTAAGTTGGCTACTGAATTTACTCCAGAAGAATTGGCTATGTATATCTTGAGTCTGACGGTCCAAGATCCAGATAGCCTTCCAGAAGTGGAAATTGCGCGTGAAAAACCATTGCCATTTAAACCATCAGGTAATGGCTTCGGTGGTAAAGGTAAGGGAGGCCGTCGTGGAGATGACCGTCGTGATAATCGCCGTGGTAATGGTCGTCGTGATGATTTCAAAAAAGGAAGTCGTGGAAATGATCGTTTTGATAAGGAAAAACGTTACCGTAAGGATAATAAAAAACCACGCACTACTTCAAGCGAAAAGAAAACAGGCTTTGTTATTCGTAACAAGGGCGATAAATAAGAAAAAGCGGTTCAAAATGAATCGCTTTTTTATATAAGGAGACCGAATGGAAAAAGAAAGATAAATAAAATATATATATTATCTTCTTATGATATTATAATACACAAAAATAGGGAGCTTGTCAATAGAAAAGAAGCAATTTAATTAAAAATATTCTTGTTTTTTCAAATTGCAATTAAATAAGCAATTTTCAGATAATAATTGAAAATTCAAGCTGTTTATGTTATAATGATAGCGATTAAATTCGAGGTGAAAAATGGCACATTTATTAGAAAAAACTAGAAAAATTACTTCTATCCTGAAGCGCTCAGACGAGCAGTTGCAGGAAGAACTTCCCTACAATGCGATTACCCGTCAATTGGCAGATATTATTGACTGTAACGCTTGTATCGTCAATAGCAAGGGACGTCTCCTTGGTTATTTTATGCGTTACAAAACCAATACGGATCGTGTAGAGCAGTTCTTCCAAACTAAGATTTTCCCTGAGATATATATTCAGGGGGCCAACATGATTTATGATACAGAAGCCAATCTGACAGTTGATCACGATTTGAGTATTTTCCCTGTGGAAAGTCGTGCCGACTTTCCAGATGGTTTGACGACTATTGCACCGATTCATGTATCAGGGATTCGCCTTGGTTCTTTGATTATTTGGCGCAATGACAAAGAATTTGATGACGAGGACTTGATTCTTGTTGAGATTGCCAGTACCGTTGTTGGGATTCAACTCCTCAACTTCCAGCGTGAAGAAGATGAGAAAAATATCCGTCGCCGTACTGCTGTTACCATGGCGGTTAATACCCTTTCTTACTCCGAACTCCGTGCTGTTTCAGCAATTTTAGGGGAATTAAATGGAAATGAAGGTCAGTTGACTGCGTCTGTGATTGCAGACCGTATCGGAATTACCCGTTCTGTGATTGTCAATGCCCTTCGTAAACTTGAGTCTGCGGGGATTATTGAAAGTCGCTCACTTGGAATGAAAGGGACCTACCTTAAGGTCTTGATTTCAGATATTTTTGAAGAAGTGAAGAAAAGAGATTACTAATGGCAAAGGCTTTAATTTCGATTGATTATACAGAAGATTTTGTTGCTGATAGTGGTAAATTGACAGCCGGCGCTCCAGCCCAAGCTATTTCGGATGCCATCAGCAAGGTGACTCGGTTAGCTTTTGAACGCGGAGATTACATCTTTTTTACCATTGATGCTCACGAAGAAAACGATTGTTTTCATCCAGAAAGCAAGCTGTTTCCTCCTCACAATTTGATTGGAACTAGTGGGCGGAATTTATACGGAGATTTGGGGACCTTTTATCAAGAACATGGTTCAGACAGTCGTGTCTTTTGGATGGATAAACGCCATTACTCAGCTTTTTCAGGGACTGACCTGGATATCCGCTTGAGAGAGCGTCGAATTTCTACAGTTATCTTAACAGGAGTCTTGACGGATATTTGTGTCCTGCATACAGCTATAGATGCCTATAATCTAGGATATGATATCGAGATTGTTAAACCAGCTGTTGCTTCCATCTGGCCTGAAAATCATCAATTTGCCCTAGGTCATTTCAAAAATACACTCGGAGCTAAGTTAGTAGATGAAAATCTAAATGAAATTTCAGAGTAATTTGGTTGATGAAATGAAAAATTTTTGAAAAAAAGTGTTGACAAGCATCCTAAAAGTTGATATACTAGTAAAGTAATCGACGCGGGGATGGCGGAATTGGCAGACGCGCAGGACTAAGGATCCTGTGACCGCTTTAGGTCGTGAGGGTTCAAGTCCCTCTCTCCGCATAGGATAAGAGTTAGCTTAGGCTAGCTCTTTTTTTATCTAATTCAAGTAGAGCAAAAAATGTTTGCTCTTTTTTTATCTAATTCAAGTAGAGCAAAAAATGTTTGCTCTTTTTTTGTATTTCATAAACATTTCATATTTGGATTTTATAATAGTCTTACAAATATGGAGGTGACAAATGAATCCAATCCAAAGAGCTTGGGCTTATGTCAGCAGAAAACGACTGAGAAGTTTTATTTTATTTCTGATTTTATTGGTCCTATTGGCTGGAATTTCAGCCTGTTTGACTCTGATGAAGTCCAACAAAACAGTGGAAACCAATCTTTACAAATCACTCAATACATCTTTTTCTATTAAGAAGATAGAAAATGGTCAGACTTTCAAGTTGTCAGACCTAGCATCTGTAAGCAAAATTAAGGGACTGGAAAATGTTTCTCCTGAACTGGAGACGGTCGCAAAACTAAAAGACAAGGAAGCGGTGAGTGGCGAGCAGAGCGTGGAGCGTGATGATTTGTCAGCTGCGGATAAGAATTTGGTTAGCCTAATGGCGCTTGAGGATTCATCCAAGGATGTCACATTTACCAGCTCGGCTTTCAACTTAAAAGAAGGTCGTCACCTTCAAAAAGGAGATTCAAAGAAAATCATCATCCATGAAGAGCTGGCTAAGAAGAATAGTCTTTCGCTTTATGACAAGCTTCGCTTGGATGCTGGACAGTCAGAAGCTGGTAAAGGACAAACTGTCGAGTTTGAAATCGTCGGAATCTTCTCTGGTAAAAAACAAGAGAAATTTACAGGCTTGTCTTCCGACTTCAGTGAAAACCAGGTCTTTACAGACTATGAAAGTAGCCAAAGCCTTTTGGGTACTGGTGAACCTCAAGTCACTGCAGCCCGCTTCTATGTAGAAAATCCTAAGGAAATGGACGAACTCTTGAAGCAGGTAGAAAATTTGGCCTTGGAAAATCAAGGATACCAAGTCGAGAAGGAAAACAAGGCTTTTGAACAAATCAAAGATTCAGTTGCTACCTTTCAAACCTTCCTAACCATCTTCCTTTATGGGATGTTGATAGCAGGAGCAGGGGCCTTAATTCTGGTTTTGTCTCTCTGGTTGAGAGAAAGGGTCTACGAAGTGGGAATTTTACTGGCACTTGGCAAAGGCAAAAGCTCAATCTTCCTACAGTTCTGTTTAGAGGTAGTTTTGGTATCTCTCGGAGCTTTACTTCCATCCTTTATCGCTGGAAATGCCATTACATCCTATCTGCTCCAAACTGTCCTAGCCAGTGGAGAGCAGGCAAGCTTACAAGATACACTAGCTAAAGCAAGCAGTTTATCAACCAACATCTTATCTTTTGCAGAATCCTATGCTTTTCTGCTATTGATTAGTTGCTTGTCTGTAGCCCTTTGTTTCCTATTCTTATTTAGAAAATCACCTAAGGAAATTTTATCATCTATTAGTTAATACTCTTCGAAAATCAAATTCAAACCGCGTCAGCTTCGCTTTGCCGTACTCAAGTACAGCCTGCGGCTAGCTTCCTAGTTTGCTCTTTGATTTTCATTGAGTATAAGAAGGAGAAATCATGACTTTATTACAATTACAAGATCTTACCTACCGTTATAAGAACACTGCTGAAGCAGTCCTATATCAGATTAATTATCATTTTGAACCCGGAAAATTTTACAGTATTATTGGGGAGTCGGGAGCAGGAAAATCCACTCTCTTATCCCTCCTGGCCGGTCTAGATAGTCCTGTTGAAGGTTCTATCCTTTTCCAAGGAGAGGACATTCGTAAGAAGGGTTATTCCTACCATCGCATGCACCATATTTCCTTGGTCTTTCAAAATTATAACTTGATAGATTATCTTTCTCCATTGGAAAATATCCGCTTGGTCAATAAAAAGGCAAGTAAGGATACACTTCTTGAGCTTGGTTTAGATGAAAGTCAGATCAAGCGGAATGTTCTCCAGTTATCAGGGGGTCAACAGCAACGTGTTGCCATTGCTCGTAGTTTGGTATCAGAAGCTCCAGTTATCTTAGCTGATGAGCCAACAGGAAATCTGGACCCTAAAACTGCTGGAGATATTGTCGAACTGCTCAAATCACTTGCCCAGAAAACAGGTAAATGTGTGATTGTCGTCACCCACAGTAAAGAAGTGGCACAAGCGTCAGATATTACACTTGAGTTGAAGGACAAGAAACTGACTGAAACTCGCAATACTACGAAATAATATGAGCTTTTTCTGTTAGAACTATAAAATAGAACAAAATCTAGAAAGGGAACCTATGTTACACAACGCATTTGCCTATGTTACAAGGAAGTTTTTCAAATCGATTGTCATCTTCCTGATTATTCTCCTTATGGCGAGCTTAAGTTTGGTCGGCTTGTCGATCAAGGGAGCTACTGCCAAGGCTTCTCAGGAGACCTTTAAAAATATCACCAATAGTTTTTCCATGCAAATCAATCGTCGCGTCAATCAAGGAACGCCACGTGGTGCTGGGAATATCAAGGGTGAAGATATCAAAAAAATCACTGAAAACAAGGCCATCGAGTCTTATGTTAAACGCATCAATGCCATCGGAGATTTGACTGGATATGAACTCATCGAAACGCCAGAAACCAAGAAAAATCTGACACCTGACCGTGCCAAACATTTTGGAAGTAGCTTGATGATTACAGGTGTCAATGACTCCTCTAAAGAAGACAAGTTTGTCTTGGGCTCTTACAAACTAGTCGAAGGAGAGCACCTAACAAACGACGACAAGGACAAGATCCTCTTGCACAAGGACTTGGCAGCCAAATACGGCTGGAAAGTCGGGGATAAGGTCAAACTAGACTCCAATATCTACGATGCAGACAATGAAAAAGGTGCCAAGGAAACAGTCGAAGTGACAATCAAGGGACTCTTTGATGGTCACAATAAGTCGGCAGTAACCTACTCACAAGAACTATACGAAAACACAGCTATCACAGACATCCATACGGCGGCTAAACTATATGGTTATACAGAAGAAACGGCTATTTATGGGGACGCAACCTTCTTTGTAACAGCGGACAAGAACTTGGATGATGTTATGAAAGAGTTGAATGGCATCAGTGGTATCAACTGGAAGAGCTATACACTGGTGAAGAGCTCCTCTAACTACCCAGCTCTTGAGCAATCCATCTCTGGTATGTACAAGATGGCCAATCTCCTCTTCTGGGGCAGCTTGAGCTTCTCAGTCCTTCTCCTTGCCCTCTTGCTCAGCCTTTGGATCAATGCCCGTCGCAAGGAAGTGGGAATTCTCCTCTCTATCGGTCTTAAGCAGGCAAGTATCTTGGGTCAATTTATCACTGAATCCATCTTGATTGCCATCCCTGCTCTTGTTTCTGCTTACTTCCTAGCCAACTACACAGCTCGTGCGATTGGAAATACTGTTCTTGCCAATGTCACTTCAGGTGTTGCCAAGCAAGCTAGCAAGGCTGCTCAAACCTCTAATCTTGGTGGTGGGGCAGAAGTAGATGGCTTTAGCAAGACCTTGTCAAGCCTAGATATTTCTATTCAGACATCTGACTTTATCATTGTCTTTGTCCTAGCCTTGGTTCTAGTGGTTCTCGTTATGGCGCTTGCTTCAAGCAATCTCCTTAGAAAACAACCAAAAGAGCTTTTGCTCGATAGTGAATAAAAAACTTGCTACCTATTCTCCCCTAAATGGGGTATAATATAGGTAGCATTTTTATCTATTTTATCTTGATAAGGCCTCTTCCTTGCAGGATGAAATTGAGATGATTTACAAGAAATTTAAAGGAATGTGAAACGTTTTTTCTATGAAAATTTTAATTGTAGAAGATGAAGAGATGATCCGTGAGGGGATCAGTGACTATTTGACGGATTGTGGTTATGAAATTATTGAGGCGTCGGACGGTCAGGAAGCTCTGGAGCAATTTTCCAGCTATGAAGTAGCCCTGGTTTTACTGGATATTCAGATGCCTAAGCTCAATGGGCTAGAAGTTCTAGCTGAGATTCGTAAAACTAGTCAGCTTCCTGTCTTGATGTTGACTGCCTTTCAGGATGAGGAATACAAGATGAGTGCCTTTGCTTCGCTCGCAGATGGCTATCTGGAAAAACCTTTTTCTCTGTCCCTCTTAAAAGTGAGGGTGGACGCGATTTTCAAGCGCTATTATGATATGGGACGAATCTTCTCCTATAAGGATGCCAAGGTGGACTTTGAGAGCTACAGTGCAAGCCTCGCAGGTCAAGAAGTGGCCATTAATGCCAAAGAGTTGGAAATTCTGGATTATTTGGTAAAAAATGAAGGACGGGCCTTGACTCGATCTCAGATTATTGATGCTGTCTGGAAAGCGACAGATGAGGTCCCCTTTGACCGTGTCATTGACGTCTATATCAAGGAACTGCGGAAAAAGCTAGACTTGGACTGCATCCTCACTGTGCGCAATGTTGGTTATAAATTGGAGCGAAAATGAAACGAACAGGTTTATTTACAAAGATATTTATCTATACCTTCTCGATATTTAGTGTTCTGGTTATCTGCCTTCATTTAGCCATTTATTTTCTATTTCCCTCGACTTATCTGAGCCACCGTCAGGAAACCATTGGTCAGAAAGCGACAGCTATTGCCCAGTCCCTAGAAGGGAAAGACAGGCAGAGTATCGAGCAAGTGTTAGACTTGTACTCTCAGACTAGTGAGATTAAGGGGGCTGTCAAGGGCGAGATGACCGAGGACAAGTTAGAAGTCAAGGACAGTCTTCCTCTGGACACGGAACGTCAGACAACCTCTCTTTTTATCGAGGAGCGCGAGGTGACAACGCAAGACGGTGGTACCATGACTCTCCAGTTTCTAGCTTCCATGGATTTACAAAAGGAAGCAGAGCAAATCAGTCTCCAGTTTCTTCCCTATACCTTGCTGGCATCCTTTCTGATTTCCCTCTTGGTGGCCTATATCTATGCTCGGACCATTGTTGCACCGATTTTGGAAATCAAGCGAGTGACCCGTCGGATGATGGAACTAGATACCCAAGTGCGATTGCGCGTGGATTCCAAGGATGAGATCGGTGATCTCAAAGAACAAATAAATAGCCTCTACCAGCATCTTTTGACTGTCATTGCGGACTTGCATGACAAGAATGAAGCTATTCTCCAGCTGGAAAAGATGAAGGTCGAATTCCTACGAGGGGCTTCTCATGAATTGAAAACACCACTGGCTAGTTTGAAAATCTTGATCGAAAACATGAAAGAAAATGTTGGTCGTTATAAGGATAGAGACCACTATCTGGGAGTTGCCTTAGGAATTGTGGATGAGCTCAATCACCACGTTCTCCAGATACTTTCTCTCTCGTCTGTGCAGGAATTGCGAGATGATAGGGAACAAATTGACTTATACCAGATGACGCAAAGTCTGGTTAAGGATTATGATTTACTAGCCAAGGAAAGAGAACTCCAGATAGACAATAGTTTAACCCATCAGCAGGCTTATCTAAACCCATCAGTTATGAAGTTGATCCTATCTAACCTCATCAGCAATGCCATCAAGCACTCTGTTCCAGATGGCTTGGTTCGCATTGGCGAAAGAGAAGGAGAACTCTTTATCGAGAATAGTTGTAGTCCTGAAGAACAAGAAAAACTGGCCCAGTCTTTTTCTGATAATGCTAGTCGCAAGGCCAAGGGTTCGGGGATGGGCCTCTTTGTGGTCAAAAGTCTATTAGAACATGAAAAATTAGCTTATCGTTTTGAAATGCAGGAGAATCGTTTAACCTTCTTCATAACTTTTCCAAAAGTCGCCCAAGACTAGGCAGAGAAAGGGTTTACATAGATGGAGATAGAAGAAATTCAATCGAAACTGCGGGAAAAACTAGATTTTTTTGTCAAAAAGTGATAAAATGAACAATGTAAATGGGATGACCCATAAAAATATACAGGAGGCCTGATAAAATGGCAATCGTTTCAGCAGAAAAATTTGTCCAAGCAGCTCGTGACAACGGTTATGCAGTTGGTGGATTTAACACAAACAACCTTGAGTGGACTCAAGCTATCTTGCGCGCAGCAGAAGCTAAAAAAGCTCCAGTTTTGATCCAAACTTCAATGGGTGCTGCTAAATACATGGGTGGTTACAAAGTTGCTCGCAACTTGATCGCTAACCTTGTTGAATCAATGGGTATCACTGTACCAGTAGCTATCCACCTTGACCACGGTCACTACGAAGATGCACTTGAGTGTATCGAAGTTGGTTACACTTCAATCATGTTTGACGGTTCACACCTTCCAGTTGAAGAAAACCTTAAATTGGCTAAAGAAGTTGTTGAAAAAGCACACGCTAAAGGTATCTCAGTAGAAGCTGAAGTTGGTACTATCGGTGGTGAAGAAGACGGAATCATCGGTAAAGGTGAATTGGCTCCAATCGAAGACGCTAAAGCAATGGTTGAAACTGGTATCGACTTCTTGGCAGCTGGTATCGGTAACATCCACGGTCCTTACCCAGCAAACTGGGAAGGTCTTGACCTTGACCACTTGCAAAAATTGACTGAAGCTCTTCCAGGATTCCCAATCGTATTGCACGGTGGTTCAGGTATTCCTGATGAGCAAATCCAAGCAGCTATCAAACTTGGTGTTGCCAAAGTTAACGTTAACACAGAATGCCAAATCGCATTCGCTAACGCAACTCGTAAATTTGCTCGTGACTACGAAGCAAACGAAGCAGAATACGACAAGAAAAAACTCTTCGACCCACGTAAATTCTTGGCTGACGGTGTAAAAGCTATCCAAGCATCAGTTGAAGAACGTATCGACGTATTCGGTTCAGAAGGTAAAGCATAATCTAGCTGAACAGTACAGATGAAACCTGCCCATTGGGTGGGTTTTTTGTGTGTGAATATATTGTAGAAGAACCAATATTAAGTTGCTAAAAGGTTCTATTTTTTGTACAATAATGCTATGAAAATACTGAAAAAATGGTTTCTTGGCTTTCTTAGTTTCATTCTTTTGTTTTTACTCGCTACATTCATCTTTCACCGTATCAGTTTGGAAAAGGAACAAGCCTCACTGAAACCTATGGGACAACAAGTTCTCGTCGATGGTCATCAAATGAATGTTTACGTTGAAGGGGATGGTCCTGAGACTATAGTAGTTCTCTCAGGTGCTGGTATTGCTTTTCCTATATTGGACTTTAAAGAAGTATCGGAATCCTTATCGAAACGGTATAAGGTAGTCATCGTGGAGCGAGCAGGATATGGTTATAGTGATGATAGCAATCATTCAAGAGATGTGATAGAGGTTTTGTCTGAGACGCGTCAAGCTCTTTCACAAGCAAATGTCAAAGGTCCTTTTATCATTTTGTCTCATTCCATGGCTAGTCTTGAGAGTTTAGCTTGGCAGGAAAAATATCCTGATGAAGTAAAAACCTTGGTTGGGTTAGATTGGGCACTGCCAGCTAGTTATGAGAATTTAAAGTAAAATCAGGCCTTAATCACTGTGATATTTTGGAGTAGCAAGATTGGCCTATTACGCTACTTTCCTGAGTCCTTTTATATAAAAAATCCAACTCTGATTGAAACTGAACGAAAACAATATAAAATTCTAGCTTATAAGCAGTTGATATCACAAGTCATGCTTCATGAATCCCAAACGGTAAAGGAAAATGCCAAGAAAGTTCCCTCAAGCATCAATCTGAAAATTCCCACCTTATTACTGGTGTCTAACGGTGAACGCACTAGTTTTAGCCAATCAGAATGGCAGCATTTTGCAGAGGAATTTGTAAGTGACCAGCCTAATGTGAAAGTCATCTATATGGATACACCACACGACCTTTATCATTATAAAAATCATAAGGGTATATGCAAAATTGTATAATTAACATAGAAAAGTAACTATGAATTTATATTCTACAATCTTATTTTGAAAGTAAATAAGGAGAAAATTTATGGATAATACATTTATAAGATTAAAATATTTTTTAGAAGATACGAACAATTTTGAAGAACTTTTAGAATCAGATAGTCTTATATGAGTCGATCATAGAGAATATGATGAAGATATCATCTCTTATGTGAATGAAAAACTAGAAGATAAGATAGAAATAGTATTAAAAGATAATGGGAAACCTTATGGAGAAGATATTTATTTAAAACATAAAGATAAGTCATTTATGATACCATATAAGGAAAAAATGGATAGAGATACAACCATTAAATCTATAAATGAGTTTATTCAACCCAAGTATGAAATTCGTTTTTGTCTTGAAAGTCTTGGGAATGATACTTTGGCATTTGTGGTATTAACTAAAGATTTATGGAAACAATTAGAAAATGAATTCGACAAAGAAAAAGTGAGCTATTATTTTGAAGAAATAAATTTCAAATGCAGATGTTTGATATGGATGTGGATACTATTTTTAAAATACGTGGTGAAAGATTAGGAATAGCGTAGAACGATAAATTTTTAAAGGAGTATATATGAATACAACAAAAGAATGGATTGAAAAATATGAAACAGTAAAACATTTATTAGTTGCCCCTATGAACTATGCAGAAGTTTTTGAAAAAAATGAAATTCATGGAAAAAAATTATTTGTTTTAGAAATGGGAGAAATCATATTTCCTACGGGAGAACTTTTGGTAAGAGATCCTTTGGTTTGGCTGAGTAGAGCAGAAAAACCTTACTTAACCAAAGTACCAAGAGGAAAGTATAGCATTGAAACTTTGGTAGCAGAAATCGAAGAAGACCACTATCGTTATGTACTTACAAGAGTAAAATTTAATGAAAATAAGCCTGTGATTTATTACGAAGCTTTAAAAGGTGATGAAAACCTAGAAGGTGTAGATAATAAAAGTATTTTTGGATTTATGGTTGATGCAGGATTGGCAACTATAGTTGATGTAGAAACAAGAGATAAATATTGTGATTTTGTAGAGAAGTGGTATAAAGAAAATACTGAAAAAAATATTTATAATGATTTTTTTGCAAAGGAATTTAAAGAAAATGCCATGAAAAATCCAAAATTTCAAAGAGAAGATGGAGACTGGATAAACTTTAAAATTCCTAATACAGATTTATCAATTCCTATGATTCAGTCAGGTTTTGGAGATGGACAGTATCCTGTATATTTTGGGTATGATGAAAAGGGAAATCTTTGTGATATTGTTTTAGAGTATATACCGATAAATTAATTTCAAAGGGGAATATATGAACTATTTATTAAATAAAGAAGATTTTATTTTATATGAATCCAAGTATGTTTCGACTTATGAATTTGATGATGAAAATATTAATGTAACCATTTATAAAGACGATTTCACACAGGAAGAAATTGATTTTATTAACAAGCTAATTAATCTTTATGAGAAGAATTTACCTAAAATAGCTTTGGCTTGTGTAAATTCAGATACTTTTAAATATTGTTTTCCCGAAGAAACTGTAGAAAGTATTATCCCTAAACTTGGGAAGCCGATATTTAGAAGAATGAGAAATACAACATTATTAATATATACGGAGCATACTATTGACAATGATCATATTTTAGATATTGAATTTGAGGGCTTGTATGAAGATATTTTTGATGTAGGAATTGATGGCTAAAATTAACAAATAGTGTAGTGGTGATAAATATTTTACTTAAAGAATATAATATTAAAAAATATCGAAGCCTATATGAAAGTTAGGGGATAAAATGAAAAAATTTGATTCAGAATACATTAGCAATAAAAAAGCGGATATAGAAGAAATTAAAGAGATTATAAAAAATCTGTTTACAGAAAATAGTGAGGAGTGGATATCTATCATTGACACTTCTAAGAAAAATCCTAACTATATTCAAGTTCATTCAGATATAGGAATACTCGATGATTTAAAACCTGTAGTGAAGTTTATCAAGTCTAATTTAAATTATGAAGCAAATGCTATAGATGAATTAGATTTTTACATAATAGAATATAGAAAATATGAACATAAAAAGAACTTTAAGCATTATCGAGCTTTCTTTGATAAATCAGAAACTATTATTTCTTATCTTGAAAAGTATTTAAACGATGAAGAAATTGATGCAGAAAAATGGATAGATGTAACAAGTGAATTTACAGAATAAATAAAAATTGTAATGAGGTAGAATATGGAAAAAATAAAACATGAATTTTTTGGAGAATTAGATTTAGTAAATGGATTAGACGATGGTATGGGATTTAGTAACGATGTTGTTGTATTGTGGGAAGAAGAGGTAAATGGAATTAATACAACACTTTGGTATGGTAAACCAGCTAAAATCACAACAGAATTATTCGCTAATTTTACGAAGTTTTTACAAAATTTTGATGAATATAACATAAAAGCTAGAAAAGTAATAGGAGAATATCTATTAGAAGATAATACATATATTACATTTCATAAAGAAGAATTAGAACTTGATTTACCAGAAGATGTAAATGAATTTGTACAATGTATGAAAGTTACGAATATTGGATTATGGACAGATGGAGAGAATGTAATGATTGTAGATTATATGATTTCTCCAGAAGAAAGTGATGAAATTTTAGCTGTTAAATTTGATGATAGTCTTGATATTATAGATATTTCTTGGGAAAGTTAAAATTTAAAATTAAAGGGTAACTATTAGAACATTTTGAAAATATCGTGAATTGTCAAGTTAAGTGCAATAAACGCTAACTTTTCCTACATACCTAATTTAACTTCATATTTACAATGTATTTTGATTCAAAACAAACAAATATACTAATAGCCCCATAGGGGGTTCGGGCCAAATTTTTGGCGCTTTTTTCTTTCCAAATAGACTTGATTGATAAGATTCGTCTATTTCGCTTCTAACTGTTCTAAGAGTTCGCTTGAACTTAAGAAGCCCAATAGTTTTCTTGGACGATGATTGATGGCAGCTACATATACCCGTAGTTCCTCATCTGTTAATGTATTAAATGACTGACCTTTAGGAAAAAACTCTCTTAGTAGCCCATTAAAATATTCATTTGTACCTCTTTCGTGAGAAGAGTAAGGATGTGCATAAAAAACATCTTCCACGCACTTTAATTCTCCTAATTTAGAAAATTCTACACCGTTATCAGCTGTAATAGTTTTAAAATCTAATTCTTGATATTGCGTAACGATTTTATTGATTTCATGATTAACAAGATCTGCGGACTTAAATGGTAATTTTCTAGCAATCGCAAATCTAGTCTTTCTTTCAACAAGCGTTAGTAGAACAGCTTCATTGATAAATTTCTTCCCTATCATTAAATCAATCTCCCAATGTCCAAATTCTGAACGAGTTTGAATAACCTCAGGACGTTCATCAATGGATTTACCAGCTAATCGTTTATGAGTAGATGAACGTTTTTTTCGTTCTTGGTTTCATTCTAGTAGCACGAGGTAAATCGATTCGTTTAATCTCTAGTAATCCTTGATTGATGTAGTTATAAAGAGTTTTGGTACTTGGAATAACTTCATCCTCACAAACTTTCTCATATCTTTTTACAAATGATTCAACACTATGTATACAAACTTTTTTCTTCATTTCTTTTGTAAACTTTGTTAGAAACCGTTTAGACGTCTTTTTTAGTTTAAGGTAATAAGAATTTTTTCGATTATTTTTATAACGTGCTTGTTCAGTTTCGGCAAAATATTCCTTGTAATAAATGATCTTTTCGTTTTGATTCTTCATTTGTGTAGCAGTACCACGTTTTAATTCACGACTAATCGTAGAACGATTTCTACCAAGTTCTCGTGCAATTTCTGATTGAGATTTTCCTTGTTTATGAAGCAACTCAATATTTCCTCTTTCAATGGCTGAAAGATGATTGTAAGATTATTTTGTGGTATTATTTTGTTTAGACATAACTATCTCTCCTATGCTTTGTTTTCGTCGACTTAAGTATATCAAATAGTTATGTTTTTTTGTTGCACTTCATTTTACAATTCAGCATTTATAGAAGATTTAGAAAACATGTATAAATAAGCTTCTCGAGTATTGAAAAAGGGTGGACTGTTAATGGTCGGATTTATGAATCCTTTGATATACATGTATGATGCTGACATTATATGGGATAAACTCGATGAGGAATTACTTTTAAAGTATTCAATCCCTTTTAATTCAAAAGATCTGGAAGAGGAAGGCCAATTAACCATAAATCCAGAATATGGATATGAATTTAGCCATACCTTAGAAAGTCAGATTAGAGGACAACTGAAAAATGGTCTTGCTATGATCGATTTTTATGAATCATGTGATAAAAGACATCGATTATCACGTTATGGAAATGAC
Source organism: Streptococcus mitis (assembly GCF_002096845.1). Classification (GTDB taxonomy): domain Bacteria; phylum Bacillota; class Bacilli; order Lactobacillales; family Streptococcaceae; genus Streptococcus; species Streptococcus mitis_A. The sequence goes on from NZ_NCVK01000004.1 coordinate 46,811, forward strand.
TATATAGCTATACTTAGTATTAAACTATATTCAAGAGAATAGCACGTTTTATGTTCTGTGAGGTGAGGGTTAAAATCTAAATCTCAGTTTGTCGAAGTACAATAATCAAATAAAATTATCGAGATGAAGTAAAAGTAGCAAATAGCCGATACTTCCTTTTTGTTGTCAAACATTCAAAAACGGAAAGGAGGATTTATGGAAAAACCGAAAAACGCAGATTAAAAGCAATAGCACAAAGAGAAAGATTGGAAAGACAACCGATGAGCTTAATGTATATTTCAATGAAAATGCAACTGAAACAATCCAAGATAGACTGACAAGAATAATACTGAAGGAGCTTAGGAGAAAATTGGATGAAAAGATGATTTTGAATTAAAAATAGCATTTTAAGAGAGAAATCTCTAATTTCATAAACTTTAAGCAAACGCTTGCATTCTAGTTTTTATTGGACTATAATAGGTTGGTATAAAACTTTCTGTAGCAATAACATGTAGAAGGTGTAGAAAGTAAGGACTTAGAATATTTGTAGTCAAAAATACAATGTTGCTATTCCTTGCGATAGGGAGATAGATATGGCAATGATAGAAGTGGAACATCTTCAGAAAAATTTTGTGAAGACAGTGAAGGAACCGGGATTGAAGGGGGCATTACGTTCCTTTATTCATCCTGAAAAGCAGACCTTTGAAGCGGTTAAGGATTTGACCTTTGAGGTTCCCAAGGGGCAGATTTTAGGCTTTATCGGGGCTAATGGTGCTGGGAAGTCGACAACCATTAAAATGCTGACAGGAATTTTAAAGCCGACATCTGGTTTTTGTCGGATTAACGGCAAGATTCCCCAGGATAATCGTCAAGATTATGTCAAGGATATTGGGGTTGTTTTTGGACAACGTACCCAGCTATGGTGGGATTTGGCCCTGCAAGAGACCTACACGGTTTTAAAGGAGATTTACGACGTGCCAGACTCGCTCTTTCATAAGCGCATGGATTTTTTGAATGAAGTCTTGGATTTGACGGATTTTATCAAGGACCCTGTGCGGACTCTTTCATTGGGACAGCGCATGCGGGCGGATATTGCAGCTTCCTTGCTCCACAATCCCAAGGTTCTCTTTTTAGATGAGCCGACTATTGGTTTGGACGTTTCGGTCAAGGATAACATTCGTCGGGCTATTACTCAGATCAATCAGGAGGAAGAAACCACCATTCTCTTGACCACTCACGACCTGAGCGACATTGAGCAACTTTGTGATCGGATTTTCATGATTGACAAGGGACAAGAGATTTTTGATGGAACGGTTAGCCAGCTCAAGGAAACATTTGGCAAGATGAAGACGCTCTCCTTTGAACTGCTACCAGGTCAAAGTCATCTCGTCTCTCACTATGAAGGCCTGCCTGATATGACCGTTGATAGACAAGGAAATACTCTCAATATTGAATTCGATAGTTCCCGCTACCAATCAGCTGATATTATCAAGCAAACCCTGTCTGATTTTGAAATCCGCGATTTGAAGATGGTGGATACGGATATTGAGGATATTATCCGTCGCTTCTACCGAAAGGAGCTCTAAGATGGTCAAATTGTGGAGACGTTATAAACCCTTTATAAATGCAGGTGTTCAGGAATTGATTACCTATCGAGTCAACTTTATTCTTTATCGGATCGGCGATGTCATGGGTGCTTTTGTGGCCTTTTATCTCTGGAAGGCTGTCTTTGATTCTTCGCAAGAGTCCTTGATTCAGGGCTTTAGTATGGCAGATATCATCCTCTACATCATCATGAGTTTTGTGACAAATCTTCTGACTAGATCAGATTCGTCCTTTATGATTGGGGAGGAGGTCAAGGATGGTTCCATTATCATGCGATTGTTGAGACCAGTGCATTTTGCAGCCTCCTATCTTTTCACTGAGCTTGGTTCCAAGTGGTTGATTTTTATCTCTGTTGGCCTTCCATTTTTAAGTGTTATTGTCTTGATGAAAATCTTATCTGGGCAAGGGATTGTAGAAGTGCTAGGATTGACGGTCCTTTATCTTTTTAGCTTAACGCTGGCCTATCTGATTAACTTTTTCTTTAATATCTGTTTTGGTTTTTCAGCCTTTGTGTTTAAAAATCTTTGGGGTTCCAATCTACTCAAGACTTCCATAGTGGCTTTTATGTCTGGAAGTTTGATTCCCTTGGCTTTCTTTCCAAAGCTTGTTGCAGATATTCTGTCCTTCCTGCCTTTTTCATCCTTGATTTACACTCCAGTCATGATTATTGTTGGGAAATACGACGCCAGTCAGATTCTTCAGGCGCTCGCTTTGCAGTTTTTCTGGCTCTTAGTGATGGTGGGCTTGTCTCAGTTGATTTGGAAACGAGTCCAGTCCTTTATCACCATTCAAGGAGGTTAGTATGAAAAAATATCAGCGTATGCATCTGATTTTTATCAGACAATACATCAAGCAAATCATGGAATACAAGGTGGATTTTGTGGTTGGAGTACTGGGAGTCTTTTTGACTCAAGGTTTGAACCTCTTGTTTCTTAATGTCATCTTTCAACACATCCCATCCCTAGAAGGTTGGACTTTTCAAGAAATCGCCTTTATCTATGGTTTTTCCTTGATTCCCAAGGGATTGGACCATCTCTTTTTTGATAATCTCTGGGCTCTGGGACAGCGCTTGGTGCGAAAAGGGGAGTTTGACAAGTACCTGACGCGTCCTATCAATCCCCTCTTTCACATCCTAGTTGAGACCTTTCAGATTGATGCCTTGGGCGAACTCTTGGTCGGTGGTATCCTACTGGGAACAACCGTGACCAGCATTGCTTGGAGCTTTCCAAAATTTTTACTTTTCCTAGTCTGCATTCCTTTTGCGACCTTGATTTATACTTCCTTGAAAATCGCGACAGCTAGTATTGCTTTTTGGACCAAGCAGTCAGGAGCAATGATTTACATTTTCTATATGTTTAATGACTTTGCTAAGTATCCGATTTCGATTTACAATTCGCTTCTTCGATGGTTGATTAGCTTTATCGTACCTTTTGCCTTTACGGCCTACTATCCTGCCAGCTATTTCTTGCAGGACAAGGATGTACTCTTTAACATTGGAGGTTTGATGTTGATTTCCCTTGTTTTCTTTGTCATTTCCCTTAAACTTTGGGATAGGGGCTTAGATGCCTACGAAAGTGCAGGGTCGTAAATAATAGAATATCAAAACCTTGTCTCAGGACAGGCTTTTTCTAATAGAGATAAAAATTCCTTGCAATCTATTCTCAGAGTGCTATACTGTAAGTGTAATCGCCGATTTAGCTCAGTTGGCAGAGCAAGGCACTCGTAAAGCCTAGGTCACAGGTTCAATCCCTGCAATCGGCAAAGTGAAGGAACTCATTCTACTGGGTTTCTTTTTTTAACTATTCAACCACTTAGACCGATATAGAGACCAGATAGGCAAAAGAACTTGTTCTTGAAACTGACCTCTGCTATAATGATTTTTGTAAGGGACATGAGGCGTCACTATCAGATAAGTCAAGTTCCTAAAAAAGAAATTGGAGATAAACAAATGAAAAAATTATTGGGGATTGTCTTTTTAGTAGCAGCAGCGACAGTATTGTATTTTGGTTCTGTTGGCTGGCCAAGTTTGGATATCAACCTCTGGTCATTGATTCCGGTAGGTTTGTTCCTCTTTTTCACTCTAGAGAATCTTTTGAAAAAAGACTACAAGGCTAGTCTGATGTGTTTGATTATTGCCTTTATCATCGCAAATGCAATTTTGGATCTTTTGCCAATTTCAAGTGGCTTGGTGATTGGAGCAGGTGTGCTAGCTTGTGTAGGGATTGGCTATCTCTTTCCTGATAAAGAAGGAAAATAGGAATTGATGAAAAAATAGATAAAGAAAAACACTTCAATCATTGTATTTTAGTTTGATTGAGGTGTTTTCGATTTAGTTTTTTATTTCTGAGCCATCAATTCAACAATCATCTCGATATACATGACAAGGGTTAATAAGAATCCTGCGCGCCAGAAGAATTTGATGAATTTAGGATAGTAAAAGCTACGTTTTTTCAAAAGAAAGAAAAAAACGAGAATAATAGCTAGGAGTGAGAGGGCTAGGCCTAGTCTAGGGAGAAAATTATGAGTAAAGGTTTTAGCTGTAATCAGGTAATACTCAAATACCAAGACTGGAAAGGCCAGATCCGCAAAATTTCGGCCTAGTTTTTTTAATCTAAAAAGTTTGGTTATGATAATGCAGACTACTAAAGTCAGTATCAATAATAAAATAGATGCTAATTTCATTAAAATCATACCCATATTGTATCATAAAAAATGGCTAATGGAAACGAGAAACAGAGGAATTTATAGGAAAGTCAGGCTTTTGAGATTGTGGGTGTTTTTTGTTATAATGAAGGTTATGAAATCTTATAATACCTTGAATGATTATTATCGAAAACTCTTTGGAGAAAAGACTTTTAAAGTCCCTATTGATGCGGGATTTGACTGTCCCAATCGTGATGGAACTGTAGCTCATGGGGGCTGTACTTTTTGTACGGTTTCTGGTTCTGGAGATGCTATCGTAGCACCGGACGCGCCTATCCGTGAGCAATTTTATAAGGAAATTGACTTTATGCACCGTAAGTGGCCGGATGTTCAGAAGTATCTGGTTTATTTTCAAAATTTTACCAACACCCATGAAAAGGTGGAAGTCATCCGAGAGCGCTATGAGCAGGCTATCAATGAGCCAGGTGTAGTAGGAATCAATATCGGAACGCGCCCAGACTGTTTACCAGACGAAACCATCGAATATTTGGCTGAGTTGTCGGAGCGCATGCATGTGACGGTTGAATTGGGCTTGCAGACTACTTATGAAGCAACCTCTGATCTGATTAATCGGGCCCACTCCTATGAATTGTACGTGGAAACGGTCAAGCGTTTGAGAAAGTATCCCAAGATTGAGATTGTTTCTCATTTGATCAATGGTTTACCTGGTGAAACCCATGAGATGATGATTGAAAATGTCCGCCGCTGTGTTACGGATAACGATATTCAAGGAATTAAACTGCACTTGCTCCACCTTATGACTAATACACGTATGCAACGGGATTACCACGAGGGACGTTTACAGTTGATGAGTCAGGAAGAATATGTAAAGGTCATCTGTGATCAACTGGAAATCATTCCCAAGCACATTGTCATCCATCGAATTACAGGAGATGCACCTAGGGATATGCTGATTGGACCTATGTGGAGCCTCAATAAGTGGGAAGTGCTAAATGCTATTGAAACTGAAATGCGACGTCGTGGAAGTGTTCAAGGATGCAAGGCTGTAAAACAGGAGTTTGAAAATGAAAAGACCACTTGAAATGGCACATGATTTTTTGGCTGAGGTTGTGAATCAGGATGATATCGTTGTGGATGCGACAATGGGAAATGGCCACGATACCCTTTTTTTAGCCAAGCTAGCCAAGAAAGTCTATGCCTTTGATATCCAAAAGCAAGCCTTGGAAAAGACGCAAGAGCGTTTACATCAGGCTGGCCTGACAAATGCCCAGTTAATCTTGCAAGGTCATGAGACGCTGGACCAGTTTGTGACAGAAGCCAAAGCAGGAATTTTTAATCTGGGTTATCTGCCGTCGGCCGATAAGTCCGTCATTACCCAACCTCAGACAACTATTGAAGCATTAGAAAAGCTGTGTCATTTGCTTGTCAAAGGTGGACGGATTGCTATTATGATTTACTATGGTCATGATGGAGGCGACCTCGAGAGGGATGCTGTCTTGGATTTTGTTAGCCAGTTGAACCAACAAGAGTACACAGCTGCCATTTACCGAACTTTAAACCAAGTCAACAACCCACCATTTTTAGTGATGATTGAGAAATTAGAGAGATATAGACATGGATAAACAATACCTACGTGAAAAGCTAGATGCCATGCGCCAGAATTTTGTTGAGTCAACAATCCACGAACGTGCGGTGGGTGTGTTAGACCAAGCGCATATGAGCAAAAAAATGCTTAAAATCAAGAAAAAATTAGTAGCTCTTGAAATGGAACGGTGCCAGCGAAAAATTGAGCACAAAGATTGTTCCAAGATTGATCAAAAGATTAAAGAGCAGAAGGAGATATTTGAATCCTGTTGTAAAAAAGATTAAGGAGGACGTGCGTGGAATTACTGATTTACCTCATCCTATTTTTACTGGTCTTGATTGTCTCGAGTACAACCAATAAGCTCCTGCCCTTTTTGCCCCTTCCTTTGGTGCAAATTCTGTTGGGAATTGTGATTGGTCTCTTTTTACCCAATACCGACTTTCACCTTAATACGGAGCTGTTTTTGGCCCTGGTTATCGGACCCTTGCTTTTTCGAGAGTCGGAGGAAGCAGATATTACGGCTATTTTAAAACACTGGCGAATCATTATCTATCTCATATTTCCAGTGATTTTCATCTCGACCCTGAGTTTGGGTGGCTTGGCTCATCTTCTTTGGCTCAGCCTTCCCTTGGCAGCTTGCTTGGCTGTTGGGGCGGCACTTGGCCCTACGGATTTGGTTGCCTTTGCCTCTCTTTCTGAGCGCTTTAGCTTTCCAAAGCGCGTGTCCAATATTCTTAAAGGTGAAGGACTCTTGAATGATGCTTCTGGATTGGTTGCCTTTCAGGTAGCTTTGACAGCTTGGACAACTGGAGCCTTTTCCCTTGGTCAAGCGAGTAGTTCGCTCATCTTTTCAATCCTAGGCGGTTTTTTGATTGGCTTTTTAACAGCCATGACCAACCGCTTCCTCCATAGTTTCTTACTTAGTGTGAGAGCAACGGATATCGCTAGTGAGCTCCTTCTGGAATTGAGTTTGCCCTTGGTAACCTTCTTCCTGGCAGAAGAAGTCCACGTTTCAGGGATTATTGCCGTTGTAGTTGCTGGGATTTTAAAGGCAAGCCGTTTTAAGAAAATCACGCTCCTCGAAGCCCAAGTGGATACGGTAACCGAGACGGTCTGGGACACAGTGAACTTTATGCTCAACGGTTCTGTCTTTGTGATTTTAGGGATGGAGCTGGAAATGATAGCAGAACCTATCTTGGCCAATCCAATCTATAATCCCTTACTGTTATTGCTATCTCTTGTCGCCCTGACCGTTGTCCTCTTTGCCATTCGTTTTATCATGATTTATGGCTATTATGCCTATAGGACTAGACGTCTCAAGAAAAAGCTAAATAAGTATATGAAGGACATGCTTCTCTTGACCTTCTCAGGAGTCAAGGGAACCGTGTCCATTGCTACGATTCTTCTGATACCAAGTGATTTGGAGCAGAAATATCCAATCTTACTTTTCCTTGTTGCAGGTGTGACGCTTGTCAGCTTTTTAACAGGTCTCGTGGTCTTACCTCATCTTTCTGATGAACAGGAAGAAAGTAAGGATTATCTCATGCATATCGCTATTTTAAATGAGGTTACTTTGGAGTTAGAAAAGGAACTTGAAACTCATAAGAATAAGCTCCCTCTCTATGCAGCCATTGACAATTATCATGGACGAATAGAGAACCTTATCCTGAGTCAAGAAAATAAGGGGGCTCAAGAAGACTGGGAGGCCTTGAAACTTCTCATCCTCAGTATTGAAAGTGATGGTTTAGAACAGGCTTACGAAGAGGACAAGATGAGTGAGCGTGCCTATCGAGTCTACCAGCGTTATTTGAAAAACATGGAACAAAGTATCAATCGTAAGTTTGCGTCACGATTGACCTATTATTTCCTTGTTTCCTTGCGGATTTTACGTTTTCTCCTTCACGAAGTCTTTACCTTAGGCAAGACCTTTCGCAGTTGGAAAAATGAAGAATCACAGAAACTCAGAGCCCTTGACTATGACCAAATTGCAGAGCTCTATCTAGAAAATACAGAGATGATTATTGAAAGTTTGGAGAACCTTAAAGGAGTTTATAAGAGTTCTTTAATCAGCTTCATGCAGGATTCTCGTCTCCGAGAAACAGCTATTATCACCAGTGGTGCCTTTGTCGAACGAGTTATCAATCGTGTTAAACCCAACAATATCGATGAAATGCTGAGAGGCTATTATCTGGAGCGCAAGTTGATTTTCGAATACGAAGAAAAACGGTTGATTACGACCAAGTATGCCAAGAAGTTACGACAAAATGTGAATAACTTAGAGAACTATTCTCTGAAGGAAGCTGCCAATACCCTGCCTTATGATATGGTGGAATTGGTAAGAAGAAATTAGTTAATACTCTTCGAAAATCTCTTCAAACCACGTCAGCTCTATCTACAACCTCAAAGCAGTGCTTTGAGCAACCTGTGGCTAGCTTCCTAGTTTGCTCTTTGATTTTCATTGAGTATCAGATTATAAGTGAAGGAGTGTGACATGAAAAAGTGGTGGAAAGAGCTGATAGATAAGCCTTTATTAAAAGCTTTTTTGCATTATTATCAAGCATCAGATAGTGAGTTGACCAGTGTCGCAGTAGCCTACTATTGGTTGATTTCGATTTTTCCCCTGCTTTTGGTGGTAGTTAATATCCTCCCCTATTTTCAGATTCCAGTTTCTAATTTTTTAAAAGTCGTCAATGAATTCTTGCCAGAAACCATGTATGATGTGGTCGCAAAGATTATTACAGAAGTGCTGACCCAACCTTCAACGGGCCTGTTGAGTTTTGCTGTTTTGTCAGCCCTCTGGACCTTTTCAAAATCCATGAATTTCCTACAGAAAGCCTTTAATAAAGCTTACGGAGTAGCAAAAAATCGAGGGATGATTTCTCATCAACTCATGAGTTTGTTTGTCAGTTTTGGTTTGCAGATTCTCTTTGCCTTGGCTCTCTTTCTGAGTGTTTTTGGCCGCATGCTCCTCAACCTTATCAAAAGCTACTGGCAATCGGATAGTCCTCTCTTTGATTACCTGCAGGATCTAACAGGTCCCTTGGTCTATGCCTTGATTTTTGCCATCTTGGTTATGCTTTATTATTTCCTTCCCAATGTTAAGGTGCGACGAATTCGACATGTATTGCCAGGAAGTGCCTTTGTCTTGTTGACCTTGGTCTTCCTGCTCAATATCTTTTCAGTTTATATCAACAACTATGTTAATCACCTCGTGGACGTCCGTTTTTTCAGTTCCATCGTCGTGGTGGTCATGATGTTCTGGTTTATTCTTATTGCTAAGATTTTGATTGTCGGCGCGGTGATCAATGCCAGTGTGCAGAGCTTGAAAGATCCGAGCTTGAGAATAAATTAACTCAATTTTTATCCATTACAAAACGCATAGTATCAAGGTTTTAATGCCTGATAATATGCGTTTTTTGATTATGTAAATCAATAGATAAACATGGCGTCACCGAAACTAAAGAAGCGGTAGTGTTCTTGGATGGCATGGTGATAGGCCTCTAAGACTAATTCACGGCCTGCAAAGGCAGAAACCAACATGACCAGAGTTGATTTTGGCAGGTGGAAGTTGGTTGAAAAGGCATCGACAACCTTCCATTGGTAACCAGGTTTGATAAAGATATTGGTCCAGCCAGAATCTGCTTGTATTTGTCCATCAAACTTGGAACCAATAGTCTCCAAGGTGCGGATAGAAGTAGTTCCAACAGCGATGACACGCCCACCATTTTCCTTAACAGTGCGAAGAGTGGCAGCCGCTTCCTCAGAAAGCTGGTAGAATTCTGAGTGCATTTCGTGTTCGTCCAGATTGTCCACAGATACAGGTCTAAAGGTTCCGAGTCCTACATGAAGAGTCAGATAGACCAGATGAACCCCCTTGGCTTGGATTTCTGCCAGTAGTTCTTTGGTGAAGTGAAGACCAGCAGTCGGTGCTGCAGCAGAGCCACTTTCCTTGGCGTAAACGGTTTGATAGCGTTCACGGTCATCCAGCTTTTCGTGGATATAAGGCGGTAGCGGCATTTCTCCCAGACTTTCCAAAACTTCTAGGAAAATTCCTTGGTATTCAAAGCGGACAATGCGGCCCCCGTGAGTCAATTCTTCCGTAACAACAGCGCTGAGACGGCCATCACCAAAGCTAACGCGAGTGCCGACCTTGAGGCGTTTGGCAGGTTTTGCCAGAACTTCCCACTCGTCTCCAGCAGTATTTTTGAGCAGGAGAAGTTCCACATGGCCTCCTGTTTCTTCCTTTTGACCATAGAGGCGGGCAGGGAGAACGCGGGTGTCGTTCATAACGAGGGCATCACCAGGTTCCAGCATATCAATAATGGAGTGGAAGTGTTTATCCTGCATTTCTCCCGTCTCACGGTTGACAATGAGGAGTTTAGAGGCATCTCGTTTTTCAAGGGGCGTTTGAGCAATCAATTCCTCGGGTAAGTAGAAATCAAAATCAGCTGTATTCATATATTTGTTCATTCTTTCTAAGTTCTAATCTTATCCATTATAACATGTTTCAAGTTTGGACGCTCTTTTTTTGAAAATTAAACCGTTTTCACTTGACAAAAATTGGTCTATACCATATAATAAATATAGATTGAAACGGAGGATGAAAAGATGAAAGTTATTAAAGTTGAAAACCAAATCGAAGGTGGAAAAGTTGCTTTTGAGATTTTGAAGGAAAAATTAGCCAATGGAGCTCAAACCCTAGGACTTGCGACAGGAAGTAGCCCACTTGAATTTTACAAGGAAATTGTTGAGAGTGACCTTGATTTTTCAAATCTAACCAGTGTCAACCTTGATGAGTATGTAGGCCTTGATGGGGACAACCCACAGTCTTATCGTTACTTCATGCAAGAAAACTTGTTTAACCAAAAACCATTTAAAGAAAGTTTCTTGCCTCGTGGGGTTAAGGACAATGCTGAAGCTGAAGTAGAACGCTACAACCAAATTTTGGCTGACCATCCAGTTGACCTCCAAATCTTGGGAATCGGTCGCAATGGACATATCGGCTTTAATGAGCCTGGTACTCCATTTGACAGTCAAACACATCTAGTCGAACTTGACCAGTCTACTATCGAAGCCAATGCTCGCTTCTTTGACAAGATTGAAGATGTTCCAACCCAAGCCATTTCAATGGGGATTAAAAACATCTTGGATGCCAAGTCAATCCTTCTCTTTGCTTATGGTGAATCAAAAGCAGAAGCCATTGCTGGAACCGTGTCTGGTCCAGTGACTGAGAACTTACCAGCAAGTAGCCTACAAAACCACCCTGATGTGACTATTATTGCAGATGCAGAAGCGCTTAGCTTGTTAGAAAAATAAAAAGTATAAAAACCACTTGCTCTTTGGAGTGAGTGGTTTTTTACTTCAAATGTTCACTATCCTGCTAAAAGAAATTTTTCTGTAAATTCCCGTAACAGTTGTCGATATTTCATATAAAAAGGTATCCAATAGAAAATTATTAAATGTCTGTAAACTGTGATATAATCGTATTGACTATTTTTTATGATACTATACGATTTTTATTAAGACAGTCGATAGTTGTTGATGCTGGAAACCATGATATAACTGGCAATTCCTGACATGTGAAGAAAGGTTGAAATCCAGCCTGTTATATTTGGTAGAAGCATGGTGAGAGATAGAACGATTAAAAGGATATAAAATAGTTTTAATCCTAAATTGAAATTTTTCCATATACTAAACATATTCATCACCCCACCCGTTACAAAAGCATAGCCAATAGCAGAGATACCCGATGCCTGAATTTCTTGATTCTGTGTTAATATATGGAATGCAATTGAAGATATTATCATAGAAGTAATAAAAACTAAAAATACATATTTTGATCCCCTTTTATACTCCAATAGCCCACCAAAAGGAAGTAACATTAAAGTATTTAAAACTAAATGAAACCATATAAACCATACTGGTGCTTCTTTACTTCCATGCATAAATGTACCACTAAAGTATTGCCAACAATAAATTGGCTTTGAATGAAATGCAAATAAGTCATACATTACACTTCCCAAAAAGGTAGTAAGAATTCCTAGCAATAAACAAATTACAACTAAAATACTGACCACAGGGCAAATTTTTATGATTCTTTTCATGTTATAGATTCACTTCTAAATAATACTAATTTTTGCTAATCAATATGTGCCACTATTATATCATTTTCATCTATAAATGTTAATCAATTTTAACAAGATTAAAATTGAAGATAATATAAGTTTATGGCAGTTTTTTCTTGACAATTATTCCTTTTACGTGTAAAATAGAATAGATCTTGAACTTGAAGGGAGTGAAAAAAATGTCTAAAACAGTAGTACGTAAGAATGAATCTCTTGACGACGCACTTCGTCGTTTCAAACGTGCGGTTACTAAAGCTGGTACTCTTCAAGAAACACGCAAACGTGAATTCTATGAAAAACCTTCTGTAAAACGTAAACGTAAATCAGAAGCAGCTCGTAAACGTAAAAAATTCTAATTAGAAATGAAAGGCTAGAGAAATCTAGTCTTTTTCTTTTAAATAAATACTTCAAAGCCTGCAAAAATCTCAAATATCCTACTACAATTTGATATAATAGAGAGAAGAACTCATTTGAAGGAGGAAATGATGTCGGTTTTAGTAAAAGAAGTGATTGAAAAGCTTAGACTAGACATTGTCTATGGCGAACCAGAATTACTTGAAAAGGAAATTAATACCGCGGACATTACGCGACCTGGTCTTGAAATGACTGGCTATTTTGACTATTATACGCCTGAGCGAATCCAGCTCTTGGGGATGAAGGAGTGGTCCTACCTCGTTTCGATGTCCTCTCACAACCGTTACCAAGTCTTGAAAAAAATGTTTCTACCTGAGACACCTGCGGTAATTGTTGCCCGTGGTTTGGTGGTTCCGGAGGAAATGTTAAAGGCAGCCAGAGAATGTAAGATTGCCATTTTAACCAGCCGTACGGCAACCAGTCGTTTATCTGGAGAGTTATCTAGCTATCTGGATTCACGTTTAGCAGAACGGACCAGTGTGCACGGTGTCTTGATGGATATCTATGGAATGGGTGTCTTGATTCAGGGCGATAGTGGAATCGGTAAGAGTGAGACAGGTCTAGAGCTTGTCAAACGTGGTCACCGCTTGGTAGCTGATGACCGTGTCGATATTTTTGCCAAGGACGAGATTACTCTTTGGGGTGAACCGGCTGAAATCTTGAGACACCTGATTGAAATTCGTGGGGTTGGGATTATCGATGTCATGAGCCTCTACGGTGCCAGTGCTGTCAAGGACTCTTCACAAGTCCAGCTGGCTGTTTATTTGGAAAATTACGATACACATAAAACCTTTGATCGTCTGGGAAACAATGCAGAGGAACTTGAAATTTCTGGCGTAGCCATTCCTCGTATTCGTATTCCAGTTAAAACAGGTCGTAATATCTCTGTCGTGATTGAGGCTGCTGCCATGAATTATCGTGCTAAGGAAATGGGCTTTGATGCGACGCGTTTGTTCGAAGAACGCTTGACAAAACTTATTGCTCAAAACGAGGTGCCTAATGCTTGATCCAATCGCTATTCATCTAGGCCCTCTAGCTATTCGTTGGTATGCCTTGTGTATTGTAACAGGCTTGATTCTTGCGGTTTATTTGACCATGAAAGAAGCGCCTAGAAAGAAGATCATACCAGACGATATTTTAGATTTTATCTTGATTGCCTTTCCTCTGGCTATTTTAGGAGCCCGTCTCTACTATGTCATTTTCCGTTTTGATTACTATAGTCAGAATTTAGGAGAGATTTTTGCCATTTGGAATGGTGGTTTGGCCATTTACGGTGGTTTGATAACTGGGGCTCTTGTACTTTATATCTTTGCTGATCGTAAACTCATTAATACTTGGGATTTTCTAGATATTGCAGCGCCTAGCGTCATGATAGCCCAAAGTTTGGGTCGCTGGGGCAATTTCTTTAACCAAGAAGCCTATGGTGCAGCAGTGGATAATCTGGATTATCTACCTGGTTTTATCCGTGACCAGATGTATATAGAGGGGAGCTACCGTCAGCCGACTTTCCTTTATGAGTCTCTATGGAATTTACTTGGCTTTGTCTTGATTCTGATTGTTAGACGAAAATGGAAGAGTCTCAGACGAGGTCATATTACTGCTTTCTACTTGATTTGGTATGGTTTCGGTCGTATGGTCATCGAAGGCATGCGAACAGATAGTCTCATGTTCTTTGGCCTTCGAGTGTCCCAATGGGTATCAGTTGTCCTTATCGGACTAGGTATTTTTATCATTCTATATCAAAATCGAAAGAAGGCCCCTTACTATGTTACAGAGGAGGAAAACTAAATGTTAGAAGTTGCATATATTCTTGTAGCCCTTGCTTTGATTGTATTTTTAGTGTATCTGATTATCACTGTACAAAAGCTTGGACGTGTTATTGATGAAACAGAAAAGACGATTAAAACCTTGACTTCAGATGTGGATGTGACCTTGCATCACACCAATGAATTGCTGGCTAAGGTTAATGTCTTGGCAGATGATATCAATGTCAAGGTGGCAACGATTGATCCACTCTTTAATGCTGTTGCAGATTTATCTCTATCTGTTTCAGACCTCAATGACCATGCGCGTGTCTTAAGCAAGAAAGCTTCATCAGCTGGTTCAAAAACACTCAAGACTGGGGCAAGTTTGTCAGCTCTGCGTCTTGCCAGTAAATTTTTCAAAAAATAAAAAAGGAGAATCCTTATGGGTAAACTATCCTCAATCCTTTTAGGAACCGTTTCAGGTGCAGCTCTTGCCTTGTTTTTAACAAGCGACAAGGGCAAACAAGTTTGCAGTCAGGCTCAAGATTTTCTGGATGATTTGAGAGAAGATCCAGAGTATGCCAAGGAGCAGGTCTGTGAAAAACTGACAGAAGTTAAGGAGCAGGCTACAGATTTTGTTCTGAAAACCAAAGAACAGGTTGAGTCAGGTGAAATCACCCTTGATACTATCCTTGAAAAAGCAAAATGTTGCGCTCATCAGGCAACAGAAGCTTCTAAAGAGACCTTGAACAGTTTCAAAGAACAACTGGAAGAAAAAGTGGTTGTGGAAGAACAAGAAGGTCAAGAAATCGTCATCGAGATTCAAGAAGATTAAAATCAGCATACCGTTTCTTGGTTTTTTATAAAATCAAGAAATGGTTATTTTTTTCCTTTAATGAACCCTTTGTGATATAATGGCAGTATAGAACGTGCAATATTTTGATTTATTCCATAATATAGTAAAATTTTAATAGCAGGTTATTGATTGTCATACGGATGGGGAAATGGACCTAGATGATAAAAGAGAAAAAGATAACCTTGGTTCTTTTTTACAGAGTTGTTTGGTAGTCTAAAATAAGCGGTTCTGTCCGTAACCTAAATAACCCGTCTGATGAACTGGGTGACTGGGTTGAGCTATTACAACAAATAGTAATTTAAAAATTGAAAGGATTTAAAATGTGATGTATTAAGCGATGTATTAAAGTATAGTAAAGTTCCTAAATTTTAGGAGATGAAAAAATTATGATTTTGTTAACAGAAAATGTTAGCGTTTTCTATATTGTGTATGAAAAATAGTTAGAAAGAAATTTGATTAAATGAAAGATATTTTTAATAAGCGACAACGTTTTTCGATTCGAAAGTTTTCTGTTGGAGTGGCATCTGTACTAATAGGGGTTTCCTTATTTGCTCCGACTCAAGGAGTCTTGGCTTCTACG
Source organism: Streptococcus mitis (assembly GCF_002096845.1). Lineage (GTDB taxonomy): Bacteria > Bacillota > Bacilli > Lactobacillales > Streptococcaceae > Streptococcus > Streptococcus mitis_A. The sequence goes on from NZ_NCVK01000004.1 coordinate 62,364, forward strand.
GAAAATTCTCTACCTTCTGTGGAGAAAAGAGAAGCAGTGCAACCTATATTAGATAATCAAAATAATCCTTCTTCTGAGTTAGATACCAGAGATGTTCCAATAGGATCTACAAGGACTACAGAACCCGGCAGATCTGGGGATACAGAAAATAATAGTTTGACCACAAGGGATTTCGTGGCGGGTGAAGACAGATCAAGCACTCCAGCGGTGAGAGCAGCATCAGTTCCCTCTTCCGATATTAAAAAATATGAATTGACTGAGGAAGATGCTAAAAAAATCAAAGCAGGAATAATCGGTTCAGAAGGTGATAAGTATGATAGCCTATTACTAGATGGAGAACAGTTAAAACCGAATGGTTATACAGATAACGATTATTTGAGTGATAAAGATGAAATCTATATTTATGAAAAAAATGGGAAAAAGTATGTAGGCTATAACAGTCATCCGTTACTAGAAGATACTGATGGTGATGGTATTATTGATAGTGACGAAAAGTCAGATGAAAAATTAAAATGGAACGTAAGCGAGCGCGATATGATTATGTTCATGGAATTGTCCTACCGTGATGATGCTTATATTGATAAAGTTTTAAATCATAAGAAGATATTAACAGAGGCGGACTTATATAAAAAGAGTGGTGATACAAAGCCGCGCTATGAGTTCATGATGATGAATAATGAATTAGCTCCTTATTGGAAAAGAAAGAAAAGCTATCATACATCTAGCGGACTAGATGCAGTGTTATTTGAAACAAAGAGTGATTTTCCGTTTTTACCAAATGGCACTGCTCAAGTATTAGCGTTTCGAGGAACAAGTGATGGGAAAGATATTGTGGCTGATGGAGTACTTGGAACAGGTAGCAATCCTCAGCAAGGGAAAGACGCAGAAGAGATTATGCGGGAACTGGCTAAGGATAAGAGTATCACCAATCTTTATCTAACAGGACATTCTTTAGGAGGATATTTGGTTCAGCGTGCCATGGTTGAAGCCTATGAGTTGGCATATTCTGACAGAAGAGTCATGTCTAATAAAGAACAGTTGGCTTATAGAAACTTTTATGATAATGTATTAAAAAAAGGAACAACATTTAATGCTCCAAAAGTAAGAACAGGTCTTTTCTCCTCATCTGAATTTTGGCAAAAAGGTTTGGATAGTAAAAAAATAGCTAAGGCTGGGAAAATGACTCATTATATAGTCGATAATGATTCCGTAATAGGGAAAAGTGTGAGTAATGATAGAGATGTTGTTATAAATGTTGGACCAACAAGAGGAGGTCATAGCTCACGTTCTTATTTTGAAAATGATCTGATTAATAGGGAACCGAAATTCATATCAGGAAAACGTGTTTCTTTAGATGGGATAGGTTTTCGAAATCCTAAGATTACTACAGCCAAGTCTCTAGAAAAAGTTGGCGAAACTGCTGTATACAGTAAACGCGGAGATGACATCATTAAGTCAACAACTGTTAGTATCAAAGATCCTGATACAGGACAGATTACTAAAAATACACTTGATGAAGTGTTCAAGAAAGATGGTGCCAAATCAACAGTTGTGGTTACGTCACTTGAGCCAATTGTTCGTTATGAAAAAGACGCAACGAAGGTCAAAGGTGAAGCTAATGTAACAACAGCTGGTACTTCAGGTACTAGAACAGTAACCACAACCTATACTGTGAATCCGACAGATGGTAGCCTTGTTCCACATGAAGAACCGGCAGTAGTAGTCCCATCAAAACCGACAGTAGTCAAAGTCCCAGCTAAGGATGAGGTTGCATACCTCAAAGAAGGCGATGATGTGGTTAAGAAGACTACAACTTACGCGGTCAATGCCAGTACAGGTGCTCTTACTCCAACAGAAAAAAAGGAAATCTTCAAACAAAATGGTGCCAAGGCTAAGGTTGTTGTTACGCCATTACAGCCAAGTGTTCGTTATGAGAGAGACGCTACGAGAGCTAAAGGCGGAAAAAATGTAACAACAGCTGGTACTTCAGGCACTAGAACAGTCACTACAACTTATACTGTGAATTCGACAGATGGTAGCCTCATTCCGCATGAGGAACCGGCAGTAGTAGTCCCATCAAAACCGACAGTGGTCAAAGTCCCAGCTAAGGATGAGGTTACATACCTCAAAGAAGGCGATGATGTTGTTAAGAAGACCATAACTTACGCGGTCAATGCCAGTACAGGTGCTCTTACTCCAACAGTAAGGAAAGACGTTGCCAATCCAAAAGGTGCCAAATCTAAAGTTGTGGTTACACCACTTAAGCCAAGTGTTCGTTATGAAAAAGACGCAACGAAGGTCAAAGGTGAAGATAAAATCACAGTAGCTGGTACTTCAGGTACAAGCACAGTAACTACCACCTACACGGTTAATCCTACAGATGGTAGCCTCATTCCGCATAAGGGCAAACCCGTTATCAAACAGTCAACTCCTACAGTGGTCAAAGTCCCAGCTAAGGATGAGGTTACATACCTCAAAGAAGGCGATGATGTTGTTAAGAAGACCATAACTTACGCAGTCAATGCAAGTACGGGTTCCCTTACCTCAATAGAGAAAAAGGAAGTGTTCAAGCAAGATGGCGCCAAATCTAAAGTTGTTGTTACGCCAATCGAGCCAATTGTTCGTTATGAAAAAGACGAAAGTCGTGACAAAGATTCAGAACCAGTTAGAAAAGAAGGAACTCCTGGAGAAGACACCATCACCACAACGTACACAGTAGATCCTAAGACAGGAGCTATTACTCCAACAGTAGGCAAGCCAGTTCGTACGAAAGAACCGACTAATACTATTATCAAAGTTCCAGCGAAGGATAAAGTGGAAACAACCGAACTCCCATCACCTAAGAAATACGTAAAAGATGATACACGCGACAAAGGCCAAGACAATGTAGAAGAAGTAGGACAAGCGGGTTCACGCACAACAACAACTACTTACGAAGTAAATCCAGAAAATGGAACCATTACAGAAAGAGTAGGAGAACCAGTAGTAGTAAATCCAACAGCAACAATTGTCAAAGTCGCAGCGAAGGACAAAGTAGTAGAAACCCCGATTGAACCAGAAGTTGAGTATGTTAGAGATGGTGAACGAGAAGTTGATACACCTAATGAACGCGTTGAAGGAGCTAAAGGTAAAACAGTTACAACAACCACTTACGATGTAGATTCAAACGACGGTCATATCACAGAACACGTTGGTAACCCAGTCGTCACCCCAGCAGGTAAGACAATCGTTAAAGTAGGAGCTAAAACTAAGGTTGAACAATCTAAAGATTCTGAAGGTCGTGATGTGATTGATACCACTACCTATGCAGTTGATCCAAAAACAGGTAAGGTAACTCCAACAACCGTTCGAACTTATGGAACAACAAAAGAACCAACAGTTGAGAAGAGAGTAGTACCATCACTTGTTGTCTATGAAAAAGATGATACGAAAGAAAAAGGTACAGCCCCAACTACTGTTAAAGGTGAAGATGGTGAAGACACTATCACAACAACTTACACTGTTGATCCTAATACTGGAAAGATTACAGCAAGTGAAGGTCACCCAGTTCGTACGAAAGAACCAACTAATACTATTGTCAAAGTCGCAGCGAAGGATAAAGTAGAAACAACAGAACTACCATCACCTAAGAGATATGTGAAAGATGATATACGCGACAAAGATCAACCAAATGTGGAAGAAGTAGGACAAGCGGGTTCACGCACAACAACAACTACTTACGAAGTAAATCCAGAAAATGGAACCATTACAGAAAGAGTAGGAGAACCAGTAGTAGTAAATCCAACAGAAACAATTGTCAAAGTCGCAGCGAAGGATAAAGTAGTAGAAGCACCAATTGAACCAGAAGTTGAGTATGTTAGAGATGGTGAACGAGAAGTTGATACACCTAATGAACGCGTTGAAGGAGCTAAAGGTAAAACAGTTACAACAACCACTTACGATGTAGATTCAAACGACGGTCATATCACAGAACACGTTGGTAACCCAGTCGTCACCCCAGCAGGCAAGACAGTCGTTAAAGTTGGTGCGAAAACTAAGGTTGAACGGAATAAGGATGACCAAGGTCGCGATGTGATTGATACCACTACCTATGAAGTTGATCCAAAAACAGGTAAGGTAACTCCAACAACCGTTCGAACTTATGGGAAAACGAAAGAACCAACAGTTGAGAAGAGAGTAGTACCATCACTTGTTGTCTATGAAAAAGATGATACGAAAGAAAAAGGTACAGCCCCAACTACTGTTAAAGGTGAAGATGGTGAAGACACTATCACAACAACTTACACTGTTGATCCTAATACTGGAAAGATTACAGCAAGTGAAGGTCACCCAGTTCGTACGAAAGAACCAACTAATACTATTGTCAAAGTCGCAGCGAAGGATAAAGTAGAAACAACAGAAATCCCATCACCTAAGAAATATGTGAAAGATGATACACGTGACAAAGGCCAAGACAATGTAGAAGAAGCAGGACAAGCGGGTTCACGCACAACAACAACTACTTACGAAGTAAATCCAGTAGATGGAACAATTACAGAAAGAGTAGGAGAACCAGTAGTAGTAAATCCAACAGCAACAATTGTCAAAGTTTCAGCGAAGGATAAAGTAGTAGAAACCCCGATTGAACCAGAAGTTGAGTATGTTAGAGATAGTGAACGAGAAGTTGGCACACCTAATGAACGCGTTGAAGGAGCTAAAGGTAAAACAGTTACAACAACCACTTACGATGTAGATTCAAACGACGGTCATATCACAGAACACGTTGGTAACCCAGTCGTCACCCCAGCAGGCAAGACAGTCGTTAAAGTTGGTGCGAAAACTAAGGTTGAACGGAATAAGGATGACCAAGGTCGCGATGTGATTGATACCACTACCTATGCAGTTGATCCAAAAACAGGTAAGGTAACTCCAACAACCGTTCGAACTTATGGGAAAACGAAAGAACCGACAGTCGAGAAGAAAGTAGTACCATCCCCTGTTATCTATGAAAAAGATAGCACGAAAGAAAAAGGTACAGCCCCAACTACTGTTAAAGGTGAAGATGGTGAAGACACTATCACAACCATTTACACTGTGGATCCTAATACTGGAAAGATTACAGCAAGTGAAGGTCAACCAGTTCGTACGAAAGAACCAACTAATACTATTGTCAAAGTCGCAGCGAAGGATAAAGTAGAAACAACAGAAATCCTATCACCTAAGAAATACGTAAAAGATGATACACGCGACAAAGGCCAAGACAATGTAGAAGAAGCAGGACAAGCGGGTTCACGCACAACAACAACTACTTACGAAGTAAATCCAGCAGATGGAACAATTACAGAAAGAGTAGGAGAACCAGTAGTAGTAAATCCAACAGAAACAATCGTTAAAGTCGCAGCGAAGGATAAAGTAGTAGAAACACCGATTGAACCAGAAGTTGAGTATGTTAGAGATAGTGAACGAGAAGTTGGCACACCTAATGA
>NZ_NCVK01000009.1 GCF_002096845.1 Streptococcus mitis
ATTCTCTAAAATATTCTTCATCAAATTTTACAAAATCAAATCCATATTTGAATAAATTTTTGTTGTTCTTTCGATATCCTAAGCGTTCATCTTGTATTCTTTGAAGCTTATCTAAACCACTGACAAATTTTGAAACTTGTTCAGATATCATTCTTTGTTCTTCAGCCAAGTAATGTTCTAATGTTTGCCCATCTTCTAGTACTAGTTCACTCAATGAGTTCTTTTGTATATTACTTGTTCTATATTCTCTATAATCCGCATTCAAAAATAAATTTGAAGTCTGATAAACCTGAATCCCTAAAGAGTCTTCTGTTTTCTTGTTATCAAAAATAACATCTACATACACTCGTTCTGCAAAATCAATTATTCTATTATTTAATTTTTTCAAACAATAGTTTTTTTCAATAAAGAATTCTTTAAATAGTCTGTAAAATTTTTCTTCTACTTCATTTTGATAAAGTCTTGAAATAACTTTAAATAAATTCTTATCAAAAATATCAAATGAAACAATACCATCAGATAAGTCTGCTTCGATTTCTTTTTTAGCTAATTCACTTGAAAACAAGACAGACTCTTTCAAAACTTCGAGCATATTTGATTTCAATTGTTGCTCTCTAATTGTTTTAAAATCAGAAGCGTTAATAGATTCAAAAACAATTAAATAAAAGAGTGAGGGAAGCAATTTCTTCCAGTTTTCTTCATTACCCCATAACAATTCTGAAACACTTACATTCATATTCTTAGCAAGCAACTCTAAAACATATTCAGACAAATGAGTTCGACTATCTTTCATTAATCGACTCATTTTTTGTTTAGCTGTGTCTTTGTTTCCGCCGTAATATGCAAACATATCAGATACTTCTCCAATTCTTTCATCATGCAAAAACAAATACCAATAATATTTTAGTCCTTTTTGTGACTGTTCAGCTTTAAAACTTTTGACTGCTTCAGGTACTGCATCAATCGTTGAACGTTTTATAAATTCTACTGTGTTTTTAAACATTTAATGTCCTACTTTCTATAAGTTTATATTTAGAGTATAACACAATATATTGTACGTTGCAACCGATTTTATAATTTATTTTAAAAACTTTATTGTACAACTATTTCTTCCTTTATATATACTGTTTTTATGTTTCGTAATTATAATAGTTGTATGAAATGCTTCTATGTTTCCATCTGTTTTATTTCAACGAAATACAATTATATTTTTGATATACTTATCTTGTGAATGATGAATCACTTAATTTCATTTCATGTCACATGATTAAAATAGTTGTATGAGAATGTTTTTAAATGTCTGTTTTTCTCTCAATCGACACTCAACCTTAATCATGATACACTTAAAATGTAAATAAAGAAGGTTCAAATATTTACAAGAAAGCTTTAAAAGAAAGAACTAGCTTCAAGCTAGTAAAGGTAAAACTAATGGAAAAATTATTGCAAACAGGCTTATTTGGAAGCAATTCAAAACAATCAGGCGATTCAATTGTAAACGACCGTCGTACTGCCCCAGCTCTTACTAATATTTCAACTTGCGTTGCAGTTAGTGTTACAGAGCCAAAACCATTTTTCCCAATCATCGGTTTTGAGAAAAATCAAAATGGTAAAAACGCCCCAGTTTTTTCTGACAAATCAATTGGTTATGAAGTATTTTTATCAATGCCCAAAGATGATGGAGCAGTTAAATTGATTAGTCTTGTTGTCCCAACTTTAGAAATTGCGAACAAGATCCAGTTCAGACATTTGTATCAGTTAGTCAACCCACGCGGTCGCTATAAGTTCAAAAGTTATGATGTTATAGAAGTTTGGGCTGAAGATGTTAATGAAGTTAGATTGAAGTAGTGAGGAAATAGATATGAAAGAAATTTTTAAAGAATTAGATGACTTATCAGCTTTAGACTTGCCCATCGAATTGCGCAAGATTTTAGCAACATACATTAATTCTGAGGTTCAAGGACGAGTTTCATCTTTCGTGAATTTGAGTTTGGTTTACTCAGATGGACGTTACACTGATTTTATTCGCTCGTATATGTATTTGGAATTTAGGCGAAAAAAAATGTTAGATGACATGCAAGAAATTTGTAGGTATTTATGATTAGATACAGGTTAAATAAAAATACAGGTCATTTAAGTCCAGCTTTTCCCAATATTGTAACTCTACTCCAAGTTCTTGGAGTTGGGTTACTATCTTTTGGGATTGTTGTTAGATGGTTAGTATTTAAAGGAACAGAGATTGGTATTTTTAGAAGTGAAGCACAGTTTAGTTTGAATTTAATAGTGATTGGAATAGCTGTCTTGCTTTTGATTAATCTTGGGTTATTGATTCGGTTAGGTTTGAATCTATCAAAAATTGGGTCAATATCTTTATACTATCAGCTAAGATTGATAGAACGACAGACACACAAAGCGCTGTTGGATTCAGCAACTGCGAATCGCAAAGTTGGTAGCAAATTCATAGATGTTAGTAAAGCGCATGCGAGCTTCGAGAAGCTAAGCAGGCGCATCACGGTTAAAATCAAAAAATTAGCTGACCAGACTAATGACGATTTAGAAAAGTTTGCGGAAATGTTATCAGCTTGTTTAGTGGGTAAAAATCGTTCTTTAATTGTTTTAGATTATTGGTTGAGTGAAGATAATACAGAATTCATTTATTTATTAGATGATATTGTAGAAGCTAGAGCAAGACAGCTACGACCAAAGAAGATAACAGAATTAAGACCAATCAATGATTTTGAAATAACAGTTGAAGAAGGCTTGACATTTTCATTCTTGCGTTCTCCTCAAATTTTATTAGTTGGAAATACAAACAGCTCAAAAACAACGTTTTTAAAATCAATGCTTGCACAAGTATTCATGTTTAATGAAGATGTTGATTTAACAATCTTGGATGTTAAATCTGAGTTCAGCTCATGGGATTTTCTACCAGTTGGGACTATTTTATCAGACAGTGAAGAGATTTTAGAATATTTTGAAGAATTGTTGGAATTAGTTATTAAACGTGAAAAAGAAATTGCGAAATTGTCGGCACGTGATGATATTACTGGAGCAACTTTTGTCAATTTCGGTAAAGAGATGAAGATGAAGCTGTGTATTATCGAAGAATATTCTGCGATGTTATCAAGTATAACTGATACTAAAATGAGAAAAAGGGTTCAAGATTTGGTCTTGTCTATCGTATCTCGTTCTCGTTCGAGTGGTGTCTATATCTGTATCTGTATGCAACAACCGCGTTCGGAATTACTTTCAACAGCTATCAGAGATAATTTAGGTGTTCGTATCTGTTTATCAAATGGCGCTATTACTGACGAATTGGCTCGCATGGTATTTGGAGAAACAGATAATATTGATAATCATGCGCCACGATTTTCAGGATACATCATGACCACTGACGGACAGTTCAGTAAACCAAGAAAATTTTGGAATATCAATCTACACGAACACGGATTGGAAAAGATTAGTACATTTAAAAAAGCGTTTTTATACGGTCAACGATTAAGAAAGAAGTGTAAATAATGGGGTACTAGCATTCATGGGGGTATAGTAATGACCCCCATCCCAGTCCCCACCCCTAACGGGGTCAACTACAAAACAATAAAAAAGGAGTTATGTTATATGATTCAATGTGACGTTGATGAAATTTCATTTGTATTTTTACCAGATTTCAATGAAATGATGTCTAATTATGAAGCATTTGCTTCAAATATCTGTTTAAAAATTGATGAATTATTGGAATTAGAAAAGTACACGGTCAATTTCAAGTTAAATGAAAAAGGATTTGCAGGCTACAATTATATTGTCAATTTTGATGAATTTGAAATTCTATTATGTTTTAACACGGATAGCCCACGAATGGGGATATTTCTCAAATTCTCAGGTCAAGGTTTAAAACATTACTTGAAACGACGCGAAGAAGATAATCAAAAAATTTCGTATCGTCAATTAGTTCAAAAATTTTTTGAATTAGAAAATTATTTTAGTGGTAGTTGTAGAGTTTCAAGGATTGATTTTGCGATTGATTTTATAGATGAAGGTTTGAAAGTGAATCAGATTCATCAGGAGTTAAACAAGTCAATAATCAAATCAAAATACGTTGACAGTTTTACAAATACAATCAAATTAAGAAAAAATCAGTCAAATATCAGTACGATTAACACAAACAACAGAGTAGAAACAATCTATGTTGGTAGCAAGGCAAACAAAGGAAACTCTCTACTACTACGAATTTATGATAAAAAATTGGAGCAGGAGAAAAAGAAGGGCATCTTTTATGATGATGCCTTGAAATGTGATGATTGGGTGCGATTTGAAATGTCAATTAGGCAGGCTTACGCTAATCAAACTGGATTAGATATTTTAAAGTGCAGAAATGATAAAGAACTATCCAGTTTGATCTTTCAACGTTTTACTGACAAATATTTATTTTTCAAAAATGATGAATTATGGGATATTTCAAAGGTTATGCTGGAATACGTTTCGACTGATTTTGATTTATTGAGGTCAAAACCAAGGCGGAAGAATGACTTACTATCTACTTACATTTATTTGTTAAAAAATAGTGGTTTAGAATCTTTTCTATACAAGATTGACAAAATTTACGGTAAAGAATCAATTCAGGAATTTTTCAAGCATGTTTTGATTCATTTCAAAACAAAGTACAAACCCTCTCCTGATACGATTATATTTTTAAATAATCGAAAAGATGAACTAAAGAAAGAAAAGAAGCCGTGGGATGTATTCAAGTAAGAGAACGAAAGGAAAAAATATATGACGGATATGACGAAATTAAATCAAATTGAAGAGCTACTTAATACGCTCATTGTTATCATTCAACAAAAATTAAAAAGTAATAATTCTCATGGGATAGTCACACAAAAAGAACTATTGAAAATTTTACAGATTTCTCCTAACACTTTGAGGTCATGGGAAAATAAAGGTTTAAAACGTCTTGAGCCTCCGATTGAAGGAACACGTACAATTTATTATAAATTGGAAGATGTCATTGGATTTTTGACTATTTAACTTTAAGTATGTTAGAATAGAATTATCAAATAAAGAATGTGAGGGTCCTATTCTAGCCTTTTAATTGTCCGAAAAAAAGAGGCTATATGAGTAAAGAAATCATTCAACACAACAATAAAAAGATAACAAAAATCACAAAACAAAATGGCGTAATTAGTTATTCACTTAAAGGTGTTTACATTGGAACTGATGTAAAGACTGGTAAACGCATCACAAAAACTATCACTGCTAAGACATTGAAATCTTTGGATAGAAAAATTGTTGAAGCTAAAATTGAATTTGAAAAAGCTGGCTCTACCCTTAAAGAAACTATCAAAATTGATAACTTTGAAAGTCTAGCTGAGGTATGGTTTAGCAACTTCAAAACTTGGGTGTCTTCACAAAACACTATCAACCGAGTGAGGGGGTATCTTGATACCTATATTATTCCTCACTTTGGGGATTATAAACCTTGTCAAATTGAACCTGCTGATGTTCAACTTTGGGTAAATAAGCTAGCTAGAAAAGCAAAGAAATCTGTTGATTCCGGTGTAAAACGTGCCCCGAAAGGTAGTGCAAAAGATTTTGGTGCAATGGCTCACAAAGTCAGTGATATTTTTGATTTTGGCATTACAAACTGTGGGCTGACCACTAATCCAGCTAAATCAATCAAGATTCCACCTAAACCAAAAGCAAACAAAGAGCGTATCATGGTACTCCATGATGATAATCTGAAACATTGGTTATTTTACCTTGAGACCTTGCCCAATACCAGAGCAAATAGACGCTTTAAGGTCATTTGTAACACGCTATTAGCGTCTGCATTACGAATCAATGAGTTGCTAGCGTTAGAAATTACTGACCTTGATTTTGAAACTAATGAAATTCTTGTCAGTAAAACATTAATGTGGAAAAGTGCAAATAAAAAACTAGGTATCAAAGGGGAAATGGTTTGTAAGAAAACTCCTAAAACGGATTCTGGGAATCGTAGGGTTGCAGTTTCACTTTCAATCATGGAAAGTCTCAAAGAGTTTCACGAGGAAATGACTGGCTATTTTGAAAAGCATAGTCTACCAAAATCTTCGCTTATCTTCCCAACTATCTATGGCAACTATATGTGTGATAGAAATGAACGTGCAACCCTTAAAAAGCGATTAGTGGCTCTTGGTTTACCTGACTATGGTTTCCATCTTTTCCGCCATACACACGCTTCTATGATGTTAAATGCTGGTATGAACTGGAAAGAGCTACAACATAGAATGGGACACAAGTCCATATCAACAACTATGGATACCTATGCTGAATTAGCTCCTAAAAAGAAGTTTGAAGCAGTGGATATTTTCCTAAATAAAATGGAAGAGCTGGCAAGTTGATTCCATCACTACCTTTTTCACTACCTTTAAACTTAAAACTCTACAATCCTTGATAATATAGGGGATATAGGTCAATTATTTAACCCTTACAGAAGTTAAGTAAGCATTCAATACGAATCAATACAGAAGAAAAACGCTTGATTAGCGTTTTTTCTTTTTGTTAATTTCACTATATTGCAAGGGAAATCATTCGAATCACTACCTTTTTCACTACCTTTTTTGAAATAAGAATATTGATTCGGACGATTAAAAGCAAGAGAAACTTCATTATGAGGTTTCTCTTTTTTTATATTTTCATTCCTAAAAATTTTTGAAATAGAGTAATCTTTTCTAAAATTTTTGGAATCCAAAACGCAGTTCAATAATATACACTATTTTTTCTTGAACAAGCGAATGTAATCCTGTTTGCTATGAATAATATCTGATACAAAGACAGCTTTTCTGTCCTCTAAAATATGATAGAAGGCTAGGTAATCGCCTAAAATGATGCATCGAGTTTTGTGGGGTGGGTATATAATAACTCCTACTCTTTCATCAGCATCAAATCCTGCTTCTGGGAAGACCTCAAGACGCGCTAATCCGTAAAGAATATTTTTAACTGTGTTTGCTCCTGCCTGCTCTGAAAAATAGTTAGCTGAGATATAGTCTTTGATACCTCTTAGCTGTTCTTGTACCGTTTCGGAGATAATAAGGCTATATGCGTTCTCGTTAAATTCCAAGGTTAGCCCTCACTTCATCAAGGCTGTAAGTTCTTCCGTGTTCTAAATCTTCAAAGCTACGGGCAATTTCAGCACGCAACCCTGATAGAAGTTCTTCTCTTTCTTTGTCTACTTGAGTTTCAAATGGCAAGGCTTTATTTTCCACAATGTGTTCCAAAAACAAGTTGAAACTGGCTGTCATATCAAGATTTTGCGCTGTGATAATAGCTTTAGCCTTCTCTAACAAGTCTCTGTTAGTCTTAAAGTTTACCTGTGTGTTTTTTTCTAAAACATTCATGGTAGTACCTCCTTTAGACTATTATATCACTTTGAACTATATCGGTCTAGTTGCGTATAGACGATTATAGCTGGATACTAAGAGAAATCAAAAAGCACTAAGGGAAAGTGACCCAAAGTGCTTAATATCAAGGCTTCAAAGCCTATCTTATTCAATAAAATATTACAACATTTTGTTGTAGAATTCAACGACAAGTGCTTCGTTGATTTCTGGGTTGATTTCATCGCGTTCTGGTAAACGAGTCAATGAACCTTCCAATTTTTCAGCATCGAATGATACGAATGCTGGACGTCCAAGAGTAGCTTCTACTGCTTCAAGGATAGCTGGAACTTTCAATGATTTTTCACGAACTGAGATCACTTGACCTGGAGTTACGCGGTATGATGGGATATCAACGCGTTTTCCGTCAACAAGGATGTGACCGTGGTTTACGAATTGACGAGCTTGACGACGAGTAGTCGCAAGACCAAGACGGTAGACAACGTTATCCAAACGGCGTTCCAAAAGAAGCATGAAGTTGAAACCTAGGATTCCGCCTTTGATTTTTGTAGCTTGTACGAACAAGTTACGGAATTGTTTTTCACCTACACCGTAAGTGAAACGAAGTTTTTGTTTTTCAGCCAATTGCAAACCGTATTCTGACAATTTAGAACGGTTGTTTGGTCCGTGTTGTCCTGGTACGTAGTTACGACGTGCCAATTCTTTACCTGTACCTGTAAGTGAAAGGCCAAGGCGACGAGCTTGTTTCCAAGATGGTCCTGTATAACGTGACATGTGAATGTCCTCCTGATATAAATAATATTTCGGTGGAAATAGTCACTTAGAAAGCCCTGATTCGTGCAGATGCCCTTCGCCTAAACAGCCAAGGTTACTTATCATAAGACACCTGTTGACGAGCTTCATGCTTTCCTGCTGATATTTCGCACAAAATCCATTCTACCATGAATGGCTAGATTTGTAAAGGGGTTTTAAGCTTTATTTTCATTACCAAAGAGATTGAGAAGGAGGGTAAAGGTGCTTCCTAGACCGTACTGGCTGCTGACTGTGATTTCCCCACCCAATTGATGGGCCAATTCACGCGCAATCGCAAGTCCTAAGCCATGACCACCTGTTTTCATGTTACGCGAAGTTTCTACACGATAAAGGCGTTTGAAAATATTCTCCAAATCCTCTGGGGCAATCCCCTGTCCTTCATCGGTCACACTGATTGAAAGCTGGTTCTTCTCCAGCTTAGCCACCACTTCCAACTTTGTCCCTGGAGCAGAGTATTTAAAAGCGTTATTGACCAGATTCACCAAGATACGAGAAAGTTTGGCATAATCTCCCTCAATTCGGGCAGACTCAGGGATTACCTGCAAATGGACATCTCGCTCTTCCTGCTCAATCAAGAACTGAAATTCACTCATGCACTCAATCAAGAGCTGGTCCAAAAAAATGCTGTCTTTGCTGGTCGTTTCGACCTGATTTCTAGCTGTGTTTAGAGTCAAAAAATTCAACTCCTCAACCAGTTTATTGAGTCTTTCCGTCTGACGCCCAATGGTTGCTAGATAATGGTCCTGTTCTCCTTCCTTGATAACCCCATCCAAAATCCCTTCTACCGTCGCTTGGATTGAAGTGATGGGGGTCTTGATATCATGCGATAGCTGGGCAATCATCAAGCCCTTTTCACGTTCGCTTTCCTCCAAGGAATCAAAGGTGGCCTGCAAATCATGGGACATTTCATTGAAAGCTTGGCCTAATTGTTGAAATTCTACAGGGCCTTGAACCTCCAGATTTGATGGAAAGTCCTTATCCGCTACCCGCTTGGCATGTTCCTTGAGTTTGCCCAACGAAGTAAAGACCGGCGATAGGAGAAAGAGACTAATCCCAGCACCGATAAAACTAGCCACGAGAGTCATCCCCACTAGGAAATAAATTTCTCTTTCTTCAATTAGCATTCGCTGGATGGCCCAAAAAACCACGATAATCGTTAGGAGTGTTGAAATGATATACCCCACTAAAATATAACTTTTTAATTTCATTGACTACCTCGTGCTTTCTCAATTTTGTAGCCCAAGCCCCAGACGGTTTTGATAGTCGGTGTTTCTGCACTAGCATGTTTAACCAACTCCTGTCGAAGAGCATGAATATGAACATTCAAGGTATTGGTATCATCTACGTAGTCTTCTTGCCAGACCTTTTCATAGAGGTCTGTCTTAGAGAAAACCCGCTCTGGATTGCTGGCTAAAAGCCATAGAAGGTCGAAGGATTTGACTGTCAAATCAAGCGCCACATCTCCGACTTGGACCTCATGGCTACCGTGATTCATCCGTAAATCCCCGAGACTGACGACCTCTGTCTCACCTCCACGATGAAGGCGCCGCAAGATATTGTGGACACGCAAAACCAGCTCACGAGGGCTAAATGGCTTGGCAATAAAGTCATCTGCCCCTAAGCTCAGGCCATAAATCTTGTCCTGCTCGCTAGTCTTAGCCGTGATAAAGAGAAAAGGCTGATCTGGAGATTGATACTGAACCTCACTAATCAAATCATAACCATCCATCCGAGGCATCATGATATCTGTAATAATCAAATCAATTGGTTTTCGCTTGAAGATTTCTAAGGCCTCTGCTCCATCATGGGCCACCAAAACATTATATCCTGCCTGAACCAGATAACGTTGATGAATATCTGTGATTTCTACCTCGTCGTCAACGAGTAAAATTGTCTTTCCCATCTGTCTCTCCTTTGAAAAAAACAGTGCTATACCACAATAGTATAACACTATTTTAATCTCTTTACGAACATTCTAAACGATATCTGGATTTTTCATATCCTAGATAGAAAGTCTGTAACTAGACTAGTCATTTTCTTCTTTTTTAGCTTTCAAACCGAGTCCACCTAGAAGTCCGGCCAAAGCTAATCCAAAGAATCCAATAGTAGCCATTGATGTTTGGGCTTCACCAGTATATGGAAGCATGTCTTTTTGGTTTTTCATTTGATCAGCCATCATTGGAGTTGACACCTTGTTAGTAGATGTCATCTTGCCTTCATCAGACATTTTGCTTGAGGTTGCTGGAGCTTGATCTTGTTTCATGCTTGGTGTTGTCATTGGCTGGCTAGCATTCATAGTTTTGTCCTGCTCTTTGTTAGACATCATCTTATCCTGACTAGCAGCTGGCATTTTAGATTTCATCTCATCTTGATTGGCACTTGGCATTTGAGCGTTCATCTTAGACGCATCTTGATGACTATTCATCATTGGGGCCGGCATAGCTGAACCATTAGAAGATGGGACGAAACCTGACTGCATCGGAATCAGAGACTGATGTCCATTCAAGTTCACTGTCAAATCCTTAGTCGCTACGAGGTTGCTCAAATCAGCCTTGCCGTCTTTTGCACCGTACACCTTGATGGTAGCTTTATAGCTTTGAGTACCATTTTGTTTCAAGAGGTCAAGAAGATCTTTATCAGATTTGCCTTGGGTACCAGCCAAATCTACTTCGTAGAAGTAGAGACCTTTGCCCAATTTCTCTACTGGTGGAAGAGCAGGATTTTTAGCTGAGCCGTTGTCTGACCATGGAGCCTTGTCGGATGCTTTCAAGATAAGGCGAGTCAACATACCGTCACCGGCGAAGAATTCGTATGGAATGACTTGGTTGACACCAGCTGTGAATGGGCCAGGAAAATTGGCTTTGTCCAAGTAAGTAGCTGGGACATCCACTGTGTCTTTGGTGTTGTCAGCCACACCTTTTTGGACTTCGGCTGGGGTAGTCAAGCCGTTCAAGTTGACATCCAAATCCTTTGTCGCTACGAGATTGCTCAAATCAGCCTTGCCATCTTTAGCACCGTACACCTTGATGGTAGCTTTATAGCTTTGAGTGCCGTTTTGTTTCAAGAGGTCAAGCAACTCTTTATCTGATTTGCCTTGAGTCCCTGCCAAATCTACTTCGTAGAAGTAAAGGCCTTTGCCCAATTTCTCTACTGGTGGAAGAGCGGGATTTTTAGCTGAACCGTTGTCTGACCATGGAGCCTTGTCTGATGCTTTCAAGATAAGGCGAGTCAACATACCGTCACCAGCGAAGAATTCATATGGGATAACTTGGTTGACACCAGCTGTGAATGGGCCTGGGAAGTTAGCCTTGTCCAAGTAAGTAGCTGGGACATCCACTGTATCTTTAGTGTTGTCAGCTACGCCTTTTTGGACTTCAGCTGGAGTGGTTAAGCCGTTCAGGTTAACATCCAAATCCTTAGTCGCTACGAGGTTGCTCAAATCAGCCTTGCCGTCTTTTGCACCGTACACCTTGATGGTAGCTTTATAGCTTTGAGTACCATTTTGTTTCAAGAGGTCAAGAAGATCTTTATCAGATTTGCCTTGGGTACCAGCCAAATCTACTTCGTAGAAGTAGAGACCTTTGCCCAATTTCTCTACTGGTGGAAGAGCAGGATTTTTAGCTGAGCCGTTGTCTGACCATGGAGCCTTGTCGGATGCTTTCAAGATAAGGCGAGTCAACATACCGTCACCAGCGAAGAATTCGTATGGGATAACTTGGTTGACACCGGCTGTGAATGGGCCTGGGAAATTCGCTTTATCCAAGTAAGTGGCTGGGACATCTACTGTGTCTTTAGTATTGTCAGCCACACCTTTTTGAACTTCAGCTGGAGTGGTTGCTGGTTGCGCTTCATTTGCTTCACGGTCTTGTCCAGCAACTGTAGCTGCAGGACTTTCCACAGGTTTAACCGCATCTTCCGTTTCTTTCTTAGATTCTGGTTTTGCTTGCACTTCTTCTTTTGGCGCTACCACTTGGTCTTTATCAGCTACATTCACTTTTTCTGGAGAGCTTGTAGCATCCAAGCTTGCCTTAGGTGCTGAGTCTGCCTGTTCTGAAGGAAGAGCTGTATCGACTGCTACTTTGAGAACTTCTACTGGTAAGTCGCTCTTTTCACTCACCGAAGTAGCATCTGGCACAACTTGAGCAGGGGTCGGATTGAGCCCATCGGCATGTACAGAACTTGGTTGACCAACTAGGACAAAGAAGCCACTGGCTACAACAACTGAGGCAACACCGACACTAAGACGGCGAATAGACCAACGAGTATATCTTTGATTTGGATTGAATTTCATAGGATTCTCCTTAGAGTTTTCTTTATTTGATGACTCTAGTATAATCTCCTAAAATTAAAAAGGATTAAGAAAAAGTTAAAATTTTTCTTAAATCCCTCTTATAAAATACTTATATTAATTAAATCCATAAACAGATTTGGTGATTTGATAGACGACATTGGAAAGTTTGCGAGCTGGCAAGACTGAATGTTTGGTCAAACGGCTCAACATAGTCTTCCGAATAGCCTGAAAAACCTCTGGATTTTCCTGCTGAATATAGGTCCACAGCTCTCGTTTTTTGGCAAGATGCTCTGCTGTGCCTGCTCGGTTGAGCAGGGCACTAGAAATCACCGTCGTAATCTCAATATGATTCAGTAGATATTCTCGCATTTTGGGATAACTCACTTTGGACAAGTCAAGCTGGTCTACTAAAAGACGATTAACCTTGAGTTGCTGGTCAATGCGCTTAATCATCACTTGCTCATTGACAGACTGGTCCTCACGCCCAATCAAATAACGATAGAAATCGACAGGCAGATAGTACATGGTCTTGACCTGCTGAAGGGGGGTAAAGACAAAGAGATTGTCGACATAAAAGGTATGCTCAGGCAATTGGAACTGGCTCGCTCGCAACAAATTTGTCCGATAAATCAGCGAGTGCATCATGATATACTGGCCTTTTGAGAAATTTCCAACCTGATCCCAGCCAAAAATCTGCTGGACAGGCAAGACGGACTCATAACTCATACTCTTCTTACGAGACTGACCTTCCTTTTCATAGACAAAATTGGTCACAAAGGCGTCAACTTCCTGCCCCTCGCTCTCAAGTTCCTGCAAGGTTTCAAGAATTTTCAAGTAGGCACGGGGATCCACCCAGTCATCACTATCCACTACTTTAAAATAACGCCCAGAAGCCTCCGCCAAGCCGCGATTGACCGCACCGCCATGACCTTTATTTTCCTGATAGATGGCTCTAACAATGCTAGGATACTTGCTAGCTAAACGCTCAGCTATTTCCTGAGTCTGGTCCTGAGACCCATCATTGATAATCAAAATCTCAACTTGCTCACCACCAATCACTAGCGATTCCACACAGTAATGAAGATAGGCTGCGGCATTATAGCTAGGAATGGCGATAGACAATAACTTCATAATCTACTCCTTTAGGGAACTGATTTTTTCTTATACTCAATGAAAATCAAAGAGCAAACTAGGAAACTAGCCGCAGGTTGCTCAAAGTACAGCTTTGAGGTTGCAGATAAAACTGACGAAGTCAGCTCAAAACACTGTTTTGAGGTTGTGGATAGAACTGACGAAGTCAGTAACCATACCTACGGCAAGGCGACGTTGACGTGGTTTGAAGAGATTTTCGAAGAGTATTACTCTCTCTTGTCACTCCTTTCTATTCTACCATAAAATCCAGCTTCTGAAGGACTTTTACTGGAATACAAGGTGTTCTACCTCTATTTGCTATCTTGAACATCAAAAAAAGAGGGGATTCCCCTCCTTAGGAATTTAATTCTGCTAAGTCATCTAGATACTGGTTGTTAATGACTGCCAAGATATAGGCACCTGCCTTCAAGAGATCATTAGGGCCAAACTGGACATCTAGCGGTGAATTTTCTTGTTCACGAAATCCTAGGACATTGAGATTGTATTTACCACGTAAATCTAGCTGGCTCAGGCTTTGACCTGCCCACACACTAGGAATTTTCATCTCTACGATAGACACATTTTTATCCAACTGAAAGACATCAACATTGTTATGAAAGAGAATGGTCTGCGCTAGGGACTGCCCCATTTCATACTCAGGTGAGATCACCGAATCAGCACCGATTTTTTCTAGTACCTTCTTAGCTGTCTGGCTTTTGACCTTGGCAATAACCCGTGGCACCCCCAAACTCTTACAATGCATGACTGCAAGCACACTCGACTCCAGATTTTCCCCTGTTGCTACTACAACCGTATCACAGGTATCAATTCCTGCCGTTCTGAGGAGTTCCTCATCTGTAATATCGCCAACAACTCCACGCGCCAAAACTGGCTCAAACTGATTGATGTGCTCGGCGTGGTCATCGATGGCAATGATATTCATATCTTGCTTGGCAAGGGCCGTCAGGACACTACTCCCGAAAATCCCCAAACCTAAAATTCCAATCGTACGATCTGACATAGTTCTTCCTTTCTTATCCAATACTAATATCTGCTTTCATATACTGAATCAAATCTTTCTTATCAGGCTGGTAGTCAGCTAGACTAACCAGCAAGGTCAAGGGACCGATACGGCCAATAAACATGAGCACCATGACAATACTGAGGGCCAACTTGCCCAATTCTGGTGTCAGATTTGCCGTTACCCCAACTGTCGCAAGAGCTGAAATGGTCTCAAACATAAGGTAGATAAATCGCGGTGTTCCTTCTGCCGTAATTCCCAGCAACACCAAGCCCAACAAGAAGGTCATCAAAAAGATAATGAAGACACTAAAGGATTTTTGGACTGTGCGAGCCTCAATAGTTCTCTGCGCAACATTGGCGTGAGGTAAGCCCAGCAATTCACTACGCGCAAAAACCAACAAGACAAAGAAAGTCGTAATCTTGAGACCCCCAGCCGTCCCTCCAGGCGCTCCACCGAGAAACATCTGTAGGATATAGATAAACAAGGTCACAGGCCGAGCTTGGGTATAGTCAATAGAAGCAAAACCAGCTGTTCTCATACTGACAGTTTGGAAAAAGCTAACCAGCACTTTCTCTGGAACACTGAGATTGCCAATGGTTCCTGGATTGTGCCACTCCGTAAAGAGTGTGGATACTGTCCCAAACAGCAAAATCCCTGCAGTCAAGAAAAGGACCAACTTGGTGTGGAAACGCAGACGGCGTTTTTTCTTCTTGTCAAACTGGGTTGCCAAGTCAAACCAAACCATAAAGCCGAGACCACCCGTGATAATCAAGCCAGCAATGACAAGATTGATCAAGGGATCCGTCTGAAAAGCCACTAAACTGCTACTGCCGAAATTATCAAAACCAGCATTACAAAAGGCTGAAATAGCTAAAAAGATAGAGGTAAAAATGCCTCGTCCCCAGCCAAACTCAGGAATAAAACGGAAACTTAGTAGAAAGGCACCCAAACCCTCCACCAGAAAAGTCGTCAAAAAGATGGAACGCATAAAAGACTTCAAAGACTTACTTTCCCCATAACTAAAACTCTCCTGAATGGTTTCACGACTGCGAAGACTGAGCTTTTGATTACCCTGAATATAAAAGACCCCGATAAAAGTCATGAGCCCCAGACCACCAATCTGTATCAAGAACATACAAATCAACTGACCCCAGACATTATAGGTAGTAGCCACTGGTTGCGTAAAAAGGCCAGTCACACAGACCATGGACACCGTCGTAAAAAGATGGTCAAAATAAGTGGCCTGAGAACCATTTGCCTGAACAAAAGGCAAACTCAAAAGAAGAGAGCCTATAAAAATAACTCCAGCGAAACTCAGAAAAATCCGACGAGCTGGCGAAAGTCCACCCAAAGCTCTTTCAATTTTTTTCACAAATAATTTGAATAACATACATCCATTGTACCATAAAAAGAAGGAGAGTAGCTAGATCTGAGAAGTTATCTCAAGGCAAAGTTCCAAGGCCTTCTCGAAAGCTTCTGAACCCCAGTCACGACTATCGTACTGGTCCAAGTCTGCTAAGGAATCAGCTGTGAACAACAATTCTCCCCAGAGAACCCCACGCAGTTGGGCTACTGCCGCAAGCGCAGAACACTCCATCTCCACAACAGCACAGCCTTCTTCCTTGCGATAAGCCACCTTTTCAGCCGTTTCTCGGTAAAAACCATCTGTCGTCCAGGTCATAACTTCTTCATAAGGAATCCCTCTGACTTCCAAAACTCGCTCAATAGCAGCAATGGCTTCTGGCTGAATTTCCATATAACGAGAAGGCGCCACATAGTGATAACTAGCTCCTTCATCTCGTAGAGCCCGAACAGGGACTAGAAAGGCATTTTCTTCTATATCAGCCAGCACACCACAGGTACCCGTAGAGATAATCTGCTCCACACCATAGCCAATCAACCAATCCATAAACTGAGCCGCTGGAGCGGAGCCGACAGGTGCCTGAGCCAGACAAATTTCCTCACCCTTGTAGTTGATAACATAGACTGGATAGGTCTTGGTAGCAGAAATGAATTCGCCGACACAATCCGCCCCTACTTCCCTCGCATAGCGGTCAATCTCCTCACCTAAAAAAGCATAGACACACTTCTTGGGCAAATGCAAATCCAGCCCCTCGTGATTGGGCATGATAACCGCCTGAGGATTGTCATCAAACTCTAAAATGGGAATCGCATGTTTCTGAATCATAACCCACCTCCTCTAATTTTGTACTATTGTATCAAAAGCTGACCGAGTGTCAAGGAGGAAGTTGATAACTTGAGTCAATAAACAAAGACGGGTAGCCTAACAATTGTAGCTTGGAAAGCTATAATTGCAAAATCACTCGTAAAATATGAATCTATAAGCGATATAAAAAGGATAACATTTCTCTTAGAATGCTATCCTTTTTTGTTTATCCTCGTCCGCCAGGGGCTGGGCCACCGCCTTGAGGACCTCCATTCGGACCTCCGCCTCCAGGCATAGAATTGACAATATCTGTTTGTTTTTCGCCGTTGATGTAGATATCCCCACCTGTGTAAGTCGCTGTTCCATCAAAATCAAACCCTGATTGTCCTATCAATTTAATGGTTCCACCGGTAACCGTGATATTCCCGTTTGAGTCAATTGGATCTGTGTCCCCTTGACCGACTTCTACAGTTAGATTACCCCCTGTCATAGTAAAGTAAATATCACTTTGCTGGGCATTTTTATTAGCTGCATTCACCCCATCATCTGTCGAGTAGACATTGATATCACCACCATTGATCGTAATGCCTTTTCCTTCAATTCCTTCAGTCGCATTCTTGACTGTGTAAGTACCGCTATCAATCACTAGGTTGCCAGAAGCGTGAATACCGTCATCTCCTGCTGTGACTGTTATGGTATTGTTAGCCAAATACATATTTCCGACAGTCATATCGTCATCATTATCAACTTTAACACCATCTTCCTTGGCATCGATGGTCATGGTTGTACCAGTGATGTTGAGTTCATCATTGACATTAAAGGCATCGCCAACTGATGTGATGTTAAAAGTTCCACCTGTGATGTGAAGCGTATCATTTGCCTTGATAGCGTTGCTTTTCTTGCCATCTACAGTAAGAGTACCTGAGCCATTGATGGTCAAATCAACCTTTGAAAAGAGAGCGGCATTTGCCTTTTCATCACTGTTAGAGCTTGAGTCAGAGAGACTGTTGGTGGTTCCCTCTGCCAGAGTCAGGTAGACATGACCGGCGCTTGTAGCTGAGATAGCTGCATCTGTATTAGTCATGGTCGCACCTTTTAAGACTAGGTGAACATCTGCCGACTTATCTGCCTCTACCTTTATTTGCACTCCGTCAGACTGACCAGAAATGACATAGGTACCTGCTTTTGAGATGGTCACCGTTGAGCCAGAAACTGTCACACCGTCTCCAGAGACACTTGCAGATGAGCCCGACAATTCAATCTTTGAAGCTATGCTTTCATCATAAGATGTGTCGTAGTCCTTTTCTGTAAAGTAAGAAGATTGACTGTTTTTAGTTGAAGTTGCGATGGCAGTAGTATCTGCTGCTGCAGTCGTACTTGACTTGGTCGTTGATTGCCCGCAAGCTGTCATCAAGGTCAGAGCTGTTAAACTGGTTAAGATTAGGGTCCATTTTTTTGATTTCATACTTTTTTCCTCGCCTTCATTTAGCTTGACCTTAGTTTACAGGGGAAGTCTGAAAAAAATCTAAACTTTTTCTGAAAGTTTTCTTAAGTTCAGTTTCAGTTAAGTTATCTTTAACTAAAGTTTTAGAAAAATTCCCTAGACTAGTCACAAGCAAATTCAACTTGCCCACATATATCTTCTAAATAAGATAGTCTACTGAAACAGTTTGATAAAGGAAACAGGATTTATGAAACCAATTGAAACAAACTTTAAACGAATTGAAACCAAATATATCGTTGCCAAAACTTACTTGGCTAATTTAATAGAAGACTTAAAAACATACCTCGTCGAGGATGATTATCCAACATCTACCATTTCTAATATCTACTTTGATACAGAGAAATTTGATATGATTCAGGATGATAGCCAAGGTACTAAGCGCAAAGAAAAGATTCGGATGCGAACCTATCTCAGTCAAGTCCAGCCTGATAGTCAGGTATTTTTAGAAATCAAATCTAAGGACAGAGCTGGTGTCGGACGAAAACATCGTCTCTTATCGACTCCCCAGTCTATCACCCAGTTTATGACCAAGGGACAGCTGGATAGCAGCATCAAGGACCAAATGATGATTGAAAAAATCCAGCAACTCCAAGAGGAATATCAGCAAGCCATCATCCCTCGTATGTATATCTACTACGACCGCTTTTCTCTCAAGGAAAAGAAAGAAATTAGCGGATTTCCCTACAATAAAATTCGTGTCACCATTGACCAAAATCTAACCTATCGTGATAATAATGTCAGTTTATTTTCAGGAAAGGACGGTTTCCCTCTACTAAACGAGGACATTGTCGTCATGGAAATCAAAGCACCAGGTAGAAAACCCCAATGGCTACAAGATATTCTCGACCAATATGGACTGGTAGAGCAGAAATTTTCAAAATACAGCTGCGCCTACCACAAGTCTCAAGGGCTGGACTATAGCCCACGACCAAGCACAGAAAGTGTAGGTACTGCTTATGTCTAATCTATTCAACTCTATTTTCAACAGTACAACTGCTACTGCCAATCCTATCCAGCTCTTTCTGGCTCTCTTGGTCAGCCTAATCTTAGGTTTGGCGCTGACCTGGGCTTACAAACACCGTACCCTCTATACACGGGAATTTGCTGTTAGTTTGACCCTACTCCCCTGCTTGATGACCTTGGTCATCTTTCTGGTAAATGGCAGCCTAGGAACCTCTATCGCCGTTGCAGGAACCTTTAGCCTCATTCGTTTCCGTTCAGCTACCAGTGGCTCACGGGAACTAATTGCTATCTTCCTTGCCATGATTATCGGACTGGCAGCAGGGACAGGCTACCTAGCTTTAGCGATTCTCTCCACCGTCTTTATCTTAGCAGTATGGCTTCTTTTGGAAAAACAACAAAGCAAGAGCAATCACCAACGTCGCAGACTATTAACCATCACAATTGCCAACCAAGAAGAAAAACTCCAAACTATCCAAGCTGGGCTGGCACAATTCTGTACTGAGTTAGACCTCATTTCGATTGATACCAACAATGATGGACAACAAGTCACCACTGTCTATGAAGTGGATTTCAAAGCTCAAATCGATGACTTCCAAATCATCAATTATCTCACTAAAGAACAGGATACTTACCAGGTTTCCCTGACCAAAAATGCCAAGAAAAGAAAGAATTTGTAGAACTTCTAGCGTAAAACCTGATTTATGATAAAAGGCATCATATCAACGTTTTTTTAAACACTTGATAGGATGCCTTTTTCTAATTTTAGTGACTTTTCGCCCAATCGCTTTATTTAACAGGTATTTCCTTAATCACGCGCGCGGGATTGCCAGCTAGAACAACATTGTCTCCAAAGGACTTGGTAATTACGGCCCCTGCTCCTGCCACTACGTTATTGCCCAGTGTCACTCCAGGAAGGACAATGACACCACCTCCAGCCCAGAAATTGTCACCGATGGTGATGGGCTTGCCATATTCGACCCCTGAATTGCGTTCCTGCGGATCTAGTGGATGTAGGGGAGTCAAGAACTGACAGTTGGGTCCAATCATAGCATTGTCCCCGATACGAATAGGGCAAACATCCAGCATGGTCAAGTTCCAATTAGAATAAAAATTTTCCCCTAGATAGATATTGACTCCATAATCGACCACCAGACGTGGATTGACACAGAGATTTTTCCCAGTCGAACCAAACCAAGTCTTGATAATCTCCGCCCCCTTTAAGGGATCTTCTTCCTTATTTAAAAGCAGACTGTTTTTGGCGAGAAACCTGAGCCAAATCCCGCAACTCGGGGGCAAAGGGATGATAGGGTTCTCCTGCAATCATTTTCTGGTATTCACTGGTCATTTTAATACCTCACACTTACTTTGAGCTCATCATATCAAAAGGGCTTTGAAAGGTCAAGAATAGCCTTTGTCAAAATTCTCATACTCTTTGTATTTATAGGAACCTAATCCGTATTTTCATGATTAATAGTAAAAAACTGTTCAGAATGGACTTACTTATGAATTCTATCTATGGTGACTACGAATCCTATTTACCGACTATCTTGCAAACCTTTATTCAAGACATAGAAAAGGCCGCAACCAATTACAAAAAGGAAACCAACCTCAAACTATATGAGCATTTGCATGCGCGCATCAAAACAGAAAAAAGTATGCGTGAAAAATGCCAACGCAAAGGCCTTCCTCAGACAAGTCAATCTGCGCTTAAAGAAATACGAGACGCTATTGGCGTTCGAATTATCACAGGCTTTACAGATGATATCTACCGCATAGTAGAGTATATTCGCCAGATGCCAAGCATCCATATTTTCAAAGAAAAAGACTATATCCGTCAGGTCAAACCCAACGGCTATCGTTCTTACCATCTGATTCTCGAGGTGACTACCCCCTACCCAGACTGTCTGGGAAATGCCCCAGGAAGCTACTTTATTGAGATCCAACTGCGAACAATTGCTATGGACTCTTGGGCTAGCCTCGAACACCAGATGAAATACAAGAAAAACATCCAAAATCCTGAGAGAATCACGCGCGAGCTCAAACGTTGTGCCGATGAGCTTGCTTCTTGCGACTTGACCATGCAGACCATCCGTGATTTGATTCAGCGCTCTGATTAAGACTAAGGAGAACCTATGAAAATCCTACTTGCCGAAGATGAAACCCAACTTAACCGTGTTATCACCGTTGCGTTAGAACGAGAAGGCTATAGCGTTGATTCTGTTTTTAATGGAAAAGATGCCGTCGAAAAAGCTACAACTAACCACTATCACCTCATGATTTTTGACATCATGATGCCAATCAAAACTGGAATCGAAGCTCTCAAAGAAATTCGCCAGTTGGGTAATACGACCCACGTTATCATGCTGACAGCCATGGCGGAAGTAGATGACCGTGTAACCGGACTCGATGCAGGTGCCGACGACTACTTGACCAAACCTTTTTCACTTAAGGAACTATTGGCTAAGCTCCGATCTACTGCCCGCCGTCTGGAGGACTATACCCCAGATACGGTCCAATTAGGAAATACTCGCTTGGATATTGACGAACAAGAACTATCTGCTACAAACAGCATTCGTTTAGGGAAAAAGGAGACTCAACTCTTGACCCTCCTCATCCAGCATGCTAACCAAGCCCTCAGTTGTCAACAACTACTAGAGAAAGTCTGGCCAGATGAGCTGGAAGAAAGTAATCACGAGCTTGTTTTTCTCTATATTTCCTACCTACGCCAAAAACTCCAAAGTGTCCAGTCTAGCTTACAAATACTTGGGGCAGCAGAAGGTCCCTTCCAATTGACAGGAGGTGACTAGATGTTTCGAAAACTTCGTATCAAATTTATCGCAACGGCCACTCTTGCCATCACTCTGATTCTAACCTTCTTTCTAGTTTTGATAAATAGTATCGTCTACACTCAGACTGAGAACAACATTCACACTGTTCTCTCTATCTTAACCAAGAATGAGGGGGAACTCCCTATTACTGATGAAATCAAAGAAAGTCTGACTGAGAAAAATATCCAGGAAGGAATCGTCTATAATTTCCAATACTTCTCTGTCAGAGAAAAGGAAGATGACTACGCCATCTCTCTCACAAATGTTCAATCCTTGACTGAGGATGAGGTCAAAAGTTTCCTCCCCAATGTCCTCAAAAAGCAGGAAACTTATGGCACCATTACTCATAAGGGGCGTTATTTTACCTACCAAGTGAGCCAATCTACGACTGGGAAACTACTGGTCTTCTTTGAAACGACTTACTATATCCGGGAACGCGGTACCCTACTTCAAGTCTCTATCTGGTTGGCCTTGGCTAGCTTACTCCTCCTCATACTACTCTTCACCTTGATTTCAGGGATTGTCATTCGCCCTTTTATAAAAAACTATGAAAAGCAACGGATGTTTATCACCAATGCAGGACACGAACTCAAAACGCCTCTAGCTATTAGGCCAATACCGAACTACAGGAGTTAATAGAGGGTGAGACTGAGTGGAGTATCAGCACTAAGGAACAGATAGAGCGTCTTAACCATCTGATTGGAAAACTAATCCGCCTTGCTCGACTCGAGGAACAAGAGGATATCAAACTAGCTCCTCAAAATATCTCCTTCATCGCTGAAAAGGTTGCCTCAGATTTTGCTCCTCTCTTTACCAAAGAGGATAAAAAATTTGAAAGTTCTATTGAAGCAGACGTTGTAGAAAAAGTAGCCCAAGAGGAATTTTATGAGCTTCTTAGCATTCTTCTTGACAATGCCCGCAAATACTGTGACCCCGCTGGAACGATTCGCTTGACTCTTCAACGAAAAAATTATCTACTACAAAAACACACTTGTATCACTATTTCTAATGATTATAAGGATGGGCAAGCAGCTGATATTAAACGTTTCTTTGATCGCTTTTATCGTGCGGAGACCTCTCACAACAACCAAACTATAGCTGGCCATGGAATAGGCCTCTCCATGGCTCAGCACCTCGTCAGCTTGTTTAGAGGAAAAATCTTTGTCAGCTACAAAAAACAGGTGATTACCTTTACAGTTTGGCTATAATGGTTTCACTCTTTATTATTCCATAAAAAGCGAACAAGTCTGTATTCTAAGAACAGAATACAAGCTTGTTCGCCTTTTCTATATCTCTAAAATAAATGATTTGTTTTCCTCGTCTCATCGTGCTAAACGAATACGGGTCACAATTCCGTCTGGGTCTGTGATTTCCAACTGGCTCGATGTCAACCACTTGATTGGTACATCAACTTCTTGTGCTCGCTGGGCAATCGTTAACAGTTCTTCTTTATGTGCGACTTCAATGACATAGTAGGCTAAGCCTGGCAAACCTGCCTTACGCGGAGCTAAGCCTTTTCCTCCCCATTCATTGACTGCTAAGTGATGGTGGTAGTCCCCAGCTGCAATCCAACTAGCGCTCGGCAAACTGAATTTATCCTCTAGTCCTAACACCTTTTGATAAAACTGGCTGGACTTTCGACTATCCTTGACGGAAAGATGGATATGCCCCATTCTCGTACCTTCTGCTAGGACAAAGGGCTCTACTCTTTCCCCCAACTCATAGATATCCTGCGCCGCAAGGACCTCAGTGACCCCTATAATACGCCCATCTTCTCGAATATCCCATGTGGAAACGGGTTTATCTCGATAGAGTTCAATGCCATTCCCCTCCAAATCTTCCAAGTAAAGGGCCTCACTGTAACCATGGTCTGCACCACCGACAAGAGGAATCTGTAAATCTGTCAGATGTTTCAAGACATCAGCCAAAGCCTTGCGTGTCGGCAAGAGAATAGCCAGATGGTAAAGGCCATAATGTTCCCTTACTTCTCCACTCTCTTGAGCTTGAATCAGCTGTACCAAGGCTTTTCCACCCAGTCCTAGAATGGACTCTGTCTCAGTTTGAGATAGGATTTCTAAACCAATGATTTGCTGATAAAAGGCTGTTTGGCTTGCCAAATCCTTTACATTTAAAACTGCCTCTGCCAAATAAATGTGGCTCTTGTATTCATAGGTCATAAATAGTCCTCTTTTCTGTTGTAATATTTTTTGTTACAACTATTATATCATTCCCATCAAGAAAGTCAAGTCAGACAACTTGAATCCTCTATTCTAACAAAAAGAGGTCAATGTTCGCCATCAACCTCTTTCTTATCATTCATTCTTTTTGTTAAGTAAAATGACTACTTTACCTATGACTTGCTATTTTCAACCTAGTTTACCCACTCACCATTACCATTTACACGGTAACCATCTGGTGTTGTTGTGCTGACTGCTAAAGCCCCTGAACCATATGCATAGTACCAGTACTTGCCTACTTTAAACCAACCTGTCTTCATGACACCTGATTGATCCAGATAATACCAAGTACCATTTTCCTTGTACCAACCTGTCTTCATAGCTCCTGAGCCATCGAAATAGAACCATCTGCTACCATCTGTTCCCCAGCCTGTAAACATCGCGCCAGAACTATCAAGGAAATACCATGCTCCATCAACTTCTACAAATCCAGTCTGCATGACACCTAAATCATTCAAGTAGTACCATTTACCACCTGTTTTTACCCAGCCTGTCTTCACATCACCAGACTCATAAAAATACCATTTTCCATTAGACTTCACCCAACCAGACTGACTAGATGTAGATGTTCTAAAATCTTTCAGCGGTTTTTCTACAACCGTAGCTTTACTTTTAACTGTTGAAAGGTTTGATGCAGTCACCTCTGTATACTGAATAGCAGAACCATATCCACCAGCCAATTCCTCTGAAGAAGCATCATCACCTAAAGCTAGAGAAATCGTTGCTACTTTCTGAGAACTAGCTGCATTTCTAAAGGCCGCGAGCCCCACATAGGTAAATTTAGAATTGATCAGAACCTCATAATAACCTGTAAATTCTTTAGATGTTCCACCCTTCTTTTTCGCTACATAATTCGCCTTCTCAGCATGCCAGTTTTCAATTGCTTTTAGAAAACCTTCATAGTTCACATCTAAAGCTTCTCCTCTTATACTATTACTAGATGGAAAAGCAGTCCAGATTTCTTTCGTAGAAAGACGCTCAGGTTTCAGAGTTACTGACACCTCAGTAGCGCGTACAAATGCAGTTTTCTCAAGATCAGTAGACCATTTGATAGGGACATACTTATCTACCAAACCTTCATCAGCTGCTTCCTTACGAATCTTATTAATCGCATCCAAAATAGCTTGTTTATCTGGGGTTAAAAATTCTCCCTTAATTCCAACTAAAACGTTGCCACTAGAAGGAGTTAACACTTCTGAACTCAAAACATTTTCATTTCTACCATCAGCAGATTGTGTTGCCACCAATCTGTCATTAGCAAAAACATCATTTGTCAAAACTGCTCCTGCCAAGGTCAAAGCCAAGGCGCTAGCAAATACAATTTTCTTCATCTTTTTCTCCTTTTATCCTCTAGATAGGACAGGTATTTTCACTATTAGATTATATCATATTCCCCTACTATTTGCCCATTTCTACTAATGTTATAAGGTAAATACTATTCCCCAAAAAGTAGAAATTCCTATCCTTTTATTTCACAACAAGTTCATAACGTGTCTTACTTGTGAAGGTTTGACCGGCTTTGAGAATGACTTGGTCTTTGAGGTCACTGTGAATAGCATCTGGTAAAGCTTGCGCTTCAAGGGCAATCCCATTGTGCTGCACCATTGGCTGACCTCCTATGATGACACTTTCATCCACAAAGTTTGCTGTGTAGACAACAAAACAAGGAGCCTCTGTCTTGAAAAGCAGGAAGCGACCTGAGTTTTGGTCATAAAGGAAACCAGCATTGTCATGGCCTGCAGGAAGAGCGAATGGATGATCCAAACCAGATACCAGCTGGATTTGCTCATCTTCTTCTGCAAAGATGTCTTTCAATAAGGCACCATTGTAGATGTGTTTAACCACATCACGATTGGCATCTGGAGTTTTTACAGGAACACCGTCGGGAGCGATTGGGTAAATGCCCTCTGTGTTTAGTTGGAAGACATGACGGTCAATCGTCTGCGTGAAATCACCAGACAAGTTAAAATAGCTGTGGTTGGTTGGATTGACCAGCGTATCCTGATCTGTCGTCACCTTGTAGCTAATTTCATAGGCACCAGTTTCTTCCAAGTGGTAACTGATCCAAATCTTGAGATTGCCAGGAAATCCTCCTGTCCCGTCTGTACGCTCTGTGTAGAGAGTCAAGCCATGGTCGCTCACTTCAACTAGTTCAAACAAGCTAGAATCCCAACCAGTTGAACCACTGTGGTTACAGTTGCTAGCATTGTTGACTTCAAGGTCATAGGTCTTGCCATTAAGCTCAAAGGTCGCACCTGCAATACGGCCCGCCACAGGACCTACGCTCGCTCCATGCTTAGGACTATTGCCTACATAGCTGTCAAAGTCATCAAATCCCAAGATAACGTTGGCAAAATTTCCAGCCTTGTCAGGTGTTACATAGCGCAAGATGGTCGCACCATAAGTCATGACCTCAAGTTGGTAGCCACCGTTCGTCTCAAATCGATAGGCCAAAACATCTTGTCCCTCAACATTTCCAAACACACGCTCTGTGTATGCTTTCATTCTGTTCTCCTTTTACTATTTCTCTCAAGCAAACAAACCATAGAAAGCCTACTGACAATCTATGGTTTACTTGTATGATTTACAAACTCTTTTATCAAGAATCTATAAACGCAGTATTACTTTTGGTATTCGTGGATGATAACACCTTGTACCACACGGTTTACGGTACCTGTAGGAGACGGTGTATCTGGTTTATTTTCTACCTTGAGTGAAGTCAATAGGGCAAAGAGTTGGGCATAAACAATGTAAGGGAAGACACGGTAAATATCATTCAAGACACCGCCACAACCAAGGGCCACTTCTTTGACATTTTCAAGACCAAAGGCTTGATCACTCAAAAGTACAACACGACGAGCAATCTGGTCACCAGCAACTTCACGAACCAAGTCCAAGTCGTACTTACGAGTGTAGTCTGTCTTTGTACCAAAGACCAAAACAACTGTATCTTCGTTGATAAGAGATTTTGGACCGTGACGGAATCCGACTGGGCTTTCATACATGGTCGCAACTTGACCAGCAGTTAGTTCCAAAATCTTGAGCTGAGCTTCATGAGCAAGACCAAAGAAAGGACCAGCGCCTAGATAGATGACACGGTTAAAGTCTAGGTCAACAAGTTCTTTGACATCTTCTGCATTGTCTAGAATTTTACGGGCAAGACTAGATACAACTTCAAAACGTTCAGCTTTAACAGCAAATTCTGTAGGATCAAAAACCAAGAGAGCTGTCAACATCATAGACGTAAAGCTAGAAGTCATGGCAAAGCCAGCATCATTAGAGGCAGCTGGCTGCAAAAGCAAGAGATTGCGGTCATCTCCTTGGGCTTGGAGAGCCAATTTACCGTCCGCTGCACAAGTAATCGTCACTTGATAAAGCTCATCCACCAAGGCTTTTGCCAAATCAACAGTCGCCACACTTTCAGGCGAGTTCCCACTACGAGCAAAAGACACAAGGACAGTTGGCACATCTTTTTTCAAATAAGTTTCTGGATTGGCAACGATATCTGTTGTCGCAATGGCATTGAAATTCCATTTGCGTTCGTCATAGACTTCCTTAAAGTAAGGTACCAAGGTATCTCCCACATAAGCAGAAGTCCCAGCACCTGTCAAGATAACCTTGATATAGTCATGTTTATCCGCAATCCCTTGCAGGAAGGCTGCAATTTCTTCACGTTTTGCTTGATAAGATTCAAAAGCTTCTTTCCATACATCAGGCTGTTGGTAGATTTCACGTGTCGTGATTTCTGCACCCAATTCGAGCAAGTCTTCTTTTGTATAATGTAGCATTGAGTTCCTCTTTTTCTATCAAATATGGGAATGGGAGTAAGCCCCATTCCCATGTATATTCTATATAAAATGCTCTAACGGTTTTCACGTTGTCACATCGTATACTCAATGAAAATCAAAGAGCAAACTAGGAAACTAGCCGCAGGCTGCTCAAAGCACTGCTTTGAGGTTGCAGATAGAACTGACGAAGTCAGCTCAAAACACCGTTTTGAGGTTGCAGATAGAGCTGACGAAGTCAGTAACATACCTACGGCAAGGCGACACTAGTATGGTTTAAAGAGATTTTCGAAGAGTATTATTCATCTTCGTCATCATCGAAGCCAGCTAACAGGTCATTGACTTTCACAATGCTTTCTGCAGCACGGCTCTTGTAGTCCGCATCTGCACCTGTAAGGCTAGCATTGATAAATTCAATCACCATTGGAAGATTCATCCCTGCGTAAAGTTCGATGTCACGACCTTCCATAATCAAACGGCTTACCACGTTACATGGTGTTCCACCGAGAAGATCCGCAAAGACTAGGAAATCATCCAATCCTTCAATAGCAGCTTCAAATTTTGCAGTAAATTCTTCTGGGCCATCTTCTGGAAGAAGAGCTACTGTGTAAATGTTGTCTTGTGGGCCCATGATCATTTCTGTGCTACCTTTAAGCTCCTCACAGAAGCGACCATGGCTCACCAAAATTAATGATTGCGTCATAAATTATGCGCCCATTCCAAGTACAAATTTACCAAAGGCAGAAAGAGCCAAAGCAAGTACGATAATAATACCGATAGCTTTAGTAGAGTTCATACCTTTCTTACCAAGCAACCAGAAGATAAAGGCAGTAAAGATTGCTGGAAGCAAGCGTGGGAAGATTTGGTTCAAGATGTCTTGGAAGTCAATCATCTTCTCACCGATTGCCCATTTGTAAGAAATTTCAAAGTTGATCATTGTTGCTACAAGAGCACCCATCATGAAGACACCAAGTACAGATGCAGCGTCAATCAAAGCTGTCAAGGTACTTTGCATGTTGTTGATAAGATTAACCCCTTCTTTGTAGGCAAATTCCAACTGTTTCCAACGGAAGATGTCATACGCTACTGCAACTGCAATCCAAAGGAAGATACCCCAAGGTTGACCAGCGATAGCCATGGTTGCTGCGATAGATCCCATGATAGCAGGTACAAGCGAACCAAAGATTGTATCTCCAAGAGGAGCAAATGGTCCCATCAAACCTGTCTTGATACCGTTAACGGCATCTTTTGAACCCACACCATCTTTTTCTTCCATGGCAAGGTCAAAACCAGCGATAATGGTGTGGAAGAATGGTGAAGTATTGAAGAATTGAGTATGAACTTTCATCATTTCTTTCAATTCAGGAGTTCCATCCCCATACATTTTACGCAATTGAGGCAAGATCATGTAAAGGTAACCAGAAGCTTGCATACGTTCGTAGTTCCAACCCAATTGGAAAGTAAACAAGCTACGTTTGTTGATTTGATTAAAATCTTCTTTTGTAAGTTTGTAATTAGAATTCGTCATCTTCGATTTCCCCACTTTCTGATGGTGTAGAAGGTGCTGCTACAGCTACTTTTTGGCTATTTTTGAAGTGAAGCACTGCAAGGAAGATACCCACGATAGAGATACCAATCATAGACAATCCTTTAAAGTTGTTGACAAAAGCAATTTTTTCAGCAACATCTTTAGGTAGAGTACCTAAGATACCAGCAACAGCGCCACCAAGACCTGTTACATATGAGTAAAGAACAGTCAACATAGCTGTCAAACCAAATCCCATTGCAAGATAGTGAAGGTTACGTTTAACTGGAAGGTAACGAAGCAGGATTGCAAATCCAAGACCTGGAAGCATACGTCCTGCGAGTGTCAAACCATCTGCAATCCATTTATATGCTTCAACTAAGTCTACCACTGATTGTACGAAGGCACCACCAAAGGCAAGGGCAAAGAAGACTGGAAGGGCACGAGATAAAGCCCATGGAATCGCACCAAGTAGGTAGTTGCGTTCAATACCTTTATAGTCAAAGCGTTCGATCGCAGCATCCACACGGTGAGCGAAGAAGGTAGTAGTCATACGTCCAAGAACGTCGAAGTAAGTCAAGAGAGCTGCTACTGGCACAGCGATTGTTGTAATCGCAAGTGCTGTATCAATTCCTTGTGAAACAGAGAAGGCTGTCGCAAGAACCGCACCAGAAGTTGCGTCAATACGAGAAGCACCACCGAAGGTACCAACCCCAAGAACGAACAGTTGCAAGTTACCACCGATAAGCAGACCAGTAGTCACATCTCCCATAATTAAACCAGTAATAAAACCAGCAAATACAGGGGAACCTGCAGATGAAACGATCGTCAACTCATCACAGATTTGATAAGCTGAGTACAAAGTGAGAAGTAAAATTTGCCACCATTGTATCATAACAATGACCTCCTAAAAATTTTTTCCTATTTTAATAAGCTCAAAAAGTCTGAAATTGGATCATTTGGAACCATTTGAGCAGTTAATTTAACACCTTTTTCTGCTAGTTTGTGGAAATCTTCCACATCCTTGTCTACTACGTTGATAGAACGTGTGATAGAACGAGTTTCTGGTGTTTGAGACATATTCCCAACATTAAGGGTTTCAAGTGGTACACCTGCTTCTACCAAACCAAGGAAGCGGTCTGGTTTACGAGCCACGATAAAGAGACGTTGGCTATCATATTTACCAGCAAGAATATTGGCTGCCGCTTTTTCAATTGGCAAAATACTCAATTTCACACCTGGTGGTGTCGCAAGTTTCAAACCACTCTTTTCAACGTCGTTGTTGACAACTTCGTCGTCTACAACCATAATACGTGAAACATTTAGTTTTCCAGCCCAAAGATTGGCTACTTGTCCGTGGATCAAACGTCCATCGATACGGCATCCTACAATTGTCATAAGTTTTCCCCCTTTATGTGTTTTAGTGTAGGTTTACGAGTTAAATGAATCTCTTCTTTATATTCACCCTCTGTCTCAAAGATAATGATGCGGTTTGCACCTTCCTTAAGATAGCTATGAGGGATATAAAGCGAGAGGGTCGGGCCGACGTTCCAAAAACGTCCTAGATTCTGCCCATTGACAAAGGCAACTCCCTTACCAAACTCAGACAAGTATAGGTAAGTATCTTTTGGCTCTTGGACTGTAAAGTCATAAGCGTAAAAGGCTGGTTGTCCTTCTGTCCATCCTTTTGAAAAATCAATTTTCTCAGGATTGTCTAGAGGGAGTGGATAGTGTTTCCAGTTTAGTAAGAAGTGCAAATCCTTACAAACTCCTGTCCGAATTCCCTTACGTTGCGTATCCGCTAAGAACTTGTGTCCATAGTTGACACGCCCCATATTTTCTATCAAGATATCCAATCTAGACAGCGCTTTCTTTTCACCTTGATAAAAAATATCTTCCCCAATTTCTGTCTGATATTGGGTTTCAACCCACTGACCATCGACATAAAGCTGAGCTCTATCTCGACCATCAATGATACGAAGTCTTTCTTCTTCTGCATCCCAGTTTGTTTCTGTTCGATAAAGTAGGTAGCCATAACTTTGTCCCAATTCCTCCATCTTTTTAGGATAGAGACTTTCTACAGGACTTGACAGACTATCCAAGGTTTCAAATAAGGAAACTTTTTCAACTAGTGGAATAGCATCCAACTCCATACTCTCTTTGTAAAGTGGCTCTAACTGCGGATACTCTGGGAAATGTGTTGCCATCATCTTCTTGACTGCCAGATATTTGGCAGTTGGATTTCCTTCCTCATCTAGAAGGGCATCGTAATCATAAGATGTAACTTGTGGCAAATCCAAGGTTCCTCGAGCTGAGCAACCATTCATGAAGCCAAAGTTTGTACCACCGTGGAACATATAAAGGTTGATAGAGCCTTGCTCCAATACCTCTCGAACAGCTTCTGCCAATTCTTTTGGATCCCGTGTGATAATCGGTTCCTTCCAACGATTGAACCAGCCATCCCAGAACTCCATACACATGAGTGGCCATTTCTTGCCATGTTCATCAAAGAATTCCTGCATCTGTGAAAAGTTGTAAGGTGCCTTAGAACCAAAGTTCCCTGTTACAAAGAGATCATCTTCGATTAGGGTTCCAGCTTTCAGAGTTGCTCTCCATGGACCATCTGATGTAAAGAGTGGACAGGTTACGCCACGCTCTTCCATCAACTGTCGAATCGCTCTCAGATAAGCCTTATCTTCTCCGTAAGAACCATACTCATTTTCAACCTGCATCATGAGAATATTGCCACCATTGTCCAATAAATGTGGAACCAACCGTGCCAAGAGCTGGTCATAGTAGCGACCTACAGCTTCAATATAGACTGGGTCTGATGAACGAATCCTCATATCTTTGGTTAAGAGCCAAGCCGGTAAACCACCAAATTCCCACTCCGCACAGATAAATGGTGACGGACGTACAATAGCATAGAGGCCTAAATCTTGTGCTGTTTGGAGAAATTTCTCCAAATCCAGAGCTCCCTCAAAGTTAAACTCACCCTCACTGGGTTCGTGTAGATTCCAAGCAACGTAAGTCTCTACCGTATTAAAACCAAGAGCCTTCAAGTTATAGAGAGAATGATACCAATCTTCTGGCGGAATCCTAAAATAATGAATGGCGCCGGACAAAATCTTGAACGGTTTCCCATCTAAATAGAAATCGTCCCTAATCTCAAATCGTGTCATGTTACTACCTTCTGACAATTAAAGTTCACGCTTTCATTTGTTGATATAGTAAATATATCTCAATATCCTGCATTTGTCAATAGGTTTTCACAATTTTTTTCATTTTTTACCAACTTTTACACAAAAAAATTATAAAGATATAGATTTTACAGACATAGAACTTCAAGTAGTTAGCATGTATAAAAATGTATAAAATCTCCTTTTTTAATATGTAATTTAACCTTATAGCCTATTATTCTAATTTTTTTATTCAAAAGACTACTATTCTTTCCGTTTTTATGGTAAAATCTTTAACGGAGAAGGAAAATCGAGGTGAAATTATGGCAATTCCAAAATATCAATATATAAAAGATGAATTAAAGAACAAAATCATCTCTGGGCAATTTGCAAGTGGAGATAAATTTTACACTGAAGCTGAATTGATTGCAATGTATGATGTTAGTTCTATCACAGTTGTCCGTGCCTTAAACGACCTTGCCAAAGATGGTTATATTGTCCGCCAACAAGGAAAGGGTACATTCGTTTCACGCGCACGCAAACACAAACTCGTAGAGTTTTCAGATGTAGAAGTTTTTGAAACTAAAGATGATAAGGTGACCGTCCTTTCTATTGAACGCGGAAATAAACTAAACTACTTGGAAAAACTTGGATTACGTGGTGATCAGTTCTACTACAAGATTGAACGTGTCCGCGAAACAAATGGTGTCGCATACATCTACCACACATCATATATCCCAGAACAATACATCAACGCAAATTATCCAAATCTTGAATATTATAGTTCTATCTATAACCGTTTCAAATCAGATTACCACATTCACATGAATGATGAACATTTTGAAGAAATCAATGAAGTAGCATTTCCAACTCCAGAACATGCGGCTTCGGTCCTCGGAGTCGATGAGCAATTCCCAACCGTTTTACAAACCAAGACTACTAAGCTAGAGTCTACTGGTCAAGTTCTCGCTTACAGCGAAACTTATAAACGAGCGGATTATTACAAAATCAAATTCATTTCATGTGACCGTGATCACTAAGAAGAAAGCCTAAGCCTAATCGCTTGGGCTTTTTTCTATACATATTATACCACAATAAAAAGAAAACGCTTACTTTTTTGTATGACCTTCTATATTTTGTAGAATATTTTATAGAAATAAGATCGAATTACACTACATATACATATGTTAATAAATAGAATTGTGTGCTTAATTTTTATTAGTTTTTATACTTATTATAGTTTTAAAGTAATCCTACTTGACTCCTGTTAACATAACAAATAAAATAAAATTGTTGAATTGTGTAAACGTTATTAATATCAAAATGCAATCAGGAGGTTTTGCAATGAAACATGAAAAACAACAGCGTTTTTCCATTCGTAAATATGCTGTAGGAGCTGCTTCTGTTCTATTTGGATTTGCTTTCCAAGCGCAGGCTGTTGCAGCCGATGGAATGACTCCTACTACTACGGAAAACCAACCGACCATCCATACGGTTTCCGATTCCCCTCAAGCATCTGAAAATCTGACTACTGAGGAAACACCTAAAGCAGAGCTTCAACCAGAAGATCCAAAAACTGTAGAAGCAGAAACTCCATCTACTGATAAGCTAGCTAGTCTGTCAAAAACAGAGGAAAAACCGCAAGCGCAAGAGGAAGTGAGTTCAACTCCTAGTGAGAAAGAAGAAGTAGCAACTTCTGCTGAAAAAGAAATTTCTAATAAAAAGTCAGAGGATCTTAGTCCTAAAAAGGAAGAGCTAAAAGAGGCTGATTCTAAAGATCCAAATACAGATAGGACTGATAAACCAGAAGCTGACAAGGATAAAGCAACTAAAAAAGATAAAACGAAAGCAGATGCTGATAAACCAACAACAGAGGCAGGAAAGGAACGCGCTACAACTCAAAATGAAAAATTAGCTAAACGAAAAATCGTTTCAATTGACGCTGGACGTAAATATTTCTCACCTGAGCAGCTCAAAGAAATTATCGATAAGGCGAAAGAATATGGTTATACAGACCTCCATCTCTTAGTAGGTAACGATGGTCTCCGTTTCATGTTGGATGATATGTCTATGAAAGTGGGCGATAAAACCTACTCAAGTGATGATGTCAAACGCGCCATTGAACATGGAACAAACGCTTATTACGATGATCCAAATGGTAACCATCTAACTGAAAGTCAGATGACAGATTTGATTAATTATGCCAAAGACAAGGGTATTGGAGTGATTCCAACTGTCAATAGTCCTGGACATATGGATGCCATTCTCAATGCCATGAAAGAACTGGGTATTGAAAATCCTAACTTTGATTATTTTGGTAAAAAATCTGAACGAACTGTTGACTTAAATAATAAACAAGCAGTCGATTTTACTAAAACTCTGATTGACAAATACGCTAACTACTTCTCTAACACGTCTGAAATCTTCAATATTGGACTAGATGAATATGCCAATGATGCAACAAATGCTAAAGGTTGGAGTGTGCTTCAAGCTGATAAATACTATCCAAACGAAGGCTACCCTATAAAAGGCTATGAAAAATTTATTGCCTACGCAAATGACCTAGCTCGTATTGTAAAATCGCACGGTCTAAAACCAATGGCCTTCAACGATGGTATCTACTACAATAGCGATACAAGCTTTGATAGTTTTGACAAAGACATCATCGTTTCCATGTGGACTGGTGGTTGGGGTGGCTACGATGTTGCTTCTTCTAAACTACTGGCTGAAAAGGGCCACCAAATCCTTAATACCAATGATGCTTGGTACTACGTCCTCGGACGAAATGCTGATGGCCAAGGTTGGTACAATCTCGATCAGGGTCTCAATGGTATTAAAAACACACCAATCACTTCTGTACCAAAAACTGAAGGAGCTGATATCCCTATCATCGGTGGTATGGTAGCTGCTTGGGCTGATACTCCATCTGCTCGCTACTCTCCATCTCGTCTCTTTAAGCTCATGCGTCATTTTGCAAATGCCAATGCTGAATACTTCGCTGCAGACTACCAGTCTGCTGAACAAGCACTAAACGAGGTACCAAAAGACCTGAACCGTTATACTGCAGAAAGCGTTAATGCGGTCAAAGAAGCTGAAAAAGCAATCCGTTCACTTGATAGCAACCTCAGTCGTGCCAGCAAGACACGATTGACCAAGCAATCGCAAAACTTCAAGAAGCTGTTAGTCAGCTAATCTTCACCCCAGAAGCTCAAAAAGAGGAAGATGCTAAACGAGAACTTGAAAAACTTAATAAGAATAAAGTCATTTCCATCGATGCAGGTCGTAAATACTTCTCTTTAGATCAACTCAAACGCATCGTAGACAAGGCGAGCGAGCTCGGCTATTCTGATGCCCATCTCCTTCTAGGAAATGATGGCCTTCGTTTCCTACTCGATGATATGACCATTACTGCCAACGGAAAAACCTATGCTAGTGATGACGTTAAAAAAGCTATTATCGAAGGAACTAAAGCTTACTACGACGATCCAAACGGTACTGCACTGACACAGGCAGAAGTAACAGAGCTTGTTCAATACGCTAAGGAAAAAGGTATTGGTCTAATCCCCGCTATAAATAGTCCTGGACATATGGATGCCATGCTGGTTGCCATGGAAAAACTTGGCATCAAGAATCCTCAAGCCAACTTTGATAAGGTCTCAAAAACAACCATGGATCTTGAAAATCAAGAAGCCCTTAACTTTACCAAAGCCCTTATCGGTAAATACATGGATTACTTTGCTGATAAATCAAAGATTTTCAACTATGGTACAGATGAATATGCCAATGATGCGACCAACGCCCAAGGTTGGTACTACCTCAAATGGTATGGACTCTATAACAAGTTCGCAGACTATTCTAACAGTCTAGCTGCTATGGCTAAGGAAAGAGGGCTACAACCAATGGCCTTCAACGATGGCTTCTACTATGAGGACAAGGACGATGTTCAGTTTGACAAAGATGTCTTGATTTCTTACTGGTCTAAAGGATGGTGGGGCTACAATCTTGCATTACCTCAATACCTCGCAAGCAAGGGTTATAAGTTCTTGAATACCAACGGTGACTGGTACTATGTTATAGGAAATCACAAACAAGATGAAGCCTACCCTCTTTCAAAAGCAGTTGAAAATTCTGGTAAAGTTCCATTCAATCAACTTGCTTCTACCAAATATCCTGAAGTAGACCTTCCAACAGTCGGTAGTATGTTAGCTATTTGGGCAGACAAACCAAGCGCTGAGTACAAGGAAGAAGAAATCTTTGAACTCATGACTGCCTTTGCAGACCACAACAAAGACTACTTCCGTGCTAATTATAATGCTCTCCGCGAAGAAATCGCAAAAATTCCTGAAAACTTAGAAGGATATAGTAAAGAAAGTCTTGAGGCCCTTGACGCAGCTAAAACAGCTCTAAATCACAACCTCAACCGTAATAAACAAGCTGAGCTTGACACACTTGTAGCCAACCTAAAAGCCGCTCGCTTAGGCCTCAAACCAGCTGCAACTCATTCTGGAAGCCTGGATGAAAATGAAGTGGCTGCCAATGTTGAAACCAGTCCAGAACTCATCACAAGAACTGAAGAAATTCCATTTGAAGTTATCAAGAAAGACAATCCAAATCTCCCAGCTGGACAAGAAAAAGTTGTCAAAGCTGGAGTTCTAGGTGAACGTACTTCTTACATCTCTGTTCTTACAGAAAATGGGAAATCAACAGAAACCGTTCTTGATAGCCAGGTAACCAAAGAAGCTGTGAACCAAGTTGTCGAAGTTGGTGCTCCTGTAACTCACAAGGGTGATGAAAGTGGTCTTGCAGCAGCTAGTGATGCAAAACCTAGACTAGATGTCCAAGAGGAAGAAATTCCATTTACAACCATCACTCGTGAAACTAATCAATTGCCTAAAGGACAATCCCGTGTCGTAACAGAAGGTGTAAACGGTCGTCTAAATCATTTCTATTCTGTAACTACGGTTGCAGACGGAACTGAAGTTAGAACATTGGTTAGCAGTGTCGTAGCTCAGGAAGCTGTTACACAAGTAGTCGAAGTCGGAACTCTGGTAACACATGTAGGCAATGAAAACGGACAAGCCGCTATCAAAGAAGAAAAACCAGCACAAAAAATCCCAAGTGTGCCAACTCCTGCGGCAGAAGAAAAATCAGTACTAGAGATTCCAGGCGAATCGGCTCCAACAACTGTTCCTGCTGAGGAAAACAAAGCTCTTCCTCAAGGCCCAACCCCTGTGGCAACAGAGAAAAAACTTCCTGAAACAGGAAGTTACCATTCTGCAGGACTAGTAGTCGCAGGACTCATGACCACACTAGCAGCCTATGGACTCACTAAAAGAAAAGAAGACTAAGTCTTTTGGATAAAAAATAAACAGCGAGATTGTGAACCTCGCTGTTTATTTTTTTAATTAATCACCAAGTCCAAGACGTTCAAAGATATCATCCACTCGTTTGGTGTAATAAAGAGGGTTGAAGATCTCGTCGATTTCCTCTTGAGTCAGGCGTGATGTCACCTCTGGATCTGCCTCAAGAAGCGGTTTAAAGTCGACTTGATTGTCCCAAGCGTAGGCTGTTTTTGGTTGTACCAAGTCATAGGCTTGCTCACGGGTCATGCCTTTTTCAATCAAGGTCAACATAGCACGTTGGCTGAAGATCAAACCAAATGTAGAGTTCATGTTGCGGATCATGTTTTCTGGGAAGACCGTCAAGTTCTTGACGATATTCCCAAAACGGTTGAGCATGTAATCAATCAAGATAGTTGTATCTGGTGTGATGATGCGCTCAGCTGATGAGTGCGAAATATCACGTTCATGCCAGAGAGCCACGTTTTCATAAGCTGTAATCATGTGACCACGGATAACACGCGCCAGACCTGTCATATTTTCAGAACCGATAGGGTTACGTTTATGAGGCATTGCAGATGAACCTTTTTGCCCTTTAGCAAAGAATTCTTCCACTTCGCGTTGTTCTGATTTTTGCAAACCACGAATCTCAGTCGCCATACGCTCGATAGAAGTTGCGATGCTGGCAAGAACTGCAAAGTACTCAGCGTGAAGGTCGCGAGGAAGCACCTGTGTAGAGATTTCTTGAGCACGGATACCCAATTTGTTGCAGACGTATTCCTCTACAAATGGTGGGATATTGGCAAAATTCCCAACCGCACCAGAAATCTTACCAGCTTCCACACCAGCAGCCGCATGCTCGAAACGCTCGATATTGCGCTTCATTTCGCTGTAGCAAGTCGCCAATTTAAGACCAAAAGTTGTAGGTTCAGCGTGCACCCCGTGGGTACGACCCATCATAATGGTGAACTTGTGCTCCTTAGCCTTATCAGCGATGATATTGGTGAAGTTTTCAAGGTCACGACGGATGATGTCGTTGGCTTGCTTGTAAAGGTAACCGTAGGCAGTATCGACTACGTCAGTAGAAGTTAAACCATAGTGGACCCACTTGCGCTCTTCACCAAGAGTCTCAGAAACCGCACGCGTGAAAGCCACCACATCGTGACGCGTCTCTTGCTCAATCTCCAAAATACGGTCGATGTCAAAGTCCGCTTTCTCGCGAATCAAAGCCACATCTTCCTTAGGGATTTCTCCCAACTCAGCCCATGCCTCGTCAGCCAAGATTTCCACCTCAAGCCAAGCACGGTATTTATTTTCTTCACTCCAAATGTTCGCCATCTCAGGGCGAGAGTAACGGTTGATCATTGTTTA
Organism: Streptococcus mitis; assembly: GCF_002096845.1. GTDB lineage: Bacteria > Bacillota > Bacilli > Lactobacillales > Streptococcaceae > Streptococcus > Streptococcus mitis_A. Next base: position 39,528 of record NZ_NCVK01000009.1, read on the forward strand.
TTCTCCTATAATATTATTTATCAAAAAACTGTTAAGTTCATCTTTTTTCTTAACTCCGATTGTTTTTTTCAGCGAAAGTTCTACTGTTTCAATATTTACACCTTTCTTATATGATATAATCTCAATAATTCTTGAAATCGTATTTTTTAATACATCTTCTCCGTAATTTGTATTAATTCCCCTAGATTTACATTGAATTTTGAAATCATTAAGATATTCGTTTTCCCTATATCTTTCTATAAGTACCTCGTTTCCCTGAAAAAATTGATTTGAATTATAAAAATCCTTCCAATCGCTTAATGACTCCTCCCATTCTGTCCACTTTTCTTTTTGATGGGGAATGTTCGAATTTAAAAGTTTTAAGATACTTTTCTGACAATAGTTTTTATAACTTTCAATAATTTGATAATACGCTTCTTCAATCTTATACGGTGAAATTGGCAAAGTATATTCTTTAGTTTTTGTAAATTCAATTTTTTCTTTGAGAAGAGCAATTAAGATATTGAACGGTTCAAAAAAAGTCGAATCAACATTACAATAAAAATTAATATATTCTTCTAATTTTTTTATATTACCAGTACCTTTGAAATCTTCTTTTAATAATGCACGTAAATTCAATTTTTCAAATATTCTATATACCTTTTGAATACTAATTAAGGTTGAAAATTGTTTTTCGAATTCTTCGTCAATATCTTCATGATATCTTTCAAAAAAATAAACTTCATTTTCAATTTTATTTACTATAATTAAAATTGAATCCCCTTTGTAAAATACATATACATTCAATTCTTCTTTAAAGGGTCTCTTTAAAAATAAAAAGTACTTTTCACGTATATCAGAAACTATAGCTTTACACGATAAATCCGTAACTTTCTGCTCGTCAAATTCTTTTCTTGGAACCAATGTTAGCCAATAGCCATCTATTTCCTCTATACGTAATACTTTATGTTCAAACTTCATTTCCCACCTACTATTCACGAACTGGATAAAATGTTATGATATTCCCATTTCTTTCTACAATTTTAACAAGAATGTTATTACAAATATAAACACCACTAGTTGGATCGACTAATCGACATGAATGTTCTATCATATCTAAAACCTGCTGTCTAGACCAAGTCTCTGGAAAAAAAGTTGAATACCCTCGGTTGGATTCCTTTAGAATATGAGTGTTTTTGCTACGTACCATATATTCAAAAATATTACCACTAATTATTGCTTTTGTATCCGGAAGAACCTCTGCATTTTCATCTCCAAGATTTCTATTACAATGATACCCTTTAGGAGAGCCAGCTCTACTTATTTCTCCTAAAAATACGTGTTCCAATGCTCTACTTGACAAACTATAATTATTTGTAACCTCATTCATAAGTCACTGTTCCCTTTTACAATCAATCTCTTCTAGCAGTAGTCGAGTGTCTTCTCTTGCTGACTTTATCCTCTACAACAAGCCTAGGCAACCTTTAAAGGATAAGACAACGAACCTTGTAATTAAATCCTGTCTTACTCACTCAAACTCTTCTTTCCCAACCCATACAGATGGATAATGATCTAGTGTGTTCAAATCTGTATCCAGCGGTAGATCGTAGATAGCTAAATAGTTTTCAGGGTATTGTGCAACTAGTTCTTCATATTTAGCTTGCACCTTATCTTGGTCAGCACTAGCAAACAAGACTTCGACAACTGCTCCAGTCTTATCCTTTTCAACAAATGCATGTACGATTATTTGAATCATAGGTTTCTCCTAAAAATCAATTCCTTTCCCAAACTCCTCAACTTTATCCGGTTCATCACTAAACAAAGTCACATGTCCCATCTTGCGGTTGTGTTTCGCTTCTATTTTACCATATATGTGGAGGTGGGCGCTTGGATTTTCTGTGACATATTTTTCAGCAGCCTCGACGTGTTGGCCGAGTACATTAAGTATAACGGCTGGCGCATGCAGTTTGATAGCTGGCAATGGCGATCCCAGAACGCCTAGAATATGGGTATCAAACTGGGAGAAGTCACAGGCTTCGATTGAGTAGTGCCCTGAGTTGTGTGGACGTGGCGCAATTTCGTTGACAATGATGTCATCAGCTGTCGCAAACATTTCCACGCAGAGAGTTCCAGACAAGTTAAGCTGTTCAGCGATTCGCACAGCCATGGCTTTAGCTTTCTCAGCTAGATCATCAGAAATACGAGCTGGCACAATGGTCTTAGATAGAATATTGTTGCGGTGGATATTTTCCTGAACTGGGAAAACCGTCACATCCTTGCCATTTCCTGATACGATGACAGAAATTTCAAAGTCGAAGTTGACAAATTCTTCCAGGACACAGTCTGCTGAATCAGCTAGTGCATAGGCTTCTTCCAAATCTGCTTCTGAGCGAATAACCTTTTGTCCATGCCCATCATAGCCACCAGTTGCCGTCTTGAGGACATAGTTTTTAGACAGGTCGATATCAGCCAAGTCATTGCTAGAATTTACGACCTTGTAAGGAGCAACAGTTACTTGAGCCTTGTTTGAGAGAAAGTCCTTTTCAAAAATACGATTTTGGGAGATGCGAAGCAGGTCGATTCCTTGAGGAAGTTGACCATCCTTGATGACAGCATCCAAACCGTCAGCATCGACATTTTCAAACTCATAGGTGAGGATATCGCAACGCTCAGCCAACTGACGCAGAGCATCCACGTCATTATAAGGAGCCACGATGATCTCCGCCACGCGAGAGGCCGGGCAATCCGCCGCAGGATCCAGCGCGATAACCTTGTGGCCCATGTAGATAGCAGAAATGGCCATCATTTGACCTAGCTGGCCGCCACCGATAATTCCGATTGTTTTAGATGAGCTCATTTGTAGACTCCTCTGCGATTTTTCCTTGCTCCTCTGCGAAATCTGCCAATGCTGTCGCGATAGACTGATCCTCTACTGATAGGAGACGAAGGGCAAAGAGGGCAGCGTTGGTCGCACCTGCTTCACCGATAGCCATAGTTGCGACAGGCACTCCACCTGGCATCTGGACGATAGAGTAGAGCGAGTCCACACCACTAAGGGCACGCGATTTTACGGGCACACCAATGACTGGAAGGGTCGTTTTAGCCGCTACCATGCCTGGCAAATGGGCTGCGCCACCAGCACCCGCGATAATGACCTTGATGCCACGGCTACGAGCTTCTTCGGCATGTTGGAACATGAGGTCTGGTGTACGGTGGGCAGAGACAACTTTCTTTTCGTAGGCTACACCGAAGCGGTCTAGGACTTCTGCTGTTTTTTGCATGGTTGCCCAGTCGGATTTGGAGCCCATGATGATGGAAATTACTGGCTTCATTTCTTCTCCTTTTTCCTCTTTTTCAACAATTACCTTAGGTTGTGAGGGACGGAAGCAAACCTTCGGTTTCATTCCTAAAATTTTAGCCTAAGGTCTTACAATTTCCCTGAACGATTGGATTGTCATCCAATCGTTTTTTCACAACGGCGGTGATTGTTATATATTAGTTCGCTAACGCTCGCAAGTTATGCGACCATTATTGTACTTTGCGACTGCGTCGCCTTTTCTTATATCTTTATCTAATTGCCTTGCTTCCGATATCGGTTCGGTAGAAGAGGCCTTCTGTTTTTTGTTGGTCGAGTTGGCTGTAGATGATGGTTTGGGCTTCTTTGACGGTATCGGCTGTGGTGACGAGCATATAGACACGTCCACCGTTTGATAGCAGTGCTCTGCTATTTTCCGCAAACTTAGCCCCTGCATAGTAGGTGATGATATCGCCTTCTGTCTTGGCTGGCAACTTGACACCTTTTTCATAGTCTAACGGGTAACCGTTGGATGCGACAACCACACCCAGAGTCACACTCTTGTCCGTCCACGTGATGTTTGGCTCCTTGCCATCCAGAATATCTGTGATATTTTGGGCAAAGTCAGATGTCAAACGAGGCAGGATAATCTGGGTTTCAGGATCTCCGAAACGAGCGTTGAACTCGATAACCTTAGGGCCGTCCGCTGTCAAGATAAGACCAGCGTAAAGGATACCAAGATAAGGGCGACCTTCTTTAATCATCCCTTCAAGGACTGGCTTGACAATGGTGTCAACCGCTGTATCAACTACACTCTGTGGCAAGTGTGGAACTGGTGCATAGGCCCCCATCCCACCAGTGTTAGGCCCCTTATCGCCATCATAGGCACGTTTATGGTCCTGAGCTGTTGGCATGATGTAGAACTTGTCACCATTGACAAAGACAAAGAGGGAAAACTCCTCCCCATCAAGGAATTCCTCAATAACTACACGCGCACCTGAGTCACCAAATTTATTGTCCAAAAGCATCTCGTGGGCTGCTTCGACTGCTTGCTCAACCGTCTCCGCAACGACGACACCCTTCCCAAGCGCTAAGCCATCCGCCTTGACGACGATAGGCGCACCTTTCTCCTCGATATAAGCCTTGGCTTCCTCGAAATCTGAGAATGTGCCATAGGCCGCTGTCGGAACGCCGTATTTGACCATGATTTCCTTGGCAAAATCCTTGGACCACTCCAGCTCAGCTGCCAATCTTGTCGGACCAAAGGCTTTAAGACCAGCTTGGTTAAAATCATCCACAATTCCAGCAGCAAGGGCATCATCTGGCCCGATGAAGGTCCAAGCGATATCGTTGGCCTTTGCAAACTCAATCAACTTAGAATGTTCGGAAATAACGATATTTGCCAATTCCAGCCCATCCAGAGTCATTCCGTCATTTCCAGGGGCTACAAAAACTTTTTCAACGTCTTTTGACTCAAGCAACTTCGTGGCAATCGCATGTTCACGACCACCCGAACCGACAACTAACAGCTTCATCTCTCAACCTCTTTTGCGAATTATTTACTAATATTATATCACAAACGTTCGTTTTAATCTTGTTTTATTAAGCATTTTTAAGCAAAAAAGAAAGAAACTGTTTTCTTCCCTTTTGTTTCTTAATGTCTAAAATGTCTCACTCCTGTGAAGACCATGGTCAAGCCATATTTGTCAGCTGCTTCGATAGATTCTTGGTCACGGACAGATCCACCAGGCTGGATGATGGCCTTGATACCTGCTTTGGCGATTTCTTCCACGTTATCCGCAAATGGGAAGAAGGCATCCGAAGCAAGCACAGCACCGTCAAGACGGTCTTTGGCTTGGTCGATGGCAATACGAACAGAGGCCACACGGTTAGTTTGACCTGGGCCAACACCAAGTGTCATGTGGTCGTTGGTCACGATGATACCGTTTGATTTGACGTACTTGATAGCCTTCCAAGCGAACTCGAGAGCTGTCGCTTCTGTCTCAGTGGGCTGGCGTTTGGTCACCACTTGCCAGTCAACTGGACTTTCTTTGACCACGTCTTGGTTTTGAACGAGGAGACCTCCAACAACACCAGTGTATTCTGCTTCCACTTCGCTCGCTTCTTGAGCATCAAATGGCAAAGCAAGGATACGCAAGTTTTTCTTTTTGTTTGTCAAAATAGCTAGCGCCTCATCCGTATAGCTTGGTGCGATGATGATTTCAAGAAAAACACCGTGCATCTTCTCAGCTGTCTCAGCATCTACCTCACGGTTGAGAACGACAATTCCACCAAAGATAGAAACTGGATCAGACTCATAAGCGTAATCCCAAGCAGTTTCGATATCATCAGCTTGACCGATTCCACATGGGTTCATGTGTTTGAGAGCCACAACGGTTGGACGGTCTTTGAAGTCACGGATAATACGAATAGCAGCATCCGCATCGCGGATATTGTTGAATGACAATTCTTTCCCGTTAAGCTGTTTAGCAGATGCAATCGAGTAGTCAGTCGGCAAGGCTTTTTGGTAGAAATCTGCATCCTGTTGAGGATTTTCCCCATATCGCATGGCCTGCTTGAGGTCATAGGTTAAAGTAAGTTTTTCTGGTTTGCTTTCTCCGACTTGAGCTGTGAAGTATTCTGCAATCAAGGCGTCATAAGCCGCTGTGTGACGAAATACTTTGGCTGCCAAACGTTGGCGAGTTTCGTAACTTGTTTCTCCATTTGCTGCCAATTCGTCAAGAACCACAGCGTAGTCAGCTGGATCTACCACAACCGTCACGCTGGCATGATTCTTCGCTGCTGAACGAAGCATAGATGGCCCACCAATATCGATATTCTCCACAGCATCAGCATAAGTCACGTCTGGTTTGAGAATAGTTTCCTTGAATGGGTAAAGGTTGACCACAACAAGGTCGATGAGTTCAATCTGATTATCCTTAGCTGCTTCCAGGTGACTATCCAAGTCACGACGAGCAAGGAGTCCACCGTGTATATTTGGATGAAGGGTCTTGACACGGCCATCCATCATCTCTGGAAAACCAGTCACATCATCGATGGCAATGGTCTTCACCCCAGCATTATCAAGGGCAACCTTGGTTCCACCTGTTGAGATAATCTCCCAACCAAGTTTTTTAAGTTCTTGGGCAAATTCAACAATGCCCGCTTTGTCTGAGACGCTGATTAAGGCGCGTTTAGTCATTATTATTCTCCTTTTTAATCATTAGTTAAACACCAATTAAATGCAGTAACAGTAAAACAAAATAAGCAAAACCAAGGCTAATCATACCTAAGATATTGACCCATTTTCTAGTCTGTGATTTGAACACTCTTATAAAAATTTGGTAAATCAGCAAGCCTACACAAACACCTAGCGTATTTAAAGTCAAATCCGTTACATCTGTTATACCTATTGCTAAAATATACTGTAAGCACTCAAACAATAAACTAATCAAGAAACCTGTCCCGACTATTCTTAAACTAGATAAATTAGTTTTTATCAGAGGGAAACAAACACCTAATGGAATAAAGGAAATCAGATTAAATAACATTTCAGCAAAAACAATTTTTCCATCTACTATTAGTGGTTCTGAAAATGGAATCCAATTGATGTACCTTGGAGCTAAGAAAAATGCTATAAATTCAGGATTGGTCTCAAACTTAAATAAGATTCCCCAAGTTAATAACATCAGATAGACATAAAATACATATCGAGTTGTTTTTTTAGATTCTAACATCACAAATACCTCCGTTTGAATCCGTCTTCAACAATCACTGACTCCAATTTTGAATCAAAGATATCATATGAATCATCAATGGCAATGGTGCTCACCCCAGCATTATCAAGGGCAACCTTGGTTCCACCTGTTGAGATGATGTCCCAACCGAGTTTTTTTAAGTTCTTGGGCAAATTCAACAATGCCCGCTTTGTCTGAGACGCTGATTAAGGCTTTTTTCGTCATTCTATTCCTCTTTCTTTAGGTCCAAGCGCATAGCGACTTCATTATTTTCTTCTATAAATCCTGTTTCCTGAAAACCAAGACTAGTCAGTAGGTGCTTCATTTTTTCATTTCCAACCACATAATCTGCGATAATATGATTGCAAGTGCTATCCATCTGAGCCTTTTTGATCAGAAATTCCACGGCTTTTCGTCCATAACCTCTTCCTTGGTACTGCTGGCCAATCATTATCCGCCAGATAAAGTATTCCGCTTCATCCTTATCTATTTCCAACAGGAGAAAACCAACTACAAGCTCATTCCAATAAATTGCCATTGGAAACACATCCCCATTCTCTCGGTAGAGCCATGCGTCAGCTAAAGAGCGTACATTTGGAGACACGAAACGTGCTCGTTCATCAGCTTCAGATATTTTCAAATCCAGCACTGCCTGAAAACTGCTCTCATCTACTAATTTTATCTCAATCATTTTTTCTCCTAGCAATATTGCACAATCAAAACTTGATTTACTTCTTATCTTCTCCCCACCCCTAAACTCTCCAGCACTTGAGGATAGATTTGATACTCGGTGGCATGGATACGAGCTTCAAAGCTGGCTATGGTATCATCAGCTAACCGTGGCACACGGACTTGTTTGATGACCTTTCCTGTATCCACACCCGAATCCACCCAGTGAATGGTCACACCACTCTCAGCAACGCCAGCATTCCAAGCATCCTCAATCCCATGAGCTCCTGGAAACTCTGGCAGGTAGGCTGGATGAATGTTGACAATCCGACCTTCATAAGCCGCCAATAAGGTTGGCCCAACGATTTTCATGTAGCCCGCTAGGCAAATCAAGTCAATCTGATGTTCTTCCAAGAGTTCGACAAGGGCCGCTTCATAGTCTACCTTGCTCTCAAACTCCTTGAGTTCAAAAGCATAGGACAGAACGCCGAGCTTGTCTGCTCGCTCGAGCACATAGGCGTCACGATGGTCTGAAAAGACAAACTCCACTGGAAATTCTTCGGCAATCACCTGAAAATTTGAGCCATTACCAGAGGCAAAAACTGCTATTTTTTTCATTTGATGACGACACTTTCGTTTTCTTTCTTGACGATACGACCAATTTCATAGACTGGTTCATCCAACAATTCCTTGACACTACCTACATTTTCAGGGCTAACTGCCAGCATGAGTCCCACACCCATATTGAAGATTTCAAACATTTCTTCATGTTTGATTTTACCATATTTTTCAAGAGCTTTGAAAATAGGAAGCACTGGAACTTTGCTTTCCTCAATCTCAGCTGCTAGATCAGTTGCAAACATACGAGGAACATTTTCGATAAAGCCACCACCAGTGATGTGGGCAATGCCGTTGACCAACTCTTCCTTGATGAGTGGCAAAACAGCCTTGACATAGATACGAGTCGGCTCAAGAAGAACTTCCTTGAGTTTCTTGCCTTCCAATTCTGGCAAGACTTCCTCACCTGTGTAGTCGGCAAAGACACGACGGACGAGGGAGTAACCATTTGAGTGAATCCCACTTGAAGCAAGTCCGAGAAGAACATCTCCCTCTGCCACTTTTGAACCATCAATTATTTGAGATTTTTCAGCCACACCGACCGCAAAACCAGCCAAGTCATAGTCATCTTCGCCGTACATGCCAGGCATTTCAGCCGTTTCCCCACCAATGAGGGCAGCGCCTGCCTGCACACAACCTTCTGCCACACCAGCGACAACTTGTTCTAGCTTGGCTGGTTCATTCTTCCCTGTCGCTACGTAGTCAAGGAAATAGAGGGGCTCCGCACCCGCAGCGATGATATCATTGACACACATGGCCACACAGTCCTGACCGATGGTATCGTGCTTGTCGTACTTGATAGCCAGCATGAGTTTGGTTCCGACACCATCAGTTCCTGAAATCAAGACAGGTTCTTTAACCCCAGTCTTTGAAAGGTCAAACATACCACCAAAGCCACCCAGAGCTCCCATGACACCTGCACGCTCCGTACGAGCCACGTGCTTTTTAATCCGTTCAACAACTTCATAACCCGCTTCAACATCCACACCCGACTGGGCATAAGCATTTTTATTTGTCATTTTTATGTTCCTTTTCTTTGAGAAAGATTGCGACGTATTTTTAGATAAACAATCATTTTATCTAAAAATACTAGTCAGGGCTCTAGCTTTGGCCCCATGAGGCAAAGCGTCTACTGACAAATGCTTTAGCTTTTAGTCAGTAGTGAGACGTGGAGCGTACGCATTTTTATTTGCCATTTTTATATTCCTTTTCTTTAATTGAGGATCTATTGTCTATTTGTAAAAACTGGTCTTTTCTTCCAAACTTCTACGATAGTCTTCTTCATAATCATAGAGAGGTGTTGGGTAGTCACCGTCAAAATAAGCGACACATAGACCACCATTTGGCGCATCTGTTTCAATCCCAATCGAATCAATCAAACCTTCAACAGAAAGGTAGGTCAGACTGTCCGCACCAATGATTTGGCGCGTTTCTTCGACCGTATGATTGGCCGCAATTAGCTCCTGACGGGTCTGGATATCAATCCCGTAGAAACATGGATAAGCTAGCGCTGGACTACCAATGGCAACGTGAACCTCAGTCGCACCCGCTTCTTTCAAGAGCTGAACAATACGACGAGAGGTTGTTCCACGTACAATAGAGTCATCAATCATAACCACACGCTTGCCTTTTACAACGCCTGAAACAGCAGATAGTTTCATCCGCACCCCTTGCTCCCGCAATTCTTGAGTTGGCTGGATAAAGGTACGTTGCGTATATTGATTCTTGATAAGACCCATTTCATTTGGCAGACCTGATTCTTCTGCAAAGCCCATAGCCGCGCTGAGGGAAGAATTGGGCACACCGACCACGATATCCGCCTCATGCTTGAATTCACGCGCCAATTGGGCACCCATACGTTTCCGTGCCGTATGGACATTGACACCGTGGATATTAGAATCAGGGCGAGCAAAATAGATATACTCCATAGAACAGATTGCTAACTGAGTATCATCTGTATAGCTATCATACTGGATGCCCTTGTCATCAATGATCACAATCTCACCTGGCTTCAAATCACGAATCCATTCAGCACCAATAACCTCAAAAGCACAAGTTTCAGAGGAAACTACCACAGCTCCGTTGGCCATTTTCCCGATCGAAAGCGGACGGAAACCATTGGGGTCAAGAGCCGCAATCAACTTATCCTCAAACAGCAAGATATAGGCAAAGCCACCTTTGACAAGGCTGAGCGCTTCCTTGATTTTACCCATCAAGTTCGGATTATGGCTGCGACGAATGAGGTGGGCCAAGATTTCAGAGTCCGAAGTCGCGCTGAAAATCGCTCCTCTTTGTTCCAGTTCTTTCTTGAGAGAGGCTGCATTGGTCAAGTTTCCATTATGAGCCAACCCAAACTGCATATCGTGAAAACGGAAGAGGAAAGGCTGGATATTATCTACAGAAGCTTCGCCAGCAGTCGCGTAACGCACATGCCCAATCGCACCAGTTCCCGTCAATTTATCCAAATTAGCAGGATTTCTGAAGACTTCTGATAAAAGTCCCATGTCACGATGGCGCTTCAATTGCCCCTGATCATTGGAGAGGATTCCTGCCCCCTCCTGACCACGGTGCTGAAGACTGTGGAGACCAAAATAGGTCAATTTAGCAGCATCTGGATGTCCCCAGATACCGAAAACACCGCATTCTTCATTAAGAGATTTTACTTCGTATGTCATTTTATATACCTAATTTTCATTTGTGTATCATCAAGAGCTAGATTTACCTGACTTTTACATTACTGATACTATCTATTAGAAAATCTGCAAGTCTTATTTTCCAGTAAAGTATTTAACCGCTGACGCAAACAGGTGCTGGTCTTTATTGCCTGGGATGTTTTGGAAAAGACCGTCTTCATAACGTTCTGAGTGTCCCATCTTACCGATGATTTGGCCGTTCTTGCTGGTAATCCCTTCGATGGCATGGACAGAACCATTTGGATTGTACTTAGAATCCATACTTGGTTTGCCGTCAAAGTCAACATATTGGCTGAAAATTTGTCCATTGTCACGGAGCTCAGCGAATTCCTCAGCCGTCACGACAAACTTCCCTTCACCGTGTGAAACAGGAATAGCATGGATATCGCCCACTTGCACCCCAGTCAACCACGGCGAGTTGGTATTGGCAATACGGGTTTCCACCATCTTGGCCACGTGTTGGTTGGCATCATTGTAGAAGAGAGTTGGGCTAGTACTGCTGGCATCTTCGAAGTTCCCGTATGGAAGAAGACCTGATTTTACGAGAGCCTGGAATCCATTACAGATACCGATAATCAAGCCACCACGGGCGATAAAACTATCAATAGCTGCACGCACTTTTTCATTAAGCAGGATATTGACGATAAACTTAGCTGAACCATCCGGTTCGTCCGCAGCTGAGAAGCCACCTGCAAAGAAGAGAATGTTAGACTTGCCGATGTTGTCAACCATGATTTCAACTGACTTGACAATGGCTTCTTCATTCAAGGTCACAAATGGCACCAAGTTAACCTCTGCACCTTCTTTTTCGAAGGCCTTGGCTGAGTCATATTCCGAGTTGGTGCCTGGGAATACTGGGATGTAAACCTCAGGTTTTTCAACCTTTTCTTTGGCTTTAACCACAACATCTGATGCAACAGCTGGTACTTCAGCTAGTTCTTTGGCTTGAGCAAATTCTGTTGGGTAAACTTCTTCCAATTTTCCTTGGAAGGCACTGTCAAGTTTCTGTCCATCTAGCTTCACACCGTTGACAAGGAGTGTAAAGTCTGCACTTGTTTGTCCAATCTTCTCTACTCCAGCAATTTCTGCAGGAGAGGTAAAGACAAATCCGCCCAATTGTGCTGTCAAAGAACTTTCAAGTTCAGGCAAGATTACCTCTGCACCGATATGATTTCCAAAGGTAGCAAGGGCCAAACTTTCAAGCACACCACCGTATTTAACAGCTGATGCGGATGTCACTTTGTAAGCCTTTTGAAGGGCTTCAAACTGAGCAAAATTAGACTTAATCAAGTCAAAATCAATCTCTGCTGAGAGTGCTTGACCTGGAATGTAGTAGATATTTTCCCCAACAGCTTTAAATTCTGGAGAGAGCACATTACGGCTATCTGCCGTCGTTACCCCAAAGGCAACCAAGGTTGGCGGTACAGTCAATTCTTCAAAAGTACCAGACATGGAGTCCTTACCACCGATAGATGGCAAACCAAGCTGAATTTGTGCCTCGATAGAGCCTAGGAGAGCTGCTACTGGCTGACCAAAACGCTCAGCTTGTTTGTCCATACGCTCGAAGTACTCTTGGTAAGAGAAGCGAGCCTTGGACCAGTTTGCACCAGTCGCAACCAATCGAGCAGTTGCTTCGATCACCGCATAGGCAGCACCGTGGTATGGAGACCATTCAGCTACATATGGGTTGAATCCTTGAGCCATGACTGACGCAGTATGAGTCACACCGTGTTGAACTGGTAATTTCTGCACAGATGCCTCAGTTGGTGTGAGTTGATAACGACCACCAAGTGGGTGATTAACCGTGGAGCGTCCAACAGAGCAATCAAAGATAGTCTGTAATCCTTTTTGACTCGCATGGTTGAGGTCAGATAGAACCGTAAGGGTATCTGCTTCAAGTGTGTCAGCAGATGTTTGACGTTCTTCTGGAAGCTTGACATCCTTGTCCACCACCTTTGCATCAACGACCACGCGCACACCATTGGTATCAAGGAAACGACGCTCCAAGTCCACGATTGTCTCACCATTCCAGTGCATGACAAGATTTGGTTTTTCCGTCACTGTCGCCACCACAACAGCATCAATATTCTCTTTGTTACATTCCGCAACGAAGGCATCTATGTCTTCTGGACGAACCACGACCGCCATCCGTTCTTGTGATTCAGAGATAGCAATTTCTGTGCCATTCAAGCCTTGGTATTTAAGAGGCACCTTGTTGAGGTCGATTTCAAGACCGTCTGCCAATTCACCGATAGCTACACAGACACCACCAGCACCAAAGTCATTAGACTTCTTGATAAGACGAGTGACATCGCCATTACGGAAAAGTCGTTGAATCTTGCGTTCTTCGATGGCATTCCCTTTTTGAACTTCAGCTCCAGCAGTTTCCACAGACTCAACTGTTTGAACCTTAGAAGAACCTGTCGCACCACCGACACCATCACGTCCAGTCTTACCTCCAAGGAGGATAATGACATCTCCCGCTTCCGGTTTTTCACGGACCACATTGCCCTTAGGAGCCGCACCAACAACGGCACCAAGCTCCATGCGTTTAGCTACAAAGCCTGGGTGGAAATACTCACGAACGTAGGTCGTTGCAAGCCCAATCTGGTTACCATATGAAGAATAACCATGGGCAGCTGTTTTAGAAATAACTTGTTGTGGCAATTTACCAGCACGCGTTTCAGAGATTGGTGCTGTAATATCACCTGCACCCGAGATACGCATGGCTTGGTAAACATATGAACGACCTGACAACGGATCACGAATAGCACCACCGATACAAGTAGCCGCCCCACCAAATGGCTCAATTTCCGTTGGGTGGTTGTGAGTTTCATTCTTGAACATTAGGAGCCAAGGTTCCTTGACACCATCAACGTCCACTTCAATTTCGACTGAGCAAGCATTGATTTCGTCTGACACTTCCATATCATCCAAACGTCCATTAGCACGCTCATAACGACCGAAAATAGTCGCCATATCCATCAAGGTTTGCGGTTTTTCAGAACGCCCCAACTCCTCACGCATGGCAATATACTTGTCATAGGTTGACTGCAATTGTTTTTGGAATTTAGAAGCTGAGAAATCAATTTGCTTCAACTCAGTCTCAAACGTCGTGTGACGGCAGTGGTCAGACCAGTAAGTGTCCAAAACCTTGAGTTCTGTTTCCGTCGGCACGCGCCCGATTGACTTGAAATAGTCTTGGATAAAGAGCAAATCATCCACTTCCATTGCCATCCCTTGCTCGGCCTTGTAGCGAGCAAAGTCTTCTGCTGTATAGCTTTCAAAGAAAGCCAATTTAGGAATGGTCTTGTCTGACTCTGAAAATTCCTGCTTGGCAATCCCTACAGTAATATCCTTGAAACGAGAATCAACTGGGTTGAGCAAGTAGTTCTTGACCGCTTCTAATTCAGTCGTATCAATATCCTTATTGACCAAGTACAATTGGGCTGTATTAACCGTTACATCATTCGAACTTCCTAGTAAAAGCAAGGCTTCCTGCGAAGATGCTGCACGCTGGTCAAACTGCCCTGGCAGGCTTTCAATGGCAAAGAAAGCATAGTTAGCAAGATCCGCCTGCACAGCCGCTTCATCTAAGACATGGTCTGTCACCTGCTCAGAGAAGATGTGTTTCTCTGCAGGTGCAAACAGGTCCTCTGCCAAGTCAAATACATCATACACTTGCACGATGCGAATACTTTTCAAGCTTGAAAGTCCCAAGTTGTGCTGGAGTTCTCTAACCAAACTCTCTGACTTGACCTGAAAATCAGCCTTTTTTTCAACAAAAATACGTTTATCCATCAATCCTTATTCCTTTATTTCAGCTCTTGCAATGTTCCCAGCGACCTTGAGGTTGTTATTTCAATTCCTGCAACTTTTCCCAAACAATCTCGTAAACGTCGGTTAGTTCTCCCAATCCTCTACGGAGTGAAAAGGTCTGGGGGACCTTTTCAGCCTGAGTCCTTTTAGTTGAGAGACGAAGGTTTTCCGTTGCTAACAGATTATTTCAATCCCTGCAATTTCTCCCAGACAATCTCGTAAACGTCGGTTAGTTCTCCCAATCCTCTACGGAAAACATCCTTATCCATGTGGTTGCCATCCGCATCCCACAAACGGCAGTTATCTGGTGAAAATTCATCTGCCAAGATAATCTTGCCATCCTTGTCAAAACCGAACTCTAGCTTAAAGTCAATCAACTTAAGCCCAATCTCAGCAAACCAGACCTTCAAAAGTTCATTGATACGACGGGTTTCTTCCTTCAAGTAGGCAATCTGCTGGTCATCCGCAATCTGTAGGAATTTCACATGCTCATCATTGATAAATGGATCATCCAAATCATCATTTTTATAGTAAAATTCGACAATCGGAGTCTCAAATGCGATTCCTTCGTCTACGCCAAAACGTTTTGAAAAGGAACCAGCAGCATAGTTTCGGAGCACGACTTCCAAAGGAATAATCTTAACCTTTTTATTGAGTTGTTCCGTGTCTGAAAGCTTCTCCACAAAGTGAGTCGCCACACCAGCCGCATTTAACTTCTCAAAAATAAAAGATGAAATCTGATTATTCAATACTCCCTTACCTGCAATCTGCTCCTTCTTGACACCGTTAAAAGCAGTCGCCTGGTCCTTGTAAGTCGAAATAATAAGATTTTCATCCTCAGTTGTATAGATATCTTTAGCTTTTCCCGAATAGATCAATTGTTTTGACATTTTAAAGTTCGCCTTTCGTATTACTTGAGCACATTCTACCATAAAAAACCTAAAATTACAAGAATTTAACCGAATAAATAACGTAGTAACTTCGAAAATCATAAAGAAAAAACTGCAAGAAGAATCTTTCTCACAGTTTTAAAATCATTTAACTCTAAAAACACGAACATTACTCTTTGTTCAAAAATTGATCCAAATAATAACGCAGGTAACTTTTCTTACCTGTAATCATCTGTAGACGACCTTCCACCCCATATCGAAGTTTTTCAGTCTGCTCCGAAGTTAGATTAGTCTCCGCCTCAATTTTAAAGAAACTCCCTTTCTCAGTCTTGGTAGCTGTCGCATCTATGCTGGTAATCGTAGAATCTAGGAAAAGTTGATTCTTGGCATCATGAGTCGTAGTATAGCGAACAGAATCACCGACCTTGATCCTTGCTACATCTTTGGAACTAAGATAGGCTGTGAGTTTAGCTTTCCCTTCTTTCTCCAAGGATGGATAGAGTTGGGCTAGTAGAGTCCCCTCTGCTACCATGGTAGAATCACTGGTCTCAGGATTAAGATGAAGCACCCCATCCTCACTCGCCGTAATTTTCCCCTTGTCTAGAAGATTTCCCTGAACCTTCTTGCCTGACTCTGCCTCCAAGATTTTCTGGTCTAGAAGGGTCAATTCCTGACCAACCTTTGCCAAGTGTTGGGATTTGAGAGACTCCAATTGACTGCTTAAGCCTGACGCATAGGCTTGCTGGGTACCTGAACCTGCATACTGAACACGGTAAGTAGCAAGACTGGATTCTAACTGAGAGAGCTGCGCTTCAACCTGCGCCATTGCCTGGGATTTAGCTTGGGAATTTTCCTCACTCTGAGACTTATAGGACTGGTAGATAGAGTAGGCTAGATTCTGACTGGCCAAGGAAGCACCTGTTTCAATAGCTGACTTAGCTGTCTGGTAATCGCGAATTTTAGCCTCTGTTTGACTGATGAGGTTGCCGATTTCGGCTTGGGTTTGACTAGCTGCTGCGTTCTGGGACGCGATGGTCTCATTTTGTTGCGATGTACTAGCCCTAAGACTGCCCGCTTGACTGATGTAGTCGCGAAAGGTGGCTTGGTAGCCAAACTTATCCTCCTCTGGAAAGTAATCCGTCCCTTCTTGCAGGCTCTTCTGCAAATACTCCAATTGCTTTTTTTGATCCTTGAGCATGTCCAGCTGACTGGCATAAGACTCCACTTGGACACCCTCTGTCCCTTCCTGATATTGAACCAGAAGCTCCCCCTTCTTAACCAGCTTATTTTCTTCCAAATGATTGACAAGAATACGATTGTTGCTAGTTGACTGGATATTTGCAAGGATTCGACTAGGCTCGACAGTAGCTCTAGTAGACAAACTCATCTCCTTCTCTGCAAATGTTGCAAAGCCAAGCAAAAACACGAGCAGAAGGGACATGGGGACAATCACCCGACTGGAAAAATTATGGTAACGACGATTATAAAACTCCGCACTTTCTAAAAATTCTGGTTTCATCCTCTCCTCTTTCTAGCTATTCACCAAATGGGCGTAAAAGCCACCCTGTGCAAGTAAATCAGCATGCTTTCCTTCTTCAACAATCTTGCCCTGATCCAAAACAACAACCTTCTCTGTCCGCTCAGCAATGGTCAAGCGGTGAGCAATGAAAATCAAGGTCTTGTCTAAAGCCATAAGATTATCGACAATTCGCTTCTCTGTCAGAATATCCAAACTGCTAGTCGCCTCATCCAAAATTAAGACCGGCGCATCTGTCAAGAGAGCACGCGCCAGAGCGATTCTCTGACGTTGACCACCTGAGATCCCTGCCCCATCCGAAGTCAATTCTGTCTGGTAATTCAGTGGCATGCGCTCAATGTCCTCCCGAATCTCTGCCAACTCGACCGCCCGTAAGATATCCTCTTGAGTCGTCCCCTCCTTGGCTCCAAGGAGAAGATTGTCCAAAATCGTTCCGTTAAAGACATAGGGCTGTTGAGGCAGATAGTTGATATACTGGCGCAAGGCCTTTTTATCAATCTGATTGAGATTGACACCACCCAGACTAATCTCCCCTTGACTTGGGTCGTAAAAATTAACCATCATCTTGGCCAAGGTCGTCTTACCTGACCCCGAAATCCCCACAAAAGCCACCTTAGAACCCTGCGGAATGGTCAAATTGATATCTGACAAGACATCTCGACCATAGCCATACTTGTAGGAAACTTGCTTGAAGTCCATATCTCCCTTCATCAAGCTCAGATCCTCAACTGTTTTCTTCTCCTCAAACTCAGAAGCTACCAGATAAACCTCATTCAGACGGTTATTGGCAACCTGCGCTGTCTGAAGTTTGGTTTGCAGGTTGATGATGTTTTCCAAAGGATTGGTAAAGTAAACCAGCAAGGTATTATAGGTAATCAACTGCCCCAAACTCATCTTGCCATCCATGACCAGAACAGCCCCCATCCAGAGAATACCGACATTGAGCAAGAGATGGGCAACTTTTTTCAGAGCCTTTTGCTGACTCTCTGCTCGACTATAGGTAAAGGATTTTTTCAGATAATCCACAAATTCCTTGTCAATTTTTTGGTAACGCTGACTTTCACTGGTCAAGGACTTGATGGTCTCAATACCATTGATGTCCTCAATGATAGAAGAAGACAGAACCGCATTGGCTTCCATGGTATCCCGATTCATCTTTTCAAACGGCTTCATAAAGGCAAAGATGATCACTGTATAGATAGGAAGTGCCAATAAGGTCATGAAAAAGAGATTGGTATTTTGTGAAAATAAAACAAGAGAAATAATGACAACCGTTGACACATCTAGGAAAATCGAAAGAATAGTCGAAGCCAGCGCATCAATGATACTGTTAGCATCTGTAAAACGAGACACGATTTCCCCTGTCCTGCGTGTCGCAAAAAAGGACATAGGCAGGTGAAAAACATGCTTGATATAGGACAAAATCACATCAATCGACAAACGTTGCCCCAAAACAAGTAAGAGATACTCCTGAGCGTAAGATAAGATCTGCTGGAGAATATAGACGATCACCAACCCAATAGAAATAATCCCCAGTGTCGAACGCATCTGATCGGGCACATAGGTATCAATGATAGACTGCAGATAATAAGAACCCACAATATTAATCAAGGTTACCAAGAGTGTCGCCAAAACGATATTAGCAATCAAGCCACGCTGCTTCACTAATATAGGGATAAAAGAGAGCAGACCATTCTTTTGATCCTTATGAGGCTTGTAGTCTGGACTAGGTGCCATAAAAAGAGTCACTCCTGTCCATTCTTCCGCAAAACGCTCACGTGGCAGTTTGGTCAATTTCACCCCAGGATCTGGATCGGCAATATGAATGCTATCCTTATCCTGCCCAGTCACCACATAGTAGTGGAGCAATTTCCCTTCCTTAAGCACATGGGCAACAAAGGGAAAAGTCAAATCTGGCAAATCAAAGAGCGTCATATCCGCCTTAATTGCTCGTGTCTCAAAGCCAATCTCCTCTGCCACCTTGACCAAACCCAAAGCCGTAGTCCCATCCATGGTCGTCTTGGCCAATTCTCGTAAGTGAGCCAAAGAATAATAACTACCATAGTAGCCAAAAACCATGGCTAATGAAGCTACACCACAGTCCATCTGATCCACCTGCGGACGATAGTGACGTTTCCCAAATTTCATATTCATCTCCTTTTTCCTAAACTCATCTGATAACAACTATCTTACCCTAATCACCAAACAAAAACTGGACTTCCTCCCCAAATGCGCCTATCTCCCTCCCAACTGCACTTTTTGGATAAAAAAATAAGCAGAACAAGCGTTCTACCTACTAAAAATATGCTATTGAAAGGAAAATGATTTTTTACTGACACCCTAGGTAAGCTTGGAACAAATAAATCATTGATAGTAACATTTACGACATCCTATTTAAAGTTACTTCAATTTCTAATGTCCCTGCTATTTCTAAGCCACCTCTGGTATGATCTATTCATAGTCAGAATAGATAACACCGTTCTAAATTACGATTCATAGTTACTCCTTTTTTTGATTCGTTACTATAAGACTTCTATTTCCCCATAGATTGTCTACTACCTCAAATTTATCCATTCTTTTTTTCTTTACTTCTATATAAAAGAATGAATACCATCACAAATAATGCAATCGTTGGTATATTGAAACTATCAAGCCAAGTAGGTAAAGATACTTTATTCATATCAGCTACTAATCTGATGATGATATAGGACATCGAACTAAGTAATACCATGATTTCAGGCCAAACTTTCAGTATTGATTTAACAAATTTCATATTAAACTCCAATGTGATGCATTCTTAGATTCTAGCATAGCTATTTTCAGCGCAGACTAACCAGTCATTCTTAGCTGCTCACTCTACTTGCTTTTTATTGACCTTATATCCTAGATAAAAGAGCCCAAATAAAACAGGGTAAATTTCTGGATAAAATAGGGTATTGATTGGATTTCTCAAAATCAAATACGTTGCGATGTAGATTATGAGCGATACGGTAAAATAACCCTCAGCAAAGCCTAATAAAAATGTTTTCATAAGAAACTCCTAATTACCTGACAAGAATGGCGGAAAAACGCTACCATTCATATACACAAAATCCTTTTGATTCATGTTCTTCATGTATAGTTTTGATTATTTTTTGACAAATCTTTGCGAAAAATACCAAAATATGCTGAGAAAAGTAAACCAACCAAAGTCCATTGCCAATTAAAGGATACTAACGAACCTATACGAATCACATGAAGCGCGACATTAAGAGTTATTCCCAACAAAGGACATATCGTGGCTAGTTTAGGTAACAATGTATTGAGATTAAGGTTCGGTTGTTCATTATCTAACGCCCACGGCGAGCAAAATCTGAACCAAATTTGTAACCAGCATTAAAAATTTGTACAGCAGCATTCAGTACTCCTGCAATCCCAACTGCTTCCGCAAGACCAAAACCACCTTTTGTTCCCACTAATTCATCGTCAGATAATTGAGAAAATTGTTCTAGGTTCATGTTCATCATTACCCCTTTGTATTATATTTTATTGCTATGTAAATGATTAAAATGAGTATTGGATAAGTAAATACTTCTGAAATATCCATAAAATTTACACTATACTGTCCAGATAATATTTTATAGTCAATTAAAATTTGAACGATAGTAAAAATAATACGTAGCGATAACAATACCCCTAATAATATCACTTCTTTTTTTAAAAACATAGAAATACCTCTCTGACTACAATCAGATTATGGTCTATTCGCATAATACCCTATAGCTACTGTAATGATCCTTTGATAACAATTAATAAACCTGCTCCAACTTATTCACTTTGCTCTACGATTTCAAATTGATTCAAATTTTGCATGTTATACCCCTCTTTAAATAATACTAGCTAATCCAATAGCTACGCCTACTAATAAACCCACTATTGCTGAAGCTGATATAATAACAGCCGCAAATTCGTTTGAAAAATTCATTGATTTCTCCAAAGTGTCTTATCTAAAGTAACCCCATGCAACTAGCCCTGCAGCAGATAAGCTGCCGACAACATACCCCGCAACCTTGATTCCTACTGGAACTGCTACTACCGCTGCAGGAAGTACTCCTCCATCAACTGTTGCTAGTTCTTTTTCTGTCATTGCTGTAAACTGATTATCATTTACTAAAATATTCATTTTAAGTTCTCCTTGCTCTTATTCACTTTTGCTTTAAATATTTCTTTTTTATTAATATAGTATGTCAATGCTACTAACAAAATACATATCCCCAACGATACCTTCTCTAAATTAAGTAGAGAATAAGTTAATAATATGCTGTAAGCTATTAAAGCAGATCCTATATATATTTTTTTTAATATTCTATTCATAAAACTTACTCAAGATCTTATTTCAGATTTTTTCCAACTTGATAAAGACCTGCTCCCAGTATAATAGCCCCTCCTGTTACAGAAAAACCTTTAAACGCAGCTACTCCAAACGCAACTACTAGTGGTGCAATTCCCCCATCTACATTCATCAACTCTTCTTCTGTAAGAGCTACAAAGTTCTGTTCCATTTTGTCAAAATTTGTCATCTTTTTTCTCCTTTATTTCTATTTTTTAG
>NZ_NCVK01000002.1 GCF_002096845.1 Streptococcus mitis
ACTTACCCTGACACGGATTTCCACTGGTTTTTACAATTTTTATCAGACTAACTTCCACTTGGATTAGCGGTGGAACTTAGTTTGGGAATTTAGCTTCTAATATTTTAAGCTTTGTATAGTAATTGTTAAACTATCGAATATAAACCAATTTAACAAGTAGCCAAAAAGTCTAGAAAGGTAAAAACCAGTATCCAATGATACTGGCTCGTAAAAATATATAAATTAGTCCTTAGATGACTACTCCCACTCAATTAAAAATTTCATAGGTTTAGTGCCAGAAAACCTTGATTTATTAAGGTTTATAATGCCTTTTAAATATATTTGGCGGGATTTCTGGCGGGGTTATCTTTTTAGATTTTGATTCCCGTTGAATTGAATTTTTGTTTTTGGAGCTGTATGTATGGATATATTCCCACTCATTATTTCAGCAATAGATTCGTCAGCTCCACGCCAAAGGTGTGAGTAATGTTTCAAAGTAATTTCTGGGCTAGAATGACCTAACCTTTTCGACAAAATCAAGACAGATACATTAAACTCGTTTATCAAATAAGAAGCGTTACTATGACGAAGTCCTTTTCCCTGTATTCGCTTTACATTAGCTAGTTCAGAATATCGTTGAATAATTCTAGCTAGTGTAGATTTTATCATTGGAAGGCTATCATATGTAAATATAAAATCAGTTTCATTGCCTAAACCAATTTCTTTCTGTCTGTCTTTCCAACGCTTTAAAATAGAAATCGTATCATCATCTAGGGAAATAATACGTTTGCCATCACTTGTTTTGGTATAGGCATTTCTTTGCCAGTTTTTTCTTGATTTTAGAATAAGCATATGATGAACACGCATACGCTTTTTATCGAAATCAATATCATTCCACCAAAGTGCCATTCCTTCATTTACTCGAATACCTGTCATGAAAAAAGTCCAAAGCATAACGAAATTAAGATGTTCATAAAAATCATCAAGACAGATTTGAGCAATAACACGCTCAAATTCTACTTTAGTCCAGTATGGAACGATAGCCTTTCCTTTCGGAATAGCTTTGGCTTTCTTAGAGATATTAGTTTCCAAATAACCCATTTCTACAGCATAATCAAGAGACTTTCTAAACATACCAAAGATTAGACTAGCGTAGGCTTGAGAGTAGCCAGAACCGTTTTCATCTTTACTTGACAGTAACCATATCCGATAGTTTTGAATATCTTCAATAGTCAAACCACGTAGTGTCTTGTTATAAAATCGTTCAGCAATCTTTTCAAGATTTTTGATTCTGACAGCATAAGTACTTTCTTCCACATACGATTTATAATATGGTATATAACAATCTAAAATAAACTGCTTGACAGTCATATTGTAATTAGCGTAAGTATGAGCTTTGTGATACTCTCGTTTTACCCGAGTCAATTCTAAATACGCCTCTCTGGCAGTAGAAAAAGGCTTACCGTTGCTATCTTTTCTACTTTTCTTTCTAATACGTTTACCACTGATTCTATCAATACCTAGCTCTGTTTCATAGAAATATTTTCCTTTCGTATCAACAAACACACCGCTATAACGTGTTTTTGCCATTTGTTATTCCTCATCTAGTTTTACACCGATAAGGTTTTCTACTCTTTCCCGTGGGACTAGTCCAAGTCTACGGTTATTGTAGAATGGTATACCTTTATTATACACCAAATCCTGCTTTACCGCTTGAATAATACTAATTGCAGTATGTTTCTTATATCCTAGTTTTATCAAGTCGTCTTTACTAATCAATGATTTCATACGCTTACTGTTCCCTTCTGATTTTTATTCTTGTATCAGTTGAATTTTGAATAACCTCCCCATTGTCATCTATTGATAGATTGTAAATCGCAATATCTTCTTTGTACTCAAGATTATCTAAATGACCTACTGAAAAACTGGGGGTTAATCCCTCAAAATAATTTCTTTCTAAATTTTCATAGCTTACTATCGGTTTTATTAAACCACGAGATGAAAAATATTTTGGCTGTTTATATCCACTTGGAATAGCTAGTAAATCTTTTGTGATATATTTTGTAATGTAGTTAGCAACTTTTTCAGAAGAATCGATTTTTGTAACGGTACTAAATCCTAATTGATATGAATCAACATTATAGACTTGCTTGCCATTCTTTTTTATCAATCGACCAGTTTTAGTATTTCTTGCTTTTGTTAATTTTGGACTAAAACCGCCTGTTACTCCATGAAAATGAAGCCGTCCATTTTTGTGTAATTCTGGTATGAAAATATAGTGAAATTTTCCATATTTTTCACGCTGAGCTTTGAGCCAAGCGCGTATTTTCTTTTTTACGATTAAATAATCATGGGAATTGATTTTTTCGTCGTTAAAAGTTAATGTCCAAAATAAATCGAAATCATTGCACAGCATGTAGTGACGAATACGCCTTTTTATCCTATTGGCTTGCTGATAGAGTTCTTTTTCACTTGGACTTTTAAAAGTATTAGATACTGTAGTATCGGTTTCTCCTAGTCTTCTAAATTTTGGTTTTCGATAGTATATGACCTCGAAAGTATTTGGATTATATTGAATTATTTTTGTGTTATATAATTCTCTAGTCATTAGTCCTCCGCTTATCATGCCTGCATGTCAAGTAGCAGGCTAATATACACATCTAGCGAGCCCTGGCTTGCTTATGGGCAAGCCGGCTCACTAGATAGTTAGTTCATTCTATCTGCTTTCTTGGAATAGTTTGAAAGTCCCTTATTTTATCTTTGAAATCTATTGAATCTAAATCAAAATATGGAGTCTCAAAATATTTTATTCCGTTTGTTCTCGGAGTTAAAATATATCCTTTTCCAACTCCTCCTCTGTACTCCGCCAAAAGGTCTCTTTTCTCTTTACCCATGACACTGTAAAACGTTTCTTCGGATATGCTTGATTCACTTCCTAAAATAATTCTTGTCTGGCACTGTTCGGTTACTGCACGTGGTAAATCTGAAGCAAGTAATTTTTGGCTTGCCAAGATGAGTAAACCACGTCCGGAAGCTCGTGATTTTAGGGCAAGTATTTTTAGCAATCTAACCATCTCCTTTTGTTGGGAAGGTGTGCCAGATTCTAAGGCTGCAAGCACCTCATCAAATATAAGATAATGGGCTGGAAGTGAGAAATCACTATAAGTAGTTGAAAAATCAACTGAAGAAAAAGAGAAATAACGTTTGTAGGTATCTTGCATTTCAAAAACCATTTGCTCAAGAAGTAGAACAATCTCTTCTGCTGTACGTGCAACAGGAATACCGAGGTTTTCAAAGGTTGCACCTAAAGAAGTTCGTTTTGCGTCAATTAAACTCACAGAATGCCCCTGTTTAATTAGCATACCAGCAAGAGCAGCAAGATAAAGTGATTTTCCTGCTCCGCTAGGGGCTATAACAATCTGGTGGCAAGCCTCGCTAGCTATATCAAAGCGAATGTCATTATATAGTTTTATAGGAGAGTAATTGATACAGTAATCGTCATCGGCTATCTCAAATAATTCACTTACAGAATATCTCATTGGATTCTCTCCGTATTTAAGAACAATAATATTCTTCTCTATAGTGGATTCTAAAAGATTCCATTCTCTATAGGTAGTCTGAATAAGAAATTCGGTCAACCGCCTTGTTATTTCTTTTACTTGCTGAATATTAGGAATTGTCCCTGAAGGATTGAGTTCAATTATAATCCTTTCATTTTCTTTATAAAATTTCCATTCAACTGTTTTTATCTGTATTTTATTAAAGGGAAGTTGAATTAGGTCTAAACGTTCTGTTGCAAGTCTAAGAATGCTTAAAAATCTGTACTTCCATATAGGAGAATAAGTAGAAAATAAGAATTTTACTACAATATACCATATAAAAATAGCTAACAGAACAGAAGATATAACAATACTTATCTTGTAGATAGTGCTTAATAAAGGAAAATGTGATGAAAGAAAGGTAATAATAACAGATATTAGGAACACCTTTAACAGTTTCTTAATAAGAGAGTACTGCCTTTCTTTACGGCTTTCTATAGTTTCTGAAACAGATAAGTAAGTAGGGGTATATTCACGACAATCATATTTACTAAGTTTCCTTTTTATTTTAGATACTATCATGATTTAGCACCCGATAACTTTATTTCTGAAATAATGAGTTTGAATTCTCGGTACGCACCACCATTTCGACCATCAGATACCCATTTTAACGCTAATAATGCTCCTTCTAAATCTATTGTTTTAGCAATGATTAACTCATTATTAATTTTTTTTAAAAAAGATTCATCGTTGTATATCTCAATAGTGAAAGGTTTTATGCTACTTAAATCTCCACCAACCTCTTGAATAGCCTTAACAATTTCTGGCTGAAGAGCCAATAAAACTTTTTTACTTATTGTTCCATCAATGACTTCATTTTTTTCATTACGTTTAGGAACATCTCTACATTCAATAACAAAAGCACTAGTAGGAGTATGTTCTACATTGGACGTACCAATTAGTAGATTTTTCAAGCTTGGTGAGTTAAAACTCACTTTTCCAAAATTATTTTCCATTTGTTACCTCTTTATCTTTGTGTGCACACTAAATTAATTTTATCAAGCAGTTCATGACCTCCTTGACAGTCATATTGTCTCATTTTTAATTAGTTGAAATGTGGGGATAAAAATTTTTTGACAACAAAAAAATCCCCACGCGAAGTGGGGAAAATATGCTATACAGTACTAAATAAAAATTGTATCATTTACGATAAATTAAACTTTCGAGTGTTAGTTTATCTATTATTGGTAATAAAATATACTTTGCTAATAAATCCAACTTTTCTGGAAGTTTCTGGTAGCTAAGATAAGATTCCTTATTTTTATGTGATAGTGTGACAGAGTCTTTTTTTCTAAATAAAAATACTGAATCATTTTCTAAAATTTCTATAGTATCAAACTGATTATAGGTAAAATCAATAAATTTATCTTTTAATTCATTGTAA
Organism: Streptococcus mitis; assembly: GCF_002096845.1. Taxonomy (GTDB): domain Bacteria; phylum Bacillota; class Bacilli; order Lactobacillales; family Streptococcaceae; genus Streptococcus; species Streptococcus mitis_A. The sequence continues at coordinate 4,963 of NZ_NCVK01000002.1, forward strand.
GAAGAACTTGCTAAAGGAAAATGTTGTTGAAAATATTCTTTTATATCCTCTGTATTTGTTAGTGATAAATTCAATAAGTGCTTAGAATATTCTGGAATTTCTTGAATATCAAGAATCATTTCAATAAAGAAATCTTCTAAATATTCGTCTATATCACAGCCCCATAATACTTCATTCTCATCATTAAAATAATGTTCTTCATTAACAAAGTATTTCAATACACTGGGAGTGATTAAATAGGGATTGTTCCTACTTAAATCAGATAAATTGGAGTAATTTAATATTTTCCCAATAAGTTTTTCATCTGAATGTAAATCAATATGTCTTTTGAGTTTTAAATCTTTGTATTTCTCTTGGATTCTTTGTGAACATTTTTTAAAAATAAAATGACATGAGTTAGGAAATTTTTCCTTACATGAATTATTGAATTGCTTACTTGACATATATTTAAACTTCTTCTATATCATCTGGAATATAAGTAATTACATCATACACATTGCAGTTCAAAATAAAACATAGGGTATCTAATGTAGCTGTAGTTATTGGTTTTCCTTTTTTCATTCTATGTAGTGTATTGCTGGATAGACCGTGGTGAAAAATTAATTCGTATTCTGTTTTTCCTTGTTTAAACAAAGTCTCGTAGAAGGGTTTATATGAAATCATCGTTCTCATCTCTTTTCTAAATAGATAATTTCATTTTATCGTTATTAATCTATTGACTATACTCAATAAATTGACTATAATTAGAGGGAGAGTTATTGATTGGAGGATTTTATATTGAAACTTGAAGATTTTCAGACTTTCCCATTTAAAAGTGTGCAAGAATATATTTCAGACAAAGAAAAAGCAATAAAATTCAGTTTCTTATTGCAAGGAGATGAGCCTGACCGTTCTGAATTGATAAAATTAATATATAAAGACATTTTTGAATGGTATGATGATAAAGTACATAGTGGCGATACTCTTATAACATATCGTACAGCAATTTTTCGAAAATATTATGGAAAATCATATAGTAACTTATCAAGAGATAAACAACACGAGATTCTTAATATTATAAAATCATATACTGAACATGACGATGATTTTCCTTTCGAGTTTGAACTTGATAATAAAGAAAAAAAAGTTTATCAGATTTGTAACAATTATCAAATAGGAAATTTTGGAATTTTCCCAAAAGGAAGAATAAATCCTAAAAGAGCACAGTCTCCATATAATGATTATTTTGACCTTGCTTTATCAGTAATATGGGATTTATATGATGGTACATTGACTCCAGACGATGAGTTTAAAAAAGCAATTTTAGATGAGAAAGAATATTTTGACCAATTTAAAGATTTTGAGACATTTCTATCTGAGAATTTCCTAACTGTATTTTTTGATGATGACGGATATTTAATTCGATTATCTGAAATTGATAATTTTGAGGAATATGTAAGAATTAGTAATCAAATTATTTATACTAGAGGACTTGCCATTCTAACCTACCTTCAATCAAGGTATGATGATAATAGTGAAGTGCCCACCCAACAACTTGAAGAAAAGAAAACAGTTCCTAAACCAACTACCAAAGAGATGGCACATCGAACTCTGGAAATTGCAGAAGAAGAAATAGATAAAATTTCTAAACTTGATGAACATTTTAATGAACTTGAGGTTAATCTTCATAAAGTAAAATTTGAAGCTACAAAAAAACGAATACACGGTGCTATTGTTCTTTTCTTGCTCGTTGTATCACTATTCTTTTATACTTCAGAAATTCTCATATTCATTTGGATTTTATCTGTAATACTATATGTAGCAGATAAAATCAGAATTATTAAAGAGAAAATAAAATACGATAAAATGCTAAATACGACTCAGGAAAAATATAGAGAAGAAAAGAAAAAATTATTATCTACTTTGCGAAAAGAGTACTATTCCATTCCAACTGAATTTAGAACATACAATCATGTCTCAGGTATACGATATTTTTTGAACGCTGATATTGCATCAAATTTGCAACAAGCTATTCACTATTATTCAAATGAATACAATTCTAAAAGAATGCAAGACCAAATTTATAGCTTACATCATTCAAACACAATATTACAAGATAGAATTAAGGAGCTCGAATTAGAAAGAGAGCTGGAAAAATACTAATCAAAAAGGAGAATACTACAATGACAAAATTTAATTTACAATCAAATCAAATTTATAGTGAATTAAGTAAGTTTGAGATAGAAGAAATACTGTATAATGCTACAAAACAATTGAACGGTAGTGTTGAACGGCAAAGTTCTGAAGAAATTTCATACTCTGGACAGGGAAATTTTTTTGATTACATGAAGCACCCAGGTTTAAGTAGATATACATGTTGGCAAGTCTTAGTTACTATATCAGATTTAGGGGATAAACGAAAAGTTGAGCTAACTGCAGTCGGAGAAAGTCCGATTAGTTACCTACTCAATAATTTTCTATCATTCATTACTTTTGATACCTTATTCCAAGGTCATCGTAATCTTAATTTTGGCATATCAAAAGAAAAGGCTAAATATCTTTCTAATTTGTTGTAGAAGATAATTTATATACAAAAAACTCTCTTAGTACATATTCACACTAAGAGAGTTTTTTGTAATCTATTTGCCAAGTTTGGCGGGAAAATTGGCGGGGTAACTTTTCTAAAAAGATAAATTTATACCATTCTAACTTCTAGAAACCCGATAGAATCGGTGTAAAACATTCATTTTTACTTTCTATATTATTCCCACTCTACTGTTGCAGGTGGTTTACTTGTAATATCATATACGATACGGTTAACGTGATCCACTTCGTTTACGATACGTACTGAGATTTTTTGAAGTACTTCCCATGGAATTTTGGCAAAATCAGCAGTCATACCATCGATAGAGGTGATAGCACGGATTGCAATCGTGTAGTCGTACGTACGACCGTCACCCATAACCCCAACTGAACGAACGCCTGTGTTAACAGTGAAGTATTGCCAGATATCGCGGTCAAGGCCAGCTTTGGCAATTTCTTCACGGAGGATAGCGTCTGATTCGCGAACTGTTTCAAGTTTTTCTTCAGTTATTTCACCCATGACACGGATCGCAAGTCCTGGTCCTGGGAATGGTTGGCGCCATACGATATGGTCTGGCATACCAAGCTCTGTACCAAGGGCACGAACTTCGTCTTTATAGAGAGTGTTGAGTGGTTCGATCAATTCAAATTGCATATCTTCTGGAAGACCACCCACGTTGTGGTGTGACTTGATAGTTTGAGCTGTATCTGTACCAGACTCGATAACGTCTGTATATAAGGTACCTTGAGCAAGGAATTTCACATCTTTGAGCTTGCTTGCTTCGTCATCGAATACATACACAAACTCGTTACCGATGATTTTACGTTTTTGTTCAGGGTCAGAAACGCCAGCAAGTTTGTCAAGGAAACGTTTAGCAGCGTCTGCTTTGACGATATTCAAACCAAACTTACCACCAAGCATGTCCATAACTTGGTCCGCTTCTCCTTTACGAAGAAGACCGTGGTCTACGAAGATACAGATCAATTGATCGCCAATAGCCTTTTGGAGAAGAACTCCAACGACAGATGAGTCAACCCCACCTGAAAGGCCAAGAAGGACACGTTTATCACCGACGGTTTCACGGATTTTTTGAATCTGCATATCAATGAAGTTATCCATTGACCAGTCGCCTTTAGCTTTACAGATGTTAAGGGCAAAGTTACGAAGGATATCATTTCCGTATACAGAATGGCGAACTTCTGGGTGGAATTGGATACCGTAAATGTGTTTATCTGGGTTTTCAATGGCTGCATATGGGCAGTCAGCTGATGTACCTGTACGAACAAAGTCAGAAGGAATTTCAGTAACTGCATCACCATGGCTCATCAATACAGTTTGTTCATCAGGTGTTGATTCAAAAAGCGCTGATGGTGTGTGAGTAAGAGTTGATTGACCGTATTCACGATTTCCAGCATCACCTGCAGGAACAACTTTTCCTCCAAGTTTATGGGTTAATAACTGCATACCGTAACAGATTCCCAAAATTGGAATTCCAAGTTCGAAGATTTCTGGGTCAATATCAAATGAACCATCTTCGTATACAGAGTTTGGACCACCTGAAAGGATGATTCCTACAGGATTGATTTCACGAACTTCAGCAGCTGAAATTTTATGGCTCTTTAGTTCTGAAAAAACACCAATCTCACGGATACGGCGTGAAATCAGCTGGTTGTATTGGCTACCATAATCCAATACGATGATTTTTTCGACATCTTGCAAATCAGTTGAAATGTTGCTCATCTTTTTCCTTTCTCAAAAGAAATATCTTTTCCAATATTCTATCACAAATAAGGGCGAATTACCAACTAATACTCAATGAAAATCAAAGAGCAAACTAGGAAGCTAGCCGCAGGCTGTACTTGAGTACGGTAAGGCGACGCTGACGTGGTTTGAATTTGATTTTCGAAGAGTATAAACAAGGCGAAGATTGACTTTTTCTAGTTTATTGAGGTACAATAGAGAAAAGATAGAAATGAAGTGAAAAACATGCTACCCGCTTATATGAAAATCCATGATCAGATTAAAAAGGATATTGACGAGCACCGTTGGGCCATTGGTGAGAGGTTGCCGAGTGAAAGAGATTTGGCTGAACAATTTGAGGTCAGTCGCATGACCCTCCGCCAAGCTGTATCTCTATTAGTCGAAGAAGGCGTTTTAGAGCGTCGTGTAGGAAGCGGCACCTTTGTTTCCAGTACTCGGGTACAAGAAAAGATGCGAGGGACAACCAGTTTTACTGAAATTGTTAAGTCCCAAGGCAAAATTCCCTCTAGTCAACTCATTTCCTACAGAAAAACCATTCCCAATGAGCAGGAAGTTGCCAAGTTAGGAATTTCTCCAACCGAAAACATTATCCGAATGGAACGTGTTCGCTATGCCGACCAAGTTCCTCTGGTTTATGAAGTTGCTTCTATTCCTGAAAAATTCATTAAGGACTTTAAAAAAGAAGAAATCACCAGTCATTTCTTCCAAACCTTGCAAAAACATGGCTACCGTATTGGTAAATCACAGCAGACTATTTATGCTCGCCTCGCTAAAGAAAAAATTGCCCACTATTTGGAAGTTGAAAAAGGACATGCTATTCTTGGTTTAACTCAGGTTTCTTACCTAGAAGATGGTACTGCTTTTGAATACGTGAAAAGTCAGTATGTAGGCGAACGCTTTGAATTTTATCTTGAAAACAATTAATACTCTTCGAAAATCAAATTCAAAACGTGTCAACGTCGCCTTGCCGTACTCAAGTACAGCCTGCGGCTAGTTTCCTAGTTTGCTCTTTGATTTTCATTGAGTATAAAATACTACGCAAAAACTCTCTGTCACGGACAAAGAGTCTTTTTTATTTTTCTAAGAGTAAATCTTTCAAAGAAATCAGAGTTACTGCAATTAAAATCATTGCCATGCCAAGAAAATCAATGGGATAAAATTGTTCATTCATGATTAGGAAGGCAAAGAAAACAGCCGAAATTGGCTCAATTGAAGCCAACAAACTTGACTTGACCGGCCCAATCAGACTGGCTCCTTTTAGAAAGGCTGTATAGGCAAAGACAGTCCCGATAAGGATAATACCTGCAAATGCAAGGAGAAAATCAAGACTAGTCGGTATATTGGTCTGTAGAACCCCTGTAAAAGGAAGGGCAACCAAACCTGCTATGACCATTCCCACACCAATGACCAAACTGCTCCCCCACTTCTTAATCAAGGTTATGGGCAAAATGATATACAGGGCGTAAGTCAGAGCAGAAAAGAGCCCCCAGAATAAGCCAGAAGGTGTCATGGATAACTGGTCCAACTGCCCATGTGTTGCGATCAGGAAGGTTCCTCCGATGGCTAATATGATAGAAACAATCTCTCCCAGTGTCGGCGCCACCTTATCCTTGATACAGCTATAAATCAAAATCCCGACAGGACAAACATACTGAAGCACCGTCGCGGTTCCTGCATTGGTTTCCTGAATAGCAGTTAGATAGGCAAATTGATTGAGGAAGAGGCCAATTAGAGCAAAAATGAGAAGAGACAGCAAACTCTTCTTATCCGTTAAAAAGGCCAGCATTTTATCCTTTGCAGTAGCATAAGCTAAGAGCATGAGAATTCCACCAGCGATTAAAAGACGCAAGTTGGTCAAAACCAGAGCCGAAATTCCGTGCGCCATCAGGTATTGGCCACTCGTTCCTGACAAGCCCCAAGCAATACCAGCCACAACTGTTAGTAAAGTCCCTTTTAAAATATTTGACATGTCTCTCCTTACTCTTCTTTGCGAATCAAGTCCATCACTTGATTACGGTCTAAAATCCATTGAGCCCTCTCATCCTTTTCATAGGTACGATTCGATAGGAAAATGGCCGCTTCTTGCTTCTGACGATTCCACATGATAAAGGTACCTGTATAGCCCGTATGGTCTAGCCAATCTCCTTCCAAATTCCATGCCAAAGAACGTTCCTTGTCATCCAAAGGAGAAAAATTTTGACTTAAGTCTCTTGCAAAATCATCTGCTAAATAGTGTTCTAAAAAGATTTGTAAATCCTTTACAGTCGAAAACAAACCAGCACTACCAGCATGTCTACCCAGAAGGCGAGCCTTGGGATCATGTACCATACCTGCCTCTACACCTCTAACTGTTGGAACAGCAAGCTCAACAGGGCCAAACTTGGTTTCCTTCATTTCCCAAGGTTTCAAAACTTGTTCTTGTAAAATCACATCCAAGTCTTGATTAAAGATTCTTTCCAAAATAAAACCCAAAAGTAAAAAATGAACATCCGAATAAAGAAAGGCTGGCTGGCTTCGTCTGTTGAGATGAAACATAGCTTCCTTTAATTCAGAAGCTGCTAAAAGATCTCTATTGGGAATAAAAGGATCAAGATTTGTAGCGTGAGTTAAGAGCTGGCGAATAGTGATATCTGGATAATCACTTTCAGGTAAAAAATCGGTTACTGGTCTGTCAATATCTAATTGACCGTTTTCCCACAAGAAGGTAAAAACGGTGCCAACCCCAACAACCTTGCTGACACTAGCTAGGTCATAAACTAGTCCTGACTCAGTCTGCAAGCCATGCTCTGGGTCACTCTGACCTAAATAGAACTCCGTCCATTGATTGTCCTTAAAATACGCAAAAGAGGCTCCGGGATAAATCCCTGCCTCGATTTGTTCTTCTATTTTTTTAATAATCTGGGTCCACTTCATACTTCTTCAAACCACAATTCAACATTATTTCTATCTTTTCCAAGGAAGAATTTTTCAGACTTAGGAATAAAATATTCAGTAGACTCAAATTTCTGGCGCAGACTTGCTATATCTAGTTCATTGACCAAGAACTTAAGCATCGATAAGTCCCAAGTAATCGCATTGTCCACAGTCAGATCCTGCCCCTGAGCTGGAATAAAATCAAGGGATTCTCCAACTTCAGATGGCTCCAAGAAACTATCAACATCAGTTGGGAGGTGTAATTCCATAGAAATTTCAAATTTACTTAAAGAAATTGACTCCAGATCTGTTTGAAATTCTGGCTTTTCTCCTACTTCTACTAAACTTTCTCTATCATCTTCCGCATGAATCAAAATCAAATCATCTTCTGGTGAGAAAATTTCAAAAGCGTAGCCATTTTGACCTTTATATAATCGATGAATCGAATCTGTTTTAGCTAATAAGGCCTCGATTTCTAAGGGATTTTCCACCTTGACAATCAATCTAGCTAGTTTTTTTCTTCCCTCTACCTTACGAGTGCGCATACTTGGAGCTTCTTCTAAAACCAGCTTTTCTAGACCTGTTTGATCACCTAGTGACAGAAAGGCTGACTCTTCTAACAAGGCCTTCATGCCAAGGGTTTCAATATAAAATGTTTCATTTAATTTTCTATTATTAACTTTTAAAGTAGGAATAATCCGTACAATCTGATTTACATTCATAAATTCCTCCAACTCTTTTATTTTAAAGGATTTTAGAATTTTTTACAAGAAATTATGCTCAGATTTACCAATTTTCACCCCATTAATAATTTTTCTTCAAAAGGCTGACCTAAAACTCCATTTTTAGGAAAAAATAAAAAAGTCAAAAAGTAGATAGGATAAAACTGGAACTCTAATTAATGGATTGATAAGAAATAATTGACTATCTTTGTTGATTTTTGATTACAGAGGAGTATTAGAAAGAAAAAGAACCAGCTCTTAGAACTGATTCCTTTTACAAGTGAAAAATTAGTTGTTTTCAACTTTTTCATCGTATTTTGGTCTGATTGTTGTACCTGAGTTAACAATGGTACGTTTTTGAACAAGAGGAAGGTCTGTACGATTGTAAACTGTACGCCATGGTTCCCAAACAAGACCTGTTTTTTCTTGAATCTTCACGCGTATATTACGTACATTTCCTTTAAATTGAAGCTCCGTTTGGAAGCCAGCAGTTCTGTTCTGACCGTTATGCTCCCATTGACGTGAGCGAATGCTTTCAATTCCATCCTTATCATAAGTTACTTCATTTCCATCTTTGTCCAATAAAATAACATCAAAATTAGATAAACGATTTGCTACATCTCCATCTCCACGATTGTAAATACGAACAATTCCTACTGATTCTTCTTTCTCTAAATCTACTTTCCACCAAGAATGATCTTGAAAATCTGTATGGGTAACAGAACGGTGGCTCCATGCGTTATCACGATTGCCGTCAACTGCTCTAGAAGCATCTCCTCCATAAGCAATTGAACTCTGACTCGCAGGTTTATGAGCAGCAATATTTTCACCAGCAACTGCAGCTACACTTGGCTCTGTCGCTTTTACTACATTTGATTGAAAAATTAGTCCAGAACCTAGTAAAAATGTTGCAATGGCAACGCCACATACTCCAACGCTACGTTTACGAATAGAAAAACGAAATCCTTTATCTTGTTTGTTTTGAGACATACAAAACTCCTTTTATATTTGAATAAACTATTTATAGAACGCGCTTTCTTTAAACAACAAAAGTATAACATAAAAATATTATAGATGCAATTGTTTTCTTAAAAATTATTATTTTTTATTAGGAAAACTTGTATAGTTGCTCATATGTTACTAATTTCACATTCAAATCGATAGCGGTCTATACCAATGAAAGCAGGCCTAAGTCCCTATCAGTTGGGAATCAGCACTGTTCGTTTTTTGTATATATAATCAAACTCAAGTCTTAAATCTATGGCTTAACAAATTTCTCAATGAAAAGCTTTTCATTGTTTTTTATCATTTCTTAGATTCAAATTCTGTATAAGGTTCCTGAAGATAGGCATCAAAAACTTCTTCATCAGAAATGGTGTCTGATATAAAGCTACCGTTACTTGTGCGTTCTGATAGATTCAAATCTTGTAATCGGCTTTCATAGATCGTGCCTTTGTTAGATTGGACAAGCAGAGTTTGATCGTTCCCATCCACTTCTGTACTAAAGAGATCACCAACAAATCCTTGCTCTGCAACTGCTCCTGCTAAGAAGACTCGATGTGGTTTGTTTTTCAACTCACGCAAGACTTGTAGTCCTCGTTTGGCACGGCTAGTTGCTGGAATTTCCTCAATGGAAACACGTTTTAAACTTCCACGCTGGGTCAAAAGGTAGAAGGATGAAGTGTTACAGATAAAGGCAGATTGGAGGATGTCATCTTCTTTCAGATTCATAGCCTTGACCCCTGCCGCCCTAGCACCGACAATCGGAACCTCTTCAATATTGAAACGAAGGGCATAACCATTTTGACTAATCAAGAGAACATCATCGAGTTTAATCGGAGCTACTGCTACAATCTGGTCTGTCTCGTCTTTGAGCTTAGCATACTTGACAGACTTAGACTTGTAGGTTCGCCATGGAGTAAACTCTTTACGTTCTACCCGCTTGATTTGACCGAGACGAGTCGCTACAAAGTAGGTTGTCGCATCATCAAACTGATCCACTACTTCAACATAAAGGATTTCTTCATTCGTTTCAAAGTTTGTAATGGTCTGGCTCAGATGCTCGCCGATATCCTTCCAGCGAATATCTGCTAATTCATGGATTGGTCGATAAATGACATTTCCAAGTGTCGTAAACATCAAGAGATGCTGGGTAGTCTTGACAGCTTGAACAAAAATCAAACGATCGTCATCACGTTTGCCCATTTCTTCCAGCGTTGAAGCCGCAAAGGAACGTGGACTAGTACGCTTGATGTAACCTGCCTTTGTCACGCTGACGTAGGTATCTTCCTCGGCGATAAGACTAGCTGTATCAATCTCAATTACTTTTGCTGTGTCTTCTAAAGTACTCAAACGAGGAGTCGCAAACTTCTTCTTAACCTCACGAAGTTCTTTCTTCATGAGATTATACATAGTCCGCTCATCACCGATAATCGCCGCCAGCATGGCAATCTTTTCACGCAGTTCTGCTTCTTCTCCCTGCAAGACAACCACATCGGTATTGGTCAAACGGTATAGTTGCAAGGTAACGATAGCCTCAGCCTGTTCTTCCGTAAAATCATAGCTAACTTTGAGGTTTTCCTTGGCGTCCGCCTTATTCTCAGAAGCACGGATAAGAGCAATGACTTCATCCAAGATCGAAATCACACGAATCAAACCTTCGACGATATGGAGACGTTTCTCAGCCTTTTCCTTGTCAAAGCGGGAACGCGCCAAAATCACTTCGCGACGGTGGGCGATGTAGCTAGACAAGATTGGAACGATCCCAACCTGACGAGGCGTGAAATTGTCAATCGCCACCATGTTAAAGTTGTAGTTGATTTGCAGGTCTGTATATTTGAAAAGATAATTAAGAACAAGCTCCGTATTGGCGTCTTTCTTGAGTTCGATAGCGATACGTAGACCATCACGGTCAGACTCATCACGAACCTCAGCAATACCTGCAACTTTGTTATTGACACGAACATCATCGATTTTTTTGACCAGATTAGCCTTATTGATTTCATAAGGAATCTCAGTAATAACGATTTGTTCCTTACCACCTTTTAGCTTTTCAATCTCAGTCTTGGAACGAACAACCACACGCCCTTTCCCAGTTTCGTAAGCCTTCTTGATTTCGTCACGGCCCTGAATAATTCCTCCTGTCGGGAAGTCTGGTCCAGGCAAGAATTCCATTAGTTTATCTACCTTGGCAGTTGGGTGGTCAATCATGTAAACCACCGCATCAATAACCTCAGCCAAATTATGAGGTGGAATATCTGTGGCATATCCAGCCGAAATCCCAGTCGAACCATTAACTAAGAGGTTTGGAAAGGCTGCTGGCAAAACCGTCGGTTCTTTCTCGGTATCGTCAAAGTTCCAAGCAAAAGGAACTGTTTTTTTCTCGATATCCTGAAGAAGATAGCCAGCAATCTCAGACAAACGTGCCTCGGTATAACGCATAGCCGCAGGCGGATCACCGTCCATAGAACCGTTATTACCATGCATTTCAACTAGAATCTCACGGTTTTTCCAGTCCTGTGACATACGAACCATGGCATCATAGATAGAACTGTCACCATGTGGGTGGAAATTCCCCATGATATTACCGACAGACTTAGCCGACTTACGGTAGCTCTTGTCAAAGGTATTGCCATCCTTATTCATAGAATAAAGAATGCGACGCTGAACCGGCTTCAAGCCATCACGAATATCTGGCAAGGCCCGGTCTTGAATAATGTACTTGGAGTAGCGACCAAAGCGCTCTCCCATGATGTCCTCTAGGGACATATTTTGAATGTTACTCATATAGGATACAGAGCCCGTAAAATATCAAGTGAAAATAGAAAATTCTTGAAGTAAGCAAGCTCAGCAGAGAATTTATCTTTTTTACGCATCATTTAGGGCGTGTTTAACTCCTTTCAAAGAATATAGAGTAGGTTTTTACAGAAAAGGTGTTCAGTTAAGATATAAAGGGACGATTTGGCTTGCCAAAACTGTCTGTAGAAAAATAGAAAATCGACGTAGGGATGGATGAAGTCAAGACGATTTGACTTTTTTCCGAATAAAATTAGTCCCGTGTTCAGTTACTACAAATAACTAAATGACTCTTTCTGTAGTTTAATGTGTTTAAAATGTGTTGCTTCAATTAATAAGAAATTTCACATAGCATTTAGGGCGTGTTCAACTCCTTTCGAAGAATGTAGAGTAAATACTATGAAAAAAATATAGAGTAAGTGAGTTTCACCCAATTCCTGTATCGTCATTTCCACTTGAAATGTCTACTTCACAAATCCTCGTTTATACTTGATATGACTGACGATATTGCTATCTACATCTTTCCTATCCCAAAGTTGAAGTTCCCATGGGTAATAAAAATTACTTTTATTTTTAAAATAGATATGAATACCGACATAGCCGTCTTTATCTCGTAAATACCAGTTTTTTAGTCCGTACAGCTCTTGCCAATCATCTAGTTTCTCCATAACTTGAGCTATCTCTTTGGAACTTAAAATCATACGAGCACCAAAAATATCATTAAGAATGGAATTCACAGGATAGCCCTCTTGACGCTCAGAAAAACGTGTAATTTTATCTAAAATAGACTCAGAAGTTTTGACACGATAAACATAGGCAATATCTTGGACATCCGCTTTCATCAGATAGTCATTAATTGACTCATGTAAATTCAGACGGTAGGCCAAAATCGCTTTAGTCGGAACTTTTGAAAAGGTATGCTTGAGATTGATTTTTTCCACCTTACCCGTTTCAAAATAATCTTTAGAATATTCTCGATGAATACGATTAATCTCTGTAATGAGGCGTTCCACTTTTTCAATCATGAGTCTCCTCCTCTCGCTTTTTCGTTTTTCCAGTTATTCCCAAACTTCTTCACTCTTTCCTCAGCATACTCAATCATCTTCTCCGCCACTTCTTTATCGTAGTCAAAGCCCAGCTTTTGAGCAAGTTTTTGAGCTTCTCTATGGAAAAGTTGCATCGTAGCCAATAAAGACTGAATGATTTTATCTAAACTTGCGAAATCAAGTAGACTTGAGAATTCCTTCTCTTTCTCAGCAGGTAAATAGTTGAAGAGATACTTGTAGTTCTTGCCGATATCGACTTTCCCCCTATCACTTGCAACCTGCCAAGCCAAAATTTTCAAGAATTCTTGTTGACAAATGCCGTAGAGATGGTCAGTCGCGTAGATGAGCTGATTCCGACAAATCCCTTTAACCACGTAGGCTGACACCCACCAAAATTCATTGCAGGATTTTACAAAATTCGTTTCAGTAGCTGGGCTTGTCCAGTAACGCTCTAGATTTTGAGAATAGGGTTCAAATAAATGTTCTGGATCTTCTAAAACAGTGAATCCTGCCTCACTATCCACCCACTCTTGGATGTGGTCTTTGGGGCAGAGAGTCAAATCAATACGATTACCATCTTCAAAGAGCATGAGATAAAGACGACGATGGTCAAGAACAACCTCTTGCTCTATAATTCGTTTTCCGAAATAGTCCAACCAAGAAAGGTCACTCGTCAGATTATCAAAATCATCCACGACATAGACCACATCGTAGTCTTGAAATTCATCTTTTGGAACATTTTGGTTTGTCCGTGAACCAGACATAGCGACAGCTTTGACTTGTAAGGTTTCGGCAGTCTTTAAAATTACATCGAACATTTCTGCTTCAGTTCTCATGTTGATACCCATTCATTAAAAAGTGACTTAAAATACTGTCGCTTCTTCCAGCGTAAACTTGACATTATCCTCAATCCACTTACGGCGTGGTTCGACCTTGTCTCCCATGAGGACGTTTACGCGGCGTTCAGCGCGAGCCAAGTCTTCGATCGTGACACGGATAAGAGTACGAGTTTCTGGATTCATAGTTGTTTCCCAGAGCTGGTCCGCGTTCATCTCACCAAGCCCCTTGTAGCGTTGGAGGGTAGCGCCTTTACCGAACTGTTTACGGAGTTCTTCTAGTTCCCCGTCCGTCCATGCGTAAGCTACTTCTTCCTTCTTGCCTTTACCTTTTGACATCTTGTAAAGAGGCGGAAGGGCGATATAGACATGTCCTGCCTCGACAAGAGGACGCATGTAGCGGTAGAAAAATGTCAAGAGCAAGGTCTGAATGTGGGCACCATCCGTATCCGCATCGGTCATGATAATGATCTTATCATAGTTGGCATCCTCAATAGAAAAATCTGCTCCAACACCCGCACCTATAGTATAAATCATGGTATTGATTTCTTCATTTTTGAGGATATCCGCCATCTTGGCTTTGGCTGTATTGATAACCTTACCTCGAAGGGGCAAGATAGCCTGGAACTTACGGTCACGGCCTTGCTTGGCAGAGCCACCGGCAGAGTCCCCCTCGACTAGATAGAGTTCATTCTTAGCAGGATTCTTAGATTGGGCTGGGGTCAATTTCCCAGACAGCAAGCCCTTGTCTTTTTTATTTTTCTTACCATTACGGCTCTCATCACGCGCCTTACGTGCTGCTTCACGAGCATCACGGGCCTTGATGGCTTTGCGAATAAGATTTGAAGCTAGTTCCCCATTTTCCATAAGGAAGAAAGTCAACTTATCAGCTACAATTCCATCCACAACCGGACGAGCTAGAGGACTTCCAAGTTTATCCTTAGTCTGACCTTCAAACTGAAGGTGTTCTTCAGGAACAAGAATAGAAAGAACAGCTGCTAGTCCCTCACGATAGTCTGAACCTTCTAGGTTCTTATCTTTTTCCTTGAGAAGACCTGTCTTACGCGCGTAGTCATTCATGACCTTGGTAATGGCAGACTTGAGTCCTGTCTCGTGCGTTCCACCGTCCTTGGTACGAACGTTATTAACAAAGGACAAGATGTTATCTGAGAAACCATCATTGTACTGGAGGGCCACTTCCACTTGGAAACCATTGTCTTCCCCTTCAAAGTATAGAACAGGTGTCAAGATCTCCTTATCTTCGTTCAGATAAGAAACAAAGTCTTGTACCCCATTCTCATAGTGGAACTCAATCGCTTCATCTGTTCGCTTGTCCGTTAATGACAAGGTCACATTTTTCAAGAGAAAGGCTGACTCATTGAGACGTTCTGAAATGGTGTTGTACTTGAAGTCTGTCGTAGAAAAGATTGTCGCATCAGGCATAAAAGTAACCTTGGTACCTGTTTTAGACTTAGGTGCCGTTCCAACCTTTTCTAGAGTGGTAACTGGCTTGCCACCATTTTCAAAACGTTGCTTGTAGATTGCACCATCACGAGTAATTTCAACCTCCAGCCAACTAGATAGGGCGTTTACAACGGAAGATCCAACCCCGTGGAGACCACCAGAAGTTTTATATCCTCCTTGACCGAATTTTCCTCCGGCGTGAAGAATGGTAAAGATAACCTCAACGGTTGGAATTCCCATAGCGTGCATCCCTGTCGGCATCCCACGTCCATGGTCTTGTACAGTCAAACTCCCATCTTTATTGATGGTCACATCAATACGATCACCAAATCCAGACAAAGCCTCATCGACAGCATTATCGACGATTTCCCAGACTAGGTGGTGGAGACCAGCTCCATCGGTCGATCCGATATACATCCCTGGACGTTTTCGGACCGCATCCAACCCTTCTAGCACCTGAATGGCATCATCATTATAATTATTAATATTGATTTCCTTTTTTGACACAAGGAACCTCCTATTCGTTCATCTTTACTATTCTACAGGTTTTCCAAGGATTTTGCAAAATTTTTCTTTCTCCGGTGTGACAATTTTAGAAGAGATTCTCTGCCTTTCTTCTCCATTTCATGATATAATAGGAGTATGATTACAATAGTTTTATTAATCCTAGCCTATCTGCTGGGTTCGATTCCGTCTGGTCTCTGGATTGGACAAGTATTCTTTCAAATCAATCTGCGTGAACATGGTTCTGGAAATACTGGAACAACCAATACCTTCCGCATTTTAGGCAAGAAAGCTGGTATGGCAACCTTTGTAATTGACTTTTTCAAAGGAACCCTAGCAACGCTTCTTCCGATTATGTTTCATCTGCAAGGCGTTTCGCCTCTCATCTTTGGACTTTTGGCTGTTATTGGTCATACCTTCCCTATCTTTGCAGGATTTAAGGGTGGCAAGGCTGTCGCAACCAGTGCGGGAGTGATTTTCGGATTTGCGCCTGTCTTCTGTCTCTACCTAGCAGTTGTTTTCTTTGGGACCCTCTATCTTGGTAGTATGATTTCACTCTCTAGTGTCACTGCATCTATCGCAGCTGTCGTCGGAGTTCTACTCTTTCCACTTTTTGGTTTTATCCTGAGTCACTATGATACTCTCTTCATCGCTATTATCCTAGCACTGGCTAGTTTGATTATCATTCGTCATAAGGATAATATCACACGTATCAAAAATAAAACTGAAAATCTTGTCCCTTGGGGATTAAACTTGACCCACCAACATCCTAAAAAATAAAACGCCAGTTTGAACAGAACTGACGTTTTTTTGTATGCTTATTTTGATTTGATATAGTTGATACCATCTGCTTTTGGTGCAACTGCTTTTCCAAAGAAGGCTGCCAAGACTAGAATTGTCAAAACATAAGGTGCGATTTGAAGATAAACCGCAGGAACTCCTTGTAGGAATGGCAATTGAGAACCGATAACAGCCAAACTTTGTGAAAGTCCAAAGAAAAGACTAGAAAGCATGGCTCCGATTGGATTCCATTTTCCGAAGATCATCGCAGCAAGAGCGATAAATCCAGGTCCAACAATAGTTGTTACTGAGAAGTTAACTGAGATTGATTGAGCATAAATCGCTCCACCAATTCCACCTAGGAAACCGGAAATAATAACCCCTAAATATCTCATCTTGTAGACATTGATTCCCAAAGTATCCGCTGCTTGAGGGTGTTCACCGACAGAGCGAAGACGAAGACCAAAGCGAGTCTTGAAGAGGATAAACCAAGCAAGGAACGAGAAGGCAATCGCCAGATAACCAAGAAGACTAGTTGACTTGAAGAAGATATCACCAATCACTGGGATATTTGCCAAGACTGGGAAGTCAAAACGTCCAAAAGTTTGACTTAGGTTGTCGGTTTGTCCTTTGTTATAAAGAACTTTAACCAAGAAAACAGCCAAGGCTGGCGCCATCAAGTTCAATACCGTACCGCTGACAACATGGTCTGCACGGAAATGAACCGTTGCTGCTGCGTGGATGATGGAGAAAAGACCTCCAACCAATCCTGCTACAAGCAAGGATAGCCATGGAGTTGCTGCTCCAAATTGTTCTGCAAATTCAAGGTTAAAGACAACCCCAGAAAAGGCACCCATAACCATAATTCCTTCAAGGCCGACGTTGACCACACCACCACGTTCAGAGAAAACACCACCAATACTTGTAAAGATGAGGGGTGCTGAGTAAATCAGCATAGAAGACACCAAGAGGGTGAGCAAGGTTGTAATAGACATCTTTACTTACCTCCTTTAACTTGTTTTTTCGGTTTGACAAAGCGTTCGATAAGATAATGAACACTGACAAAGAAGATAATAGAAGCTGTTACAATGCTGACAAGCTCAGACGGTACCTGCGCCGCATTCATACCAGGGGCTCCAACTTGGAGAACACCAAATAGGAAGGCTGCAAAGAGAATACCGATTGGTGAGTTGGCTGCAAGCAGACTAACTGCCATCCCGTTAAATCCAACAGCCAATGACGCCCCTTGAACATAGACGTTCTGGAAGGTTCCAAGCCCTTCAACAGCTCCACCAAGACCTGCCAAGGCACCTGAAATAATCATTGATAGAATAATAGTCCGTTTGGCAGAAATACCAGCATATTCTGAAGCATGTGGATTAAGACCAACCGCACGGATTTCAAAACCAAGAGTCGTTTTCTTGAGCATGAACCAAATGACTGCAACGGCAATGATGGCAAAGAAAATACCAATATTCATCCGCGAGTTACCAGTCAACTCAGCCAACCAAGGTGTCTGATAGGTTGCATTAGCCCCAACACGAATGGTCGAATCTGTACTTTGCATGAAGTCTTTAGGGAAAGCATGGATAAAGGCATTTCCTACATACAAGACAATGTAGTTCATCATAATGGTTACGATAACCTCTGACGTCCCCAGATAGGCTCTCAGAATACCTGGAATCGCTCCGACAATCCCACCAGCAATCAAGGCAATCACGATGGTTGCTAGAATCATCAAGGGACGTGGCATATCTAGATGCGACAGGGCAAACCAACCACTGAGAATCCAACCAGCCAAAGCCTGACCAGGAAGCCCGACGTTAAAGAAACCAGCGCGACTGGCAACAGCAAAACCAAGACCAATCAAGACCAAAGGCCCCATGGCACGGAAGATTTCTCCAATCCCACGCAGGCTACCAAAGGCTGTATAGAACAATTCTTCGTAGCCCCAAATAGCATCATAACCGAAGATCCACATGACAATGGCTCCAAGTAAAATTCCTAGGAAGACAGAAATCAAGGGAACCGAAATTTGTTGTAATTTTTTAGACATCACTCTTCTCCTTTCCCAAGTTTCCACCCGCCATCAAGACACCAAGTTCTTGTTTATTGGTTGTTTCTGGTGATACAATACCTTGAATCTTACCATCGTGGATAACGGCAATACGGTCTGAGACGTTTAAAATCTCATCCAATTCAAAGCTGACAACAAGGACAGCCTTCCCATTATCACGCTCTTCAATCAAGCGTTTGTGGATATATTCAATGGCACCGACATCCAACCCACGAGTTGGCTGGCTGACGATAAGAAGATCAGGATCACGATCAATTTCACGAGCAATAATTGCTTTTTGTTGATTTCCTCCTGAGAGTGCAGCTGCAGGAACAAATTCACTGGCAGCACGAACATCAAATTCTTCCATTAGCTTTTTAGCATAAGAAGTAATATTTGAATAGTTCAAAATTCCATTTTTACTATGTGGTTCTTTATAGTAAGTTTGAAGGGCAATATTTTCAGAAATCATCATTTCCAAAATCAAGCCATCACGGTGACGGTCTTCTGGAACGTGCCCAACACTCAACTCTGTAATCTGACGTGGGTGCAAGCCTACAATTGAATCTCCTTTTAGCTCAATGCTACCAGATTCAACCTTGCGAAGACCTGTGATGGCTTGAATGAGTTCAGACTGACCATTTCCATCAATCCCCGCAATACCAACAATCTCTCCAGCACGAACATCCAAGGACAGATTTTTCACAGCTGGAACACCACGGTTTTCATTGACCACCAAATCTTTGATTGACAAGACCACTTCTTTTGGTTGAGAGGCTTGTTTCTCTGTTTTAAAGGAAACAGAACGTCCTACCATCATTTCTGCCAAATCAGCATTAGTAGCCCCTGCAATTTTGACGGTTTCAATTGATTTCCCACGACGGATAACTGTAACGCGGTCAGAAACTGCGCGAATCTCGTCCAACTTGTGAGTAATCAAGATAATTGATTTTCCTTCTTTGACAAGATTTTTCATAATAGCCATCAACTCCTCAATTTCTGATGGAGTCAAAACAGCCGTTGGCTCGTCAAAAATAAGAATATCAGCTCCCCGATAAAGGGTTTTTAAAATTTCTACACGTTGTTGGGCTCCAACTGAGATGTCTGCTACCTTGGCAGAAGGGTCCACAGCTAAGCCATAACGTTCAGAAAGAGCCTTGATTTCTTTGCTAGCTCCAGCGATATCTAGTACACCATTTTTAGTCAATTCACTTCCTAAAATAATGTTTTCAGCCACCGTGAAAGCCTCTACCAACATAAAGTGCTGGTGAACCATTCCGATTCCCAAGTCAGCTGCTTTAGATGGGGAGTCGAGGTTGACAACTTGACCGTTGACCGCGATTTCACCACTAGTTGGTTCAAGAAGCCCTGCTAACATGTTCATGAGCGTGGACTTACCAGCCCCATTTTCTCCTAAAAGTGCATGAATTTCACCTTTTCGTAGGTGCAGGTTGATTTTGTCGTTGGCAACAAATTCACCAAACACCTTGGTAATATCACGCATCTCAATGACATTTTCGTGTGCCATGTGCTCTTCCTTTCAGAGTCTTATTTTATTTCAATAAAACTTGCTAGTTTGTCTAGTAGCAAGCTTTACTGAGACAAAATGACTTTGTCTCAATTCTTAAAAAAGCGGCCGATGGCCGCTTCCTAAGAAATAACTTCCATCCATTATTTTGCAGGAACTTTTACGCTTCCATCAAGGATTTTAGCTTTTGCATCTTCAACGGCTTTTTTACCTTCTTCAGAAAGGTTAGTTGTTACCAAGTCAACCCCTTTATCTTTCAATGAGTAAACGATCACTTGACCGCCAGGGAATTCACCTTTTTCTGCCTTGTTAGAAATATCTTTTACAGTTGTACCAACTTGTTTCAAAGTAGATGCAAGAACAAAGTTTGATTCTTTGCCATCTTTAGAAGTGTATTTACCTTCTGCTTCTTGGTCACGGTCAACACCGATAACCCAAACTTTTTCATTTTCAGGACGGCTTTCGTTGAGTGATTTTGCTTCTGCAAAGACACCAGCACCTGTACCACCAGCTACTTGGTAAACAATATCTGCACCGGCTGCGTATTGTGCGGCTGCAATTGTTTTACCTTTAGCAGCATCACCAAATGAACCAGCGTAGTCAACTTGTACTTTGATAGATGGGTCTACTGACGCAACACCAGCCTTGAATCCTGCTTCAAAACGAGAGATAACTTCTGACTCCTGCCCACCTACAAAACCAACTTGTTTTGTTTTAGTTGTTTTTGCTGCAGCTACACCTGCAAGGTAACCTGACTCATTATCAGCGAAAGTTACGCTCGCAACATTCTTTTGATCTTTAATCACATCATCAATCAAGACATAGTTCAAATCAGTGTGCTCTGCTGCTGCATCTTTAACTGCATTGTGAAGGGCAAAACCAACACCGAAGATTAGGTTGTAACTTCCAGCCGCTTGTTGCAAGTTGTTAGCATAGTCAGCTTCACTTGTTGATTGGAAGTAAGTGAAACCTTTATCTTTTGCAAGATTGTGTTCTTTACCCCAAGCCTGCAAACCTTCCCAAGCTGATTGGTTGAATGATTTATCATCAACACCACCAGTATCAGTGACGATTGCTGCTTTTGTCTTCACATCAGAAGATGAATCTGCCTTACGAGAAGAGCGGTTACCACATGCAGCAAGTCCAACTGCTGCCACTGCAACTAGACCAAGGCCTAGCCATTGTTTCTTGTTCATTACTGAACCTCCTAAATAAGATGTGCAACGATGTTGCAAGTATGGATTGGTTGGCCACAAGGACCGTGCCACTCAGAGAGCGACTCAGACTAATTTAAGTCTGTAAAAGAATATGGAAGTAATTCCCCGACCGTCATCTCGACCGTCGATTTATCTTTTGCGACTAAGGTCACTTTTAGATCTTGTTCAAAAAATTCGACCATTACTTGACGACAAGCACCACATGGTGAAATTGGTTTTTCAGTCTCTCCATAGACAATCAATTCTGAAAATTCTCTTTGCCCTTCAGATACAGCCTTAAAAATGGCTGTTCTCTCACCGCAATTGGTCAAAGGATAGCTAGCATTTTCGATATTGACACCTGTATAAGTGCTACCATCTTTCGCTACTAAAACAGCTCCGACTGGAAAATGAGAATAGGGCACATAGGCTTTCTTGCTGGTTTCAATTGCCAGTTCAATCAACTCAGTAGTCGCCATCTGCCAATTCTCCTTTTAAAATGGCTACCCCAGCTGACGTTCCGATACGTGTCGCCCCTGCTTCCACAAAGGCAAGAGCATCTGCATAAGAACGAGCTCCGCCAGCAGCCTTGACCCCCATATCAGGACCAACTGTTTCACGCATTAATGTAACATCTGCTACCGTAGCACCACCAGTTGAAAAGCCAGTTGAAGTTTTGACGAAGTCAGCTCCCGCTTTTTGGGCTAATTGGCAAGCTACAACTTTTTCTTGGTCTGTCAGCAGGCACGCTTCAATAATGACTTTCACTAACTTGTCACCACTTGCTTCCACTACTGCGCGAATATCCGATTCAACCAAGGCTAAATTGCCTGATTTGAGAGCCCCAACATTGATCACCATATCAATCTCATCTGCACCATTTTGGATAGCTTCCTTGGTTTCAAAAGCTTTCACAGTTGAAGTTGTTGCTCCCAAAGGGAAACCTACTACTGTGCAGACCTTGACATCTGTGCCTTCAAGTCCTTTTTTAGCATGTTCAACCCAGGTCGGATTAACGCAAACACTGGCAAAATCATACTCTCTAGCTTCAGACAACAAACAATCAATTTGATTTTCTGTTGCATCTTGTTTTAAAAGCGTATGATCGATATATTTATTTAATTTCATATTCGGATTCTCCTGCGGTTTATGAGATAATTTCTATAATTTCTCGTAAACTTTGCACCCTATCATTTATTTTAACATATTTTTGAAAATCTGTAACTAGCTGAGGAGAAATTTTTCCATTTGTGTATACTTTTGCAACAATTTCTCCCTTTTGAACAGAATCTCCAACCTTCTTTTCAAAAACAATTCCTGTTTCATAGTCCAAGGCATCAGACTTGACTGCACGGCCTGCCCCCAGTCTCATAGCATAAAGCCCAAATTCCATTGCTGGAAGAGCTGAAATGACACCCGTTTCCTGGGCAGGAATTTCTACCACATGGGCAACATTGACAGGACGGTAGAGGTCTTCCAAGTCCCCACCTTGGGCTTGCACCATTTCCTCAAACTTAGCCAGTGCTTGACCATTCTCAAGATGTTGGCGGACTTCTTCAACTGTTTTATTTACATTTGCCAGGCCAAGCATAATTTGAGCCAATTCACAGATGAAGTGGGTAATATCCTGACGTCCTTGACCCTGTAAAATCTCCAATGCTTCAAGGATCTCCAGACGATTTCCAATAGCACGCCCTAAAGGCTGGCTCATATCCGTAATCACTGCTACTGTCTTCCGACCAACAGCCTTACCAAGTTCCACCATGGTTTGAGCCAGTTCACGCGCCTCATCAACCGTCTTCATGAAAGCACCCTCACCAACAGTCACGTCTAGCAAAATAGCATCCGCTCCTGCCGCGATTTTCTTGCTCATCACCGAACTCGCAATCAAAGGAATCGTGTCGACAGTTGCAGTCACATCACGGAGGGCGTAGAGAAGCTTGTCTGCTTTAACCAGCTGGTCTGATTGCCCAATGACAGATACTCCAATGTCCTGCACCTGACGAATGAAATCTTCTTGACTGTGCTCGACTTGATAGCCCTTAATGGACTCCAATTTATCAATTGTACCGCCAGTATGGCCGAGACCACGACCACTCATTTTCGCGACTGGAACTCCAAAACTCGCTACTAAAGGAGCTAAAATCAGGGTCACCTTATCACCAACACCACCAGTAGAATGCTTGTCAACCTTAACCCCATCAATAGCAGATAAATCAAACTCTTGCCCTGTCTGAACCATTTTCATAGTTAAATCAGATATTTCTCGAGTCGTCATTCCTTTGAAATAAACAGCCATAGCAAAGGCAGACATCTGATAATCAGGGACAATTCCTGACACATAGCCTTCTACCAGCCATTCAATTTCACTCGAAGTCAGTTCTTGACCGTCTCGTTTTTTTTGGATTAAATCAACTGCTCTCATTCTTTCACACTTCTAAGGATATAGTATCCCTTATCTTTTTTGACGATTTCACAATTACCAAACACATCTTCCATCTTGGACTTGGCACTTGGAGCCCCTTGTTTTTTCTGGATAACGATTGTCAAATCCCCACCAGTTTCCAAGAAATCTTTACTTTTCTCAATGATTTCATGAACCACTTGCTTGCCTGCACGGATAGGAGGATTGGAAATGACATGGTCAAAATGTCCTTCAACTTGTTCATAGATGTTGGACTGGAAAATCGTCGCTTCTACTTTATTTCGTTCAGCATTTTGTCGCGCCAAATCCAAGGCACGATTATTGATATCGACCATGGTCGACTGAACTCCATAAGCCTTAGCTAAAGACAAGCCCAAAGGTCCGTAACCACAGCCTACATCAAGGACAGTTTCTCCTTGATTGACCTCAAAACACTTGAGCAAGAGTTGACTTCCAAAGTCAACCATTTTCTTGCTAAAAACACCCGCATCCGTCAAAAAGGTCATTTTTTCTCCCAACAAGTCCACTCTCAATTCATGAATGTCGTGAGCAGCGTCAGGATTTTCTGCATAGTACATTTTATTCATAACCCTATTCTATCATATTTTGGATCGAATTGTAAATCGTTTACATATCAAGGCTAAAACAAAAAAATTGAAGGAAATTGCTTTACAATAGCTCCCCTTCAATCTCTTTCAACCTTTATAAGCAACTTGTATTTCATCTAGGACTACAGGTATCATTACCATGATAAAACACATAACACAAAGTTTATTGTTTATCATCAGGCGCATTGTCAGCGCTATTTCTTTACTTTTAAATATTTCATTATCAATAGGATTCCCAACAAAATGTTTAAATAAAAGCCCAACTGATACGTTTTTGTCAGGAATTCCAAACTTGTCCAAAGTCGTATCAAATCTTCTAGTGACATGCGGAAGAAATAACCCTCTGTAGCAATCCATAGAACCAAAAAGAAATAACTACCAGCAGCAAGCCATTTCGTCCACCGTTTTTTTAGGAAGAAAGCAATCAAGAGCGAACAGATAAAGACAGCTGTTACAATGGCATGTTCCATCAAAAAAGTAAAACCGTAATAGATTTCCACAAAGCGTCTACCATTATCCGCATTGACTCCTTTTATAAAAGGTAGAGCAAAACTTAAAATAAAACAGAGTTCCAATAGGTAACGTTTCAAGATTTTCATAGTACACCTCCTATAAGTTATAAACCCAAAATCCCCCTTTATAGCTGATAAGTCAGTAGAAAGCAGCTCCTACTTCATCAATAAATTGGTCATCCTCTATCTACTTATAGTATATACTATTGGGTATATACTATTGACTTAACACATTCAAGAAACCGCTTTATTTTTTTAGCTTTTTATGGTATGATAGACAAAATATCTAGGGGAAAACAAATGACCAACGAATTTTTACATTTTGAAAAAATCAGCCGCCAGACTTGGCAATCTTTACATCGAAAGACCACACCTCCTTTGACAGAAGAAGAATTGGAATCTATCAAGAGTTTTAATGACCAGATTAGCTTGCAGGATGTTACCGATGTCTATCTCCCCCTAGCCCATCTCATCCAGATTTACAAGCGTACCAAGGATGATTTGGCCTTTTCAAAAGGAATTTTCCTTCAACGTGAAAGTAAATCCCAACCTTTTATCATTGGGGTTTCTGGGAGTGTTGCTGTTGGAAAATCAACAACCAGTCGCCTACTGCAAATCCTACTGTCTCGTACACTTACAGATGCTAGGGTTGAGTTGGTAACAACTGACGGCTTTCTCTATCCCAACCAGACCTTGATTGAACAGGGGATTTTAAATCGCAAGGGATTTCCTGAAAGCTATGATATGGAAGCTCTTCTCAACTTCTTGGACCGCATCAAGAATGGACAAGATGTGGATATTCCTGTCTATTCTCATGAAGTCTACGACATCGTACCTGAGGAAAAACAAAGCGTCAAAGCTGCTGACTTTGTGATTGTTGAAGGAATCAATGTCTTTCAGAATCCACAAAACGAGCGTCTCTATATCACTGACTTTTTTGACTTTTCCATCTATGTTGATGCTGCAGTAGATGACATCGAGAGTTGGTATCTAGACCGTTTCTTGAAAATGCTGAGTCTGGCCCAAAACGACCCTGATAGCTACTACTATCGTTTTACTCAAATGCCGATTGGGGAAGTGGAGGCCTTTGCTCATCAGGTCTGGACCAGTATCAATCTAACAAATCTGCAAAATTATATTGAACCGACCAGAAATCGTGCAGAAGTGATTCTTCATAAAAGCAAGAACCATGAAATCGATGAAATTTACTTAAAAAAGTAATTTTCCCTTGTCAAAACGTAAGTTTTCAGATATAATGGTATAGTTAGTAAATATGGAGGTAAGAACATTGGCAAATATTAAATCAGCTATCAAACGCGCTGAATTGAACGTTAAACAAAACGAAAAGAACTCAGCTCAAAAATCAGCTATGCGTACTGCTATCAAAGCTTTCGAAGCAAACCCATCTGAAGAACTTTTCCGTGCTGCTAGCTCAGCTATCGATAAAGCAGAAACTAAAGGTTTGATTCACAAAAACAAAGCAAGTCGCGATAAAGCTCGTCTTTCAGCTAAACTTGCTAAATAAGAAACAGTCCATAGAGGCTGTTTTTTTGTCTCCAAATAGGAAAAGGTAGAAAATGAAAATTGCAATTATCGGATATTCTGGTTCAGGTAAGTCAACGCTAGCTGAAAAGTTGTCTCACTACTACTCCATCCCAAAACTTCACATGGACACACTCCAATTTCAACCTGGTTGGCAAGATAGTGATCGCGAATGGATGTTGACCGAGATGAAAAACTTTCTCACCAAGCATGAAGTTTGGGTCATCGATGGGAATTATTCTTGGTGCTATTACGAGGAAAGAATGCAGGAAGCTGACCAAATCATCTTTCTTAATTTTTCGCCATTGACCTGTCTCTTTCGAGCCTTTAAACGTTATCTTAAATACCGGGGAAAAGTAAGAGAAAGTATGGCAGCTGGTTGTCAAGAACAGTTTAATTGGGAGTTTATCAGATGGATTCTCTGGGACGGACGGAGCAAATCCGCTAAGGAACGCTACAAGTGGATTCAAAAAAACTATCCATATAAAGTGGTCATCCTCAGATCACAAAAAGAGATAGACCAATTTCTAGATAAGAAAAGGAAGTCCTCCAATTCATAAAGAAGGGCTTCCTTTTTTGAATATAATTATTTTGCAATCAAGGTTTCTAATCCAACCTTCATCATATCGGTAAAGGTATTTTGGCGTTCTTCTGCAGTTGTATCTTCATCTGGATTGACCAAACTATCAGAAATAGTCATGATGGCAAGCGCGTCAACATGGTGTTGGGCTGCCAGATAGTAAAGGGCTGCTGCTTCCATTTCCACAGCCTTGACTCCCCATTTACCAAGCTCAATGTTCTTTTCAAAGTAGTTTGAATAAAAGACATCAGAAGACAAAACGTTCCCAACGTGGGTGGTCATACCGAGTTCTTTAGCGATATGGTAGGCCTTGTCCAGCAAATCAAAGCTAGCGATTTGTGGGAAATCGTATTGAGGCCAATCGTTGCGGATGATATTTGAATTGGTAGCAGCTGCTTGTGCCAAGACCAACTCACGAACGTGAACATCCTCATTCAAAGAACCGGCTGTACCGACACGGATCAATTTTTTCACACCGTAATCGACAATCAATTCACGAGCATAGATAGAGATTGAGGGCATACCCATCCCTGTTCCCATAACAGATACACGGTGACCTTTGTAAGTACCTGTGTATCCAAACATGTTACGCACTTCGTTAAAGCAAACAGCATCTTCAAGGAAATTCTCAGCGATAAATTTCGCACGAAGAGGATCTCCAGGAAGAAGAATTTTATCAGCAATTTCACCCTGCTGAGCAGCAATATGGATAGACATAGTTAAGATATAAAGGGCGACAGAGAACAAAGTAAAAATAGGAAACTGACGAAGCATCACAGATGCTAGACAGTTTATCTTTTTTACACAGTTCTCCGCCCGTATTCAGTTCAATGAATACAGTTAACCCATCCTTTCTTTATTCTAAAATTTATAATCAGAAAGATACCAAACCCGTTAAAAAGCCAAAGGAAAAATAGGAGTTGGGCACAGTGAGCGATGCTCGCTAGACCAACTATCTTTTTCACACTGCTTTTAAGGTGGGGTCAATTCCTTTCTTAATTTTGATGATATTGAGAAGATTAGACCGGATTCAATTCAAACCCGAACTCCCCTTCTCTTCTGAGTTTTTAGAAAAGTTTTCCGCTCGAGTTCAAATTAGAACACACGCTCTACCTTTCTTTTTTTTATTTTTATAGCTATGAAAAATCGGATTCAATCATGACTCCGATAAGCCTACTTCTTTTTTATTTCAAACATTTATTGATAAATTGACAATAGTTTTTAATCTTTTAAGATAAATCTTTGATTAGAAGAAACGGTCGTTCTCTATCTTATTACTCTATTCTTTGACTTCTGACACAGTATGCTAGCCCAAGAAAAACGGTCTAATATTTTTGCAAATTCATAGGCTAAAACAGCTGTTACTAAGAGATACGGAATAGAATCTAAAGCTAGCCCAGTGAACCCTATTACTAATCCAGTTGCAGACCAGGGAGCCCTCAAGGTCACAGACAAAAAGCAAACAGATCCCAAAAGCAAAATGCTTGGCTGGCTATCCCCACCTAGAATCATGCCCAAGAGACCAGCTCCAGCCATCCCCAAGGCAAAAGATGGCGTAAGGGTACCACCATAGGCCCCTGCCCACAGAATAATAAGAACAACTAATGCTTTTAGAATAAACAAGAGGAATACTGTTTTGCCATTGCTACCATTCAATACTTCCTGAGCCATCATACGTCCATTTCCAAGTAGATGTGGAAAATAACTTGCCAACCCAGCAAGAAAAAGAAAAGCTGTAGGCAATGTGAGAAGTACTCGTTTATCTTTTATCCTGTTTGAAGACACTTCTTTACTCAAGCAACCAAAAAGCCAAGCTAGTGGGGTTAAGAAAAGAAGTAATAAGGGAATAATCCACATTTCCTTTAATGACCATGCAATGGCTGGAATCTGGTAGAGAGCCTGATCTGAAATAACCAAGCCTGCTGTATAGGTTGACACATAGGTAGTCAAACCGACTAAGATAAATCGTTTAATAGATAGAGCAATTCCTAGAGTTTCAAAAACAAAGAAGACACTTGTTAATGGAACCTGGTAGACAGCTGCTAAACCAGCACCAGCACCACAAGCAAGGAGAAAGATTTGATCCTTCTTAGAGAGAGAACATATTTTTCCAATTGGTCCTGCAAATAGAGTTCCAATCTCTCGTGGCGCAGCTTCTTTACCAATAGGGGCTCCCCCTCCAACTGCAATAATCTGCCAAATTGAATGAAATAGCTGTTTTAAAAAATGAAGTTTGTTTTGTGAAGTCTCATACTTCATCTGCGCTTTAATGGAAAAAATCTGTGATTTTTTTTGCAAGAAATACCAGACCAAGGATGAGCTGACACCCACGATTATTAAACTTAATCCTATCCGCGACGAGGAAACTCCATCTGTCAAGAATACAGTTTGATGCTCTGACTGACCAAAAGCTATCCCCTCTATCATCTTTAAAAGATAATGTAAAAAAATACCAGATAAACCTGAAACTATTCCTTGCAAAATGACTGCTAGGAATAATTTAAGATTATAAGGGATTTTCTGAAAAATACTCCTCAATTCTTTTAACATAGTAATAATTCAGCAAAAACGGCTTTAAGTAAGCCTTTAAAATCACCTTTAACACACTCAGTCACTTCTATAACCTCTTCGTGGTTAATCTCTTCTTTGAAACCAGTAGTATAGTTAGTAATCCATAAAATTCCTAGAAGTTTCAAACCTGAGTAGGCTAAAACAATAACTTCAGGAGCAGTTGACATTCCGACCACATCTGTTCCAAGCATCTTATAGGTACGAATTTCTACTCGTGTTCAAATTAGAACACGCGCTCTACCTTTCTGTTTATACTCTTCGAAAATCTCTTCAAACCACGTCAACGTCGCCTTGCCGTATATATGTTACTGACTTCGTCAGTTCTATCTACAACCTCAAAGCAGTGCTTTGAGCAACCTGCGGCTAGTTTCCTAGTTTGCTCTTTGATTTTCATTGAGTATTAATTTTGTTCTTTCACAGAGAGCTACCTGAGTTCTATTCAAGCTCAGGTAGCACTTCTCTTACAAACTAAATCATCTCATTATTAAATAGTAGGATTTTTTACAAGACATCGTCATCAGAAATCTTAGAATTCAATGTCGTACCCCAATGAGTGATTTTTCGATGTGGTTGGGCGAGAAGAGGTCTGTTGTCATAGATTGTTTGCCATCTATTCCAGATAAGACCCGTTCTCTTTTCGATCTTAATTCGCAGATTTCTCATATTTTCTTTGATTGGGAGGTTGAGGACAAAACCTGCAGTCTGGTTACGTCCGTTTCCTTCCCAAGAACGACTACGAACAACTTGGTTTCCATCTTTGTCTACTGTGACTTCTTCCCAGGATATTGAGTAGCGTGCAATATAAGCTCCGCTATGTTGAATCGTTAGGGTTTTATCTTTTACAGGAGTGTAGTTTAACAGTTGCACAGGCTTAGAAGCTTGCGTAGTTACATTATTTTTAGCTACAAATCGAAAAACTTCTACTTCTGCAAGACTGAGGGCTTGATTGTTCTTACGTAGTTGCACACGAACACGGCGTCCCAATTTCCCATTTAATTGAACATCCAAGCTCGTTCCGTCAAGTTTAGAAACATACTGTCTAGCAACTTCTGTTCCTTTTTCATCATACAAAATCACATCAAAGTCTGACAGACTTTTAGAAAGTTCTCCATCCCCACGGTTATGAAGTCGGACAAGCCCAACCTGTTCCGTACGACCTAAATCAACTTCCCACCAAGGCTGGTTTTCAAATTTTGTATGGGTAATTGATTGCTGGCTATAACTACTATTGGTATTGCCATCCAAGGCACGACTAGCATCTCCACCAAAATCAGTAGAACTTTGCTTAGCTTGTTTTTTCCAAGCGATATTCTCAGCACGATATACTTGGACTTCTGCAAGACTGAGGGCATTATAGCCTTCTAGCTCAATCCGAACATAGCGCGCTTTTTTATGGTTAATCGCAATTTGTGCTGACACATCTTTAAGAGATGTTATGCGTTTTCTCTCAATTTCTTTACCAAAACTATCTAAAAGAATGACATCAAAGTTTGCCAATCTATCCTGGGCAGTGTCTGTTCGGTTGTAAATATTGATTTGGCGAATGGTTTCTTCTTTAGCCAAATCTACTTGCCACCACGGTTTAGATTGGAAGTTGGTATGAGTGACAGAATTGTGACCATAGTTACCATCAACTTTGCCATCCACAGCTCTTCTAGCATCTCCTCCGAAAGCTGTCGAACTTTGAGTAACCCGTTTCCCTAGAGCTATATTTTCAAGAGGTTCAGCGCTTGGTTGACTAGAAGATTGAGGCAGAGCCTGTTTCTTAAAGAATCGCACTTTATCTAATTTCGGATCACGATAACCATGTTTATCCAAGGTAGCTCGTTTACCAATATTAAAGTTAGGAATATCATTCATTCGACTTTCAAAATAGCCACGAGAACGGTGTTTAAAGCGTGAATTACCTGTAAATGGAACAATATCACGATCGTTATGAATCAAGGGAGTCACAACATTATCATTATCAACCACATAATGCTTAATTTTTCCACTAACAGCTAATTTACGGCTTTCCAAACCAACATCCCAGAAACCATTCTTAGCATTCCAAACAGTTCTGGAAGTAATCACTTTAGGCGCACTGAAAGTCGTCACTTTCCTCAATACATGGTTATAAAAATCAGGATATTTTTGGTAAGCTTCAACTGCTGCAATCTGAGCTAGGTAGCCTCCAAGAGAATGACCTGTCATATACAACTTGGTAATACTTGTATCCTTGGCTAATTCCCCAACAACCTTGCGGATATCATCCGCTTGAGCTGGTTTATTTCCACCAAATAAAACCAAATCTGCACTTAAATCCTTAGCGTCATTAACTCGCGTTCCACGAATAGCCAACATATGAACCGTTCCATCTTTTAGATAAGGAAGGTCACTCTTGGTCTCAAATAAGAAAGCATCCAAGCCACTATCTGTATGATAGGCTTTTTTCATCTTCCAAAATGGTGCCAGTTCATTGTGCATCATTTTATATTCTTGACGGTCAAGATAGAGACTAGGGAAAGGATTCTTATGATCTAAAATTTTCTCAATATAATCATCGTCTCGATAGGCTAACTCCATAAAGAGAAGAGAATCACGGTCTGTGACATACCATTCTTTCTTATTGTCATCTTCTCCATCTGCCAAACCATCCCCATCACTGTCTGCTAGCAAGGGATGACTGTTATATCCTAGATAATCCTTACCATCTTTGTTGTAAACATAAAGTTCATCTTTGTTTTTGATGCCATCTTGGTCATCATCCCCTTCCAAATCAAGAACTTTTTCACCATAGAGAGATTCATCAATCAAATCATTTTCTAAATGCAATTCCCCTTTGGAAATCTTAACCAAATCTTCTGCTGTTAGAGAACGAGTATTTGTTGGTTTTTCTGTCACAACTTCTTCTTTAGTTTCTTCTACAGGAGCATGAATAGGTGAGTCTTGAACAGGCTCTGTTATCTCTACTTTTGACTCTTCCCTTTTGTTTTCAAGAACTTCACTTGCTTCTGGAAGCGTTTGAGGAGCTAGTCTTGGCTCCTCTCTAAGAGGAGTTTCTAGTTTTGGAGCAACATTTTCCGTCTCTCTCAATTCCTCCTTAGAATCTAGCACTCTTGTTGCCACTTCAGATGTTACATCTTGCTTTAGTTCATTGGCTGAAATTCCAGCTGGAGCTAGAAATGCGAAGCCGACTGCAACAGATACAACCCCGATACTTAATTTTTTTATGCCAAAACGCATAATTCGTTGACCGATTTTCATTATTTCTTATCTTTCTTTTCGTTTATTTGTAAGCAGACTCAAGCAAAATCTCATTGTGCTATATATGATAAGACTGAGAAATTCAGAAAGTAAATTCATTCTTATCTTTCCTTATCATAACTAGTCTGCTTGGCGTAGGAAGCTAATCCCAGCATCCTAGATTCTTGTCTTTCACAATGCTAACTATCAGACGCAAACATATCTATTCTTCCGCTTCTTTCAGTTATAAGAGCAGAAAGAACCTCATAGTATACTTATATTTCTTCGTTGACCCTGATAGGTAGTCAATCATGAAAAGGTAGAGGCATTCCCCCTTTTAAATCTTTTTTCTTACAATTCTGCAAGAATAGCTTTAAGCAAGCCTTTGAAATCACCTTTGACACGTTCGGTTACTTCTACAACTTCTTCGTGGTTAAGTTCTTCTTGGAAACCGGCCGCAAAGTTAGTGATACATGAAATTCCCAGAACTTTTAAACCTGAGTGGGATGCCACAATAACTTCAGGAACAGTCGACATACCAACTGCATCTGCTCCCAGTGTCTTATAAGCACGGATTTCTGCTGGTGTTTCATAAGTTGGACCAGTAACACCGATATAGACACCTTCATCAAGCTTGATACCAAGTTTTTTAGCCACTTCATGGGCAGTAGCACGGTATTCTGGTGTGTAGGCCTTAGACATATCTGGGAAACGAGGACCAAATTCATCCAAGTTTTCACCCATCAATGGGTTTTGACCTGTCATGTTGATATGGTCTGAGATAGCCATCAAGGTACCAGGACCAAATCCAATACCGCCAGCTGCATTGGTTACAATAACACCTTCACATCCAAGAACTTTCATGACACGTACTGGGAAAGTCACTACTTCCAGAGGATTTCCTTCGTAGAAATGGAAACGACCTTGAAGAGCCAAAACCTTGCGACCTGCAAGTTCCCCATATACTAATTTACCAGCGTGACCGACTACTGTTGAACGGCCCCAGTTTGGAATCTCAGCATAGTCTACTACAACAGGATTTTCGATTTCTTCTGCCAATTCTCCAAGTCCTGATCCAAGGATTAGACCGAACTCAGGCGTTTGGATTCCCTTTTCTTTCAGGAAAGCAGCTGTTTCATTGATTTTATCTAAAAATGTCATTGTGTGTCTCCTTTTTTAGTTTTTAGCATTTGACCGATTTTGTCAAAAGTTTTAGCATTGCGAATGGTAATGTGGCGATAGAAAGGCATCTTGAGCAGTCCCTTGTGATAGGCAGTTTTAGAGTAGGTTTCTTCAGAAAATTTCCCCCAGAAAATGCCAAGTTTTCCAAAATGAACGACCTCATCTTTCAGCTCTAAACTCTCAACTGTCGCGATGACTTGTTCCACATCCAAACCCTCCGTGTAGAAAAGGACATCTTTTCGTGCCAAGTCTTCGTTCCACCAAGCTGGTAGATTATCCACTTCTGCTTCATAGTCTTCTTGACTCAGTAAAGAAAAGCTCTGAATAAATGGATAATGGACTGCAAAGAAAGTCTCTAATTTTTCAACCAATCGAGCTTTTGGTTCTGTCGAAGTAAAGAAAATATTGCCACTGTTGATGTAGCTTTCAACCTTTTCCAGTCCCACGTCTGTCAATTCTTGACGAAGCTCCGCCATGACGACCTTATTCTTACCACCAACATTGATACCTCTCACCAGCAAAGCATAGCGCGTCATCTTATACCAATTTATCTAAGAAACTTTCCCCAATCATAGCAGTTTCCACACCAAAGTTATCGGCAACAGTCGCTGAAATATCTGCAAAATGTCCTACTGGAATGACACCATTTCCTTTAAAGGCAGGACTGTAAGCCAAAAGTGGGATATATTCGCGAGTGTGGTCTGTTCCTGCGTAAGTTGGGTCGTTCCCGTGGTCCGCAGTAATCAAGAGAAGGTCGTTCTCTCGCATGGCTGCGATAATTTCAGGTAAGCGTTCATCAAACTCATGCAAACAATCACGGTAACCGTGAGCATTACGACGGTGGCCGTAAAGGGCATCAAAGTCAACCAAGTTTGTGAATGAGAATCCTTTTTCAAACTCAGCAAGGCCCATTGTCTTCAATAGTGTATCAATTCCATGGCTGTTTGACTTGTTGTGGCCCATGTCATGGTTGATACCCGCACCGTTAAAGATATCGTTGATTTTACCAACAGCATAAGTATCGATACCTGCTTCATTGAGTTTATCGAGAACGGTTGGAGAAAATGGAGATACCGCCAAGTCACGACGGTTAGCTGTACGAGTGAAGTTACCTGGTTCACCTACATAAGGGCGAGCAATGATACGACCTAGAAGGGCTGGACGCTCAAGTGTAATCGAACGAGCGTATTCACAAATACGGTACAATTCATCCAAAGGGATGATGTCTTCATGAGCAGCAATTTGCAAAACAGGGTCAGCTGAAGTATAGATAATCAACTCTCCAGTTTCCATTTGACGAGGTCCAAAATCATCGATAACAGCTGTACCTGAGTAAGGTTTGTTGGCTTCACGAATGACCTTACGTCCTGAAAATTCTTCGATTTTTGTCAAGATTTCTTCTGGGAATCCGTTCCAGAAAGTATCGAAGGGCTCAGTAATGTTGAGTCCCATGATTTCCCAGTGTCCAGTCATGGTATCCTTACCAAGGGATACTTCTTCCAATTTTGTTGCATATCCAGTTGGATTGCTTTCAGCTGCTACAGTCTTAAGAGGAGTTTCGCGAGGGATATTTCCCAGACCGATTTTAGCCATGTTTGGGACATTCAGACCAACTGTTTTTGAAATGTGTCCCAATGTGTCAGAAGATCCATCTGGAACCCCTGCATTGACAAAGTTATTAGCATCTGGTGCTGCACCGATTCCTACAGAATCCAGTACCACCAAATGAATACGATTAAATTTAGACATCTTATGCCCCCTTCTATTTTCCTTTTTTTGAAGTTAAAATCTGAACTCCATCTCGTCCAGCAACGATGACCCTATCCACCATTTGGTTGAATAAGCCGTGTTCTACGACACCAACGATATGGTCCAATTCTTGTCCGAAAGCAATTGGATCTTCGATGACATCCAAGGCAAGGTCAATGATAAAGTTCTGCATATCCGTCACAAAATGTTGACCGTCTTTTTCACGGAAGCTTGGTTTGTAGCCAGCTCGCTCAAAACGACGAAAGACTTGTTCTGCGCCATACTGAACCACTTCTACTGGCAATTTAAAAGCACCTAGTTTTTCGACCAGCTTGCTTTCATCCACCACCCAAATATATTCTTTTGATGGTGTCGCAACAACCTTCTCCATCAGAAGAGCACCACCACCGCCTTTGATTCCGTTAAACTGACTATCCACTTCATCCGCGCCATCAACCGTCACATCGACAAAGTCTACTTGGTCAATAGACTTGAGCGGGATATTAAGGCCTTCAGCCTGTTTACTGGTCACACTAGAGGTCGTTACAGCTGTAATCTGCAAACCTTCTTCCTTGATACGACGACCGATTTCTTCGACAAAATAATAGGCAGTCGAGCCTGTTCCAAGTCCAACGACCATTCCATCGCTCACGAACTCAGCAGCCTTGATACCTGCCATTTTCTTCAAATTTTCCATCGATTGACCTCCATCATTCTCAGTTCTTATTTTACTATGAAACCGTTTTTTATTCAAGAAAAAAGATTTAAACAGTATTTTTTTCTTGAATTTCTTTCAAAATATACATTTTCTTTTTACTAAACGAATAAAAATTATAGTCTATCCTAATTTTGAGTACACTAAAAATAGAGCTTAAAACCCAATTTCAAAAAAGCTAACTGATGAACCCATTAGGTTTGTTTAATCGAGTAAAAGAATTAATCGAAACAAAAGATTTCGAAGTTGCTAAAACATTTGTTGCAGAAAATCAAGAACAACTTGGAGAATACTTCTCTCAAGCTCAGCAGTTGATTTCTGGTTCAGAAAGTCTAGATGGCCTCGTTGACAAGATTAAAGGATTTTTCTAAAAATATAAGAGGCTGGCAAAACTCAATTTCAGTAGAAAATGAAATTAATTTTCCCACAATAAAACACATAGTGTCAAATTTTTTGTAAATCTGATACTATGCGTTTTTATAATTAACTATGTTCTGTGATAAATTTATAGGCTTCTTGACCAGCGACAGCTCCATCTCCAACTGCTGTTGTTACTTGGCGAAGGTCTTTCTGGCGAACATCTCCAACTGCAAAGATACCATCAACTGCAGTTTTCATGTGGTTATCTGTCACAATCCAACCAGCCTGATCTTGGATATTCAATTCTTTAACAAAATCGCTAAGAGGGTCCAAACCAACATAGATAAAGACACCACCGAAGGCTTTTTCTGTCACTTGACCTGTTTTCACATTTTCAAATACGACAGATTCTACTCGGTTTTCACCCTTGATTTCCTTCACTACAGAATCCCAGATAAAGCTGATTTTCTCATTCGCAAAGGCGCGGTCTTGTAAAACCTTTTGGGCACGAAGTTGGTCACGACGGTGAACAATGGTAACAGTCTTGGCAAAGCGAGTTAAGAAGAGGGCTTCTTCAACAGCTGAATCCCCACCACCAACTACCAACAAATCTTGATCACGGAAGAAAGCACCATCACACACGGCACAGTATGAAACACCACGACTATTCAGTTCTTCTTCTCCAGGTACTCCCAAAGGACGGTGTTTAGAACCAGTCGCTACGATAACGGTACGAGTTTCATATGTTTGGTCATCAGTCATCACTTTCTTAAAATCACCATGATCTTGGACATTTTCAACATAACCATAAATGTGCTCAACACCAAGATTTTCAAGTGGTTCAAACATCTTTTCAGCCAATTCAGGCCCACTAATATTAGCGTATCCTGGGTAATTTTCAATATCAGATGTATTATTCATCTGACCACCTGGCAGACCACCTTCAATCAAGGCTACTTTCAAATTGCTTCGAGCAGCATACAAGGCTGCAGTCATACCCGCAGGTCCAGCACCGATAATAATAGTATCGTACATATAGATTCCTTCTTTCTTGTTGTAACTATCTTTATTCTAACTCTTTCTTGTCAATCAAGCAAGGATTATGCCTTGAAAGCAAGGATTATGCCTTGAAAACAAGAATTAAACTCATAACCGCAAAGGATAATACTGGAACAACCAAAACCCCAATCATAATCATATCATAGAGATGGGCTTGGCGAGCCTTGGCTGTCTTATCAACTCCCGACATGGCTCTCAGTCCAATCCAAATCCCTAAAAAAATCAGGACAAGGATGGTGGTCAAGATCAAACTCTCGAAATATAAAGAAAATAGTTGCAGTAGCATGATTTCTCTCATTTCTATCTTTTTTAAAGAGTAAACTCAGCTAGTCCAGCTAACTGAGTTTTCCTTTATCTATTATATCAAATATAAGTCCGTTTGTAACTAGCGAAGAATTCTTTTGTCCGCTCTTCTTTAGGATGGTGGATAATCTCATCCGGTGTTCCAGACTCAATGATTTTCCCCTTATCTAAGAAGAGAATCTTATCAGCCACTTGGGCTACAAAGGACATGTCATGACTAACCAAAATCATGGTTTGACCTGACTTAGCAGCATCTGCAATAGACTTTTCTACTTCACCGACCAATTCTGGGTCAAGGGCTGAAGTTGGTTCGTCTAAGAGCAAGACATCTGGTTTCATAGCAAGCGCACGCGCTAGGGCAACCCGTTGCTTCTGTCCACCTGATAAATGTCGAGGGTAATGGTTTTCACGGTCAGAAAGTCCAACCTTAGCCAACTCTTCCTTGGCAATCTTAGTCGCTTCTTGGTCAGATAATTTCTTGACAACAACCAAGCCTTCTTTCACATTATCAAGTGCTGTTCGGCGTTCAAACAAATTAAACTGTTGGAAAACCATAGACAGCTTACGGCGTAGGGCAAGGATTTCTTCTTGAGTGATTTTAGAAAAATCAACTGAGAAATCATCAATCTGAATAGAGCCACTGTCAGGTGTTTCAAGATAATTGAGACTGCGAAGGAAGGTTGATTTTCCAGCTCCTGAAGAACCAATCAAGGCTACAACTTCCCCTTTTTGAATATCCAAGTCCAGATGATCTAAGACAGTCTGTCCTGAAAAGGATTTGCTTAAATTCGAAATCTTAATCATTAACGAAGATCTCCTTTCACATCTGTTTGCACTGTATCGGGTGCAGAAATAGCCATTTTTCTCTCGATGAAGCGACCGAGACTTTCAATTCCGATATT
This sequence comes from Streptococcus mitis, assembly GCF_002096845.1. Classification (GTDB taxonomy): domain Bacteria; phylum Bacillota; class Bacilli; order Lactobacillales; family Streptococcaceae; genus Streptococcus; species Streptococcus mitis_A. The sequence continues at coordinate 43,860 of NZ_NCVK01000002.1, forward strand.
GACTACCCAATAAACAAGGGCAACGGAGATAAAGCGTTCAAAATAGCGGTAATCAGCACCACCTAAAATCTGAGCTTGGGCAAAAACTTCCACAACACCCGCACTAAAGGCTAGGGAAGTTCCCTTGGTCAAGCCGATGAGGGAGTTAATTAAGGTTGGAGTAGCTACCACCGCTGCATTTGGAATAATCACTCGACGATAAACTTGCGCTCGGGTCATACCCAGACTTCGTGCCGCCTCAATCTCACCAGGATTGACTGAGAGAATGGCTGCACGAATGGTTTCACTAGCATAAGCTGCCTCATTAAAGGCAAAGGCGACAATGGCAAAAGCAGCGGCTGGAATCGCATTGATATTGAGACCAGTTCCCCATTGCTGATTGAGGGCTTTTAAAGCCAACGGAATTCCGTAGTAGGTCAACATGAGTTGCACCAAAATCGGTGTCCCTTTTAAGAAGCTAACAAAGAATGCCTGCAAGGGATATAAAATCTTGACACGATTGATTTTCACAATGGCAAAAAGAAGTGCCAAAATCAAGCCAAAAAGGGCACCACCAATGGTCAACATAATCGTTGTTGGAAGTTGTTGGACAATTCTCGGAATTCCATCAAAGACCGAACGCAAGCTAAAAAGCTTGCCATCCGGAATCAATTGCATCAAGTTTTGGTACCAATCTGATGCTAAAATCGTTGTAACATTCATAAAAACATCCTCTCCTGATAATGATTCATTCTACCATACTTCTGCCGTCAATGAAATTATTTGCTACGGTCAGGTACAGACTTTGTCTACCTACTAGTTTATCATACTTTGAAACAGGGAGGCTATATATTTTATCTATCAAAGAGATAAGTAAAAACTATCTCAATCCCAATTCTTCATAAGCTTTTCGATAACCGATTTGCTTAACAGTTCCATTTTCTACTAAAATGGGCCGTTTTAACAACATACCGTCACTTGCTAGCAACTCAGCCGCTTCTTGGTTTGACAGACTTCCTACCTTATCTTTCAATCCTAATTCACGGTATTTGATCCCACTGGTGTTGAAAAATTGCTTCAACTCAAAACCTGAGGTCTCTAGCCAGTTTAAAATGACTTCTTGGCTAGGTGTTTCTTCAACGATGTGAACGGCTTTATAGTCCACACCGAGTTGGTTTAATTCTTGTTTTGCTTTTTTACAAGTTGAACATTTTGGGTATTCGATAAATTCTAACATATGTTTCACTTTCTATTGTTTATATCTTTAAAATCTACTCCTTCATGCTCCAAGAGCCAGGCTTTCTTTTCCACTCCTGCAGCATAACCTGTCAGACGCTTGCCTGCTCCCAGCACACGATGACAAGGTACTAGGATAGACCACGGATTGCGTCCCACTGCTCCACCAATTGCTTGAGCAGAAGGCACTTGTAGGTCTTTCGCTATTTGTCCATAGGTCACTGTCTGACCATAAGGAATTCCCTGTAAATAGGACCAAACTAGCTTTTCAAAATCCGTTCCGATTGGAGCCAAGGGTAAGTTGGATAAATCCTGAGGTTTGCCTTTAAAGTAAGCATCTAAGCAAGCAATAACTGGATCTAAAATGGGATGACTAACAACTTCTTCTATTATTTCATACCCTAGTCCCCTCTCAAAATGCTTCTGCTCATGCACCCAAATGCCATACAGATATTGCTCGTCGGCAACCAAAGACAAGGTTCCTATTGGCGAAAAGTAGAGTATTTTTACGTACTTCTTTTGCATTATTTCTTCAATTTTTGATAGGCCAAGCGTTCGCCATCAACTGGAACCTTACCAACCTGTTTAAAACCGAGTTTTTCAAAGATATGCTGCATGACCTTGTTTGCAACATGCGTATCTAAGCGAAAATCTAGGTAATCAAATCCTTCAATTAAGCCTTCTAGGAAAGTCTGAGCAACCCCCTGTCCCTGGACATCTGCTGCCACAGCAATACGGTGAAAGACTAGGTACTCTGACTCCCCAGCTTGCCAGTTGCCTTCATAAATGGCTTCATAGGCTGCCTCTGGACTCTTGGTCACAGCTGCATAAGCTAGTAGTTCTCCCTCTTCCAAGGCTACGTAGGCTTGACCTGAGATAATATCTTCAATAATAATATCAGCATTTGGATAACCATTTTGCCACTGGTCACTACCAGCATACGCTAAACATTTTTTAGCATCCTCCATCACTTGCATGATGGCATCTACTTCATTTGGAAAAGCTAAACGAATCTCCATCTTTTCTCCTCATTTCTGACTAGTTTCTCCCATCATAGCATAATTTAAGTCTTTCTACAAGCAGTTAAAACTTGACTTTATGTTTTTATTATTTTATAATCTAGTTATTAAAACTAGATAAAAAGGAGTTGAAAATGAAAACTACCTTTTCCTACCCAAAATGGGTAGAAATCCCAAATATTGACCTCTATCTGGACCAGGTTTTGCTCTATGTCAATCAGGTCTGCGCCCCTATCTCTCCTGATAAAGACAAGGGCCTAACAGCATCCATGGTCAATAACTATGTCAAACATGGTTACCTGACAAAGCCTGACAAGAAAAAATACCAACGCCAACAGATTGCCCGTCTGATTGCTATCACAACCCTCAAGTCGGTATTCTCTATTCAAGAAATAGCCCAGACACTGAATACTCTACAAAGTCAAGTCAGTTCAGAGAAACTCTACGATGCCTTTGTGGACTATATGAACCAAGGAATTGACCCATCTAACCCTATTATACAAAGTAGCTGCCAAACCGTTAAACTCTATCATCAAACTCTAGCCTTAATCCGTCAGACTGAAGAGGAGAAAATCTAATGAATACTAGTCTTAAACTCAGCAAACAACTCAGTTTTGGAGAGGAGATTGCTAATAGCGTGACCCACGCTGTGGGTGCAGTCATCATGCTCATCTTACTGCCTATTTCATCCACCTATAGTTATGAGGCACACGGATTTTTATCATCTATCGGGGTTTCCATTTTTGTTATCAGCCTATTTCTCATGTTCCTCTCGTCAACCATTTACCACTCTATGGCCTATGGTTCGACCCATAAATATGTCTTGAGAATCATTGATCATTCTATGATTTATGTTGCCATTGCTGGCTCTTATACACCTGTAGTACTGACTTTGATGAATAACTGGTTTGGCTATCTGATTATTGCCATCCAATGGGGAACGACCATCTTTGGTATTCTCTATAAAATCTTTGCTAAAAAAGTCAATGAGAAATTTAGCCTTGCTCTTTACCTGATTATGGGCTGGTTGGTTCTAGCTATCATTCCTGCCATTATCAGTCAAACAACTCCAATCTTTTGGAGTCTCATGGTAACTGGCGGACTCTGTTATACAGTTGGGGCTGGATTTTACGCCAAGAAAAAACCTTATTTCCACATGATTTGGCATCTCTTTATCCTAGCAGCATCTGCCCTCCAGTACATTGCCATTGTTTATTATATGTAAAAATAGGTTAGGACAAAAAATCCTAACCTCATTTTTTTTATTCTCTATGATGTTTTATACTCAATCAAAATCCAAAAATGACTCTAGTCCATTTTATAATATCTACTATCGTACCGTCGATTATGGGATACTACTTCCCTACCAGTATATAAATCAGAATAGTTAAATCATAATCATCCGTTTATGAACCGTACCTAACGAATCAAGACAGACTAATAGCCACATAACAAAAAACGTTTTGAAACATTTTTTGACTGTGATTTCTTTAAATGCATTTTTTCCTAAGGTAAATCATTCCCTGCAGCGATGTAAATTTCATACCATTCTTTTCTTGTTAAGTTAAAGTTTGTCGCTTGGCTAGCTTCTATCAAATGCTTAGGATTTGTTGTACCTACGACTGCCTGCATTTTTGCTGGATAACGCAATATCCAAGAAATGGCAATAGTTGAAGGGGTTACTCCATATTTAAAAGCTAAACGATCAAGTACTTGATTTAAAGCTTGAAATTTCTCATTTCCAACAAAATTCCCTTTAAAATATCCGAACTGCAAGACTGACCAGGCCTGGATAACCATGTCATTTAATTTGCAGTATTCAAAGACGCTTCCATCACGCAAAGCTGCCTTGTTGCCTTCCATATTAACATGAAAACCTGCTTCAAAACCAGGTGTGAAAGCTGCACTTAATTGTAATTGATTAATAGATAGAGGTTGTTTGACTTCTTTCTTCAGCAACTCCATCATCATGGGATTTTGGTTGGACACACCAAAGTATCGAACTTTACCTGATTTTTGTAGAATTTCAAAAGCTTCTGCCACTTGGTCAGCTTCCATCAAAGCATCTGGTCGATGAAGAAGCAAGCTATCTAAATAATCAACCTGCAATCTTTCTAAAATCCCATCAACTGATTGTAATATATACTCTTTTGAAAAATCAAAATAGGTAAATTCTTCTATGCGAATACCACACTTGGACTGAATCCACATCTTCTCACGCAAGTCAGGGCGATGTTTTAAGACTTGACCCAGTAATTCTTCGCAACGTCCACGACCATAGATATCTGCCAAGTCAAAGGCATTGATTCCGACAGATAAGGCTGTTTCAACCAGTCCCTCAACTTCTTTAACCGACTTGTCACTGGTTCGCATCATACCAAGGACAATTTCTGATAGTTCTCTTTTCTCTTGTCCAAATGAAATGTATTTCATGGCTTCTTCCTCCGTTTTCTTCATTATAAAGCAGAATGACACTTTTATCAACTGCTATCTCATAAAAGAAAAGAACCAGCTTAAACTGGTCCTTTTAAATCTTACCCAATCACACTTCCGTTTGGTACAGACGGATCAACTGTGAGAAGGGTTAATTTTCCATCATGTTCAGCTGAGAGGATCATCCCTTGACTGACATATTTCTTCATCATCTTACGAGGTTTGAGGTTAGCAACGATTTGGACTTTCTTGCCGACCAATTCTTGTTCATTTGGATAGTATTTTGCAATTCCTGAAAGAATTTGACGATCTTCTCCATCACCAGCATCCAAGCGGAATTGAAGCAACTTATCTGAACCTTCTACTTTAGACACTTCTTTGACTTCTGCGACACGGATTTCGACCTTGTCAAAGTCTTCAAACTTGATTTCTTCCTTGTTTAGTTTGAGTTCAACTTCGTCTGGGTTCCACTCTTTTTCGACTGCTGGTTTGTTGCCTTCCATTTGTTCCTTGATATAGGCGATTTCTTCTTCCATATCCAGACGTGGGAAGATTGGTGTTCCTTTGGCAACTACCGTTACACCTGCAGGGAAATCAGCCAAGCTCAAGTTTTCAAGGCTCGCTACTTCTTCCAAGCCAAGTTGATTCAAGACTGCACGACTAGTTTCCATCATAAACGGCTCAATCAAGTGAGCGACGACACGAAGACTGGCTGCCAAGTGACTCATGACACTTGCCAATTGGTCACGAAGAGCTTCATCCTTGGCCAAGACCCATGGTGCGGTCTCATCGATGTATTTATTGGTACGAGAGATCAGAGTCCAGACTGCTTCAAGAGCACGTGGGTAGTCAACTGCTTCCATGTGTGTATGGTAGTCTGCGATTGATTGTTCTGCAACCTCAGCAAGAGCATGATCAAACTCTGTCACGCCCTCTACATAGACTGGAATTTGTCCATCAAAGTACTTGTTAATCATAGAAACAGTACGGTTGAGGAGGTTTCCAAGGTCATTAGCCAATTCATAATTGATACGGCCGACATAGTCTTCCGGAGTAAAGGTTCCGTCTGAACCAACTGGAAGGCTACGCATGAGGTAGTAACGAAGTGGATCTAGTCCAAAACGCTCTATCAACATTTCAGGATAGACAACATTCCCTTTAGATTTAGACATCTTTCCGTCTTTCATGACAAACCAACCATGACCAATCAAACGTTCTGGCAATTTGATATCCAACATCATAAGAAGGATTGGCCAGTAGATTGAGTGAAAACGAAGGATGTCTTTTCCAACCATGTGGAAGACTGTTCCGTTCCAGAACTTGTCAAAGTTAGCGTGTTCGTCTTGATCGTAGCCAAGAGCTGTCACATAGTTGAGCAGAGCATCAAACCAAACATAGACAACGTGTTTTGGATTGGATGGGACTGGCACACCCCATGTAAAGGTTGTACGAGAAACTGCCAAATCTTCCAAACCTGGCTCGATGAAGTTGCGAAGCATTTCATTCAGACGACCATCTGGAGTGATAAATTCAGGATGGGACTTGAAAAATTCGACCAAACGATCTTGGTATTTGCTGAGGCGAAGGAAGTATGATTCTTCAGATACCCATTCAACCTCGTGACCTGATGGAGCAATACCACCAGTCACATTTCCAGCTTCGTCACGGAAAACTTCCGCAAGCTGGCTTTCTGTAAAGAATTCTTCATCTGATACTGAGTACCAGCCAGAGTATTCACCCAAATAGATATCATCTTGAACCAGCAAGCGCTCAAATACTTGAGCCACTACTTTTTCATGGTAATCATCCGTTGTACGGATGAATTTATCGTATGAGATATCTAGTAATTTCCAGAGTTCTTTGACTCCAACTGCCATCCCGTCAACATAGGCTTGAGGTGTGATGCCAGCTTCTTCAGCTTTCTGCTGGATTTTCTGACCATGCTCATCAAGACCTGTCAGATAAAAGACATCGTAGCCCATCAGACGTTTGTAACGTGCTAGGACATCACAGGCGATGGTTGTGTAGGCAGAACCGATGTGAAGTTTCCCAGATGGATAGTAAATCGGCGTTGTAATATAAAAATTCTTTTCAGACATAATTTTTCCTTTCCAGGCAAATGAAACCTGTTTTTCTAACACTTCATTATATCACATTTTTAAGGATTTTCGATAGGGAAATCTATACAAAAACAAGATAGACGAGTGTCCATCTTGTTGATCTTATTCATAACGAAGAGCTTCAATTGGATCAAGCTTCGAGGCCTTGTTGGCTGGCAAGACCCCAAAAACTATACCCACGCTAGCCGAAACTGCAAGACTAAATAGGGCAACCGGGATTGACACTCCTACTTCTATACCTGCAATCAAACCTTGCAGTAACAAACCTGCTAAGGCAGTTAAACCACTTGCAATTGTCAAGCCAATCAAGCCACCTAACAAGGTCAAAATCATGGATTCAATCAAAAACTGGATTAAAATATTAGCACGTGTCGCACCCAAAGCCTTACGAAGACCAATCTCACGGGTACGCTCTGTCACCGAAACTAGCATAATGTTCATAACACCAGTTCCTCCAACAAAGAGAGAAATTCCTGCAATGGCGCTAATAACCGTCGTCATAAAACTAAACGATTGTTGAACTTCTGCAAATACAGCTGACTCATCTGCTACTTGATATTCTCCCTGTTGCAAGCCAGCAAGCTCTGTCATTTTTCGTGCTAATTCTGGACCCAAAGTTTGAGTTAAGCTTGTGTCATTCACTCGAAAGACAATATTAGCAATTTCATCTACATTAAAATTCGCAGCAAGGGAGATATTTGTGGTAATAGGCAAGCCACCAAGACCATACATTTTTGAATTTTTAGATTCTGGGCTAGTATAAACACCAATGACTCGATAACTAAAACCATTGACTTCCACAACCTTGTTAATAGCCTCTTGAGGAGATCCAAATAGACTAATGGATAATTCTTCATCAAGCAAAATGACACTTGCAAATTCTTTGAAATCTTGTTCTCTCAGACTACGACCTGCAAGAATTTCATTGTTAACAGCCTCCATATAAGTTCTGTTACCACCTGTCAAATTGGCATTTTCAACCTTTTTATCTTTATAAGTCAAGATGGCGTTCGTTGAGTTGGTTACATAGTAATTATCCACTCCCTTCAGTTTGGCTGCCTCCTTGACCCAAGATTCTTGCGGTTTTGGTGGTTCAACATGAACTTCCTCTTCTTTTCCAGAAACCGTAAAAGCTGATTGTTTCTGAGTAAAAGATCCATCTTTACTTTTTTTAGAAGAGAAAAAGACACTGATATTTTTTTGAGATCTGGTCATATTTTTATTGAGCTGTCGAGACATAGAATCACCCAGAGCCATAATCACAACAACCGATGAAACACCGATAATAATCCCAATCATGGTAAGCAAAGAACGCATCTTGTGAGCCATAATAGATGAAAAGGCAAATTTCAGATTCTGCATCTTAGTTTTCCTCCTTTTCTAACTGAGCACTATCAGACGAAATGACTCCATCTCGAATGACAATCTGGCGTTTAGCATACGCAGCTATTTCAGGTTCATGCGTTACCATGATAATGGTTTTTCCTTCTTTGTTCAAGTCAACCAATAGTTGCATAATTTGATTCCCTGTTTTAGTATCCAAGGCTCCTGTCGGTTCATCCGCTAGGATGATAGAAGGATTGTTTACCAAGGCACGCGCGATAGCCACACGTTGCTTTTGACCACCAGATAATTCAGAGGGCAAATGGTGACTACGTTCTGTCAATTCAACCTTATCTAGATATTCCTCAGCTAACTTGCGCCGTTTTGAAGCCGAAACTCCCGCGTAAATCAAGGGCAATTCTACATTTTGCAGAGCATTGAGTTTAGATAGAAGAAAGAACTGCTGAAAGACAAAACCGATTTGTTGATTGCGGACCTTGGCTAGTTGTTTTTCACCAAGTCCAGCTACTTCTTGCCCTTCAAGATAATATTCTCCACTGGTTGGTGTATCCAACATGCCAATCGTATTCATGAGAGTGGACTTACCCGAACCAGATGGTCCCATGATGGCAACAAATTCACCCTCATTCACTTCTAGGTTGATATTTTTGAGAACCTGCAGTTCTTGGTCACCGTTACGGTAGCTTCTGCAGATATTTTTTAGACTAATTAGTTGCTTCATCAGCCTTCACCTCTTTTCCTTCCTCTAGAGAAGACGTTGGGTTACTGATGACCTTGACTCCATTTGTCAGACCTGAAGTGATTTCTTGGTTGTCTGCATCAGCATTGCCCAAACCAACTTCCACTTTCTTGGCCTTTTTCTGCTCGTCAAGCACCCAGACATAGTTCTTATCATTTTCAGTCACAACACTTGTTAGAGGAACCAAAATGGCTTTACTCTTATTCTTGACCTCAACACTTACTGAGAATCCTTGTTTCAAATCACCGATTTCACTTGTAACATCGATGGTATATGGATATTTAGAACCAGAATTACCACCTGCTGCGGCAGTAGCTGCACTTGCTGCTTCACCATTGTTTTTAGGGTAGTCAGAAATGTAGCTAATCTTACCAGTCCAGCTCTTATCTTGGTAAACTTTAGAAGTAAAGGTTACTTCTTGTCCTACAGAGAGGTTGGCAAGGTTATATTCAGATAGTTCACCCTTAACTTGCAAGTTTTCATTGCTAACGACATGAACTACCACCTGGCTAGCTCCAGTTGGAGATTTAGAAACATTACGGTTGACTTCGACCACAGTTCCCTCTAAGGTACTGAGAACCGTCATTGCATCCAACTGACTTTTAGCCTTGCTTAATTGCGCTGCTGCATCTGCACGAGCATCACGAGCATCACCCAGTTGTGCATCAATAGATGAAACTGAATTTCCTGAGACTGGAGCTGGAGCTTGCGCTGCAACACCTTCTCCTCCTGCTGGCGCTGGTAACTGTGGAGCCGGAGCTGAAGCGACTTCATTTCGTGCTTGATTGAGTTCGTTGATATGACGATCTGCCTTAGCTACTGCTCGACTAGCTGAATCATAAGCCGCCTGGGCTTCTGAACTACTATACTTGACTAAAGCCTGCCCTTCGCTGACCTTATCACCCACAGAAACAAGGATTTCATCTAAATCTCCCTTACTAGCATCAAAATAAACATATTGTTCATTTTTTGCTGTTACTGTCCCTGACAATAAGACAGAAGATGCCACGCTTCCTTCCTTAGCAACAACAAGATGAGTAGCTTCATCTTTTACAGCAGTATGAGAAGGTTGTCTAAAGAGCAAAATCCCCCCAGCACCTAATACAACTACACTGGCAGCACCGATTGCTGCATACAATTGCCACTTTTTAGCTTTACCATTCTTTTTCATAATGAAACTCCTTTTTGATTTAAAGTTCTTAACAATATTATACAAAAATTATCAATTTGAAACAATAACATTTCAGAACGAAATAATGACATTTCAGGATTTAATTATTGTTCGGAATTCATTTTACAATCATTGTACTAGTTATATCATACACTTTATTTTTCTTTTTTGCAAGCCTTTTCTTGAATTTTTTTGTACGTAGCAGATTTTTGCAATCAAATCAAAAAAAAGATAGAATATGACTATCAAAAAATGACACTCGACTATTTAAAAGAGTACAAAGGAGTTTTCAATGAGAGAATACGATATCATCGCTATCGGTGGAGGTAGCGGAGGAATTGCTACCATGAACCGTGCTGGTGAACACGGAGCTAAAGCAGCCGTTATTGAGGAAAAGAAACTAGGTGGAACCTGTGTCAATGTCGGCTGTGTTCCTAAAAAAATCATGTGGTACGGGGCGCAAATCGCTGAGACTTTCCATCAATTTGGAGAAGACTACGGCTTTAAGACTACTAATCTTAACTTTGACTTTGCAACCCTACGTCGCAATCGTGAAGCCTACATTGATCGCGCTCGTTCTTCTTATGATGGCAGTTTTAAACGTAACGGTGTAGACTTGATTGAAGGCCATGCTGAATTTGTAGATTCTCATACTGTCAGCGTAAATGGTGAACTGATTCGTGCTAAACATATCGTGATTGCTACTGGTGCCCATCCAAGTATTCCAAATATTCCTGGTGCTGAGCTAGGTGGCTCTTCTGATGATGTATTTGCCTGGGAAGAACTTCCAGAGTCAGTCGCTATTCTAGGCGCTGGTTATATCGCCGTTGAATTGGCTGGCGTGCTCCACACTTTTGGTGTCAAGACAAACCTCTTTGTTCGCCGTGATCGCCCTTTACGTGGTTTTGATTCTTACATCGTTGAAGGTTTGGTCAAGGAAATGGAAAGAACAAACTTGCCACTTCATACTCACAAAGTCCCTGTCAAGTTAGAAAAAACTGCTGAAGGCATTACCATTCATTTCGAAGATGGTACTAGTCACACAGCTAGCCAAGTTATCTGGGCTACGGGCCGCCGTCCAAACGTTAAGGGATTGCAACTTGAAAAAGCTGGAGTAACTCTGAACGAACGTGGCTTTATCCAAGTTGATGAATACCAAAATACTGTTGTTGAAGGAATCTACGCTCTAGGTGATGTAACAGGTGAAAAAGAACTGACTCCAGTTGCTATCAAGGCTGGGCGTACCCTATCTGAACGTCTCTTTAACGGCAAAACAACTGCTAAAATGGATTACTCAACTATTCCAACCGTTGTCTTTTCACACCCTGCTATCGGAACGGTTGGATTGACAGAAGAGCAAGCTATCAAAGAATATGGTCAAGACCAAATCAAGGTTTACAAATCAAGCTTTGCATCTATGTACTCTGCCGTTACTAGTAATAGACAAGAATCCCGTTTCAAATTGATAACAGCTGGTTCAGAAGAAAAAGTTGTCGGACTTCATGGAATTGGCTACGGCGTTGATGAAATGATTCAGGGATTTGCCGTTGCTATCAAAATGGGAGCAACCAAGGCTGACTTTGACACAACTGTTGCGATTCACCCAACTGCATCTGAAGAATTTGTAACCATGCGTTAATCGAAATAAAAGAAGCTGATACAAATGTGTCTGCTTCTTTTTTGATGTTTTACGAATCAACAAAACAATTACCCACCTTAACCAGTAAGCAAAATCGGCCGTTACAGTTTTTGTTACCTTGTTTTTAAAAATTGGTTGACAATGATTCCTCTATGAGTATAATAGTTACTATATATTAGAAAAGAGGTTAACTATTTTGAAAAAAGCTCACGTTTATGCTATCCCTGCTATTGGGGCTGCTCTCATTGCTGTTTTGGCACAAATCAGTCTTCCAATTGGACCTGTTCCCTTCACTCTGCAGAACTTTGCAATCGGCTTGATTGCTACTGTCTTTAGACCGAGAGAGGCTGTACTTTCTGTTGGACTCTATCTTCTTCTAGGCGCCATCGGTCTTCCTGTTTTTGCAGGAGGTGGAGCTGGATTGCAGGCTTTGGTTGGTCCTACTGCAGGTTATCTTTGGTTTTATCTTGTATACTCTGGACTTACTTCTTCCCTAACTAACAGCGAGAGTGGTATTGTCAAGATTTTTCTTGCAAACCTCTTGGGTGATGCCCTTGTCTTTGTCGGCGGGATTCTCAGCTTGCATTTCCTAGCTGGAATGGCATTTGAAAAAGCTCTTGTTGTTGGAGTCATTCCCTTTATCATTCCAGACCTTGGTAAACTTCTGGCTATTAGTTTTATTAGCCGTCCACTACTTCAACGCCTTAAAAATCAGGCTTACTTTGCTAACTAAAAAGGATATCGAGTTGTCATGACTCAGTATCCTTTTCTTTCATTTTGAAAACTTATACTCAATGAAAATCAAAGAGCAAACTAGGAAACTAGCCGCAGGTTGCTCAAAACACTGTTTTGAGGTTGTGGATAGAACTGACGAAGTCAGTAACCATACATACGGCAAGGCAACGCTGACGCGGTTTGAAGAGATTTTCGAAGAGTATTAGTTTCCTTTAAAGGCATCCACCATGGTTTGAAATTCTTCATTGGAGAGAGTAATCCCTTTGCCCATTTTAGTATGATCTGGACTCCAAGCACGAATATCAAACTTTGCAGGAGCACCATTAAAGCTCACACGGTTGATTTCCTTAGTCCAACCTTTTTCGTTTTCAGAAAGAGTCAACAAGTGCTCTTCGATTTTAAATGTAAATTCTGCCATTTTCTTCTCCTTTTTTAGCTTTCATTTGATTATTCGTAAAATCTTGTAGATTTTAGGAAAATTTTATATAATATTGATATAAAAGAAGGGAGGCCAATATGAGACATAAATTCCAGCAAGTTCTAGATAAAATACATGACTTTTTAAATGGACATGAAGAACCAGACCATACTGAAAGCAACTCCCTTACAGCCACTATTGAAGAGGCTATCCAGAAACAAACTGCTGTTCACCTTATCTTGTCTGAGACAAGTTTTACAGGTGACATCATCAAATACGATCAACAAGGCCAGCAAATTATCGTGAAAAATTTTGCCAAAAATGTGAGCCGTATTATCCGCATAAGCGATATTCAACGCCTGCGATTTGTCCCTTCAACTGTCCAGACAGCTCAAAAAAATAGATTTAAGAAAGAGTGAGATGTAGTTACTTCATCCCACTCTTTTTTCTTAGCGAACTTGTTCAAAATGTAAATGAACCGCGATATGATCTCCATAACCACTTCTTTCCAAGTCACGTTGCAGACGATAGGAAATGTAGTGTTCTGCAATGGTAATGTAACCTGCACCCAGTAGACGATGTTCAACCATAGACTGAATCATGCTGATAGTAGCACGTTCCACCTTGGCCTCTTCCAAATCCAAAACCACTTTCTTAGTGACTTGTGCAAGGTTTTGACGCAAATCATCTGTCAATACATAGACAGTCTGAGCTGCCTTTAAGATAGCTTGGTAAATCTTATCTGGATTAAATTCAGCAATTTCTCCATCACGTTTGATTACTTGCATAGGTTTCTCCTTTATTCTTTGTTTTCTTTGATTTCTGCCAGCATTTTTTCTTCTTCTGCTGTCAGTTGATAATGTTCAAGCAAATCCGGTCTGCGTTCATAGGTTTTCTTTAAACTCTCATACAGGCGCCACTGACGAATCTTTTCATGATGCCCGCTCATCAGAACATCTGGGACAACCATGCCTCGATAATCATAGGGACGTGTGTACTGAGGATATTCAAGAAGGCCTGAAGAAAAACTATCATCTTGGTGGCTAGACTCCTTTCCAATCACTTCTGGAATCAGGCGTACCGTAGCATCAATCATGGTCATAGCCGCCAACTCTCCACCAGTCAAGACATAGTCGCCCAGGGAAATCTCATCTGTCACCAAGGTCTTAATGCGCTCATCATAACCCTCGTAGTGCCCACAGATAAAGATTAGTTCTTCCTCTTGAGCCAAATCTTCAGCATAAGTCTGATCAAATTTCTTCCCTGCAGGATCGAGGAGAATCACTCTCGGATTTTTCTTTTCAATAGCGTCAAAGGCATCGAAAATAGGTTGGACTCGGAGCAACATCCCCTGACCGCCTCCGTAGGGCTCATCATCAACATGGCGGGCCTTTTCAGCATTTTCTCGAAAATTATGATACTGGATATCCAAGAGCCCTTTTTCTCGAGCCTTTCCAACGATTGAGTGCTCCAGTGGAGAAAACATCTCTGGAAAAAGGGTTAAAATATCAATCTTCATCGTCTAACCCTTCTAAGATTTCCACATCGACGCGGTTGTTTGGAATATCAACATTGAAAACCACTGGTGGGATATAAGGCAATAACAAATCACGCTTGCCTTTTCGCTTGACCACCCAGACATCGTTGGCACCTGGTTGCAGGATTTCCTTGATGGTTCCAATCAAATTATCACCCTCATAGACTTCTAAACCGATAATCTCGTGATAGTAAAATTCACCATCTTCTAGGTCATTCAAATCTTCCTCAGCAACCTTGAGACTGTATCCCTTGTACTTTTCGATAGCATTGATATGGTACATATCTTTGAATTTAATAATGTCAAAGTTCTTCTGTTTACGGTGACTAGCGATGGTCACTGTTTGGACAAACTGATCTTTTTCATCAAACAAGGCCAGCTCAGCCCCTTTTTTAAACCGTTCTTCTGCAAAATCCGTCACAGACAAGACTCGCATCTCACCCTGCAACCCTTGCGTATTGACGATTTTCCCAACATTAAAGTAGTTCATCTTGTCTCCTGTAGGCTCTTTCTTTCCATCTTATTCTGACAATTCTCGAATAATAGTTGCAATTTTTTCCGCTTCGGACCATTGTAAATAATGGTGATTCCCTCCTAAAATGAGTTTAGTATTGGAAGTCCAATATTCTGATTCTCTATACTCTTTTTCTCTATAAGCTTGACAAAAAATAAATACAGGGACATGAGATTCTATCGATACATTCTCAAAATCTTCCTCAGTAATCTCTCCAGATATCTGAAATCCTGGATTTTGCTTTTCCAACTCTAAGCCTTTTTCTTGCATTATTTCCCAGATTTCTTTATTCGTTTCAGGACTAAATGTTGCTTGAGTTAAGTTCTTAAAATAAAGTTCAGGACCATACTCGTCAATCAGCCTCATCTGCTCTTCCATTTCTGGATAAGAATTTTCTGAAAAATCAGTAAACATGACTTTTTTAGTTGTCGGTTCCATTGCTACTAAAGCCTGACACTTAATTGGTTTGTTGAGCAATTTACAAGCTAAAATTCCACTCAAACTATGTACACAAAGTATATATTCAGAAATCCCTAATTCTTCAAGTACTTCATAAACTGCATCTACAAGATTATCCAGATTTTTGTCAGATTGGTCATGAATCGGACTCCTACCTGTGTTCGGAAAATCAATTGTCAAATAACCAATTGTAGGAGGAAGTTTTTCAAGTATAAGTGAAAAATTTTCATAATTTGGTATCAAACCTGCTCCGTTTAGACAAACTAGCACTTTCTTTTGATTTTGATAAGTAACAGAGAGACTACCAATTTCTGTAGATACTTCAAACCTCTTCATAAAGAAATCCACTCACTCTATATAATGAATTATTAAAAATCCTTATCCTTTATTTTATCATGTTCCAAGGATTTTCACAAGTTAGATAGATCCTATCTTACGGGCCTACTACTTCTTCAAAAAATTCACCAATAAGCTGATTAAACTCTTCAGGATGGTCATTCATAGGCTGGTGTTTGCTATCTGAAATCGTTACTTGACGCGCATTGGGATTTAGAGCAATGATATCATCATAGATTTTCTTTAGGTGTTTGGGAAAATCGTTTTCACCTCTTACTAATAGCATGGGAGGATTTCCATGATAACCTTCTATCTCATGGACAGCCAAAAAACCTGTGATTCCAAGATTCAAAAAAACATCTCGCCCAGTTTCTATAATGGCCGTCTTGACTAATTCTCTTGTGATAGGATTATCTGTACACATTTTTGAGTTCTTATCTGCAATCAACTTCCAAGGAATCGTTTTATATATAAGAGAACTATATTTGATTCCAATGTCATTAAGTTAAGAAATTCAAATACAATTCTGTATTTGGGTTTCTTTTTTATGTGATAAACTTATAGTTAAGGAGGGATTTTCCATGATA
>NZ_NCVK01000044.1 GCF_002096845.1 Streptococcus mitis
TAATTGCGTTATCTGATGATTTCTTAACTGTATCACCTGATGGAATTACGGCTGTGCTGCCATCTGGGAAGGTGACTGTTGTTGTGCCATCTTTGCCAACTTTAACATCTGTTACTGTTGGGTTTGATTTCTTAACTGCTTCTGCTACCTTAGCTTTTTCTGCTTCAGTCAAGTTGCTTGGATCTACGACTGGTGTTACCGCTGGTTTAGCTGGAGCTTTTGTATCCTTAGTTGCGGTTGCTGGAGCACTTGGTTCTGACACATTTCCTGCTGGATCTGTTGCTTTCGCTGTTACG
>NZ_NCVK01000001.1 GCF_002096845.1 Streptococcus mitis
CTGACATCCATAGTTAACTGATTATCAAGCATGATTTCACCTCATCTCTAGTATAACAAAAAAGCCATCAAGTTGATGACTTTTTCAGTGGGCTCGTCATGATCTGGACTCTTCAACCTATGATGTGCTAGCGCGTGAAAGTACGGTGTCAAATGAGCTGAGAGAGGCCTCTTTTAGCACTTTCAAAGCCGAGACAAAAGAGGAACACGAGGCCAAGGAGTTTGCTATCAAACAAGCTAAGGAGTACCTAAACGGTATGACAGGAAACACGCTAATTATGGGCAATCCAGGTACTGGAAAAAGTCATTTATGCTATTCTATGGCCAAAGCCATTAACGAGGGCTATAAGTCTAGGAATGAGCCTAAGAGTGTGCTTTTTGTCAGTATTACTGAGATTATCACGCGCATTCAGTCAGGTTGGCAGTATAGACAGAGTGATTTTACAGAGTATGACGCCTTGAAGTTGCTGACCGAGGTTGACTATCTCTTTATTGATGATCTAGGCACAGAAAGCGTTATGAATAGCCGAAAAGATGAGGCTAATAATTGGGTACAGACCTTTCTTTTCAAGGTTTTTGATAAGCGGGAAACAACTATCATCAACACCAACCACAACGGCAAAGAGCTAGCTAGAATCTATAATGATAAGCTAGTCAGTCGAATTGGAAAACGATCAGAGGGGAATGTATATAACATGACAGACATCCAAGACAAGAGGATGAAACGCAATTTTTAGCCAGAGAAAAGGAGGAATCCCATGACAGAACAAATATACTTTGAACAGGCAGATCAGGAACTGGAGGAACTCAACCGTAAGCGTGACGATTTTATGGCGGATGCAACACCAGTATGTCTTGAAGATACGCCTAAACTGATTGAACTAGGTGAGAAGCTCCGAACGGAAGACACCAGCATAAACGCCTATGAGTTATACAGACACCCTGAAGCGCGTGCAAAGTTATTCGCCCAAATCGCGGAAGCCTGCTTCTTGCTGATTGCAGATAGTTCACCAGTACCAGTGCAGCCGACACAAGCACAGCGGATACATTTTTGCGAGTACTTGGAAGGACAATTCCAGAATATCATTAAGAAGTTGATTGCAGGAACTGACAAGCAAGTTCTAGAGTCTTTACTTGAAGCTTTGCAACTACCCAAAGAAAAACAAGCTCAATTTGTCCGTGATGTGGTAGTAAGTGGCTTACTCAGTGAAGAATAGTAGCAAAGGGGCATTGCCTCTTTTTGTGGTTTCACTACTACTGAACCCAATAGTTTTGGGTTTTTCCATATAGAGGGAAATAATGAAGCAGTTAGCAATAGAAACAATCACTAAACCAATGAAGCTGAGAGGAATAACTAAGGGTATAGCCGAGTTGGACGGTCAACGTTTAGAAATTGATTTGGATAGTTTAATGATTGATTTTGGTGGAGAGTCATTTGAATTAGACAGAATAGCAGGAACTAAGGGAGGTAATCGATATTTCTTTCTTTGCCCTGATTGTGGGAGACGGTGTAGGTTGCTTTATAAACGGTATTTGTATTTTAGTTGCGGTACTTGTCTAGATATCCACAAGAGTACCCTGAACCGCAGTAAAACGGATTGCCAATATTACTGGGAGCTTGCGCTTAGGGAAGCTAGAAAGGTAGAACCAGGGTGGAGTCCTAGACGTGGATATATGTTTGATGGTTTCCCTGAAAGACCAAAGTATATGAAGCGTGACAGGTATCATAAGCACTATAAGAAGTTTTTGAAGTATACTAAAAAAGGGGATAGATTTTGGATGAATGGTTCGAGATTGTGAGACAATATGAAGTAGTGTGCAATTTACAAAACGAACAAATACTACATATTAGACGGTTTGAATGTTAAAAAAGCTAGATATATCAAGGATTTAAGTAAGTAGAGCGTTCCAAAAAAGGGTGCGGTAAGCGTTCCAAAAAATGGTAAGGTTTTGGTTAGGTAGTGGCAGTAAATATGCCTGACAAATGGCAGGGTTATGTGTGTTGAACTCCGAGCGAACGCCGAGAAAGTGGCTATATTCCCCTATCATTTATCAAGCAGATAAGAGCAATAAAAACCCTCCTTAACTCCCTGAGAAACGATAAGCAGATAAGGACGACAATAAACCTTCTTAATTGCTTACAAAACGATAGGGAGTTAAGACAAATTTAAAAGCTCCTTATTTTCGTTTTTCTCCTTGTCAAACGGTAAGGGAATAGGACAGGAAATAACATCGCTTATTTTGATTTTACTCCCTGAAGAACTGTAAGGAGATAAGAGCAATTTAAAAGTCTGTTATTTTGGATTTGTTGCTTACCAAATGATAAGCAGATAAGCAAAGAAATAACTTGCCTTAATTGCTTGCAGAATGACAAGGAAAGAAGAGAAATAAAAACATCCCTTAATTGCTTATCAAACCATAAGGAGATATGGGGGCTATCTCCCTCCCCACGCGCTTCTATGAGCTTCACACCGTCATTGTACATTTTTTCTCACGGGAAAGCATTTGAAGCTAGAGCGAACATAGAGAAAACGAAAAAAAGCCAGCACAGGGCTGACTCCTTTGTGATATTCCGATAAAAATATTATATCATAGAGGAGGCCGAGGCATGACACCAGAGCAGGTAAAAGAAAAACTAGAGGGCGTTAAGTGGATAAGCAAGGAAATCAAAGGCTTATATTTGGAATTGGAGGCCCTGGAAGGTGGTATTATCAAAAAGCCAACACTAAGCCATAGCAGGGTACAGGCAAGCAGAGAGAACAAGACAGAGAACAATCTTATAAGTGTTCTAAAACTAAAAGAGGATACGCTTCAGAGGATTGAGCGACTTACTGAAGAGAGAATGGAAATATCTAGGCTGATTGATAAGTTGGTCAATCCGCTTGAGCGTTCTGTTCTAAGACTTTTTTATTTGAATAATCTAGACGCTTGGCAGGTTGCTGAGGAAATAGATAAATCAAAGACTACAGTATATCGAGTAAAGCAGGAAGCTATAGAACACTTGAGCAAGGTGGAAGGAGCGAACTAATGGAGCTGGATAAGTTTAAAACGATGATGAACGTCAGAAAGCGGATGACTTACTTTCTACGATTCCAGAGGATGGCAGGAAGTGAAAACCAAGTTACGATAGATGAAGAGGCTTGGAAACTTATCTTACCTGATCAGTGGAATTTGAGCGGTGAGCATGAAAAAGCAATCCGTGAGGGGCTGGAGATATTCGCCCACGACATCAACAGCATAGAGAACAAACGAGCCAGAAAATACTTTATTATCCATTATTGCTATATGAGAAAGAAAACAATGAGTGAATGCGTAGAGATGGCAGGTACTAGCTCCACTAGCTACCACCGATACAAACAGATAGCCGTCTTAAACTTTGCGAGAATCCACCAGAACGGAGAGCTAGAAGCATATAAGTAGGCGTTTGTGGTGTTTTGTTGAGAAATGTTGAGATTTAAGCGAGGGGGGATGACATGATTGAAGATTTTTTGATTGATTTGGAGAATATCCAATTAGAGGATATGGAGATAGATTTAAACATGGATATAGACATCGATTTAAACATAGATTTTGACCTTGATGGTTTAGATTTAACCTTACTACAAGAGTTAGAAGCATAAATGTTGTCAAATGTAGGCGTAGGCTTCATATTCGCCCCCTATTTTGCTTTGTTTCGTACTGGACAACTAAAACACCACGGACAAACTACAAGCCCTTAGAAACGAATCTGGGGGCTTTTTGTGAGGTCATAATCTTATAAACCACGCGCTTCATGGTATAATATACCTATCAGCAACCAGCAATAAAAAAAGCACGTTTGACCGTGCTAGTTTCTTGCCTGCTGAACTCGTTAAATCTTAGCCCTTTTGTGGGGCTTTTTTGCTCCCCTTTTTGCGTACTTTGGGGGAGCAAGTAGTAAATAGTAATGTTAGTAATTTTTATTAAAAAGCGCGTGATATAAGGGTTAGGAAGCTCTAAAGAAACATAAAACAAGCAGTTCTTGATTATACTACAAAATCGGCCTTTTGGGTAATAGAATCTCACTTTTTTTGGTATAATGGTAAGCAATAATGGACTAGAAAGAACAAAGATGCAAGATAAAATTGTCATTCATGGGGCGCGTGCCCATAATTTAAAAAATATTGATGTGGAGATTCCGCGAGACAAGTTGGTTGTTGTGACTGGCTTGTCAGGTTCAGGGAAATCCAGTCTGGCCTTTGATACCCTCTATGCGGAGGGACAACGTCGCTATGTGGAGAGTTTGTCAGCCTACGCTCGCCAGTTCTTGGGGAATATGGAAAAACCAGATGTAGATGCTATTGATGGTCTCAGCCCAGCTATTTCCATTGACCAGAAAACGACTAGTAAAAACCCTCGTTCGACGGTGGGAACCACGACTGAAATCAATGACTATCTGCGTCTCCTCTACGCGCGTGTGGGGACGCCTTACTGTACCAACGGGCATGGGGCTATCAAGGCTTCTTCTGTGGAGCAAATTGTGGATAAGGTTTTAGAGTTACCAGAACGCCAGCGCCTGCAAATCTTAGCTCCAGTTATTCGCAAGAAAAAAGGCCAACATAAGAGTGTCATTGAGAAGGTTCAGAAAGACGGCTATGTTCGTGTCCGTGTGGATGGGGAAGTCTATGATGTGACCGAAGTACCAGAGTTGTCCAAGAGTAAGCAACACAATATTGATGTCGTGGTTGACCGTATTGTCATCAAGGAGGGTATTCGTAGTCGTCTCTTTGATTCCATTGAGGCTGCTCTTCGTATCGCAGAAGGTTATGTCATTATCGACACTATGGACGATTCTGAGTTGCTCTTCTCTGAGCATTATGCCTGTCCAGTTTGTGGCTTTACTGTTCCAGAGTTAGAGCCACGCCTCTTCTCCTTCAATGCTCCTTTTGGCTCTTGTAGTGAGTGTGACGGCTTGGGTATTAAGCTAGAAGTGGATACTGATTTGGTCGTGCCAGATGCCAGCAAAACGCTACGTGAGGGAGCCTTGGCACCTTGGAATCCTATCTCATCTAACTACTATCCAAACATGCTGGAACAAGCCATGACAGCCTTTGGAGTGGATATGGATAGGCCTTTTGAGGACTTGTCAGAAGAAGACAAGAACTTGATTCTCTACGGTTCAGATGGCAAGGAATTCCATTTCCACTATGAGAATGAATTTGGTGGTGTGCGCGATATCGATATTCCTTTTGAGGGAGTTGTCAATAATATCAAACGTCGCTACCATGAGACCAACAGTGATTATACTCGTACCCAGATGCGCCTCTACATGAATGAGTTGACCTGTGGGACTTGTCACGGCTATCGTCTCAATGACCAGGCCTTGTCTGTCCGTGTGGGTGGCGAGCAAGGGCCACATATCGGAGCAATCTCAGACCTGTCTATCGCAGACCACTTGGACTTGGTGAGCCGGCTGACCCTGTCTGAAAATGAAGCAATCATTGCTCGTCCCATTCTCAAGGAAATCAAGGATCGCTTGACCTTCCTTAATAACGTGGGCCTTAACTATCTGACGCTGTCTCGTTCGGCAGGAACCCTTTCGGGTGGGGAAAGTCAGCGTATTCGTTTGGCGACCCAGATTGGTTCCAACCTATCAGGTGTCCTCTATATCCTAGATGAGCCGTCAATTGGTCTCCACCAGAGGGACAATGACCGTCTGATTGCCAGTCTGAAAAAGATGCGTGACTTGGGCAATACTCTCATCGTGGTGGAACACGACGAAGATACTATGCGCGAGGCGGATTACCTGATTGACGTTGGTCCCGGTGCCGGTGTTTTTGGTGGGGAGATTGTTGCTGCAGGTACGCCCAAACAGGTGGCTCGCAACAGCAAGTCTATCACAGGCCAGTACTTGTCAGGTAAACGTGCCATTCCAGTACCCGAAGAGCGCCGTACCGGAAATGGTCGTTTTATCGAGGTGACGGGAGCGCGTGAGAACAACCTGCAAAATGTCACAGCTCGCTTCCCACTAGGAAAATTCATCGCAGTGACAGGGGTATCGGGTTCAGGGAAATCGACCTTAATCAACAGCATCCTCAAAAAAGCCATTGCTCAAAAACTCAACCGCAATGCAGACAAGCCTGGTAAATTTAAAACTATTACAGGAATTGAGCACGTAGACCGCTTGATTGACATTGACCAGAGTCCAATCGGACGAACGCCAAGGTCTAACCCGGCTACTTATACAGGAGTTTTTGACGATATACGTGACCTTTTTGCCCAGACAAACGAAGCCAAGATTCGAGGCTACAAGAAGGGTCGTTTCAGTTTCAACGTCAAGGGTGGTCGTTGTGAAGCCTGCTCAGGTGACGGGATTATCAAGATTGAGATGCACTTCTTGCCAGATGTTTATGTGGCTTGTGAAGTTTGCCACGGGACCCGCTATAACAGTGAAACCCTAGAAGTTCACTACAAGGAAAAAAATATCTCGCAAGTCTTGGACATGACAGTCAACGATGCGGTAGAGTTCTTCCAACACATTCCTAAGATTCAACGCAAACTCCAGACTATCAAGGATGTAGGGCTAGGATATGTGACGCTAGGGCAACCAGCTACTACTCTTTCTGGGGGAGAAGCCCAGCGTATGAAGCTGGCTAGCGAACTCCACAAACGCTCGACAGGAAAATCTTTCTACATTCTCGATGAGCCGACGACAGGGCTACATACCGAGGATATCGCTCGCTTGCTTAAAGTCTTAGCTCGCTTTGTTGACGATGGCAATACAGTCCTTGTCATTGAGCACAATCTGGATGTCATTAAGACAGCAGACCATATTATCGACCTGGGTCCCGAGGGCGGTGTCGGTGGTGGAACCATCATCGCAACGGGAACTCCAGAAGAAGTAGCTGCCAACGAAGCCAGCTACACAGGACAGTATTTGAAAGGAAAGTTAGATCATGAATAAACGTGTACAAGCATTTCTCACTAAAATGCAAGAAAAAGAACTAGATGGCATCATTATCAATAACCTTAAAAATGTTTACTACTTGACTGGTTTTTGGGGTTCAAACGGAACAGTCTTTATCAGCCGTGACCGTCAGGTCTTGGTGACAGATTCTCGCTATATCATTGCAGCCAAGCAAGAAACCAGTGGTTTTGAGATTGTGGCTGACCGCGATGAATTGGCTGTCATTGCGGGTATTGTTAAGGATATGGGCTTGTCTCGAATTGGTTTTGAGGACGAGATTTCGGTTTCTTATTATCACCGTATGCAGGCAGCCTTTGAAGGAATTGACTTGCTTCCACAAACTCAGTTTGTTGAAGGTCTTCGAATGATTAAGGATGAGGCGGAGATTGCAGCTATTCGCAAGGCTTGTTCTATCTCAGACCAAGCTTTCCGCGATGCGCTTGACTTTATTAAGCCAGGAAAGACTGAAATTGAGATTGCCAACTTCCTTGACTTCCGCATGCGTGAGTTGGGAGCATCTGGCTTGTCTTTTGACACTATTCTAGCTAGCGGTATCAACTCTTCCAAACCCCATGCCCATCCTATGCACAAGCCAGTGGAGCTAGGAGAAGCCATTACCATGGACTTCGGTTGCCTTTATGACCACTATGTCAGTGATATGACACGGACTATCTATCTAGGACATGTTAGCGACGAGCAGGTAGAGATTTACAATACGGTTTTGAAAGCCAACCAAGCCTTGATTGACCAGGCTAAGGCAGGATTAGGTTTCCGTGACTTTGACAAAATCCCTCGTGATATTATCATCGAAGCAGGCTATGGCGACTACTTTACCCATGGTATCGGACACGGTATTGGACTGGATATTCATGAAGAGCCTTACTTTAGCCAGACTTCTACAGAAACTATTAAGGCAGGTATGGCCTTGACCGATGAGCCAGGTATCTACATCGAAGGCAAATATGGCGTTCGTATCGAGGATGATATCCTGATTACAGAGACAGGTTGTGAATTGTTGACCCTAGCTCCAAAAGAGTTGATAGTTATTTAAGAGTCAAACAACTCAAATGATTGACTTTTAAATTTTAAAGGTTTATACTGAAAAACGAAAACGGTAGGTGAGGCTACCATAGGGATACGGATGACTACCGCAAAGCAGTGGAGACACTACTCGTTGGTCAACAGTCCTGGTCGCGAAGGCTAAGACTAAGCTCATTTCATTGCCCTATGGAGTTAAAGCTTGAACGAAAAACAGATAACTAGTTTTTTAATCCTGCCATTTTATGGTGGGATTTTCTACTGTTTAAAACAAAGAAAGGAGACAGACGATGCAAATTGACGACCATCCGGAACCGCACATACACAGCCAATCGCTGATTTGTGTCGTTCTGCCCTTATAAAGTGATTGGTCTCTGTGTATGAAACACATCATTCATACAGATAGGAGAAACCAATGAAAACAACAAAAGAAAGATTAGCAACAGCTATTCAAGTCCCTTTAGACGAGAGTCTAACTTTTTATCATACCAGTTTAAACGGTTTGATAGAGGAACAAGTCGAAAAAAATCGTGACCTCTATGGCGAAAATGTGATTACCAAAGGCCAAGAAGATTCGATTTTGAAAAAGATTTACGAATCGATTATCAATCCTTTTACAATCATCTTGCTGGTTATCGCCGTGATTTCCTTGGTGACCAATGTCTGGTTGGCAAAACCAGGTCAAGAAGATCCGACGACTTCCATTATCATCGTTGTCCTAGTCCTCATTTCTGGAGGCATTCGATTTGTCCAAGAACTCCGCAGTGACAAGGCTGCGACCAATCTATCAAAAATGATTGTCAACACAGCGACAGTCATTCGTCAAGGAGAAATTCAAGAAGTACCTATCGATGATTTGGTAGTGGGTGACGTGGTTAAATTAAGTGCTGGAGACATGATTCCAGCAGATCTTCTTTTATTTGAGTCGCGCGATTTCTTTGTACAACAGTCTGGCTTGACAGGCGAAAGTGATTCTGTTGAAAAATTGGCCTTGACCAAGGCAACGGTTCAACAACCTGATAGTCTGCTAGAAGCCGAATCCTTGGCTTTTATGGGAACCAATGTCTTGTCTGGTAGTGCCAAGGCCGTGGTTTTGGCGGTTGGTGATGATACCATGATGGGGGCCATTGAGCAGACTCTGAACACCTATGACGAACCCACTTCGTTTGAGCGAGAGATGAATAGTATCTCTTGGCTCTTAATTCGCTTGATGTTGGTCATGGTGCCCGTCGTTTTCTTGTCCAATGGTTTAACAGATGGAGATTGGTTAGAAGCTGGCGTATTTGCCTTGAGTGTTGGTGTTGGATTGACACCTGAGATGCTTCCTATGATTATCACGGCCAGTCTAGCAAAAGGCTCCATCATTATGGCCAAGGAAAAAGTGGTTATCAAGAAACTCAATGCCATACAGGACTTAGGGGCGATTGATATTTTGTGTACAGATAAGACAGGAACTCTAACCCAAGACGAAATTGTCCTTGAATATCCCTTGGACATCCACGGACGCTTGGATTTGACCGTCTTGAGACGGGCCTATCTCAATTCCTATTTTCAAACTGGTCTGAAAAATTTGATGGACAGAGCTATCATCAAACGGACTGAAAAGGAAGCAAAAGAACACGATATCCTCCAAAATCTGGCTCAAACTTTTCAAAAAATAGATGAGCTTCCCTTTGATTTTGAACGTAGACGGATGAGTGTTATCGTTAAGGATGAACACGAAGTTGTTAGTTTGGTAACCAAGGGTGCCCTAGAGGAAATGTTGACGATTTCCAGTTATGCGGAATACCAAGGAGTGATTACTCCCTTGACAGATGTTATTAGAGAAGAAATTTTAGCAGAAGTCAGACAACTAAATCAACAAGGTTTGCGTGTCTTGGGAGTGGCCTATAAGTCAGGTTTGAGGGAAGGTCATGCCTATACAGTTGATGACGAAGGGGATATGATTCTAACTGGTTATTTAGCCTTCCTAGATCCTCCTAAACCATCTGCAGCACCAGCAATTAAGGCTCTGTTAGAACATGGGGTTCAAACAAAGATTTTGACGGGAGACAACGAAAAAGTTACCCAAGCAGTCTGTGAAAAGGTTGGTTTGGATGTCAATCAGATGCTGTTGGGGTCTGAAATTGATCAGATGAGTGATCAAGAATTGGCCCAAGCCGTAGAGGAGGTAACAGTCTTTGCCAAACTTTCTCCTGACCAAAAAGCAAGGATTATTTTGCAATTTAAGGCTAATGGTCATGCTGTCGGCTATATGGGGGATGGAATCAATGATGCTCCTTCTATGAAAGTTGCAGATGTGGGGATTTCTGTTGATACAGCAGTAGATATTGCTAAAGAAACAGCTGATGTTATCCTACTTGATAAGGATCTCATGGTGCTTGAAAAAGGACTTGTTGAAGGGCGTAAGGTCTATGCTAATATGACTAAATATATCAAGATGACAGTGAGTTCTAATTTTGGAAATATCTTATCCCTATTGGTCTCTGGAATCTTTTTACCCTTTTTACCAATGGCACCAGTCCATTTGATTATCCTAAATCTAGTCTATGATTTGTCTTGTATTGCTTTGCCTTTTGACAAGGTGGACAAAGATTTTTTGAGAAATCCGCATACATGGGAAGCTAAATCCATCACACGTTTCATGGTTTGGATGGGGCCTATCTCTTCTGCCTTTGATATTTTGACCTTCATTTTGCTCTATTTTATCATTGTACCCATGACGACAGGTCATGCCTATGTTCATGGAGCAGAGTCGGCCGTAGGATTTATTGTTTTGTTCCAGACAGGTTGGTTTATCGAGTCTATGTGGTCTCAGACTATGGTTATTCATATGCTGCGTTCAGCCAAAATTCCCTTTTTACAAAGTCGTCCAGCTTGGCTAGTCCTTGTGACAACCTTCTTGGCTGCAGCCTTTGTGACCTTCCTTCCCTACAGTCCACTCGCAAGCCTACTTCATCTCACTCCTTTAAAACCGATTTATTTCATCTTTTTACTTTTCATCATTATTTTGTACATGATTAGCGTGACAATTGTGAAAAAAATCTATATCAAGAAATATCAAGAATGGCTGTAAATTTCATTTTGTCAAGAAAAAAGTACGAAAATGACGAAAAAAGTCAAAAAAATTTAAAAATAGGTCGCAAGTCGGATGTTTTTTATGGTATAATAGACTAAACTGATAGTAACATGTAGCGAAAGGGGTAGGTACATGATTAAAATTTATACAGTCTCAAGTTGTACTAGCTGTAAAAAAGCAAAAACCTGGCTCAATGCCCACCAGTTAAGTTATAAAGAACAAAACCTTGGTAAAGAAGGAATTACGAGAGAAGAATTACTGGATATTCTAACCAAAACAGATAACGGAATAGCCAGCATCGTTTCCTCTAAAAATCGCTATGCCAAAGCCCTTGGAGTGGATATTGAAGATTTGAGCGTCAATGAAGTCCTCAATCTGATTATGGAAACACCGAGAATTTTAAAGAGCCCAATCCTTGTAGATGAAAAACGCCTGCAAGTTGGCTATAAGGAAGACGATATTCGTGCCTTCCTACCACGCTCTGTCCGTAATGTAGAAAATGCAGAAGCACGTTTGCGTGCAGCTCTATAAACATCAAGGCTGGGAGCAACTCCCAGTCTTATTCTATTTTAATTTCAAAAAGAAAGAAGAAAGAAATGAAAAAAATAGTTCTTGTTAGTCTAGCTTTCCTTTTTGTCCTAGTTGGTTGCGGACAGAAAAAAGAAACTGGATCAGCTACAAAAACAGAAAAGGATACGCTTCAGTCGGCATTGCCAGTTATTGAAAATGCTGAGAAGAATACAGTTGTAACCAAGACTTTGGTCTTGCCCAAGTCAGATGATGGTAGCCAGCAAACCCAAACCATTACTTATAAAGACAAGACTTTTTTGAACTTAACCATCCAACAAAAGCGTCCAGTCTCAGATGAGTTGAAGACCTATATTGACCAACATGGTGTGGAAGAAACTCAAAAAGCTCTTCTTGAGGCGGAGGAAAAGGATGAGGCTATCATTGAAGCTCGTAAATTGGCAGGCTTCAAACTTGAAACCAAACTATTGAGTGCAACGGAACTTCAAACAACGACTAGTTATGATTTTCAAGTTTTGGACGTCAAAAAGGCTTCCCAGTTGGAATATTTGAAGAATATTGGCTTGGAAAATCTTTTGAAAAATGAACCAAGCAAATATATTTCAGACAGATTGGCAAATGGTGCGACAGAACAGTAGAAAATCCAAATAAATAGACTGCCTGAATTGTAGAACGTAAGGAATTATGCTATAATGGTACTATTCTAAGGAAAGAGGGTGTTAGAATGGGATTTACTGAAGAAACAGTACGTTTTAAATTGGACGATTCCAATAAAAAAGAAATTAGCGAAACTTTGACTGATGTCTATGCTTCGTTGAACGATAAGGGCTACAACCCAATTAATCAAATCGTAGGTTACGTATTGAGTGGAGACCCTGCCTACGTTCCTCGTTATAATAATGCACGAAATCAAATCCGTAAGTATGAGCGTGATGAAATCGTTGAGGAATTGGTCCGCTACTACCTTAAAGGACAAGGAGTCGATCTGTAACCTATGAGAATTATGGGATTGGACGTCGGTTCAAAAACGGTAGGGGTGGCTATTAGCGACCCGCTCGGTTTTACAGCTCAAGGGCTTGAAATCATCCAAATCAATGAGGAGCAAGGCCAATTTGGTTTTGACCGCGTTAAAGAGTTGGTTGATACTTACAAGGTGGAACGATTTGTAGTGGGCTTACCTAAAAACATGAACAATACAAGCGGACCGCGCGTGGAAGCTAGTCAAGCATACGGAGCAAAGCTAGAAGAGCTTTTTGGTTTACCAGTAGACTATCAAGATGAACGCTTGACAACAGTTGCTGCAGAGCGCATGTTGATTGAACAAGCAGATATCAGTCGCAATAAGCGAAAGAAAGTCATTGATAAGTTAGCAGCTCAGCTGATTTTACAAAATTATTTAGATAGAAAATTTTAATATAAAGGAGAGGCTATGTCACACGATCATAACCACGACCACGAAGAACGTGAACTAATCACACTAGTAGATGAGCAAGGAAATGAAACCTTGTTTGAAATCCTTTTGACGATTGACGGAAAAGAAGAATTTGGTAAAAACTATGTTCTTCTAGTACCAGTTAACGCAGAAGAAGACGAAGACGGACAAGTCGAAATCCAAGCTTACTCATTCATCGAAAACGAAGATGGAACAGAAGGCGAATTGCAACCAATCCCAGAAGACTCAGAAGACGAATGGAACATGATTGAAGAAGTCTTCAACAGCTTTATGGAGGAGTGATACAGTCTGGGAGACTGTATCACCCCAACTCCTGAAAATTAGAAGAGTTGGAATGTCCAGTGGACGTGTTTAGCCCTGCGCTAGAAATTAGAAACGCAGGCACATTCAGTGAACATTTTTACCCTTACGCTAAAAATAAAGACCGTAAGTAAGTCTGGGAGACTGTATCAGTCCAACTCCCAAAAATTAGGAAGAGTTGGAACGTCCAGTGGACATTTTTACCCTGACGCTAAAAGTAAAAACCGTCAGTAAGTTCGGGGGATATTTTTACCCCAACTCCTAGAAATTGGAAGAGTTGGAACGTCCGGGGGACGTTTTTAGCCCAAGTTAATATTCATAGTTGCTAGTGATTAGCTAACCAGGTGAGAGGTCGGGACGAAAATCCTGGCCTCGTTTTTGTTAGTTATGAGACTTTATTGAGGCAGTTGATTGAACCTGTAATTAAGGAGATGTATATGTTTGAAGTAGAAGAATGGCTCCATAGTCGGATTGGTTTGAATTTTAGATCAGGCTTGGGCCGAATGCAACAAGCGGTGGATTTGTTAGGAAATCCTGAGCAGTCTTACCCTATTATCCACGTAACAGGGACTAATGGGAAAGGATCTACCATTGCTTTTATGAGGGAGTTATTTATGGGGCATGGTAAAAAAGTCGCGACTTTTACCTCCCCTCATATCGTCTCTATCAATGATCGAATCTGCATTAACGGGCAACCAATAGCTGATGCAGACTTCATCCGTTTGGCTAATCAGGTCAAGGAGATGGAGAAAACGCTTCTGCAAACCCATGACCAGTTGTCCTTTTTTGAATTGCTGACCTTGATTGCTTTTCTTTATTTTAGAGAGCGAGAGGTGGATTTGGTTCTACTAGAAGTGGGAATTGGTGGCTTACTTGACACAACCAATGTGGTAACTGGAGAGCTTGCTGTCATTACCTCCATCGGACTTGACCATCAGGAGACTCTGGGTGACAGTATAGCAGCAATCGCAGAGCAGAAAGCTGGTATTTTTAAGGCTGGTAAAAAGGCAGTAATTGCTAAGTTGTCTTCAGAAGCTAGGCTTGTTTGTCAGAAAAAAGCAGACTCTTTAGCTGTTGACCTTTATCAGGCAGGTCAGGATTTTTCAATGCAGGATGGTGATTTTTCAAGTTCTTTGGGAACTTTTTCACAGTTGAAAATAGGTTTAGAAGGAGCTTATCAGCAGGAAAATGCGGCCTTGGCGCTACAAACGTTTCTTCTCTTTATGAGAGAAGGAAAGGAAGCTGTTGATGAGCAGGTTGTAAGACAGACTTTGGAGAAGACCCATTGGGCTGGGCGTTTGGAGCGTATTCGTCCTCAGATTTACTTGGACGGTGCTCATAACCTCCCTGCCTTGACTCGCTTGGTTGAATTTATTAAAGAAAAAGAGCAGGAAGGATATCGTCCTCAAATCCTCTTTGGAGCCTTGAAACGGAAGGATTATCAAGGGATGTTGGCTTATCTGACTGAGAATTTGCCTCAGGTGGAACTCAAGGTGACTGGTTTTGACTATCAAGGGTCCTTGGACGAGACAGATGTGACCGGTTACCATGTCATTCCTTCTTACAGAGAATTTATTAGTAGTTTCGAAGAAAAAGCCGATACCAAGGACTTGTTATTCATTACAGGGTCTCTCTATTTTATATCAGAAGTACGGAGTCACCTACAGGAGCATGAGCAGATAAATTGACCTCCTTTGTTGAACTTGTTATACTAGTGGAATTACTAATTAGAAGGAAAATTTTCTATAAATTGGTAGAAGAAAGGAAATTCATCATGAAATTAAAAAGATTCACACTTTCTCTTGCTTCTCTAGCAAGTCTTAGTCTCTTAGTAGCTTGTTCACAGAGAGTTCAACAAGTTCAACAACCAGTAGCTCAACCGCAAACACAACAAACTCAGCAATCACAACCTACTGCTTCATCTTCCACAGAAAATACAAATCAGACAACGACAAGTTCTTCACAAAATGCGCCTGAGGCTCAACCAATTAATATTGATGGAACTTATACTGGTCAGGATGAAGGAGACCGTATCACTTTAGTGGTAACTGGAACAACTGGTACTTGGACTCAGGTAGAAACTGACGGGGAACAAGAACTCAAGCAGGTTAGCTTTGACGCCGCTAATCAACGAATGATTATTGGTGATGATGTCAAAAATTATGCAATCAATGGCAATCAGATGATTATTGACGATATGGATAGAGAAGCGTCTGATCGCATCGTTTTATCAAAATAAACTAGAAGGAGACTGGATTTTTCGGTCTCTTTTATGATTACTCAGAAAAATGACCATAAATACTTGCCTTCTATCGAATACCTGCGTTATACTAGTATCATACTCAATGAAAATCAAAGAGCAAACTAGGAAGCTAGCCGCAGGCTGTACTTAAGTACGGCAAGGTGAAGCTGACGTGGTTTGAATTTGATTTTCGAAGAGTATCAATTACCTGTTTTAAGCATTCAAAATATCAAGGAGGGGATATGAAATATAGGAAATTTCAATTATTGATGTCCAAGTATGGCTTTAGTCTTTCGATTATGTTACTTGAACTTTGTCTGGTTTTTGGTCTCTTTCTTTATTTAGGGCGTATGGCCCCTATTTTATGGATTACCGCCCTCATTCTACTGAGTATCATCACAATCATTTCGATAGTCAATCGTTCCATGGCGCCTGAAAGCAAAGTGATGTGGTTAGTGGTAACTTTTGTTCCTGTCATCGGCCCCTTGCTCTATCTGATGTTTGGTGAAAGACGATTATCCAAAAAAGAAATCAAGCAGTTGGGCAAACTTGGTTCTATGCATTTTCGGGAGGATAACAGTAAAGCTCTCCGCCAGAAATTGAAGGAGGAGGATAAGGCGGCTTACGGAGTTATCAAATCTTTGTTAAGTATGGATAGTAACGCCGATGTCTATAATCGAACAGACTCACAATTCTTTTCTTCGGGTGAAAGCATGTGGCAATATATGTTGGAAGACCTCAAGAAAGCTGAAAAGTTTATCTTTCTAGAGTACTATATTGTCGAAGAAGGTCTGATGTGGAATAGCATACTAGCTATACTAGAGCAAAAGGCAGCTCAAGGTGTAGAGGTCAAGATGCTCTATGATGATATCGGCTGTATGGCGACTTTGCCTGGAGACTATACTATTCAACTTCGTAGTCGAGGAATTGAAGCCCATAAGTTTAACAAGGTGATCCCCCGTTTGACGGTGGCTTACAACAATCGTGATCATCGTAAAATTCTTGTCATAGATGGTCAGGTAGCCTATACAGGAGGTATCAACTTAGCCGATGAGTACATTAATCATGTAGAACGTTTTGGCTACTGGAAGGACAGTGGGATTCGCTTAGATGGTCCTGGTGTTAAGGCTCTCACCCGTCTCTTTTTGATGACTTGGTACATCAATCGTGGGGAAATCAGCGATTTTGACCAGTATCACTTGGAAAATCAGCCTTGTTCTGGCCAAGGGCTCTGCATTCCTTACGGTAGCGGACCCAAGCCCATCTTCCGTACCCAGGTAGGGAAAAAAGTCTATCAAAGTTTGATTAATCAGGCTACTGATTCAGTCTATATCACAACACCCTATTTGATTATTGACTATGACTTAACAGAGAGTATTAAAAATGCGGCAATGAGGGGTGTTGATGTCCGCATCGTGACACCTTTCATTCCGGATAAGAAATTAATTCAACTCATCACAAGAGGGGCCTATCCGGATTTGTTGTCAGCGGGAGTAAGGATTTTTGAGTATAGTCCAGGCTTTATCCACAGTAAACAAATTCTAGTGGATAAGGACTTTGCTGCAGTTGGAACCATTAACTTAGATTATAGAAGTTTGCTTCACCACTATGAAAATGCAGTCTTGCTATATAAAACAGAATCAATCGCTGAGATTCAAAAAGATTTTCAAGAGATTTTTTCAGCATCGCAAGAAATTTTCCCTCATACGATAAAAAATAGCTGGTATCAAAAGCTTGTGAAAGAAATTGCCCAGTTATTCGCCCCTATCTTATAAGAAATCTAGGACTGAGGATATGACCGAGTCCTCTTTTTCTTGCCTTTTACGAATAGAAAGATAGAGGAGGAAAGATGCTGACTCAGAAAGAATTGAACTATATCACGACATTTAAACAGACGCATTTACACCGATTTCGGGAAATTGAAACCTTTGTGAAACTATGCAAAAAATCATTCAAACACCCATCGCAAGCTGACAATCCTAGGACTTTTTGATATACTAAGACAGATAAATGACAGATAAATGGAATAGGAGAAACGATATGAGTGTGTATGGTAGAGTAGAAGAAGTTCATCAGGAGAATCGTGAACCTCTAGAATACCAAATCGAACAAGAATCGCATCATCGTGAATCAAGTCGTCTTCCTCTGGTAAAAATTTTACTATGGAGTACGCTTGTAACGGGGATAACTCTAGGAGTACCGCTATTACTCGATTTAATGAGTGCACAGGAAGTGCAGGATTTTTATGCAGGTTGGGCGCTTCATCAGACAGGGAAGATTTACAGCGACTATTATGGAAGTCAAGGTTTGCTTTATTATTTGCTGACTTACGTGACTCAGGGCGGATTTTTCTTTCCCATTTTTGAGGGGTTAGCCTTGGTAGCAGGAGGATTTTTCCTCTTTCGATCGGCGGACACCTTGACAGAGCAAGGAGATCAAGCTGGACAAGTGGTGACTATTTTTTACATGCTGGTTACAGGTCTTGCCTTTGGTGGAGGTTATGCGACTCTTTTAGCGCTTCCCTTCTTATTCGCGGCCTTTAGTTTAGTTGCGGCTTATCTAAGTAATCCAAACCATGATAAGGGATTTGTACGGATTGGGCTGGCTTTGGCGGGAGGATTTTTCTTTGCTCCCTTGGCATCGCTCCTGTTTATTGCTGTAGTGAGTTTGGGCTTGTTGGTCTTTAACCTTGGGCATAGACGTTTTGTGCATGGATTTTATCAGTTTTTTGCAGTGGCTTTAGGTTTCTCACTGGTCTTTTATCCAACTGCCTACTATAGTGTTGCAACAGGAAGTTTTGAGGATGCGATTAATGGAATTTTGTATCCAATTCATTCCATTCGTTTGACTTCTGTTTCGGTATTGTTAGAAAATGTTTTGTTTTATGGGTTGTTGGCTCTGGGAATGGGAGTTTTGGTTTTTGTCTTTTTAGGTCTCTTTCAATCTAAATCCTCTAAACTATATGTCGTCTCAGTGCCTGCGAGTCTATTCCTGATTTTAGGTTTGGTAGTGATTTTCTTTACACAGGATCCTCTACATGCATCCCGTTTGATGCTCATTTTCCCTGTCTTTCTTCTGCTTTTAGTGTCCAATATCAAGGGGCAACAGAGTGGTCGTAGCGTTAGAAGAAGACGCAGAGAAGAGCCTGTTAGTCTCTGGCATCGCTATACTAAAGGAAATCTTTACCTCCCGATTTTAACTTTGTTATATCTTTTGGCTATTCCTTTTTTGATGAGGTTTGTTCTTTATCCAGTACCTTATCAAGAACGTGATCGTCTTGCTGATTTGGTGAAAGAGGAGACAAGTACGGAAGATTCTATCTATGCATGGGATGATACTGCAACTCTTTATCGTAAGAGTGAGCGCTTGTCGCCATCGGCTATTTTGTCCCCGTTGCACTATACAGCAACTGAGGAAAATCGGAATAAGCTACTCAATGACTTGAAAGAAAAACAACCTAAGGTGATTGTGGTGAACGATAAGGTGCCAGTCTGGTCTGAAGTGGAAACAATCTTGAAAGAAAATTACCAACCAGTAAAGACTGATTACTCAGAGTTTAAAGTCTATAAAATCAAATAACCAAATCAATATCTTGTGTATTTTTAAAAATTTTAGGATTTTTAACACAAGATATTGATTTTTCTTTTTAGAGTGGTATAATACTTTTTAGAAAGAACATTTTAGAAAAGAGCATGCATATGATTGCACTAGAAGAAAAAATTACAATTTTGCCAACTCTCTTCGTTGAAAAACGAGATGGGAGACGTGTTGTATTTGATGTGGACAAGATTGACAAGGCTCTCCACAAGGCGGCTGACAAGGTTATGGATGTGACACCCTTGGTTGAAAAGCGCCTAAATGCTCTGACCGAGCGAATTGTCACAGAAATTCATAGTCGCTTTCCACATGGGGTTAAGATTTACGAAATTCAAAATATCGTAGAACATGAACTCCTTGAAGCCAAAGAATATGCGCTGGCTGAGGAGTATATTACTTATCGGACACAAAGGGATTTTGAGCGCTCAAAAGCGACAGATATCAACTTTAGTATACATAAGCTTCTTAACAAAGATCAGGCAGTTGTCAATGAAAATGCTAATAAAGACAGTGATGTTTTTAATACCCAGCGTGATTTGACAGCGGGCATCGTTGGAAAATCAATCGGACTGCAAATGCTTCCTAAGCACGTAGCCAATGCCCACCAAAAAGGGGATATCCACTATCACGATTTGGACTACAGTCCCTATACACCTATGACCAACTGCTGTTTGATTGATTTCAAGGGGATGTTGGAAAATGGATTTAAGATTGGAAATGCAGAGGTAGAAAGTCCTAAGTCTATCCAGACTGCGACAGCTCAGATTTCCCAAATCATTGCCAACGTTGCTTCTAGCCAGTATGGAGGCTGTTCAGCTGACCGTATCGATGAAGTCTTGGCGCCTTATGCAGAGAAGAATTACCAAAAACACCTCAAA
This sequence comes from Streptococcus mitis, assembly GCF_002096845.1. GTDB lineage: Bacteria > Bacillota > Bacilli > Lactobacillales > Streptococcaceae > Streptococcus > Streptococcus mitis_A. The sequence goes on from NZ_NCVK01000001.1 coordinate 20,040, forward strand.
GATGCGGAAGAATGGGTTTTGCCTGAAAAACGGGAAGATTACGCTTGGAAGAAAACGCAAAAGGACATTTATGATGCCATGCAATCTCTTGAGTATGAAATCAATACTCTCTTCACTTCAAATGGCCAAACGCCCTTTACTTCACTAGGTTTTGGTCTAGGAACCAATCGTTTTGAGCGTGAAATTCAAAAAGCTATTTTGAGTATTCGGATAAAGGGTCTTGGTTCGGAGCATCGTACAGCCATCTTCCCTAAGCTCATCTTTACGCTTAAAAGAGGTCTTAACTTGGAAGAAGGGACTCCCAACTACGACATCAAACAGTTGGCCCTCGAGTGTGCAACCAAGCGGATGTACCCAGATGTTTTGTCCTATGATAAGATTGTTGACTTGACAGGTTCTTTCAAGGTTCCTATGGGCTGCCGTTCGTTCCTCCAAGGATGGAAGGATGAGAATGGTGTAGAAGTCAATTCGGGTCGGATGAATCTAGGCGTTGTGACGGTTAACTTGCCTCGTATTGCTCTCGAGTCTGAAGGTGATATGAATAAGTTCTGGGAAATCTTCAACGAGCGTATGAATATCGCGGAAGATGCTTTGGTTTATCGTGTCGAACGCACTAAAGAGGCGACACCAGCCAATGCTCCTATCCTCTATCAGTACGGTGCTTTTGGCCATCGTCTAGGTAAGGAAGAAAGTGTTGACCAGCTCTTTAAGAATCGTCGTGCGACAGTTTCACTAGGCTATATCGGTTTGTATGAAGTAGCGACTGTTTTCTTTGGTAACAGCTGGGAAAGCAATCCAGATGCCAAGGAATTCACGCTAGATATCATTCGCGATATGAAACGCCGTGTAGAAGAGTGGTCAGATCAATATGGCTATCATTTCTCTATCTACTCAACACCATCTGAAAGTTTGACAGATCGTTTCTGCCGACTAGATACAGAGAAGTTTGGTTCTATTCCTGATATTACAGATAAGGAATACTACACCAACTCTTTCCACTACGATGTTCGTAAGAATCCAACACCGTTTGAAAAATTAGACTTTGAGAAAGTCTATCCGGAAGCAGGTGCGTCAGGTGGTTTCATCCATTATTGTGAGTATCCAGTCCTTCAGCAAAATCCAAAGGCTCTGGAAGCTGTTTGGGATTATGCTTATGACCGTGTAGGCTATCTAGGCACCAATACTCCGATTGACCGTTGCTACAAGTGTGACTTTGAAGGGGATTTTGAACCAACTGAGAGAGGATTTGCTTGTCCAAACTGTGGCAATAGCGACCCTAAAACAGTAGACGTTGTTAAACGGACTTGTGGCTACCTAGGCAATCCTCAAGCGCGTCCGATGGTTAATGGACGTCACAAGGAAATCGCTGCGCGTGTCAAACATATGAATGGTTCAACGATTAAAATAGCTGGCCATCAAGTAACAAATTAGAAAGAACTGAAATGGGAAAATATCAATTAGATGATAAGGGGCGCGCACAAGTGACCCGTTATCACGAGAAACACTCTAAAGGTGGAGCTGGTAAAAAAGAACGTTTGCTCAACCTCAGAGAACAATTTTTAAACAAGAATAAGAAAAAATAAAAGTGATACTCAATGAAAATCAAAGAGCAAACTAGGAAGCTAGCCGCAGGCTGTACTTGAGTACGGTAAGGCGACGCTGACGTGGTTTGAATTTGATTTTCGAAGAGTATGAGAGTCAGCTCTCGCTTTTCTCTTAGTGGGAGGTAAGGATGGAACTACGCAGACCAAGATTAGCAGATAAAGAAACAGTTTTAGAGATGATGGCAGAGTTTGAACGGTCCCAGTCACCTCACGACGGTGGTTTCTGGGATACAGAAAATTTTTCTTATGAGGAATGGTTGAATAGTAATCAGGATAAAGAAATGGGAATAAACTTGCCTGAAAATCGTGTTCCTTCTATTCAATTTGTATCATTTGATGATGTAGGTCGTGCTCTAGGATTTTTGAATCTGCGGTTGAGACTGAATGAGGGGTTACTGAACTATGCTGGCCATATTGGCTACTCCATTCGTCCATCAGAAAGAGGCAAGGGTTATGCTAAGGAAACTCTCCGTCAGGGCTTGCAAGTTGCTAAGGAAAAGAACATCAAGAAAGCTCTGGTGACCTGTAGCGTGAATAATCCTGCTAGCAGAGCAGTCATACTAGCAAATGGAGGTCTCATTGAGGATGTTCGTAATGGAGTCGAACGTTATTGGATAGAGGTAGCGAATGAATAATCCAAAACCACAAGAATGGAAAAGTGAGGAGCTAAGTCAAGGCCGTATCATTGACTACAAGGCCTTTAACTTTGTGGATGGAGAAGGTGTGCGGAACTCCCTCTATGTATCAGGCTGCATGTTTCACTGCGAGGGATGTTATAATGTTGCCACTTGGTCTTTCAATGCTGGCATTCCCTATACAGCAGAATTAGAAGAACAAATCATGGCAGACCTTGCCCAACCCTATGTTCAAGGCTTGACCTTGCTGGGAGGTGAGCCCTTTCTTAATACGGGTATTCTCTTGCCACTCGTTAAGCGGATTCGGAAGGAATTACCAGATAAAGATATCTGGTCTTGGACCGGCTATACATGGGAAGAAATGATGTTGGAAACTCCAGATAAACTGGAACTCTTATCACTGATTGACATTCTTGTCGATGGACGATACGATCGAACTAAGAGAAATCTCATGCTTCAGTTTCGAGGATCGTCCAACCAACGAATTATTGATGTGCAAAAATCTCTCAAAAGTGGGCAAGTAGTGATTTGGGATAAGCTTAATGACGGAAAAGAAAGCTATGAACAGGTGAAGAGAGAGTAACTTTCTTCCATAAAATACTTAAATAAATGACCCGCCAAAAAAGAAAACATTTTCATGTTAAAAATTTTAAAAAACAGCAACAAATCCCTTGCAATCGCAGGGACTTTGTGTTATTCTATTATGGTGCTGTAAATTACAGCTTTAGCTTTGATGCAAGAGGTTGCGACACGCTCGGTTGCATTGCCACGCAACACCGCGTCGGTTTTCTTGTGGAGCTAGCCTATTATCTTAAATAGACGAAAAGGAGAAAAAGATGGCAAACAAAAAAATCCGTATCCGTTTGAAAGCTTACGAACACCGTACGCTTGACACAGCGGCTGCAAAAATCGTAGAATCAGCTACTCGTACAGGTGCACAAGTTGCGGGTCCAATCCCACTTCCAACTGAACGTAGCCTCTACACAATCATTCGTGCGACTCACAAATATAAAGACTCTCGCGAACAATTTGAAATGCGTACACACAAACGTTTGATCGATATCGTTAACCCAACTCAAAAAACAGTTGATGCTTTGATGAAATTGGATCTTCCAAGTGGTGTAAACGTAGAAATCAAACTTTAATCTAAAGCTTGATACCTTGAGCATAAAAAACGCTCGTTAAAAACTTTTTGAATAAAAAATATAGAAAAGGAACTATTTTCTCATGACAAAAGGAATCTTAGGGAAAAAAGTGGGAATGACTCAAATCTTCACTGAAGCTGGCGAATTGATCCCTGTAACAGTTATTGAAGCAACTCCAAACGTTGTTCTTCAAGTTAAAACTGTTGAAACAGACGGATACAACGCTATCCAAGTTGGTTTCGATGACAAACGCGAAGTATTGAGCAACAAACCTGCTAAAGGACATGTAGCGAAAGCTAACACGGCTCCTAAGCGCTTCATTCGTGAATTCAAAAACGTTGAAGGCTTGGAAGTTGGTGCTGAAATCACAGTTGAAACATTCGCAGCTGGAGACGTTGTTGACGTAACTGGTACTTCTAAAGGTAAAGGTTTCCAAGGTGTTATCAAACGCCACGGACAATCACGTGGACCAATGGCTCACGGTTCTCGTTACCACCGTCGTCCAGGTTCTATGGGACCTGTTGCACCTAACCGCGTATTCAAAGGTAAAAACCTTGCAGGACGTATGGGTGGCGACCGTGTAACAATTCAAAACCTTGAAGTTGTACAAGTTGTTCCAGAAAAGAACGTTATCCTTATCAAAGGTAACGTACCAGGTGCTAAGAAATCTCTTATCACTATCAAATCAGCAGTTAAAGCTGGTAAATAATAAGGAAAGGGGAATACAGTCAAAATGGCAAATGTAACATTATTCGACCAAACTGGTAAACAAGCGGGCGAAGTTGTTCTTAATGATGCAATCTTTGGTATCGAACCAAATGAATCTGTTGTGTTTGATGTGATCATCAGCCAACGTGCTAGCCTTCGTCAAGGAACTCACGCAGTTAAAAACCGCTCAGCTGTTTCAGGTGGCGGACGCAAACCATGGCGTCAAAAAGGAACTGGACGTGCTCGTCAAGGTTCTATCCGCTCTCCACAATGGCGTGGTGGTGGAATCGTCTTCGGACCAACTCCACGTAGCTATGCGTACAAACTTCCTCAAAAAGTTCGTCGCCTTGCGCTTAAATCTGTTTACTCAGAAAAAGTTGCTGAAAATAAATTTGTAGCCGTTGATTCTCTTGAATTTACAGCTCCAAAAACTGCTGAATTTGCAAAAGTTCTTGCAGCTTTGAGCATCGATTCTAAAGTCCTTGTTATTCTTGAAGAAGGAAACGAATTCGCAGCTCTCTCAGCTCGTAACCTTCCAAACGTGAAAGTTGCGACTGCTACAACTGCAAGTGTTCTTGACATCGCAAATAGTGACAAACTTCTTGTTACTCAAGCAGCTATCTCTAAAATCGAGGAGGTTCTTGCATAATGAATTTGTATGATGTTATCAAAAAACCTGTCATCACTGAAAGCTCAATGGCTCAACTTGAAGCAGGAAAATATGTATTTGAAGTTGACACTCGTGCACACAAACTTTTGATCAAGCAAGCTGTTGAAGCTGCTTTCGAAGGTGTTAAAGTTGCCAACGTTAACACAATCAACGTAAAACCAAAAGCTAAACGTGTTGGACGTTACACTGGTTTTACTAACAAAACTAAAAAAGCTATCATCACACTTACAGCTGATTCTAAAGCAATCGAGTTGTTTGCTGCTGAAGCTGAATAATCTAAGGAGGAAATATCGTGGGAATTCGTGTTTATAAACCAACAACAAACGGTCGCCGTAATATGACTTCTTTGGATTTCGCTGAAATCACAACAAGCACTCCTGAAAAATCATTGCTTGTTGCATTGAAGAGCAAGGCTGGTCGTAACAACAACGGTCGTATCACAGTTCGTCACCAAGGTGGTGGACACAAACGTTTCTACCGTTTGGTTGACTTCAAACGTAACAAAGACAACGTTGAAGCAGTTGTTAAAACAATCGAGTACGATCCAAACCGTTCTGCAAACATCGCTCTTGTACACTACACTGACGGTGTGAAAGCATACATCATCGCTCCAAAAGGTCTTGAAGTAGGTCAACGTATCATTTCAGGCCCAGAAGCAGATATCAAAGTCGGAAACGCTCTTCCACTTGCTAACATCCCAGTTGGTACTTTGATCCACAACATCGAGTTGAAACCAGGTCGTGGTGGTGAATTGGTACGTGCTGCTGGTGCATCTGCTCAAGTATTGGGTTCTGAAGGTAAATACGTTCTTGTTCGTCTTCAATCAGGCGAAGTTCGTATGATTCTAGGAACTTGCCGTGCTACAGTTGGTGTTGTCGGAAACGAACAACACGGACTTGTAAACCTTGGTAAAGCAGGACGTAGCCGTTGGAAAGGTATCCGCCCAACAGTTCGTGGTTCTGTAATGAACCCTAACGATCACCCACACGGTGGTGGTGAAGGTAAAGCACCAGTTGGTCGTAAAGCACCATCTACTCCATGGGGCAAACCTGCTCTTGGTCTTAAAACTCGTAACAAGAAAGCGAAATCTGACAAACTTATCGTTCGTCGTCGCAACGAGAAATAATATTAAACTAGTCGCTTAAGAAACTAGTAAATCCGCCAGCTCGGTAGCGCTCCATGTGAGCGCAAGCCGCTGTGGTACAACATTTAAAGGAGAAAATATAAAAATGGGACGCAGTCTTAAAAAAGGACCTTTCGTCGATGAGCATTTGATGAAAAAAGTTGAAGCTCAAGCTAACGACGAAAAGAAAAAAGTTATTAAAACTTGGTCACGTCGTTCAACGATCTTCCCAAGTTTCATTGGTTACACTATTGCAGTTTATGACGGACGTAAACACGTACCTGTTTACATCCAAGAAGACATGGTAGGTCACAAACTTGGTGAATTTGCACCAACTCGTACTTACAAAGGTCACGCTGCAGACGACAAGAAAACACGTAGAAAATAAGGAGAACATAAATGGCAGAAATTACTTCAGCTAAAGCAATGGCTCGTACAGTACGTGTTTCACCTCGTAAATCACGTCTTGTTCTTGATAACATCCGTGGTAAAAGCGTAGCCGATGCAATCGCAATCTTGACATTCACTCCAAACAAAGCTGCTGAAATCATCTTGAAAGTTTTGAACTCAGCTGTAGCTAACGCTGAAAACAACTTTGGTTTGGATAAAGCTAACTTGGTAGTATCTGAAGCATTCGCAAACGAAGGACCAACTATGAAACGTTTCCGTCCACGTGCGAAAGGTTCAGCTTCACCAATCAACAAACGTACAGCTCACATCACTGTAGCTGTTGCAGAAAAATAAGGAGGTAAAATCGTGGGTCAAAAAGTACATCCAATTGGTATGCGTGTCGGCATCATCCGTGATTGGGATGCCAAATGGTATGCTGAAAAAGAATACGCGGATTACCTTCATGAAGATCTTGCAATCCGTAAATTCGTTCAAAAAGAACTTGCTGACGCAGCAGTTTCAACTATCGAAATCGAACGCGCAGTAAACAAAGTTAACGTTTCACTTCACACTGCTAAACCAGGTATGGTAATCGGTAAAGGTGGTGCTAACGTTGATGCACTCCGTGCAAAACTTAACAAATTGACTGGAAAACAAGTACACATCAACATCATCGAAATCAAACAACCTGATTTGGATGCTCACCTTGTAGGTGAAGGTATTGCTCGTCAATTGGAGCAACGTGTTGCTTTCCGTCGTGCACAAAAACAAGCAATCCAACGTGCAATGCGTGCTGGAGCTAAAGGAATCAAAACTCAAGTATCAGGTCGTTTGAACGGTGCAGATATCGCCCGTGCTGAAGGATACTCTGAAGGAACTGTTCCACTTCACACACTTCGTGCAGATATCGATTACGCTTGGGAAGAAGCAGATACTACATACGGTAAACTCGGTGTTAAAGTATGGATCTACCGTGGTGAAGTTCTTCCAGCTCGCAAAAACACTAAAGGAGGTAAATAACCAATGTTAGTACCTAAACGTGTTAAACACCGTCGTGAATTCCGTGGAAAAATGCGCGGTGAAGCAAAAGGTGGAAAAGAAGTAGCATTCGGTGAATACGGTCTTCAAGCTACAACTAGCCACTGGATCACTAACCGCCAAATCGAAGCTGCTCGTATCGCCATGACTCGTTACATGAAACGTGGTGGTAAAGTTTGGATTAAAATCTTCCCACACAAATCATACACTGCTAAAGCTATCGGTGTGCGTATGGGATCTGGTAAAGGGGCACCTGAAGGTTGGGTAGCACCAGTTAAACGTGGTAAAGTGATGTTCGAAATCGCTGGTGTATCTGAAGAGATCGCTCGCGAAGCGCTTCGTCTTGCTAGCCACAAATTGCCAGTTAAATGTAAATTCGTAAAACGTGAAGCAGAATAAGGAGAAGGCATGAAACTTAATGAAGTAAAAGAATTTGTTAAAGAACTTCGTGGTCTTTCTCAAGAAGAACTCGCGAAGCGCGAAAACGAATTGAAAAAAGAATTGTTTGAACTTCGTTTCCAAGCTGCTACTGGTCAATTGGAACAAACAGCTCGCTTGAAAGAAGTTAAAAAACAAATCGCTCGTATCAAAACAGTTCAATCTGAAGCGAAATAATAGACTAGGGAAGGAGAAATTTCAATGGAACGCAATAATCGTAAAGTTCTTGTTGGACGTGTTGTATCTGACAAAATGGACAAGACAATCACAGTTGTAGTTGAAACAAAACGTAACCACCCAGTCTATGGTAAACGTATTAACTACTCTAAAAAATACAAAGCTCATGATGAAAACAATGTTGCCAAAGAAGGCGATATCGTACGTATCATGGAAACTCGCCCGCTTTCAGCTACAAAACGTTTCCGTCTTGTAGAAGTTGTTGAAGAAGCGGTCATCATCTAATCAAACCTGAAAGGAGAAAACTGAAATGATTCAAACAGAAACTCGTTTGAAAGTCGCAGACAACAGCGGTGCTCGCGAAATCTTGACTATCAAAGTTCTTGGTGGTTCAGGACGTAAATTTGCAAACATCGGTGATGTTATCGTGGCATCTGTAAAACAAGCTACTCCTGGTGGTGCGGTTAAAAAAGGTGACGTTGTTAAAGCAGTTATCGTTCGTACTAAATCAGGTGCTCGTCGTGCTGATGGTTCATACATCAAATTTGACGAAAACGCAGCAGTTATCATCCGTGAAGATAAAACTCCTCGCGGAACACGTATCTTTGGCCCAGTTGCACGTGAATTGCGTGAAGGTGGCTTCATGAAGATCGTGTCACTTGCTCCAGAAGTACTTTAATTTTTAGAAACAAACTAGTCCCCTGGATTTACCTCCAGGGTGCCCTTATGGGCGTAAGAAAAATCAAGGAGAAACCTAATGTTTGTAAAAAAAGGCGACAAAGTTCGCGTAATCGCTGGTAAAGATAAGGGAACAGAAGCTGTTGTCCTTACTGCCCTTCCAAAAGTAAACAAAGTTATCGTTGAAGGTGTTAACATCGTTAAGAAACACCAACGTCCAACTAACGAGCTTCCTCAAGGTGGTATCATCGAGAAAGAAGCAGCTATCCACGTATCAAACGTTCAAGTTTTGGACAAAAATGGTGTAGCTGGTCGTGTTGGTTACAAATTTGTAGACGGTAAAAAAGTTCGCTACAACAAAAAATCAGGCGAAGTGCTTGATTAATCACGAAGGAAAGGAGAAGTATAATGGCAAATCGTTTAAAAGAAAAATATCTTAATGAAGTAGTTCCTGCTTTGACAGAACAATTCAACTACTCATCAGTGATGGCTGTGCCTAAAGTAGATAAGATCGTTTTGAACATGGGTGTTGGTGAAGCTGTATCAAACGCTAAAAGCCTTGAAAAAGCTGCTGAAGAATTGGCACTTATCTCAGGTCAAAAACCACTTATCACTAAAGCTAAAAAATCAATCGCCGGCTTCCGTCTTCGTGAAGGTGTTGCGATCGGTGCAAAAGTTACCCTTCGTGGTGAACGTATGTACGAATTCTTGGATAAATTGGTTTCAGTTTCACTTCCACGTGTACGTGACTTCCACGGTGTTCCAACAAAATCATTTGACGGACGCGGAAACTACACACTTGGTGTGAAAGAACAATTGATCTTCCCAGAAATCAACTTCGATGACGTTGACAAAACTCGTGGTCTTGACATCGTTATCGTAACAACTGCTAACACTGACGAAGAGTCACGTGCATTGCTTACAGGCCTTGGAATGCCTTTTGCAAAATAATATAGGAGGTAAATCTAATGGCTAAAAAATCAATGATTGCTAAGAACAAACGTCCAGCGAAGTTCTCTACTCAAGCTTATACTCGTTGTGAAAAATGTGGTCGTCCACATTCAGTTTACCGCAAATTTAAACTTTGCCGTGTTTGCTTCCGTGAATTAGCTTACAAAGGACAAATCCCTGGTGTAACAAAAGCATCTTGGTAATTCTAGCTTTCAATCCCGTCGTGATTCGTCGTTATCTGCTTTTGCCTAACTCAAGTTATGCCTGCAAGCAGATGCCTAGACTCACTTAGGAATTGAAACCTAGAAACATATTCTGAGCCTAGCTCAATCATTAACTAGCAAGTGCAACTTGCAAACTACTAGTAAGAGGAGAAAAACAAAATGGTTATGACTGACCCAATCGCAGACTTCCTAACTCGTATTCGTAACGCTAACCAAGCTAAACACGAAGTACTTGAAGTACCTGCATCAAACATCAAAAAAGGGATTGCTGAAATCCTTAAACGCGAAGGTTTTGTAAAAAACGTTGAAATCATCGAAGATGACAAACAAGGCATCATCCGTGTATTCCTTAAATACGGACCAAACGGTGAAAAAGTTATCACTAACTTAAAACGTGTTTCTAAACCAGGACTTCGTGTCTACAAAAAACGTGAAGACCTTCCAAAAGTTCTTAACGGACTTGGAATTGCTATCCTTTCAACTTCTGAAGGTTTGCTTACTGATAAAGAAGCACGCCAAAAGAATGTTGGTGGAGAAGTTATCGCTTACGTTTGGTAATTGATGATGTGAGAGCGTTAAAAGAATGCAGTGAAAATAGGAGGTTTGTAGCAGGAGCGATGCTTCAAGACAAACTTATCTTTTTTACCAAATTCTTAGCTCGAACTCAAATCAAGATACAAAGCTCGTTAGAGCGTGTTCAGTTCAGCTCTTGAACTAAATAAGTATCTGAACCCCGTGAAAACTGGCCATTCTGGCCTGACAATTTAACAGGAGAAAATAAACATGTCACGTATTGGTAATAAAGTTATCGTGTTGCCTGCTGGTGTTGAAATCACTAACAATGACAACCTTGTAACTGTAAAAGGACCTAAAGGAGAACTTACTCGTGAGTTCTCAAAAGATATTGAAATCCGTGTGGAAGGTACTGAAGTAACTCTTCACCGTCCAAACGATTCAAAAGAAATGAAAACTATTCACGGAACTACTCGTGCCCTTTTGAACAACATGGTTGTTGGTGTATCAGAAGGATTCAAGAAAGAACTTGAAATGCGCGGGGTTGGTTACCGTGCACAACTTCAAGGATCTAAACTTGTTTTGGCTGTTGGTAAATCTCATCCAGACGAAGTTGAAGCTCCAGAAGGAATTACTTTTGAACTTCCAAACCCAACAACAATCGTTGTTAGCGGAATTTCAAAAGAAGTAGTTGGTCAAACAGCTGCTTACGTACGTAGCCTTCGTTCACCAGAACCATATAAAGGTAAAGGTATCCGTTACGTTGGTGAATTTGTTCGCCGTAAAGAAGGTAAAACAGGTAAATAATGTTGAGTGGTTGATTCTCAACCACCAACCTATTTTCCAACTTTGTGCATAGCACACGATTTAAAACTAAAGAGGTGAAAACTGTGATTTCAAAACCAGATAAAAACAAACTCCGCCAAAAACGCCACCGTCGCGTTCGCGGAAAACTCTCTGGAACTGCTGATCGCCCACGTTTGAACGTATTCCGTTCTAATACAGGCATCTACGCTCAAGTGATTGATGACGTAGCGGGTGTAACGCTCGCAAGTGCTTCAACTCTTGATAAAGAAGTTTCAAAAGGAACTAAAACTGAACAAGCCGTTGCTGTCGGTAAACTCGTTGCAGAACGTGCAAACGCTAAAGGTATTTCAGAAGTGGTGTTCGACCGCGGTGGATATCTATATCACGGACGTGTGAAAGCTTTGGCTGATGCAGCTCGTGAAAACGGATTGAAATTCTAATAGGAGGACACTAGAAAATGGCATTTAAAGACAATGCAGTTGAATTAGAAGAACGCGTAGTTGCTGTTAACCGTGTTACAAAAGTTGTTAAAGGTGGACGTCGTCTTCGTTTCGCAGCTCTTGTTGTTGTTGGTGACCACAACGGTCGCGTAGGATTTGGTACTGGTAAAGCTCAAGAAGTTCCAGAAGCAATCCGTAAAGCAGTAGATGATGCTAAGAAAAACTTGATCGAAGTTCCTATGGTTGGAACAACAATCCCACACGAAGTTCTTTCAGAATTCGGTGGAGCTAAAGTATTGTTGAAACCTGCTGTAGAAGGTTCTGGAGTTGCCGCTGGTGGTGCAGTTCGTGCCGTTGTGGAATTGGCAGGTGTGGCAGATATTACATCTAAATCACTTGGTTCTAACACTCCAATCAACATTGTTCGTGCAACTGTTGAAGGTTTGAAACAATTGAAACGCGCTGAAGAAGTTGCTGCCCTTCGTGGTATTTCAGTTTCTGATTTGGCATAAGAAAGGGGATAAAATGGCTCAAATTAAAATTACTTTGACTAAGTCTCCAATCGGACGCATTCCATCACAACGTAAAACTGTTGTAGCACTTGGACTTGGCAAATTGAACAGCTCTGTTATTAAAGAAGATAACGCTGCTATCCGTGGTATGATCACTGCAGTATCTCACTTGGTAACAGTTGAAGAAGTAAACTAATGAATTTTTAGGGGATGTGCACTATACCATCCCCTAAAACTAGATATAGTCATCTATGATGACGTCGTATAGGCGAGTTGATGGGGGAGACAACCTTTTCTCCCTTATCGGCGCTAGCATTTTACAAAAGAGGAGAAAATAAAAATGAAACTTCATGAATTGAAACCTGCAGAAGGTTCTCGTAAAGTACGTAACCGCGTTGGTCGTGGTACTTCATCAGGTAACGGTAAAACATCTGGTCGTGGTCAAAAAGGTCAAAAAGCTCGTAGCGGTGGCGGAGTTCGCCTTGGTTTTGAAGGTGGACAAACTCCATTGTTCCGTCGTCTTCCAAAACGTGGATTCACTAACATCAACGCTAAAGAATACGCAATTGTGAACCTTGACCAATTGAACGTCTTTGAAGATGGTTCTGAAGTTACTCCAGTTGTTCTTATCGAAGCAGGAATTGTTAAAGCTGAAAAATCAGGTATTAAAATTCTTGGTAACGGTGAGTTGACTAAGAAATTGACTGTGAAAGCAGCTAAATTCTCTAAATCAGCTGAAGAAGCTATCACTGCTAAAGGTGGTTCAGTAGAAGTCATCTAAGAGAGGTGACCTATGTTTTTTAAATTATTAAGAGAAGCTCTTAAAGTCAAGCAGGTTCGATCAAAAATTTTATTTACAATTTTTATCGTTTTGGTCTTTCGTATCGGAACTAGTATTACAGTTCCTGGTGTGAATGCCAATAGCTTGAATGCTTTAAGTGGATTATCCTTCTTAAACATGTTGAGCTTGGTCTCAGGGAATGCCATGAAAAACTTCTCAGTTTTTGCTCTTGGTGTTAGCCCCTACATTACGGCCTCTATCGTTGTCCAACTCTTGCAAATGGATATTTTACCCAAATTTGTAGAGTGGGGTAAACAAGGGGAAGTAGGTAGAAGAAAATTAAATCAAGCTACTCGTTATATTGCTCTTGTTCTAGCCTTTGTGCAATCTATCGGGATTACAGCTGGTTTTAATACTTTGGCTGGAGCTCAATTGTTGAAAACAGCTCTTACTCCACAAGTCTTTATCATGATTGGTATCATCTTAACAGCTGGTAGCATGATTGTGACTTGGTTGGGAGAGCAAATTACAGATAAGGGATACGGAAATGGTGTTTCTATGATTATCTTTGCCGGGATTGTTGCCTCAATTCCAGAGATGATTCAAGGCATCTATGTGGACTACTTTGTGAACGTCCCAAGTAGCCGTATCAGCTCATCTATCATTTTCGTAATCATTTTGATTATTACTGTATTGTTGATTATATACTTTACAACTTATGTTCAACAAGCAGAATACAAAATTCCAATCCAATATACTAAGGTTGCACAAGGCGCTCCATCTAGCTCTTACCTTCCTTTGAAAGTAAACCCTGCTGGAGTTATCCCTGTTATCTTTGCAAGTTCGATTACTGCGGCGCCAGCAGCTATTCTACAGTTTTTAAGCGCTACAGGTCATGATTGGACTTGGGTAAGAACAGCACAAGAAATGCTGGCAACAACTTCACCAACAGGTATTGCTATGTATGCTTTGTTGATTATTCTCTTTACATTCTTCTATACGTTTGTGCAGATTAATCCTGAAAAAGCGGCAGAGAACCTACAAAAGAGCGGTGCCTATATCCATGGAGTTCGTCCTGGTAAAGGTACAGAAGAATATATGTCTAAACTTCTTCGTCGTCTTGCAACTGTTGGTTCCCTCTTCCTTGGTGTGATTTCCATTTTACCGATTGTAGCAAAGGATGTTTTCGGACTTTCAGAAGCAGTTGCTTTTGGAGGAACTAGTCTTTTGATCATTATCTCTACAGGTATTGAAGGAATCAAACAATTGGAAGGTTACCTATTGAAACGTAAGTATGTTGGTTTCATGGACAGAACAGAATAAGAGTATTTACTGAATTGGTAAATACTGAGGGAGTGGAGGTTTAAACTCTAACATTTGTGAGAGTTTGGTCTCCCCTCTTCTATTTTGTTTTTAAATAGGGGTGAAAAGATTTTTTGCTTCTATTTAAAAATAAAATAAGGAGATTAAATCATGAATCTTTTGATTATGGGCTTACCTGGTGCAGGTAAGGGAACTCAAGCAGCAAAAATCGTAGAACAATTCCATGTTGCACATATCTCAACTGGTGATATGTTCCGCGCTGCAATGGCAAATCAAACTGAAATGGGTGTTCTTGCTAAGTCATATATTGACAAGGGTGAATTGGTTCCTGATGAAGTTACAAATGGAATCGTAAAAGAACGTCTTTCACAAGATGATATTAAAGAGACAGGATTCTTGTTGGATGGTTACCCACGAACAATTGAACAAGCTCATGCCTTGGACAAAACATTGGCTGAACTTGGCATCGAACTAGAAGGTGTTATCAACATTGAAGTGAATCCAGACAGCCTCTTAGAACGTTTGAGTGGCCGTATCATCCACCGCGTAACTGGAGAAACTTTCCACAAGGTCTTTAACCCACCAGTTGACTATAAAGAAGAAGATTACTACCAACGTGAAGATGATAAGCCTGAGACAGTGAAACGTCGTTTGGATGTGAATATTGCTCAAGGAGAACCAATCATTGCTCACTACCGTGCCAAAGGTTTGGTTCATGACATCGAAGGTAATCAAGATATCAATGATGTCTTCTCAGATATCGAAAAAGTATTGACAAATTTGAAATAAAGCGCTTTTCACACTTGCAAAAATCAGCTACAAATGTTATACTGAGATAGTCTGACTTATAATTGTTGTCTCTGTGTCTAGAGGCATCGAATCGAAATTTATGGAGGTGCTTTTGCGTGGCAAAAGACGATGTGATTGAAGTTGAAGGCAAAGTAGTTGATACAATGCCGAATGCAATGTTTACGGTTGAACTTGAAAATGGACATCAGATTTTAGCAACAGTTTCTGGTAAAATTCGTAAAAACTATATTCGTATTTTAGCGGGAGATCGTGTTACTGTCGAAATGAGTCCATATGACTTGACACGTGGACGTATCACTTACCGCTTTAAATAATCGAAAAACTTGGAGGGATAAGAAATGAAAGTAAGACCATCGGTCAAACCAATTTGCGAATACTGTAAAGTTATTCGTCGTAATGGTCGTGTTATGGTAATTTGCCCAGCAAATCCAAAACACAAACAACGTCAAGGATAAGATAGAAAGGAGAAAACATGGCTCGTATTGCTGGAGTTGACATTCCAAATGACAAACGCGTAGTAATCTCATTGACTTATGTTTATGGTATCGGACTTGCAACATCTAAGAAAATTTTGGCTGCTGCTGGAATCTCAGAAGATGTTCGTGTACGTGATCTTACATCAGATCAAGAAGATGCTATCCGTCGTGAAGTGGATGCAATCAAAGTTGAAGGTGACCTTCGTCGTGAAGTAAACTTGAACATCAAACGTTTGATGGAAATCGGTTCATACCGTGGTATCCGTCACCGTCGTGGACTTCCTGTCCGTGGACAAAACACTAAAAACAACGCTCGCACTCGTAAAGGTAAAGCTGTTGCGATCGCTGGTAAGAAAAAATAATATAGGAGGTAAAAGTCTTGGCTAAACCAACACGTAAACGTCGTGTGAAAAAGAATATCGAATCTGGTATTGCTCATATTCACGCTACATTTAATAACACTATTGTTATGATTACTGATGTGCATGGTAATGCAATTGCTTGGTCATCAGCTGGTGCTCTTGGTTTCAAAGGTTCTCGTAAATCTACACCATTCGCTGCTCAAATGGCTTCTGAAGCTGCTGCTAAATCTGCACAAGAACACGGTCTTAAATCAGTTGAAGTTACTGTAAAAGGTCCAGGTTCTGGTCGTGAGTCAGCTATTCGTGCGCTTGCTGCCGCTGGTCTTGAAGTAACAGCAATTCGTGATGTGACTCCAGTGCCACACAATGGTGCTCGTCCTCCAAAACGTCGCCGTGTATAATCATCGCATTACACTGCTTTTCGTTTAAGAGGGAGTAACTAAATGATCGAGTTTGAAAAACCAAATATAACAAAAATTGATGAAAATAAAGATTATGGCAAGTTTGTAGTCGAACCACTTGAACGTGGTTACGGTACAACACTTGGTAACTCTCTTCGTCGTGTACTTTTAGCTTCTTTGCCAGGAGCTGCAGTGACATCTATCAACATTGAAGGTGTCTTGCATGAGTTTGACACAGTTCCAGGTGTTCGTGAAGATGTGATGCAAATCATTTTGAACATTAAAGGAATTGCAGTGAAATCGTACGTTGAAGACGAAAAAATCATCGAACTAGATGTCGAAGGTCCTGCTGAAGTGACAGCTGGAGACATTTTGACAGATAGCGATATTGAAATTGTAAATCCAGATCATTATCTCTTTACAATCGGTGAAGGTTCTTCTCTAAAAGCGACAATGACTGTTAACAGTGGTCGTGGATATGTACCTGCTGATGAGAATAAAAAAGATAATGCACCAGTTGGAACACTTGCTGTAGATTCTATTTATACACCAGTTACAAAAGTCAACTATCAAGTTGAACCTGCTCGTGTAGGTAGCAATGATGGTTTCGACAAATTAACCCTTGAAATCTTGACTAATGGAACAATTATTCCAGAAGATGCTTTAGGGCTTTCAGCACGTATTTTGACAGAACATCTTGATTTGTTTACAAATCTTACTGAGATTGCTAAGTCAACTGAAGTGATGAAAGAAGCTGACACTGAATCTGACGACCGTATTTTGGATCGTACGATTGAGGAACTGGACTTGTCTGTGCGTTCATACAACTGTTTGAAACGTGCCGGTATCAATACTGTGCATGACTTGACAGAAAAATCTGAAGCAGAGATGATGAAAGTAAGAAATCTTGGACGCAAGAGTTTGGAAGAAGTGAAACTCAAACTCATTGATTTGGGTCTTGGATTAAAAGATAAATAAAGGAGGAATACATGGCTTACCGTAAACTAGGACGCACTAGCTCACAACGTAAAGCAATGCTTCGCGATTTGACAACTGACCTTTTGATCAACGAATCAATCGTGACAACTGAAGCTCGTGCTAAAGAAATCCGTAAAACTGTTGAAAAAATGATTACTCTAGGTAAACGTGGTGATTTGCATGCACGTCGTCAAGCAGCTGCTTTCGTACGTAATGAAATCGCATCTGAAAACTATGATGAAGCAGCTGATAAGTACACTTCTACTACAGCACTTCAAAAATTGTTCTCAGAAATCGCACCTCGTTATGCTGAACGTAACGGTGGATACACTCGTATCCTTAAGACTGAACCACGTCGTGGTGATGCAGCGCCAATGGCGATCATCGAATTAGTATAAAATCATCAATTTTGTTGAGTGTTATGATGATGGAGTCTTGTGCTCTTAGTCTAGCTCTGGTCTACCGCTAGGATCTCGGTCCTAGCGGGAACACTCATCATAAGTTGAGATAGTAGACGCTTGTTTACGAAATTGTTTTTTTCTTAAGAACAACTTCGTAAGCAGGCGTTTTTGAGTATTTTAGTTAGAATTATGCTATACTATTTGAAAAGAATCCTGTTTAATGTTCAGGTTTCCTAATTAAAAGAAGAATTGGAGTTTGCTTATGAAAGCGATTATAACTGTTGTTGGTAAAGATAAATCTGGAATTGTTGCAGGTGTTTCAGGGAAAATTGCAGAATTGGGTTTGAACATAGACGATATCTCTCAAACTGTTTTGGATGAATATTTTACGATGATGGCTGTCGTCTCTAGCGATGAAAAGCAAGATTTTACTTATCTGCGAAATGAGTTTGAAGCTTTTGGGCAAACTTTGAATGTGAAAATCAATATTCAGAGTGCTGCGATTTTCGAAGCTATGTATAATATCTAGGAGGTAATCATGGATATTAGACAAGTTACTGAAACAATTGCCATGATTGAAGAACAAAACTTCGATATCAGAACAATTACAATGGGAATTTCTCTTTTGGACTGTATCGATCCAGATATCAATCGTGCTGCGGAGAAAATTTATCAAAAGATTACGACCAAGGCGGCTAATTTAGTGGCTGTTGGCGATGAAATTGCAGCTGAATTGGGAATTCCAATCGTTAATAAACGTGTATCGGTGACTCCTATCTCTTTGATTGGAGCAGCGACAGATGCAACAGACTATGTAGTTTTGGCAAAAGCGCTTGATAAGGCTGCGAAAGAGATTGGAGTGGACTTTATTGGTGGTTTTTCTGCTTTGGTTCAAAAAGGTTATCAAAAGGGAGATGAGATTCTCATCAATTCTATTCCGCGCGCTTTGGCTGAAACGGACAAGGTCTGCTCGTCAGTTAATATCGGCTCAACCAAGTCTGGTATCAATATGACGGCTGTCGCAGATATGGGACGAGTTATCAAGGAAACGGCAACTCTATCTGATATGGGGGCAGCTAAGTTGGTTGTATTCGCTAATGCTGTTGAGGACAATCCATTTATGGCGGGTGCCTTCCATGGTGTTGGGGAAGCAGATGTTATCATCAATGTCGGAGTTTCCGGTCCTGGTGTGGTGAAACGTGCCTTGGAAAAAGTTCGTGGACAGAGCTTTGATGTAGTAGCCGAAACAGTCAAGAAAACTGCCTTTAAAATCACTCGTATCGGTCAATTGGTTGGTCAAATGGCCAGTGAGAGACTGGGTGTGGAGTTTGGTATTGTGGACTTGAGTTTGGCGCCAACTCCTGCGGTTGGAGATTCTGTTGCACGTGTCCTTGAAGAAATGGGGCTAGAAACAGTTGGTACGCATGGGACGACGGCTGCCTTGGCTCTCTTGAATGACCAAGTTAAGAAGGGCGGAGTTATGGCCTGCAACCAAGTTGGTGGTTTGTCTGGTGCCTTTATCCCTGTTTCAGAGGATGAAGGAATGATTGCTGCAGTGCAAAATGGCTCTCTTAATCTGGAAAAACTAGAAGCTATGACGGCTATCTGTTCCGTTGGTTTGGATATGATTGCCATCCCAGAAGATACTCCTGCTGAAACCATTGCGGCTATGATTGCAGATGAAGCTGCAATTGGTGTCATTAACATGAAAACAACAGCTGTTCGTATCATTCCAAAAGGAAAAGAAGGCGATATGATTGAGTTTGGTGGCTTATTAGGAACTGCACCTGTTATGAAAGTCAATGGGGCTTCGTCTGTTGATTTCATCTCTCGTGGAGGACAAATCCCAGCACCAATCCATAGTTTTAAAAATTAAGAAATTAGGAGAAATTTTAAGTTCTATTTAAGGTTGGATGTGTATACTATAATCATTAAATAAAGACCTCCTAATATTATTTGAAACAGATAACTCTGATTTAGTTTGAATTTGATTTTCATCTAATATCTTTATTTAATAGAACTCCTAAACTTTTTCATAATAATCTCCTGCAAAAGTCGCCTGTATGGGTGGCTTTTGTTTTATCATCCATGATATAATAGAAGCAAACGGAGGACGGAAAATGGTAAAAGTACGATTGTATTTGGTACGTCATGGAAAGACTATGTTTAACACGATTGGTCGCGCGCAAGGTTGGAGTGATACTCCCTTAACAGCTGAAGGTGAGCGAGGAATTCAAGAATTAGGAATCGGCTTGCGGGAATCTGGTCTACAGTTTGAGCGTGCTTATTCGAGTGATTCTGGTCGCACCATTCAGACAATGGGAATCATCCTTGAAGAACTTGGTCTGCAGGGGAAAATCCCTTATCGCATGGACAAGCGTATCAGAGAATGGTGTTTTGGTAGTTTTGATGGGGCCTACGATGGCGATCTTTTCATGGGCATTATTCCTCGTATCTTTAATGTGGACCATGTTCACCAATTGTCTTATGCTGAACTGGCTGAGGGTTTGGTAGAGGTTGATACAGCTGGTTGGGCTGAAGGCTGGGAAAAACTCAGTGGCCGAATTAAGGAAGGTTTTGAAGCGATTGCTAAAGAAATGGAAGAGCAGGGTGGAGGCAACGCCCTTGTTGTCAGTCACGGAATGACCATCGGAACCATTGTTTATCTGATTAATGGCATGCATCCGCATGGTCTCGATAATGGTAGCGTGACGATCCTTGAATATGAGGACGGCCAGTTTAGCGTTGAAGTTGTCGGCGATCGTAGTTACCGAGAACTAGGACGTGAGAAGATGGGAAAAGACTCTATTTAATCAGTCTAGACTTGCTTGCTCTGAACTAGGGATTTGATAAGAATATCAAGATAAGAAAAAACAGCCGAGGGTAATCTCTTCGGCTGTTTTTGATGGGGGAAACTAAAGTGTAATGCTATTGCTTTTAGAGATTTTCATAAACAAGAGCAAGGAACCTACTGTTAGAACAGTCAGGATAGTTGACAAGGCTGCGGCTACACCGTAATTCCCTCTGAGAACCTCTGTATAAATGGCTACAGTCATTGTTCTTGTTTTGACATTGTAGAGGAGGATAGAAGTAGAGAGTTCTGAAATCATTGTGACCCAAGATAGGATGGCTCCAGAAATAATACCAGATAGCATCATTGGAGTTGTAATCTTGGCAAAGGTATTGAGACGGCTACTTCCTAAGCTTTCAGCGGCTTCTTCAATACTTGGTGCTATTTGTTGCAAGCTAGCAACAGATGAGCGAATAGTATAAGGTAATCTTCTGACAGATAGGGACATGATCAAGATGAAAGCAGTTCCTGTAATCATAAGAAATCCACTTCCAAATAGACCAGTATTGAAGGAAGAAATGAAGGCAATCCCTAGAACGGTTCCTGGTACAATATAAGGGACCATACTGAGGCTGTCAATCAAGTTTGTAAACAAATTCCGTTTTCTAACGGCTAGGTAGGAGATAAATGTTGCGAATAGGACAACTAGGACTAAGGCAATCAAAGGGATACGAATGGTATTGAAAATAGCAGACCCCATACGATTGAAAGCTACCTTGTAACTGTTTAGAGAATAACCTTTGACAAATACCATACCTGATGTTTTTAGGAAAGAAGTATAAATCAAGTAGACTTGAGGTAGAACAGAGAACAAGATAATTCCGTAGACTGTTGCATAAATGGCAACCATTTTTCCTTTTGTGGTTTTTTTAGGCTCAATTGGATGGAGCGAATTCATGCTGAAACTGTAGCGGTTTGAAATGTATTTTTGGATAAGGAAGATTGCCAAGGCAATGATAATCGCCATAATTGCTAAAGCAGATGCAAAAGCAGAATTTCCTCCAACCTCGCTAATGAATTGGGTATAAATCAAGACGGGGAAAGTCCGATATCCTTCACCAATCAACATAGGCGTTCCAAAGTCTGAGAATGCTCTCATAAATACAAGCAAGGCAGCTGCTAGTAAGGTTGGAACTAGGAGAGGCAAAACAACCGTTACGATACGCTTAAATCCGAAGGAACCCATGCTTTCAGCAGCTTCAAGTAGAGAATTGTCAATACTCTTCATTGTCCCAGCAACGTAGAGAAATACCAGTGGGAATAGTTGCAGTGTAAAGACAAGTACAATTCCTTTGAATCCATAAATATCGATAGCTGGAAGATGAAGGGAATTTGTCAGAAATTTAGTGATGACCCCATTTCGTCCCAGTAAGAGAATCCAGGAGTAGGCTCCCACAAAAGGAGCTGACATGGAAGCAATGATAATTAATATTTGTAGAAATTTCTTTCCCTTGAAGTCATACATAGAGAAGAGATAAGCTAATAAGGTTCCTACGACTAAGGAAGTGACAGTAGCAGTAATGGAAACCTTGAAACTGTTGACAAGTGTTTCAGAATAGTAGGCTTTACTAAAGAAAGTGACAAAATTAGCTAGTGAGAATTGTCCTTCATGTATGAGTGCTTGCTTGAGCACGGTAACGATAGGATAAACGAGAAAGACAAGATAGGTAAGAAAGATGAAGAAAGAGGAGGCTGTCCAAATATTTAGTTTTTTACGTTCCATGGTTGACTCCTTTTATCAGGTTTTGTGAACCATCTGCAGAAAAGACGTTTAATTTTTGAGTATTGATTCGTAGACGAATACGATCGCCTTTTTGTAGATCTTCTTCAAAAGTTGATTCTTCACTAACTTGAATTTTTGAGGCAAAGCCTGTCTCGATGAAATATTCAGTATTTAGTCCAAGATAGACGCTATCGCTAATAGTTCCTTCAATATCTCCAGATTCATCTTTGATAAACTCTTCAGGACGAATGCTTACATGAATAGCTTGTGCCTCAGCCTGATCAAGAGCTGGCATTCGAAGAGCATAGCCATCTGAAAAGACGATATAAGCGCCGTCGCTCCGTTTTTCAAGAGTGGCAGGAATAATATTTGTGCGTCCGATAAAGGTTGCCACAAACTCATTAGCTGGTTTATGATAGAGTTCTTTTGGTCGGCCGATTTGTTGAATGACCCCATCTTTCATAACAGCAATTTGGTCTGAAATCGCCATGGCTTCTTCTTGGTCGTGGGTCACATAGACGGTTGTAATTCCCACTTCGTGTTGTATTTCTCGAATGGCTTGACGCATATCCAAGCGAAGTTTGGCATCCAGATTACTAAGTGGCTCGTCCATGAGGAGAACACTTGGATTAACCGCTAAGGCACGTGCCAAGGCGACACGTTGTTGTTGTCCACCACTGAGTTTATCGGGCTTTCGGTCTGCATATTGAGCAATTTGCATGAGTTCAAGATATTTATTGGTTTGTTGAATCAATTCTTCTTTTGGAACTTTCTTTTGCTTAAGACCAAAAGCAACATTGTCTCGGACAGTCAAATGTGGGAAAATAGCGTAGTTTTGGAAAACCATCCCGATATTGCGTTTGCTGGGTTCCATATTATTGATTTTTGTATCATCGAAGTAAAATTCTCCACCTTCGATACTGTTGAAACCTGCAATCATACGAAGAAGAGTCGTTTTTCCACATCCTGAAGGTCCAAGAAGGGTAAAGAGACTTCCTTTTGGAATTGTAATGTTCAAATTCTCAATAACAGGGACATCGTGGTAGATTTTTTTGGCGTTAATAATTTTGATCTCACTCATAGTGAACCTCTTTTACTGTTTAGATTGGATATCTGTAAAGACTTCGTTGTATTTCTTAACGATATCTGATTTATTCTTGATGACATAATCATAATCTTCAGTGAGTGTTTTGATTTTGTCAATTGGTTTCATATTTTCGCTTGTTTTAGCATTTTTACGAACAGGACGGTTAGTAGTGGTTGTACCAAGGGTATCTTGTACTTCTTGAGAGATAATAAAATCGATAAATTTCTTGGCATTTTCCATATTTTTCGCTTTTTTAACGATAGCAGCACTAGCAGGTAGGAAGACGGTTCCTTCTTTTGGATAGACTACCTTGATATTAGCTCCGTCATTTAAGAGTTTAACTGCTGGATCTTCATAAGAGAGACCAACAGCCATTTCTCCGTCAGCGACTGCTTTATAGACACCAGATGAGCTTGAACCGATTTTACCATCAATAAGTGTGAAAAGATCTTTTACATAAGACCAAGCTTTATCATCTTTGTAGCCACCTTGAGCTTGTAGCATATTTGTTAATTGAGCAAAGGCGCTAGAAGAGTTTGCTGGGTCAGCAGTTGCGATTTTTCCTTTTAGTTCAGGTTTGAGAAGGTCGCTATATCCTTCGATATTCATGCCTTTCGTTAAATCAGGATTGACGATTAATACACTACCATCTAGTGTATAAGGTGTAGAGTAGCCAGTTGTGTTTTGATATTCTTTGATAACATTATCATTTTCTTTTGAAGTATAGTTTTCAAAGAGTTCTCCGTGGGTAGCATATTGTGTATAAGAGCCACCAAAGATGACATCGGCTACAGGAGCTTCTTTTTCTGATTCTAGTTTTTTGAAAAGTTCTCCAGTACCAGCTTGAATCAGTTCTACTTTGATACCATATTTTTCTTCAAAGGCAGGAATAGTTGCTCCGATTAAGCCCTCTGAGTTTGGTGAATAAACGACTAGCGAACCGCCGTCTCCTTTATCAGATGAACTGTCATCGGCAGATTCACTAGAAGAACAAGCAGCAAGACCAAAAAGAGCTAGTCCGCAAGCAGCATAATACATCCATTTCTTTTTCATGATGGATACCTCCGTTATGTTATTTAAGTTTATTTTAAAATAATGTAAGCGTTTTTAAAACCGATAATTCTATTCTATTAGAGTAAAATTCTCTACAAAAACGGAAGTAATCTTTTTGATTTTATAGCAGGGTTTGACAGTTAATTATTGAGTATCAAATGTTATTTTTTAGATTGGATATCTGTAAAAATATCATTGTACTTTTTAAGAATAGCGGATTTGTTCTTGATGACATAATCTGAATCTTCAGTAGCAACATTGATTTCTGTCATAGCCTTCATATTTTTATTGGTTTTAGCATTTTTACGAATAGGTCGGATTGTAGTTTCGGTTCCTAGCTTATCTTGGATTTCTTGTGAAAGGAGGAAGTCGATAAACTTCTTAGCATTTTCCATGTGTTTAGCGTTTTTGACGATAGCTGCATTACCAGGTAAAAATACGGTTCCTTCTTTTGGATAAATGACTTTTACGTCAACCCCATCATTTAAGAGTTTTAAGGCAGGGTCTTCATAGGTGAGTCCTACAGCCATTTCCCCATCGGCGACAGCTTTGTAAACATTCGAAGAGCTAGATGCAATCTTTCCATCTACTAGGGTAAATAGATTTTTCACATAGGTCCAAGCTTGTTCATTTTCGTATCCACCTTGATCGACAAGCATGTTTGTTAATTGAGCAAAGGCACTAGAAGCATTACTTGGATCAGCAGTAGCAATTTTTCCTTTTAATTTAGGATTGAGTAGATCATTGTAGCCTTCAATTTTTATATCTTTTGTAAGGGCTGAATTGGCAATGATAACACTGACATCCAGTGTGTAAGGTGTGTAGAATCCAGTTTTATTTTGATATTCAGGGATTATCTGGTCGTTCTCTTGGGAAATATAAGGTTCAAAAAGTTTTTCGTTAGAAGAGAAGAGGGCATAGGAGCCTCCGAAAATGACATCGGCTACAGGGGATTCTTTTTCGGCCTCAGCTTTTTTGAACAATTCACCAGTGCTGGCTTGTACTAAATCAACCTTAATACCATATTTTTCTTCGAAGGCTGGGATTGTTTCTTCGATAAGGTCTTCAGGATTAGGTGAGTAGACAACTAAAGTGTTATCTGAATCTTTTTCAGAGCTAGTTTCCGCTTCTATAGGTGAAGAACATCCTGATAAAGAAAGGAATATCCAGCCACAAGAGAGAAAGAATAGTATTTTTTTCATAAGTATCTCCTTTTTTACGAACATTTTCTCTACCTAGATTGTTAATGTCTTTAAATTGTAGAGTTCTACAGGATATAATAAAAACCTTAAAGAAATCTAAAACAGGAAATAGGAAATGAGTTCCTAGAGCAAGGATGGGTAAATTGTAGCTTAGATTTTGATGGTAATACTCTTCAGAATACGTCACTTTATCTGCAATCTCAAAGCTATGATTTGAGTAGTTAGCGCTTTGATTTTCATTGGGTAAAAGTACAAAATAAAAAGATTGCCTGAGCTGAGCAATCCTTTTATATCAATGGTTTTTATCCATAAGTTTTAATTCTTTTGGAGAAATATGGAGATATTTTTTAAAAACTTTGGCAAAATATTTATAGTCTGAAAATCCAACTTGTTCAGAGATATCGTTTAGGGGGGAATTGGGGGATTCAGCTATTTTATCCATAGCTTGCTTGAGGCGGTAGCGTAAGATATATTCATTTAGCGTCATTGGGAAGTCTTCCTTGATAACCTTATATAGATAACTTTCACTATATCCTAGATTCTCTGCAATGCTAGAAATGGTAAAGTGCATGCAGTAGTGTTGGTGCACAAATTCAAGAATTTGCTGAATGATTTGGTTTTGTGTATCAACTTGTTGGATAGAGGTGAGTAAAGTTTGATACTCTTCTAAAAAAGGAGTTTCTTGATAAGTGCTAACTCGTAATCGCAAAACAATTTTTTGAAGACATTCCGCCAATTCCTTGGTATCAATTGGTTTGGATAAGAAATCAACTGCTCCATATTGCATGGCTTTTTTGGCATTTTGAAAATCGTTATAACCTGATAAGATAACTTTTTCATAAGAAAGGGTACGAGTGGCTTCGAACATCATGAAAGCATCCATAATTGGCATTGTGATGTCTGTTAAGACAATATGAGGTTCTTTTTCTTGGATGAGTTTCATTCCCTCTTGACCGTGATTGGCAGTTCCTACGACTTGGATACCTAAGGCAGAGTAGTCTACGGCAATTTCTAGCCATTTTCGGATGAGGTGTTCATCCTCTACGATAATGAGCTTAAACATGAGTTAGTCCTTTCGTTATAAATTTGACCCAAGTTTCTCCTTGACGATTGACTCCTAAATCTAGCTGGACATCAGAAAAGAAATTGCTCAATCGTTTATAGCTGTTAACGATGCCATGCTGGGTATGAGGGCTTTCTAAAGAGTCTAAAATAGCGAGTCGCTCTTGTTTTGTGAGCCCTCCGGCATTATCCTTGACTAAAAAAATCAGAGAATCTGCTTCCAAGGTAATTTGGATATCTATATGAAGATCAATACGGTATTGCATCCCATATTTTATAGCATTTTCTACTAGAGGAAGCAAGAAAAGTTTAGGAATAGGCTGATTATCAACAGTTTCTGGGCAGACAATATCATAGGAAAAGTGCTCGAAACGAATCTTATGAATCATAAGGTAATCCTCTATAATATTTAAATCTTGGCAAATGGTTGTTTCTTTTTCTAAATCGGTGATACTGTAGCGAAGAATGTGCGTGAGATTTTGAATTAGATCTTGTGTGAGAGCGGCATCCATTAAAGAAGTAATTTTAATTGTCTCAAGTGTATTGTAGAGAAAATGAGGATTGAACTGAGCTTCCAGCATTTTTCTTTCAAAAATCCACTTTTCTTTTTCTATGGTTAGCATTTTTTGATGAAGTTGATCTAATTCGTACAACATATTGTTGATTTTTTCTGCCATAAACTCAAACTCATCACCTGTTTGTAGAGAAAGCCTTTTTTCTGCTTGTTTAGGAATTTCTTGAAGTTGGTAAACCAAACTTTCAATAGGAACAGCGTTGTGTGTGGCAATTTTATGAGCAATTCGCCTTGCTTGCCAGAAGTAGAGGAAGAATATACATAAGGTGAGAATGGAGGCTAGACCAAGTAAGCTAGGAATGGGAAAAAAGGATTGAAAAGTATAGATTGAAAAAATAGCACCGACTTTTTCTTTTTGAACAATAAGCGGTTCATTCGCATACCAGTGGGTGCGAGAGTGTAGGAGTTTTTCATCAAATTTTTCAAGAGTGGAACGAGTAAACTGATTTGTATTGTTGGAAAACATATTTCCAAAGCTATCGGTAATGATGTATTTGGAATTGATCATTGGGAAACTTGAGATGAAATCATTCTCATTTACGAAAGCAATAGTATAGGCCTTAACTCGTTGGTTTTGAAGTAGTGGTTTGATAAAGAGTGTGTAATGTTGCTTATCTGAAGAGAGTGCAATTTTTTCTGTCACTTTTTCTTGAGAAGGATTTTGAATGAGTAGTTTTAGATAGTAGGGAGATAAAATACTTTCTTGATGATTACGATTGGTACTAAATAGTAATTTACCTGTATCACTTAGGATAATGAGGTCAGAACTAAGTTTTAATTTAGCTTTTGTCTCGTAAAATAAGCTAAAGACTTCTCGCTCTGTGTGTTTGCCATCCAAAAATCCCGGAATCATTTTATGGTTCATAGTAGTCAGGAGCTCATTATTTGCTTCTTTCATCTCTTGAACCTGTTTGACAATCTGTCTCGTATCTTTGGAGAGTTGCTGCTTTTGTAAAAAATAGGAAAAACCAAAAAGTAAAATGAGTAGTAAGAGTGAGGTCACAAAGGCTGCGATAGAGCTTCTATGGAGAATTTCTTTTTGGAGAGATTTTTTAAAGGAATGAGACATCCGCTACCTCCTTGGAAGGGTTTTCTGTTATAAGTATAGCAGTTTAAAAATTCTAGAGCAAGGTAAAATAGAAAAGGTTTGGCTAAAATTTTTTAGCTAAACCTTTTGAAAAGTTAAGTATGTATTATAGATGCTTGTTATCTGCAAATAGCTAGAGCATTTCAAGGAAATAAACTAGAAATAACAATTAATATGATGGTTCAGAAATACCTTTTGATAATCAATAAGATCTTCAGGATGAAGTGCGTTGACTCCATCCATTTCATATTTCCGATTTAATAAACGATATTTGTTTTCACCAAATTGATGAAAAGGGAGTAGTTGAACTTGGTCGATATTTAATGAGTTAAATAAAGTAGCGAATTCTTCTGCATCCTCTAAACTATTGTTAAAATCAGGGATAACTGGGATTCTTAAAACGATAGTTTTATGTTGAGAAAAAGCATAATGAATGTTTTTAATAATCATTTGATTAAAAACCCCAGTCACTTTTTTATGTTTTATAGAATTATAATGTTTTAGATCTGTGTAGATAAAATCCACATATTGGATTAAATCAATAAATTTTTCATGATCAACAAAGGCAGTAGTTTCAATGGCAGTGTGTATGTGATGTTCTTTAGCTGACTTTAAGATGGCTTTAGCAAATTCAAACTGAGCAAATATTTCACCTCCAGATAAAGTTAACCCCCCACCGGATTCTTCGTAAAATTCCTTGTCTTTCAATACTTCTGTAATAATTTCTTCTACAGTTTTTTCTTCACCTACTAAAGTGAATTTTTCTCGTTGAGCATCTTTCATTTTTTCAGGTTTCATTCTTTGAGATTCAGGATTAGAACACCATGGGCAGCGCAGAGGACATCCTTTTAAAAAAACAGTTGTACGAATACCCGGACCGTCATGAATTGAAAAGTGTTGAATATTAAAAATAATTCCTTTAGATATTTCCATAAGAGTTCCTCCTCTTTATAATTCTATCCTATCACAAAAACGAAAGAAAAACAATTACGAACGAAAGTTTAATTTGTTGTTTTTTGCTTTTTATTTTGGTAGAATAAAACGGAGGTGTAAAATGAAAAGATTGGAACAAATTATTAAATTAGTATCAGAATATGAAAAGATTGATGTTAATACATTATCGGAAAAATTAAATGTATCGAAAGTAACGATTAGAAAAGATTTAGATAAATTAGAGTCAAAAGGCTTATTACACAGAGAGCATGGATATGCTGTATTAAATAGTGGAGATGACTTAAACGTACGTTTGTCAATTAATTATGAAATTAAGAGAAAAATTGTTCAAGAAGCAGTAAGATTGGTGTCAGATAATGAAACAATAATGATAGAATCTGGATCAACCTGTGCTTTACTTGCTGAGGAAATTTGCAAGCAAAAAAGAAATGTCACTATTGTAACAAATTCATTTTTTATAGCAAATTTTGTGAGAGGTTATGATTCATGTCGTGTTATTGTTCTTGGTGGCGAGTTTCAGAAAGATTCACAGGTGACTGTAGGACCTTTATTAAAAGAAATGATACAGACTTTTCATGTGCATCAAGCTTTTGTTGGGACAGATGGTTACGATAAAGAGATGGGCTTTACAGGAAAAGATTTAATGCGCAGTGAGGTAGTTCAATATATTTCAGCAGCGTCGGATAAAGTCATTGTCTTAACTGACTCAAGTAAATTTGATAAAAGGGGTACAGTAAGAAGATTTGCTTTAAGTCAAGTCTATGAAGTAATAACGGACGAAAAACTTTCTAAACAAAATATAGCTACATTAGAAAATGCTGGGATAATGGTTAAGGTAGTTTCGTAAGAGGTTAAGTGTATGAATCAAGATAGAAATAAACTGCTTTCTAAAATTGCTTATCTGTATTATATTGAAAACTTAAATCAGTCACAAATAGCAGCAAAATTAGGAATTTATAGAACCTCTATTAGTAGAATGTTAACAGAAGCAAGGAATGCAGGAATTGTTAAAATTGAAATAGAGAATTTTGATACCAATATGTTTAAGTTGGAAAATTATGTAAAAGAAAAATATGGCCTGGAAAGTTTAGAGATTATTCCAAATGAATTTGATGATAATCCAACAATTTTATCTGAAAGAATTTCTCAAGTTGCAGCAGGTGTCCTTAGGAATTTAATTGATGATAATATGAAAATTGGCTTTTCTTGGGGGAAAAGTTTAAGTAATTTAGTAGATTTAATCCACAGCAAAAGTGTCCGAAATGTTCACTTCTATCCTCTAGCAGGTGGTCCTAGTCACATACACGCTAAATACCATGTGAATACACTGATTTATGAAATGTCTAGAAAATTTCATGGAGAGTGTACATTTATGAATGCAACAATTGTGCAAGAAAATAAATTGTTAGCAGATGGTATTTTGCAATCAAGATATTTTGAAGATTTGAAAAATAGTTGGAAAGATTTAGATATAGTTGTGGTTGGGATTGGTGATTTTAGTAATAAAGGAAAACATCAATGGTTAGACATGCTTACAGAGGATGACTTTAAAGAATTGACAAAAGTTAAAACTGTAGGGGAAATTTGTTGTCGATTCTTTGATTCAAAAGGTAAAGAAGTTTATGAGAACTTACAGGAAAGAACGATAGCAATCTCTTTGGAAGATTTAAAAAATATTCCTCAAAGTTTAGCTGTTGCTTACGGTGATACGAAAGTATCTGCGATTCTTTCTGTCTTGCGTGCTAATCTAGTAAATCATCTGATTACAGATAAAAATACAATTTTAAAAGTTTTAGAAGAAGATGGTGATTTTTCTTTTCGAAATATTTTATGCGAGTGAAAATGATAGACTGATATCAGTTTATCGTTTTTCTTTTTAATCAATTGCACATTTGTGCTTATATAAATAAAAATAGTTTATTTGTTGTTTTTAGATTGACAAGTTTATTATGTAGTTGTATTCTATAGTTACAAAAGAAAATTTTAAAATTTCAAATGAAAAAAGCTTTTTACATAGTGAAATGAGGAGGAATTTATGGAAATTATTGTTCCAGATCAAATTATCATGGGTTTAATTTTATATGCTGGCGATGCGAAACAACATATTTATAAAGCGTTAGATTATATAAAAAACGGTACATGTGAACGATGTGAAGAAGAAATCCAGTTAGCTGATGCAGCCTTATTAGAAGCCCATAATCTACAAACAAAATTCTTGGCACAGGAAGCGTCTGGTACAAAGACAGAAATAACAGCTCTCTTTGTTCATTCACAAGATCATCTCATGACTAGTATGACGGAGATTAATTTAATCAAAGAAATTATTAGTTTGAGAAAAGAACTTCATAAAAAATAATACTAGAGCATTAACATAGAGGAGGAAAATATAATGGTGAAGATTGGTTTGTTTTGTGCAGCAGGCTTTTCTACTGGTATGCTTGTAAATAATATGAAAATTGCAGCGCAATCTAGTGGAGTTGAGGCAGAAATAGAGGCGTTTTCTCAGTCTAAATTAGCGGATTATGCCCCAAATCTAGATGTTGCACTGTTGGGGCCTCAAGTTGCTTATACATTAGATAAATCAAAAGAAATTTGTGATAAGTGTGATGTTCCGATAGCTGTTATTCCGATGATGGACTATGGTATGTTAGATGGGAAAAAAGTATTAGATTTGGCCCTATCTTTGATTAGTGGGTAAGAAAAGGAGATTTATTATGGCAAAGATGGATGTTCAAAAAATCATTGCACCCATGATGAAGTTTGTGAATATGCGTGGTATTATAGCTCTAAAAGATGGTATGTTAGCAATTTTGCCATTGACAGTAGTTGGTAGTTTATTCTTGATTATGGGACAATTGCCGTTCGAAGGATTAAATA
This sequence comes from Streptococcus mitis, assembly GCF_002096845.1. GTDB lineage: Bacteria > Bacillota > Bacilli > Lactobacillales > Streptococcaceae > Streptococcus > Streptococcus mitis_A. Next base: position 52,095 of record NZ_NCVK01000001.1, read on the forward strand.
AGAGCATTGCTAGTGTATTTGGAGCAAATTGGACAGAGCCGTTTATGCAAGTATATTCAGGAACTTTTGCGATTATGGGTCTAATTTCTTGTTTTTCAATTGCCTATTCTTATGCTAAGAATAGCGGAGTAGAGGCTTTGCCAGCTGGGGTTCTATCTGTATCTGCATTCTTTATTTTGCTAAGATCATCTTATATCCCTAAACAAGGTGAGGCAATTGGGGATGCTATTAGTAAAGTTTGGTTTGGAGGTCAAGGAATTATCGGTGCTATCATTATAGGTTTGGTAGTAGGAAGTATTTATACCTTCTTTATAAAGAGAAAAATTGTTATTAAGATGCCAGAACAAGTTCCACAAGCTATTGCGAAACAGTTTGAAGCAATGATTCCAGCATTTGTAATTTTCTTACTTTCTATGATTGTATATATTTTAGCGAGCTCATTGACTAATGGCGGAACATTCATAGAAATGATTTATTCTGCTATTCAAGTTCCATTGCAAGGTTTAACTGGATCTTTGTATGGTGCAATTGGCATTGCATTCTTTATATCATTTTTGTGGTGGTTTGGTGTTCATGGACAATCGGTAGTAAATGGAGTAGTGACAGCTCTGCTTTTATCTAATCTTGATGCTAATAAAGCTATGTTAGCCTCTGGGAATCTATCATTAGAAAATGGTGCACATATTGTTACTCAACAATTTTTAGATTCATTTTTAATTCTATCTGGTTCAGGGATTACGTTTGGATTTGTAGTTGCGATGCTTTTTGCATCAAAATCTAAACAGTACCAAGCGTTAGGGAAAGTAGCAGCTTTTCCAGCAATATTTAACGTAAATGAGCCAGTTGTATTTGGATTTCCGATTGTCATGAATCCAGTTATGTTTGTACCTTTCATTCTTGTTCCTGTACTTGCAGCTGTTATAGTATATGGAGCTATTGCAACAGGTTTCATGCAGCCATTTTCAGGAGTTACATTACCTTGGAGCACCCCAGCTATTATATCAGGATTTATGGTTGGTGGATGGCAAGGAGTTATTACTCAGCTGGTGATATTAGCGATGTCTACATTAGTTTATTTCCCATTCTTTAAAGTACAGGATCGTTTAGCTTATCAGAATGAAGCATGATAATTCTAAAAAAACATTTGTGTATTATCATTAAACACACACATTTGTGCTAAAAATTAGAGAGTTAAAGTTTTTCTAGTTAAAAGCTTGAAATTTTCTAAAAAACCAGGTATTATATTTTCGAAAGAAACAAAAATATTTTCGAAAGAAAGGTGCTTATTATGGTAAATAAAGAAGTAGCAAGAACGACAATCAAGACAGAATATTTTGGTAGCCTTACTGAAAGGATGAACAAATATCGAGAAGATGTTTTAAATAAAAAACCTTATATTGATGCTGAGAGAGCGGTTCTAGCAACACGCGCTTATGATCGATATAAGGAACAACCTAATGTCCTAAAACGCGCCTATATGCTGAAAGAAATTTTGGAAAATATGACTATCTATATCGAAGAAGAATCTATGATTGCGGGAAATCAAGCTTCTTCCAATAAAGATGCTCCTATTTTTCCAGAATATACGCTAGAATTTGTTCTCAATGAGTTGGATCTTTTTGAAAAGCGTGATGGAGATGTTTTCTATATTACTGAAGAAACAAAAGAACAACTTAGAAGTATTGCTCCGTTTTGGGAAAATAATAATTTACGTGCTAGAGCTGGTGCCTTGTTACCTGAAGAAGTGTCTGTTTATATGGAAACAGGGTTCTTCGGTATGGAAGGTAAGATGAATTCTGGAGATGCTCACTTAGCAGTTAACTATCAGAAACTGTTGCAATTTGGTTTAAGAGGTTTTGAAGAGCGAGCTCGTAAAGCGAAAGCAGCTCTAGATTTAACAGATCCAGCAAGTATTGATAAATATCATTTTTACGACTCTATATTTATCGTAATCGATGCTATTAAAGTATATGCAAATCGCTTTGTTGCTCTTGCTAAAAATTTAGCCGAAAATGCAAATCCTAAACGTAAGAAAGAATTACTTGAGATTGCAGATATTTGCTCTAGAGTCCCATATGAACCGGCAACTACTTTTGCAGAAGCTATTCAATCAGTTTGGTTTATTCAATGTATTTTACAAATTGAATCTAATGGCCACTCTCTTTCATATGGTCGTTTTGATCAATATATGTATCCATATATGAAGGCTGATTTAGAAAATGGTAAAGAAACAGAAGATAGCATTGTTGAACGTCTGACAAATCTTTGGATTAAGACAATTACAATTAATAAGGTTCGCAGTCAAGCACATACATTTTCTTCAGCAGGAAGTCCTTTATATCAAAATGTTACAATTGGTGGACAGACTCGAGATAAGAAGGATGCTGTTAACCAATGTCATTAAGTTAGTGATCTAACTACTTGAATAGGAGGTATGATTGAGATCATCAAAGTGATTCTCTATCCTATCTTCTATTTTTTTGCATGACAAATAAAGGTTTTTTCACCCTATTTTTTGAGATTTATGTTACTCTATAGATGAAATCAACTACCGATTGGGCCTTTATCTTTCTTGGATATTTTCGATTCGGTCG
>NZ_NCVK01000059.1 GCF_002096845.1 Streptococcus mitis
AGTGTTCCAACCGCAACATACCATAGTCCGTACGGGATTCGAACCCGTGTTACCGCCGTGAAAAGGCGGTGTCTTAACCCCTTGACCAACGGACCAGAGTTGTTATTTTCAACTCTTACTATTATACCGACTTTTTAAACTTTGTCAACTACTTTTTTAAACTTTTTTACTTTTTTGCATGAAGGCAACTTCTCAAAGTAACTTCCACCATAGCGGAACTTAATCTGAAACGCTTTCAGATGAGGAGATGTTGTGCGCTCTTTTTTTCGATTCATTTTGCCTACAAAAGCTATGAAATCAAGCATGATTAAAACCAGTTGAACTTACCCTGACACGGATGTCCACTGGTTTTTAGGATTTTTATCAGATTAACTTCCACTTGGATTAGCGGTGGAACTTAGTTTGGGAATTTACAAATTTTTCAATTCTTTTCAAGTACAGTTTTTCAAATTATAGTAAAAAGAGCCAGAATTGAACCGACTCTTTTATTACTTATCAAACTTAGAAGCACGTTCTTCTCCCCACCAATAGGGCATTAATTCTGCAACTTTAACAGTCTTTCTTCTATTGTAGTCCATCATGAATTCTGCATCTTTATTTTCAGCGTTCAACTCTAAGAGGAACTCTCTGCATGCGCCACAGGGCATTCCTGAACTTCCACCATAAGGTGGTTTGTCTCGAAAGGCTAATACTTTTTTAACCTTAGTTTGTCCTGAAAATTGGTACATATTGAAGAGAGCTGCCCGCTCTGCGCAGAGATGAAACACACCACAGGTTCCCTCCATACAGAAACCTGTAAATATTTGTCCATCTTCTGCTTCTACTGCGGCCACAACATGGTTAGCGTAAACAAAATCAGATACTTCATGTGGATTATACAATTTCTGTGCCTCTTCGTACATCTTTTCCCAGATGTCCATTATTACATCCTTCTTATTTAGAGATCTCTTTTAACATATTTTCGATATGCTGGATTGATTTTTCACGACCTAACAAGAAGATAGTATCTGGCAATTCTGGTCCATGCATTTCACCTGAAACAGCAATACGAATAGGCATGAAAAGATTTTTCCCTTTAATACCTGTTTCTTTTTGAACAGCTTTGATTTGCGGGAAGATATTTTCTGTCACAAATTCATCATCTGTCATTGCTTCAAGTTTTGCTTTGAAGGCTTCAAGAACTGTTAGGACTGTTTCACCCGCCATAACTTCACGCTCTGCTTCTGTCAATTCTGGGAAATCTGAGAAGAAGAGATCTGTCAATGGGATAATCTCATCTACTGATTTCATTTGTGGTTTATAGAGCTCAACTAATTTTTCAGCCTTGTCAGTCAATCGGCCTGCTTCCTCTAAGAATGGTTTTGCCATTTCAAAGATAGTTTCTAGGTTTGCATTCTTGATATAATCATTGCTCATCCAGTCGAGTTTTTTCTGGTCAAAGGCTGCTGGAGACTTGCTCAGGCGGTTTTCATCGAAAAGTTTAATCAATTCTTCACGAGAGAAAATCTCATCTTCGCCACCTGGGTTCCAACCAAGAAGAGCAATAAAGTTAAAGACTGCTTCTGGTAAATACCCTTTTTTACGGTAGTCTTCGATAAACTGAAGAGTGTTGGTGTCACGTTTAGACAATTTTTTCCCAGTTTCAGAGTTGATAATCAAAGTCATGTGACCAAACTCTGGAGCTTCCCAACCAAGCGCTTCATAAACCATGAGCTGTTTTGGTGTATTAGCAATGTGGTCATCTCCACGGATAACGTGAGAGATTTGCATATCATGGTCATCGATGACAACGGCAAAGTTGTAAGTTGGGTAACCGTCTTTCTTTTGAATAACCCAGTCACCACCGATATTGCCACCTTCAAATTCGATATCGCCTTTGACCATATCATGCCATTTATAGATACCTGACTCATTGACAGCCAGACGAACAGTTGGGATGATCCCTGCTGCTTCACGTTCTGAGATGTAAGCTACTTTTTCTTCTTCACTCATACCAAGGTATTCGTTGATGTAGCGTGGTGTTTCGCCAGCTGCTTCTTGGCGTTCGCGTTCAGCTGCCAACTCTTCTTCTGTAACATAAGATTTGTAGGCCTTTCCTTCAGCTAGCAATTGGTCAATGTATTTTTGATACAAGTCCAAACGTTCAGACTGACGGTAGTTTTCATGTGTTTCTGGGCTTTCATCCCAATCCATGCCTAACCAGCGAAGGTTTTCAAGCTGTGAACGTTCCCCATCCTCGACATGACGTTTACGGTCAGTATCTTCAATACGGATAATAAAAGTTCCACCATGATGACGTGCGTAAAGGTAGTTGAACAATGCTGTACGAGCATTTCCGATGTGTAGTAGTCCTGTTGGACTTGGTGCGTAACGTACGCGGATATCTTTTGACATAGTTTCTCCTATAAAGTATCTAGGCGTCTGCCTTTTTGCTCTCTATATTATATCACAAGTCTTGGCTGAGGCCAATTTCTATGGATAAAGAGAGTAAAAAGAGTGGACAAGCCACTCTTTTCTTCTATTATAGACGTGCGTTAAGTTCTTTGCTCAATTCTTCAAATCCTGGTTTTCCAAGAAGGGCAAACATGTTACGTTTGTAAGCTTCAACACCTGGTTGGTCAAATGGGTTGATAGCATTCAAGTAACCTGAAAGAGCGATAGCCAATTCGAAGAAGTAGATTGTGTAACCAAGAGTGAAAGCATCTTGCTCTGGAAGAGTCACGTACATGTTTGGTACATCACCATCTGTGTGGGCAAGAAGAACACCGTCAGTCGCTTTTTTGTTTACAAAGTCAACGTCTTTTCCTTGAAGGTAACCAAGTCCGTCAAGGTCTTCTTCCAAGCTAGGGATAATCACGTTTTTACGAGGTTTGTCAACACGGACAACTGTTTCAAACATGATACGAGTTCCTTCTTGGATAAATTGACCAAGTGAGTGCAAGTCAGTTGAGAAGTTGGCTGAAGTTGGGTAGATACCTTTTTGGTCTTTTCCTTCTGATTCACCAGCCAATTGTTTCCACCATTCTGAGAAGTACTGAAGTGATGGCTCATAGTTTACCAAGATTTCAGTTGCATAGCCTTTACGGTAAAGGATGTTACGAACTGCTGCGTATTGGTAAGCTTCGTTTTCAGAGATTTTATCTGAAGTGTAGTCTTTGCGAGCTGCATTCGCACCTTCCATAAGGGCTTTGATGTCAGCTCCTGATGCTGCGATTGGAAGCAAACCAACAGCTGTCAATACTGAGAAGCGTCCACCGATATCATCTGGAACAACAAATGTTTCCCAACCGTTAGCGTCTGCTTCAACCTTAACAGCACCTTTTTGGCGGTCAGTCGTTGCATAGATACGTTTGTTGGCTTCTTCTTGACCGTATTTCTTAACCAAAAGTTCTTTGAAAACACGGAAAGCGATAGCTGGTTCAGTTGTTGTACCTGATTTAGAAATCACGTTTACTGAGAAGTCTTTGTCTGCAACATACTCTACCAAGTCAGCAAGGTAAGTAGATGAGATTGAGTTTCCTGCATAAAGGATTTGTGGAGCCTTGCGTTCTTCTTTTGTTTGCAAGTTAGCAAAGTGGTGGTTCAAGAAGTCGATTGCTGCTTTCGCACCAAGGTAAGATCCACCGATACCGATCACAACTAAAACATCGCTGTCTGACTTGATTTGCTCAGCAGCTTTTAAGATGCGGTCAAATTCTTCGCGGTCGTAGTTTTCAGGAAGGTCCAACCATCCCAAGAAGTCGCTACCAGCACCAGTTCCTTTACGGATCAATTCATCTGCTGCTGTTACTTGTGATTGCATGTATTCCACTTCATGTGGTGCAACAAATTTGTCTAAAACTTTTGAATAATCAAATTTAATATGTGACATGTTATTCCTCCAATATTTCTTCTTTTCTATCATAACGCTTACCTTCGTTTTTTTCAAGTTTTTTGTCGAATTTCTCCAATTTTTATCAGAATTCAAACGTTTGCGTAAAAATCCCACATTCCAAAAATTTTGAAAAAATAAAAGAAAGAACGACTAGATGTTCCAGTCGTTACAGTTCATTCAATAAATACTCAAATAATTCTAAATTGCCATCTTCTTCATTGACCAGAAACTCTGGATGCCACTGCAAACCGATAATGCGGTGTTCGTCGATAGACTCAATCGCTTCGATGGTCTGGTCTCTTGGATCAATAGCAGTTACACGGAAGTTAGGTGCCAAATCTTTAATGCTTTGACGATGGACGGAGTTGACCTGACTTTCTTTTCCAAATAGTTTGGCCACCACGCTTCCTTTTACTGTCTCAATAGAATGAGATGTTCCGAAAGGTAGTCCTTGCCAGTGACCTTCAATTTCTTGATTGAGGGTTCCGCCAAAGGCAACATTGACAAGTTGAACACCACGACAGATTGCCATAATTGGTTTATTCTGACGAAGCGCTTCTTTCAAGAGAGCCAGTTCAAACTCATCACGTACTAGATTGTAATCATCGCTCTCGATGGTCTTTTTCTCTCCATAAAACTGAGGATGGACATTTTGACCGCCTGTCAAAATCAATTTGTCAATCATTTCCACATAGTCGCGCACGACTGACTCATCACCGACAGGAATGACTAGAGGGAGACCGCCGACTTGACGAATGCTCTCTGCGAATCTACAAGATACAGATGAATGAATGTTTTTGCCTTCTGCGTCTACGGGACATAGATTTGCAGCAACTCCTACAACCGTTCTAGCCATGATGTCTCTCCTTTCGAATGTTAACGATAGTCCTATCATATCACTCAAAATGACTTTCGTCTAATATGTTTTTTTTAAGGTCGTGATAAATATTTTTTATGGACAAGAAAAAGCTGCCCCATAGGACAACTTTTTCCTTATTCGAAAACAAATTGATTGTGATAGAGTTCTGAATAGAAGCCACCTAGCTTCAAGAGTTCATGGTGGTTACCGCGTTCAATGACTTCTCCATCTTTAAGGACAATAATCTGATCAGCATTGAGGATGGTCTTCAAACGGTGAGCAATGACAAAACTAGTTCTGCCTGCTACAACCGCCTCCATGGCATGCTGAATCTTGCTTTCTGTCACCGTATCTACGTTTGAAGTTGCTTCATCGAGAATGAGAACTTCTGGATCTGTCATCAGGGTTCGAGCGATAGAAATCAATTGCTTTTGTCCTGTTGAGAAGATGCTCTGGTCATCATCGATAAGGGTATCGTATTTATCAGGTAAGCTTTCGATATAGTCGTGAATGTGGGTTGCCTTGGCTGCTGCCTCAACCATTTCTTGACTAGCCTCTGGCACACCGAAACGGATATTGTCTCGAATGGTTCCGCTAAACAAGACCGAATCTTGCAAGACAATCCCCACCTTGCTTCTAAGACTATCTAAATCATAGTCACGGATGTCTTTGCCGTCAAAATAAATACCACCAGCATCAACATCATAAAAGCGATTGATGAGGTTCATAATAGTGGTTTTTCCTGAACCTGTCGGACCAACAACTGCTGTCATCTGGCCTTTAGGGGCAGAAATGCTAACATCTTTCAAAATAGGTTTATCAGGCAAGTATGAAAAATCAATGTGGCTGATTTCAACACCTTCTTGCAACTGAGTGAAGGCCGGGGCGTTTTCAGGTCGGATTTCTTCCTCTGCGTCAAACATTTCCTGAATCCGTTCAGCACCTGTAAAGGCTAACTGAAGGCTTCCCCAACTAGCTGCAACTTGGATAATAGGCTGGTAGTACTGCTGTGAAAACTGGGCAAACATAACAATCAAACCTAGGGCTGTACTTGTTTCAATAGACTTATCATTCAAAAGTACAGCTGAACCAGCAAAGATGACGATGGCTGTGTTGACCAGACTCATCCCATTCATGACAGGGAAAAGAATTCCTGAGAACATTCTTCCTTTAAAGGTTGCCTTGCGCACGCGCTCATTTTGTTCAAGAAATCCTGCCATCATATCCTCTTGAATTCCTTGCACAATCACGGCTTTTTGGCCTGAAATACTCTCGTCCATATAGGCGTTGAGTTTCCCTACCTCTTTCTGCTGGAGGTTGGTGTATTTGCGTGCCATTTTTACGATGAAAATCAACATAAGAAAGGCCACTGGTGTGCTGGCAATAGTGATGAGAGCCAGCGTCACATTTCTCGAAAACATGACAAGAATCAGACCAATGTATAAAACAATATTGCTCATGACCTGAATCAAGCTTTCGTTAAAGGCTTGGAGGATATTATCCAAATCACTGGTAAAACGAGACAGGATATCGCCATCTTGACGGCGGTCAAAGAAAGAAACCGTCAAGCGAGCAAGCTTACCGAAGAGGCCTTTGCGCATCTCGTTGGTCGATTCTGCAATCACGCGCGTCATGAGACACATGTATATCACACTAGAGATAAATAGAACCAAAACCAGCAGGCCAAGATTGACCATGATTCCTGATAGGCTTTGCCAAACAAGTTCTGGATTGCCATTTTGATAAGCTTGAACTAAATTAGCTAACTGCGTCACTGCTTGTCCAGAAAAGACCGGAAAGAGAGCTTGAGCAAGAGTCGCCAGAACAATCATCAGAATGACAACTACAAATGATAACTTATAAACTTTAAAATAATTCCAAAAAAATTGAACTGTCTTCATCTTACTCCTCCTTTCCTTTCTGTGTTTCATAGATCTCACGGTAAACAGCATTGTTGGCAACCAAGTCTGCATGCGTACCTTGACCAATCAATCGTCCTTGATCTAGAACCAAGATTTTATCTGCATGGACAACCGAGCTAATCTTTTGCGCGATGATAATGGTTGTCGTCCCCTTCAAGTCCTTATTCAAGGCTTCTTGCACCAGGCGCTCTGACTTGGCATCCAAGGCTGAGGTCGAATCGTCAAAAATCAGGATACGTGGATTGCTGACAATCCCACGCGCAATCGACATCCTTTGCTTTTGCCCACCTGAGAAATTGGTTCCCCGTTCCTCAACTGGACTTTCAAAGGTTTTCTCCATACGATGAATGAATTCACTAGCCTGAGCAATATTAGCTGCACGTTCCATTTCAAATAGAGTAGCATCTCCTTTACCCTGTCTCAAGTTATCTGCAATCGTTCCACTAAAGAGAATGGCACGTTGGAGAACGATAGAGACAGCTTTACGCAGGGTTCCTTCACTCACTTCTCGAATATCCTTGCCTCCAATTTTGATGGCCCCTTCCTGCGGGTCAAAGAGACGTGGAATCAATTGAGCCAAGGTTGATTTTCCTGCGCCAGTCGCTCCAACGACACCAACCATTTGTCCAGGTTCAATAGTAAAGGTCACATCTTTCAGCATCGGTTCCTTGTCCATTGGATAGGTAAAGGTCACATTTTCAAAGCTAAGACTTCCGACCAACTCTTCATCTGGAACATCCTTGAAGGTCATGGCTGGCTCTGCGTCAAGAATTTCTCGAATACGACGCATAGAAATCATAGCACGACTGACAGAATTTCCCAAAAATCCAACCATAACAATGGTAAAGATAATCTGGCTTAGGTAATTGACAAAGGAAGCAATGGAACCAACAACTGACGGATCCGACTGAACCATCCCTGCAACTAGCCAAATAGAGAGGAAGACCGCCCCGTAGCCGACCAACATCATAAAGGGTTCCACTACTGAAAAGGCATAACCGATGTAAAGGTTTTGACCAAGAAGCTCGTCTGAAACCTCCGTAAACTTAGCAAACTGCTCTTTTTCTTGGACAAAGGACTTGACCACGCGAACGCCACGCAGATTTTCCTTGGCAATGGCATTGATGCGCTCAAGAAGGGTTTGAAACTTGGCAAAACGAGGCCCCATCATCCCCATCATGACAGCAGTCAAGGCAAAAATCAAGATAACCATGAGAACAATCACCCACCACAGAGAAGGTAAGGTTTGAACCGCTAGGATAAACGAACCGATGAACAAGAGGGGAAGTCTGAAAAGAATTTGGAAGGTCATCATGACGACGTTCTGAATTTGGTTGATATCGTTTGTCATACGAACAACTAGATTTCCCGCATTAAATTGTTCAATATTAGCATAAGAAAAGGTTTGGATTTTACGGAAGGCATCCTCTCGAAGGTCAGATGAAACTCCTTGGGCAATATAGGCTGCGAGGACAACATTGAGCCCACCAGCAACTAGACCGACCAAGGCCACACCAATCAACCAAGCCCCGATACTATAAATAGCTTCATATTTACCTGCAAGGAGGGCGTCTAACACTTCCTGCAGATAACGCGGTTGCAGAAGTGAACTAGCGACCATCAAGCCTGTCATCAGGAGCGAAGCCAAGGCCTGCCACTTGTAGGTTTTTATTTTCTGAATCAGCATACTTTCTCCTTAAAAAATAGACAAAAGGGAGCGACAATGCGTCAGCTCCTTCTCATTCTGTTTGTGTGATGTTATTCTAGCAAAAAAGTGGAAACTTGTCAAAGAAGTCTCCTTGATACAGCTAGATTAACTAGTGGGTCTTAGTTTTATAGTTTCTGTTTTAACTCTACTAAGACATTCATAGCCTGCATAGGTGTCATATTGTAAACATCCAGCTTAGACAATTCTGCTAGGATAGGATGCTCTTCCGCCGTATCAAATAGTGAAATCTGTTCTGTGACAGCACTCGTTTGTCTCATGGGAGCAGGACTTTCTGTTCCTTGACTCTCTAGCTGAGTCAAAATCTTATCCGCCCTTGCTAAAAGGTCTGCTGGCAAACCAGCAATCTTGGCAACATGGATACCGTAGGATTTATCAGCTGGACCTGGTTCAATCTTGTGAAGGAAGGTGACCTGCCCATCCTGCTCCAAAGTTGACACGTGGACATTGACCAAATGTTGTAAACTAGAATCCAGACTAGTCAACTCATGGTAGTGGGTCGCAAAGAGGGTCTTGGCTCCGATATGCTCATGGATGTATTCGATGATGGACTGAGCAAGAGCCATACCGTCATAAGTTGCAGTTCCACGACCTAACTCATCGAAGAGAATCAAAGAATTCTTAGTCGCATGCGAAATGGCATTGTTAGCCTCCATCATCTCCACCATAAAGGTTGATTGACCTGAAACCAAATCATCGGCTGCTCCGATACGGGTAAAGATTGCATCAAAAATTGGCAAATGGGCACTTTCTGCTGGCACATAAGAACCCAACTGAGCCATAACCGCCGTCATGGCTAATTGACGCATGTAGGTTGACTTCCCACTCATGTTGGGCCCTGTAATCAGTTGAATACTGGTATCTTCTGCCATCTGAATCGTATTGGGAATATAGGTCTGAGCCCCCATGACCTTTTCAACGACAGCATGGCGCCCTTTCTGGATATCAATTCGCGAACCCTCTCCGAACTCTGGCCGAATCAAATGCTGGGTTTCAGCTACAACCGCCAGACTTTGCAAGACATCAACGGTCGCAATTCCTTGGGCTAGAACCTGCAAACGCTGGATATACTTGCTGACCTCTTCACGAATACGCATAAAGATTTCGTACTCTAGATTAGCTGACTTCTCACGCGCCTCAAGCATATCTCCCTCGATACGGGCTAATTCTTCGGTTCCAAAGCGTTCCGAGTTTTTCAGCGTCGCCTTGCGGAAAAAGTGAGCGGGCACATTTCCCAGTTGCGAATTGGTCACATGGAAATAGTAGCCATCCTTTTTATTGTAGTCAATCTTAAGCGTGCTGATACCAGAATTTTCTCGCTCCTTAGCCTCAATCTCAGCAATCCAGCTAGTCCCTTCTCTGAGAACGCGACGGTACTTGTCTAAAGTCTCATCAAATCCAGTCCGGATAATACCCCCATCTGTAATCACATGAGGAGCTTCAGGAGCAATGGCCGCACTAATCAAGCTCTCCAACTCAGGAATGGCATCTAACTGTGCTATGAGATAGACCAAAGCAGGCTGCTCCATCCCTTCTAAAATCGTACGAATCCGTGGCACACTAGATAAGGTGGCCGCCAACTGCAAGAGATCCTTGGGATTGGTTTTGCCAAAAGAAACCCGACTAGCCAAGCGTTCGATATCATAAACACCCTTGAGACTATCTGTCAAATCACTGCGCTCAAAGAAATGGTCGAGAAAGACCTGCACCACCTCTTGACGTTGGACGATTCGCTCCTTATCAATCAAGGGGCGATGAATCCAAGAACGCAAGAGCCGCATTCCCATAGCCGTTTTGGTTTCATCCAAAAGCCAGAAAAGACTACCTTGCTTCTTGCCTGAACGGGCATTCTCAACCAAATCCAGACTAGCCTTGGTCGCATAATCCATCTGCAAGAAATCTTTGATTTCATAGCGGATAACAGGCTTGAGGTGGTTCAATTCCCTCATCTGAGTCCGATGAACATACTGGAGCAGCTTACTAGAGGCTGCTTGCTCCACAGTTGCCAATCGTGAATCCAGTAAATGAAGGTCTTCAAAGCCTTCTTTTTCATAGGAAAGCACCAGATTCATCTGGCGACTGAGGATTTGTTCTTCTTCCTCAGACAAGTCATAACCCAACACCACTTCTCGAGCCTTGAGGTTACGGATTTCCCCACAAACCAGTGTGAAATCCAAAAGACCTGTCACATAAAAGTCACCAGTCACCAGGTCCATATAAGCTAGACCAAATTGATTGCCATCACGATCTATAGCAACCAAGAAGTTGTTCTGACTGTCTGGCTTACTGCTATCAACCACTGTCCCTGGCGTAATGACCTGAACAACCTCTCGTTTAACAACCCCAACAGCTTGCTTAGGATCTTCCGTCTGCTCTGCAATGGCTACCTTATAGCCTTGCTCAATCAAGACATCGATATACTGCTGGACAGAATGATAGGGAACACCCGCCATAGGAATCGGATTGTCCGCATTCTTGTTACGACTTGTTAAGGAAATTTCCAGAATCTGCGCAGCATTGACCGCATCCTCATAAAATAATTCATAAAAATCACCCATCCGAAAGAGCAAAAAAGCATCTGGATATTGCTTTTTAATATCCACATACTGTTGCATGCCGGGTGATAACTTTTCTGTCGCCATTTTCCGTCTCTCCTTGTCAAAAATAAGTCTTGAGAGCAACTCCCAAGACCTTACTTATCTTTCATCAAATCTAGCAAACGATCTTCCATGAGTTTGGCAACGTGCTGGTCTCGACAAATAACCAATAAGGTATTGGCACCAGCAACTGTTCCTAAAATCCATTCATCCTTGTTTGCATCTACAATATTTGCCAAAACAGAGGCTTCTCCCAATTTTGTATGAAGCACCAAGGTAAACTCTGCTCTTGCAACACCTTCTAAATGATGAGACAAAAATTCAACCAAATCAATCTTTTCTGTCTCATTTGCTAGTACATAATACACCATATCATTTTTCTTGACCTTGGTCAAGCCGATTTCGCGCAAATCACGAGACAGGGTTGTCTGCGTCACAAAAACATTGTGCGCCTCCAACCGATCTTGAATTTCTTTTTGTGTACTTAATTTCTCCTCAGTAATCATTTTTTTTATTAACTGATGACGATCTCTTTTTCTCATAAAATCCTCTTATGTGAATATTTATAACTATTTTTATAACTATATTATACCAAAAAAATAGGAGATTTCAAAAATTTTTTCTTCTTTCTTTAAAATTGTGATAAAATAGTAGAAAAGTCCAAAAAGGAGCTCTTAATGAATACAAAAGAATTGATTGCTAGCGAGTTGGCTAGCATCATTGATAGCCTGGACCAAGAGGCTATTTTAAATTTACTTGAAACCCCTAAAAATTCAGAAATGGGAGACATCGCTTTCCCTGCTTTTTCTCTTGCAAAAGTCGAACGTAAAGCGCCACAAATGATTGCGGCTGACCTGGCTGAAAAGATTAACAGTCAAGCCTTTGAAAAGGTTGTTGCAACAGGACCTTACGTTAATTTTTTCCTTGATAAATCTGCCATTTCTGCTCAAGTATTGCAAGCTGTTATCACTGAAAAAGAACACTATGCTGATCAAAATATTGGTAAACAAGAAAATGTTGTTATCGATATGTCTAGTCCCAATATCGCTAAACCATTCTCTATTGGTCACCTGCGCTCAACTGTCATCGGAGATAGCTTATCACATATCTTCCAAAAAATCGGTTATCAAACGGTCAAGATCAACCATTTGGGAGACTGGGGTAAACAGTTTGGGATGTTGATTGTTGCCTACAAAAAATGGGGCGACGAAGAAGCTGTAAAAGCTCATCCAATCGATGAACTTCTTAAACTCTATGTCCGCATCAACGCTGAAGCTGAAAATGACCCTAGCTTGGATGAAGAAGCACGCGAATGGTTCCGTAAGCTTGAAAATGGCGACGAGGAAGCTCTCGCTCTTTGGCAATGGTTCCGTGATGAAAGTTTGGTGGAATTTAACCGCCTTTACAATGAATTGCAAGTCGAATTTGACAGCTACAACGGAGAAGCCTTCTACAACGATAAGATGGATGCAGTTGTAGACATTCTTTCTGAAAAAGGACTACTTGTTGAATCAGAAGGTGCCCAAGTTGTGAATCTTGAGAAATATGGAATTGAACATCCAGCCCTTATCAAAAAATCTGATGGTGCAACTCTCTACATCACACGTGACTTGGCTGCAGCCCTTTACCGTAAAAACGAATACCAATTTGCTAAATCTATCTACGTTGTTGGTCAAGAACAATCTGCCCACTTTAAACAGCTCAAAGCTGTCTTGAAAGAAATGGGCTACGACTGGAGTGACGACATTACCCACGTTCCTTTTGGTTTGGTTACAAAAGAAGGGAAAAAACTCTCTACGCGTAAAGGGAATGTCATCTTACTAGAACCTACAGTTGCAGAGGCTGTTAGTCGTGCCAAAGCCCAAATCGAAGCTAAAAATCCTGAACTTGAAAACAAAGATCAAGTAGCGCATGCTGTTGGGGTTGGAGCCATTAAATTCTATGACCTCAAAACTGACCGTACAAATGGATACGACTTCGACCTAGAAGCTATGGTATCCTTCGAGGGGGAAACTGGACCTTACGTTCAATATGCCTATGCTCGTATCCAATCTATCTTACGCAAAGCGGATTTCAAACCAGAAACAGCTGGCAACTATAGCTTGAATGATGCTGAAAGCTGGGAAATCATCAAACTCATCCAAGACTTCCCACGTATTATCAACCGTGCAGCGGATAACTTTGAACCTTCTATCATTGCTAAATTTGCAATTAGTCTGGCTCAAGCCTTCAACAAGTACTATGCACATACACGTATCCTAGACGAAAATCCAGAACGCGACAGCCGTCTAGCCCTCAGCTACGCAACCGCAGTCGTTCTCAAAGAAGCCCTTCGCTTGCTTGGAGTAGAAGCACCAGAGAAGATGTAAATCGTTACAAGAGACTGGAACTAAAGTTCCTAGTCTCTTGACGGCAATCGCTATATGGCGAATTGCCTAAACGCTTCACTAATTCACCTAACCAAATAATATCGATTTGGTTAGGCTCATGTCGTAATATTTTAAATTACTTGATTGCAAAGCAATCTAAGTAACTAACGCCAAATCCTATCAGGGATTTGGCTAGGCGCTTCACTAGTCATGACCCCTAAATATAATCGATTTAGGGCCATGACGTCGTAATTAGAGATACTTGTCTAATCGCTTCACTAATTCACCTAACCAAATAATATCGATTTGGTTAGGCTCATGTCGTAATCTTTTAATTACTTGATTGTAAAGCAATCTAAGTAACTAACACTAAATCCTATACGGACTTTGGTTTAGAGGTCTATCAAAAATCTTATCAAGTTTTGCTGACTTGTTCTGCTATTTTAGGTCCACTAAATCGATTTATTCACTACTACTTCTTTATCATACAGGGAGATATTCTATGAGCCAATATGCTTATATCCTCGTTGTGATTAGCTTGGTTTTCCTTTTTCTGCTCAATAAGTACGAGAAGGAGAGACTGCAAAGGCTCTACCAAGAACAACTTTTAAAGGATGAAACATTTAGGGCTGGCATCAAAGAAAAAATTCACACAACTGAAAATATCAACGATGTCATTGCTTACATCAATAAAACTTATCATCTGGGAATGTTGCTATCAAAAGACATTACAGATCAATTGAAATAAACCTAGCTATTCTTTAAGGAATATCAAAACCGAGACTAAGTGTTTAATTACTTAGCCTCGGTTTTTGTGTATTTTTCAAGTAACAAAGCAACCACTCCCCAGTAATGCAAGTGCAAAATCCCCTAGAATGTGATAAAATAAAAAGAGAACTCTATCAAGGAGGAAAACATGGAAAAACAAACCGTCGCCGTCTTGGGGCCTGGTTCTTGGGGAACTGCCCTTTCACAAGTCTTAAATGACAATGGACACGAGGTACGTATTTGGGGAAACATTCCCGAACAAATCAATGAAATTAATACACACCATACTAATACACACTACTTTAAAGATGTCTTTCTAGATGACAAAATCATTGCCTACACTGACTTAGCAGAGACACTGAAAGATGTGGATGCGATTTTGTTTGTTGTCCCAACAAAAGTGACACGACTTGTTGCCCAACAAGTTGCAAAAACCTTGGACCATAAGGCTATTATCATGCACGCATCAAAGGGATTAGAACCTGATAGCCATAAACGATTATCAACCATCCTTGAAGAAGAAATTCCTGAACATCTCCGCAGTGATATCGTCGTTGTCTCAGGGCCTAGCCATGCAGAAGAGACCATTGTACGTGACCTGACTTTAATCACTGCTGCTTCTAAAGATTTACAAACAGCTCAATACGTTCAAGAACTCTTTAGTAATCACTACTTTCGACTTTATACCAATACGGATGTTATAGGGGTCGAAACCGCTGGCGCTCTTAAAAACATTATTGCTGTCGGTGCTGGAGCTTTACATGGTCTGGGATTTGGTGACAATGCTAAGGCAGCCATCATCGCTCGAGGCCTGGCAGAAATTACCCGCCTAGGAGTAGCACTCGGTGCCAGTCCACTGACCTATAGTGGCTTATCTGGTGTAGGAGACTTGATCGTAACGGGAACTTCCATCCACTCTCGTAACTGGAGAGCTGGAGATGCTCTTGGTCGTGGAGAATCCCTAGCTGATATCGAAGCCAATATGGGCATGGTAATCGAAGGAATCTCAACGACTCGAGCAGCCTATGAACTAGCGCAAGAACTTGGAGTCTATATGCCCATTACACAGGCCATTTACCAAGTTATCTACCACGGAACCAATATTAAAGATGCCATTTACGACATCATGAACAATGAATTTAAAGCAGAAAATGAGTGGTCTTAACCCTCTAAAGAAAGGATTCTTATGACATCAAAAGTTAGAAAGGCAGTCATCCCTGCCGCTGGGCTTGGAACTCGATTTTTACCAGCAACCAAGGCCCTTGCTAAAGAAATGTTGCCAATTGTAGACAAACCAACTATCCAGTTTATCGTGGAAGAGGCTCTCAAATCAGGTATTGAAGATATTCTAGTTGTCACTGGTAAATCAAAACGTTCTATTGAGGACCACTTTGACTCAAACTTTGAGCTTGAATACAATCTTAAGGAAAAAGGCAAAACGGATTTGTTAAAATTGGTAGATGAAGCAACTGGTATGCGCCTCCATTTCATTCGCCAAACTCACCCTCGTGGTCTTGGCGATGCTGTCTTACAAGCCAAAGCTTTTGTTGGGAATGAGCCCTTCGTTGTTATGCTAGGTGATGACCTTATGGACATCACTAACGAAAAAGCTATCCCATTGACGAAACAACTAATGAATGACTATGAGAAAACTCATGCATCAACAATTGCCGTAATGCACGTACCACATGAAGACGTTTCATCATATGGAGTCATTTCTCCTCAAGGTGAGGGAATCAATGGACTCTATAGTGTCGAAACTTTCGTTGAAAAACCAGCTCCAGAGGAGGCTCCAAGTGAGCTAGCTATTATCGGCCGCTATCTTCTCACGCCTGAGATTTTTGATATCTTAGAAAATCAAACTCCAGGTGCTGGAAATGAAATTCAACTTACCGATGCAATCGATACTCTCAATAAAACACAACGTGTTTTCGCTCGCGAATTTACAGGAGCTCGTTACGACGTTGGGGATAAGTTTGGCTTTATGAAAACATCTATTGACTACGCCCTCAAGCACCCACAAGTCAAAGATGACTTGAAAGATTACCTCATCCAGCTTGGAAAAGAATTGGCTGAGAAGGAATAGAATTAGTTTCCAGATAATAAATTAAGTCTCCAGCAAGTTGACTCTGGAGACTTAATTATTTTACAAATTTACATACAATTTAAAGATTTATTTGATATGTCTCTAAATCTACCAACTCAACCTCGGTCCTTAATGACAGATTACAGATTTTCAATCAAAAATCGATTTGAAGTTTTAATGATATTTGCTATTTTGGGGACGTCTAAATCATCTGTATACAGAAAATGTTTTTCCTTCTCCTTATTTTTAGCTAGAAACTCACTTCTTGCTTGTATTGATAAGTTGCCCACTCTTTTCATTTCTTTTCGAGAACCATCCCTATCTTTCAAGGTTTTTTCTTCGGCCATTAAGACACAATATTTTAGACCAATTTGTTTTTCTTTTAAGAAGGTTGCAATTTTCTTTAGTTGCTCTTCAAAAATGACATATTCTATCACAACGGTAATGCCTCGGTCGATGAAATTATTGATCAGACTGATAATATTATCCCAAAATAAATCCATGTAATAACCATCATCTTCCCAAGGAGCCACGAGTCCTCCTTTAATCATTAAATAAATCATGTCGCCTTCAATTACTGCACTTTTCTTAAAAGAATAGGCCAACTCCTTACTGACTGTGCTTTTCCCAACGCCTGGAGGGCCTGAAATAATGTAAACACAATTTTCCAACTTTATACCTCTTTTATTCTAATGATTCTTCAATCAATTTCTAATATTATAACATTTTCTATTTTTAAAATATATAATAAGACTGATACAACACTATATTCTAAAAACTTAATACAAAAGAAATAAAAAGCACACCATTCTCAATTTTCTGCAAAAAACCTTATTTACAAATGACTTCTTCGCGATAGAATGGGCGCTCACTTTCTCAAATCATCTACACACAACGACTTATTTTTAGAGCTGTGTTGTTTCGAATGGTTCCAAAACACATTAAAAGCTACTCATTTTTTAAGTAGCTTTTTTCTTATTCAAGTTTACATATTAGTCGTCAAAACCCCATTCCCTTGTAGAAAAGCAAAACTGCGAGTCCTACGAACAACACTAACGCTACCAGTCTCTGACTAGCGCTATACATCCGTCTTTCGCCTCGAACTGGAAAGATAACTGCTAGAAATGCGCCACCAACTGCTCCACCGATATGACCTGCTAGGCTGATTCCTGGAATCAGAACACTTCCAATAATGTTAACCACAAAAAGTGTCAGATAAGATTGCCCCAACTGCTGGATATAAGGATTACGCGTAGCATAGCGAAGAACAATAATCGCAGCAAATAGCCCATAGAGAGAAGTAGAAGCTCCTGCTGCTAAGGATTTGGGACTAAACTCAAAAACAAAGAGATTGCCCATCATTCCTGATAAGAGATAGAGAAAGAAAAACTGCTTAGAACCGAAAATCTCCTCTACCTGCCTTCCAAGATAATAAAGCGAAAGCATATTGACAATGAAATGCTCCCACCCAATATGGACAAAAATGGCAGAGAAGAGACGCCAAACCTGCTCAGGAAAGAGGCGAATGGCAGGCCCGTACATGGCTCCAAATCGAAATAGGGTATCTGCCCTATCAAAGTTTCCACCTGTAGTCACCAACATTAGTAGAAATACCAAGGCCGTCACTAAGAGGAAAAAACTCGTCACAGGGTAACGTCTATCAAAGATTTCCTTCATCAATCAGAACCTCCTCAACAGGAATATCATGATTTTCAGGGATAAAGTCCTGAATTTGACAAGGATAAACCGGACTCAAAGTATGACCAGTAAAATGTTTCAGATAGCGGTCATAATAGCCTCCGCCATAGCCAATCCGGTAGCCTTCCATTGTAAAAGCCAGCCCTGGAACATGAATCAAATCAATCTGAGATGCATCCACCACTTCCAAATCTCCCTGTGGTTCCAGTAAGCCAAAGGAAGTTTTGACCAGTTGTTGCGAATCATAGACCACAAAGTCCATGCGCCCCTTGGGATAGGTTTTGGGTATCAGAACCTTTTTGTCGTCCTTCAGCGCCTGCTCAATCAGTTCATGCGTTTGAAACTCATGAGGAAAAGAGAGATAGGTTGCGATGATTTTAGCTTCTTGGTAAAAGGGGTGTTGTAAAAGTCGTTCGGTTAAAGCTAGATCCATAGTAACTTTTTGAGTTCGAGGGATAGCCTTCATTTCTTGCAAGACTTGCTTGCGTAATTCCGATTTCATAGCCAATTCCTCTACTCTGCTGCCTTCTTTTTCAGGAAACTAGAGACCGCATCCACCCCAATAGCTAAAGCTTCTTCCTTAGGACTCATCTGAGGGTGATGAAGAGCGTAGGGACTATCGATACCTAGCCAAAACATAACGCCATTAACCTTTGAAAGGAGATAACCAAAGTCCTCACCTGTCATAGCAGGTTCAATATCAATCAACTCAATTCCCTCTTTCTCTTCAAAGAAATCCATCAGTTCACGCGCCAAGGCTGGATTGTTCTCAACAGGCAGATAACCACCTTGCTTGAGTTCGACTTCAACTTCCATATCAAAGGCAGCAGCAACTCCTTCTGCGACTGTCTTGACTCTTTTTTGTACCAAGAGGCTCATGTCCTGAGTCAAGGCACGAATGGTTCCGTGTAAAAATGCTGTATCTGTGATGACATTGTTGGTTGTTCCAGCTTGAAAAACACCAAAGGTCACCACCGCTCCCTCGATTGGGTTGACATTGCGGCTGACAACTGACTGTACTTGGGTCACAAAGTAACTAGCCGCCACCAAGGCATCATTGGCTTCATGCGGAAAGGCTGCATGTCCCCCTTTACCCTTGAAACGAATCTTCACCTCACAAGTCCCTGCAAAGAGTGTATGAGTATTGGTCGCAATCTGGCCGACTTTTAAATCTGGACGGACATGAAGCCCATAAAACTGGTCTGGCAACCAGTCTCCAAAAGCGCCATCCTCATACATGAGCATACCACCAGCCTCATTTTCTTCAGCAGGTTGAAATAGGAAGAGCAGATTATTCTTGGGTTGCTCCTCAAGGGCTCGCTCAAGACAGCCCAAGGCAATAGTCATATGAAAATCATGGCCACAGGCGTGCATGCGACCTTGGTGCTGGGAAGCAAAAGGAAGGCCTGTTTGTTCGACGATAGGCAGGCCATCAATATCTGTTCTCCAACCAATGGTACGCTCTGGCTGACTTCCCTGCAAGTAAACCAAAATACCTGTCCGCCAAGTACGAACTTGGACAAAACCCTTGCCCGCAGTCAATTTCTCAATCACATCTAGCAGATAAGCCTGAGTCTTGAACTCCTCCAAGCCAATCTCTGGAATCTGGTGCAAATCTCGTCTAGTCTGAATCAAATCTAACATCTATCTATCCTCCTATATAACAGAAAGAGGCTGGAAAAGGGTTCCGCCTCTATTTTTCTTTTACAAATTACAAGGTACGAAGCGCATCCTCTAGCGCTGTTTTTTGTTGGGTTTGGGCATCAATCTCTTTGATAATACGAGCTGGAACACCTGCCACCACCACATTTTCTGGGACATCTTGGGTAACAATAGCTCCTGCTGCAACAACTGAACCACTACCGATTTGGACTCCTTCGATAACCACTGCATTGGCCCCAATAAGAACATTGTCTCCTACACGCACTGGTTCTGCGCTAGCTGGCTCAATCACACCTGCAAGAACAGCACCTGCACCAACGTGACTGTTTTGCCCAACGATAGCACGGCCACCAAGGATAGCCCCCATGTCAATCATGGTTCCTGCACCGATTTCAGCACCGATATTGATGACTGCTCCCATCATGATAACAGCATTGTCACCAATTTCAACCTGGTCACGGATAATAGCACCTGGCTCGATACGAGCGTTGATAGCACGTTTATCTAGCAAAGGAACTGCAGAATTGCGAGCATCTTGCTCAACAACATAGTCTTGATTTTCTACCAAGCCATCGAGAAGCGGAGCAACATCTTTCCAGTCTCCAAATAGGACATTCCCTAGTTTAACAACAGAGCTAGGTACAGCAGTTGCAAGTTGTCCTTCAAAGGTTACTTTAACACTGGTTTTCTTTTCAGCATTGGCGATAAATTGGATAATTTCTTGAGCGTTCATTTTTGTAGCAGTCATAAGCGCCTCCTAGTTCATTTTAATGATACCTATTCTACCAAAAAAGGCCTCAAATTTGAAGCCTTTTTGTTTGTTTTTAGGTATGATTTTTAGGGATGTGAGATAAAACGTGCTGTCGGTAAAAGCAAGCCCCTACCGATACAACCTAAAAACACTCTTCACAACTATCTCCCCGTGTTTTATTGACTATTCTAGTATAGCACACTTTTAGAATTAAGAAAAGACTTTTTATTCACTTTCTTTCGCTTCTTCTATCGATAGGAAAATCATAGGTAAAATAATCAGAGCCATAGCTAGAAGAAGGGACCAATCCACTACCAAGCCTAAAAATAAAACACTCAAAAGGGCAGAAGAGAGAGGTTCACTGGCACTGATAACGGAAACCACCAAAGGAGAAACCAAAGACACAGCCTTCATGGAAATAAAAAAAGCAAAAGCCGTTCCAAAGAAAGCAATAGTGAGGCAAATCAAGATACTCCAAATATCAAGAGTAAAGGAAAGCTGATGCACTGGCGAGAGAACATTGCTAAATAAACCTGCCAAAATCATCCCCCACCCAACCGTGGGTACAAAACCATAGCGCTTCGCGAAAGGCTGAGGTAGGATAACATTAAACATAACACCCATGGCACTCAGCAACCCCGTCACAAGGGCTAGTGGTGTCATGGATAATTGAGAGATATCTCCCTTTGTCGCCATCAGGCAAACACCCAACATGGCAACCAAAACATAAAAAATAGCGCTTTTTGACGTTCGTTTTTGATAAACCAAACGATTGTAAAAGAGAATAAAGACAGGGCTGATAAACTGTAAAATAGTTGCTGTCGCTGCATTTGAGTATTCTACACAGAGATAGAAAAAATACTGGACTGAAAAAATCCCCAAAATAGCATAGGCCAAAAAGGGCAGGTAATTTTTCTTATCTCGCCAAATATCTAGCACTTGCGATTTTAATTGCATTGCAGACCAAATGAGCACAAGACTCCCTGCTAGTGTCAAACGCATAGAAGTAATCCAGCCAGAGGACACTTGATAATGAGTAAAGAAATATTCTCCCAAAATTCCACAGATTCCCCATATTAAGCCGGATAGGAGCGAATAAATGGTTCCTTTAACAATCTTTTTCTGATACTGATTCATACCTTTATTGTAACACGAAAGGGAAAAAGAAAAAAGTGGCAATCCATTGATTGGCCACTTCATTTAGCACAGTTTATAGAACTTATCGTCTTGTCCTTGAAGCAGAAGGTCGTGTAGCACTTGAGCTACTACTTGAACTGCTGGAGCTTGATGGAGTTGGTAGACTCCCCACGATGCTAGACCAAGCATTCTGATAATCTGCATCACTTCCACCAATAGCAAAGCGATAACTGGTCGTTGGCGCTCCTGTCTTATTAGCCCAATAGCTGGTAACAGTAGAACCTGTGACCTCTACCTCTTTTCCTTCAACAGAAACCTTCCCTGGTTTTTGACCTGTTGATTTCAGGACTTCAGATTTTACTACACTAGGATCTAAAGTAAAGCGCTCGTTCCCCCAAATGCTTGGGGAGGCTTGCTGAATCGCATTTACCAGATGAGCCATGTAATTAGAGTTATTGGAATAACCTGCTCTACGTGACAATGAATGATTATCATCATGCCCAATCCAGCCACCTAGGGTTAATCTAGGTGTCGAAAGCATGAGCCACATATTTTCGTCTTGGTTGGTTGTACCAGTCTTCCCAATCCAATCTGCATTAGCTAGAGTAGGATTTAAAGCAGTCAGATTCGTCTTGAAGGTTGTTGTCACACGAGAGGATAGAACTTCTCGCAGCAAGCCCTGCATAATTGTCGCAGTAGCTTTTGAATAGACTTGAACTGGTTTATCCTGATACTCATACACCACTCTACCATCTGCTGCTTCAATTTTAGAAATCACATGTTTTTTATGATATAGACCATTATTTGCTAGGGTCTGATAGCCATTGGTATGCTGGGCAACTGTGACTTCAATACCACCACCCATCGGCAGGCTCTCAATACCGTACTCAGGAATCTCGTAGCCCATCTTTTCCATATAACCCTTGACATCAACACCCTTTTCACGGAGCATACGATAGGTCCAGTAAGCAGGGATATTCCATGAATAGTTCAGAGCTTCTCCCAAGGTCATCATTCCTGTTCCCTTGCTATTAGCATACATAATCGGATTGCCATTAGCAAAGTTTGTTGGATAGTTAGATAGAATAGTTTCGCTTCCCATCAAGCCCTGGTCAATAGCAATACCGTAGGCCAGCAAAGGCTTGGTAGTAGAAGCTGGCGAACGTTTGGTATCAAAGGCATGATTATTTTGATTTTCTTGATAATTACGACCACCTACAAAACCTAGAATAGCACCTGTTTGGTTGTCCATCAGGACATTCCCTACTTCTACACGACCTGTTCCATCGTCTAAAAGATAGCCATAGTCAGCAACCGCACTTTGCATAGCAGAATGAATTTTCTGGTCTATGGTAGTAGTAATTTTATAACCACCATTTTCAATTTCCTTGGATGCCAAATCGCGATAAAACTTCTGAGTTGCCTCATTTTTCAACTCCTTGGCGGAGACATTGTCTCTCTGAGCTAGATAATCATACATACGTTCCTGAGCTTCTGCCAAGGCTGTAAAGTATAAATAGCCTCGTGACACACCTGTGACTGTAGCTGAAGGGAGAAAGTCCTGTTTAAGATTGTAATCCTTATATTGAGAATACTCGTCTTTGCTTAAGGCACCTGTGCGATACATACTGTAAAGAACCGCCTTAGCCCGTCTCAAGCCAATTTCTAAGTCTTCATCACTCTTCAACTCTCCAGTATTTTCATAAGGAGAATAGGTAATGGGACTCTGTGGAAGTCCTGCTAAAAATGCTGCTTGAGGAACAGTCAACTGACTTGCATCTACACCGAAAATCCCCTCAGCTGCCTGCTGAGCCCCTGCAATATTCTGCCCCTTATTATTTCGGCCAAATGGAGCCACATTGAGATAGGTCGTTAAAATCTCGTCTTTATTCATGGCGCGTTCCAAGGCAAGAGCATCCACAATCTCTGTCGCCTTACGAGCCAAGGTCGGTGCATCCCCAACCACCTGCTGTTTAATCAGTTGCTGGGTCAAGGTTGAACCCCCACTTGAGGAACCCAAACCTACAAATTTCCCCAAGGTCGCACGAATCACCGCCTTGGGCACTACACCCTTATGTTCTTTAAAGTGTTCGTCTTCCGTCGCAATGATGGCCTTCTTCAGATTTTCCGAAATTTGCTCAGATGAGATAGAAGTGCGCAACAAATCACTCTCTATGGAAGCAATCACCGTCCCATCCGCATAGGTAATCTCTGAAATAGAAGAGATATCCTTGACCTGATGTACCAATTCTTCTGTCTGAGGCACCCGAACCTTGTCAAACAAGGCTACTCCGTACCCCAAAGCAATCCCAGCTACCAACATTCCTCCTAGAAAACCGAGCACAAAGAGCAAGTTAAATAAAGCTTTTATACTCAGTAAAATAGCTGGAAAAATGGCTGGCTTCTCTAAGGATTTAGATTTCTCGGCACTTGAGCCTTTCTTGCCAGGGCTAGCTAATTTTTTATTTTTTTGTTTTTGCTGGAAAAATTCCAGCATTTTTCGTTTTAATTCATTTAATTGATTTTGCATGGATTTCCTCACTCTATTTATTATACCACAAAAGGGAAACTTTCAATAAAATAGCCACTTTCTTCCCTATTCTGCTAGGCTATTGCCCGAGTTTGTGATACAATAGGTAGAAACAATAATTTTAAAAAGGAGAAAAGACACATGCACATTTTTGATGAGCTAAAAGAGCGTGGTTTGATATTTCAAACGACTGATGAAGAAGCTTTGCGTAAAGCCCTAGAAGAAGGTCAAGTTTCTTATTATACTGGCTACGATCCGACTGCTGACAGCCTTCACCTAGGCCACCTTGTCGCAATCTTGACAAGTCGTCGCTTGCAACTAGCAGGTCACAAACCTTATGCGCTCGTTGGCGGTGCTACAGGTCTCATCGGAGATCCGTCCTTCAAAGATGCTGAACGTAGTCTCCAAACAAAAGACACAGTAGATGGCTGGGTCAAGTCTATCCAAGGACAACTTTCTCGTTTTCTTGACTTTGAAAATGGTGAAAACAAGGCTGTCATGGTCAACAACTACGACTGGTTTGGCAGCATCAGCTTCATTGACTTCCTCCGTGATATCGGAAAATACTTCACTGTCAACTACATGATGAGTAAAGAGTCTGTGAAAAAACGGATCGAAACAGGGATTTCCTACACTGAGTTCGCTTACCAAATCATGCAAGGTTACGACTTCTTCGTTCTTAACCAAGACCACAACGTAACGCTTCAAATCGGTGGTTCTGACCAGTGGGGAAATATGACAGCTGGTACCGAATTGCTTCGTCGTAAGGCTGACAAGACTGGACACGTTATCACAGTTCCGCTTATCACAGATGCAACTGGTAAGAAATTTGGTAAATCAGAAGGAAACGCAGTCTGGCTCAATCCTGAAAAGACTTCTCCATACGAAATGTACCAATTTTGGATGAACGTTATGGACGCTGACGCTGTTCGCTTCTTGAAGATCTTTACTTTCTTGTCACTTGATGAGATTGAAGACATTCGTAAACAATTTGAAGCAGCGCCACACGAACGCTTGGCTCAAAAAGTCTTGGCTCGTGAAGTCGTTACACTCGTTCACGGCGAGGAAGCTTACAAAGAAGCCCTCAACATCACTGAGCAACTCTTTGCAGGAAACATCAAGAATCTTTCTGTTAAAGAGCTCAAACAAGGACTTCGTGGTGTACCAAACTACCAAGTACAAGCAGATGAAAACCACAATATCGTAGAACTTCTCGTGTCATCTGGTGTGGTTAACTCAAAACGCCAAGCCCGTGAAGACGTCCAAAACGGAGCTATCTACGTCAACGGTGACCGCATCCAAGACCTTGACTATGTCTTGAGTGACGCAGATAAGTTAGAGAATGAACTGACTGTTATTCGTCGCGGTAAGAAAAAATACTTTGTATTGACTTACTAAACTATTCAACATTCATCTATAAACAAAGGAGTTACCCTCGAGAAAGGTAACTCCTTTTTGCTGTGAATAGTCCCCACCTATCCCTTAATAGACAGGCTACGCAGGACAATGCGCAAGGTTGTTAGATTATGTAAGATAGAGAGATTTGAAGGACTGAGCCAATTAAACAAGCCAAAGCCAATCAAACTACTATTTACGACAACGGTATCTTGAATATTCTTCTTGATGAGTGTTTGCAAAGATGATGACAGCGAATCCAACTCTTGGAAGAAATCCAAGCGATTATCTAACAATAAGATATCGCTCATCTGCTTAGAAATATCTGCACTCTCATTCATCACCACTCCGATATCTGATAGGGTTAGAGCCGCTGAGTCATTCAATCCATCTCCAACCATCAAAATAGTGTGACCTGCTTTCTGCAGTTCCTCTACTAACTCAAATTTCCCATCAGGTTTCAAGTCTGTATAGACCTGATCAAAGGGCAAATCTTTGACTAATTCCTCTGTTCTAACCAAGGTATCCCCTGTTGCCAGAATCAATTTTTTCCCTTGTGCCTTAAGTTTCTCCAAGGCTGCTTTTGCTTCTTTTCTCAAAGGAGTATGAATGCAGAACATTCCAATTAATTCATTCTGGTAGGCTAAGAATAAGAGATTGTAGTGACTCTTGTACTCTTCAATTAAAGCATTTTGCTCCGAACTGATATGAATCTGTTCATCCTGCATCAAGACATAATTTCCAATAAGAACTGGTTGACCATCGATATGGGACTTAATTCCCTTGCTTGCGATATATTGGAGTTTCCCATGCATTTCCTCATGTTCAATTCCCTCTATCTCAGCTTGCTTGACGATGGCATTAGCAATAGGATGATAAATGTGTTCCTCAAGACAGGCACTGATTCTGAGAATATCTTCCTCACTATAGTCTCCAAAAGGTAACACCTTTTCAACTATAGGATAGCTAGTTGTGATTGTCCCAGTCTTATCAAATAAGAATGTATCAACTTCCAGGTATTTCTCCAGAACATCCCCATCCTTAATCACCATTTCACGATTCAACCCCTCCTTGATAGCTGTCAAATAAGCTACAGGGGTAGAGATTTTCAAAGCGCAGGAGAAATCGACCAATAGGAAAGAAATAGCCTTAGAAAAAGAACCTGTTAATAGGTAAGTCAGACCAGCCCCCAAGAAATTATATTTGACGACCTTGTCCGCCATCTTGATGAAATAGCGTTGTTTCGTTTTCTTGTTTTCTTCAGATTTCTTCATCAACTCAATCAGTTGTAAAATCCGGCTGTTCATCTGATTATCGGTTACACGAATGCGTAACTCTCCAGTTTCTAATACTGTATTTGCACAAACCAAATCAGACTCTCTTTTTTCAACTGGAAAACTCTCTCCTGTCAAGGAACTTTCGTTGACCATACCTAAACCTGAAACTACTTGTCCATCAAACAGAATTTCATTTCCTTGAGATAGGACCAAGACATCTCCTATTTGAATATCGGAACTCTTGATACTAACAACCGTATCGCCCTGTACTAGGAATACATCGCTCTCTTTTGCAAGAAGGCTTTGTTCTAAATCTGTTGCAGTTTTTTTCAAGGACCACTGATCTAAATGATTCCCCAAATCAAGCATAAACATGATATTGCTAGCTGTCTTGGATTGGTTCATAAACAAGGACAATAAAATCGCCGAACAGTCCAAGACTTCCATCGTTAGTTCCTTACGCGCTAGTGTTTGATAGGCTTCTCTAATATAGCCAAAAGCCTGATAACAAGTCCATATATAGCGAATAGGATACGGCACAAAACTACGAAAAAGCACACGCTTAATCGCTGCGCCTGAAACAATAGAATAAGCACTCTCTTCTCTACGAATGGGAAGAGTCATCAACTCAGAAACTTTCCCTTTATTAATTCTTTTTAAAAAGGCTTCTGCATTGTCTAATACAGAGAAGCCTTCTTTTATACGTAGAGTAAAGTGCTGTTGATCCATGTAAAACTGGATAGACTCAATCCCCTTTTCATCTCTCGCCAAGGAACGAAGATAGTCTTGAATATCCAAGGTGAGTGAAAAAGAAGATGATAGTCGGATATGTTGGTATCCTCTATGTAGCACTTTAAAAGACATATTATTCTCCTATAAGGCTATCTAATTGCTCTTCTTTTTTCTCTTGCTCGTACAAATATTTGGCATCTTGCAAGACATCGTCTCCATGTTGTTTCACAACAGAAACAGATGCATCTAGCCCGTCTTTCAACTTGTAAGCCTTAGCCAAAGCTTTAGAATAACCTTTTTTAGCTTCCTTACTTGCCAAGATTTTCAAACCAAGGGTACCAAATGCGACACCACCCAAAAAAAGTGATGATTTTTTCGCAACTTTTGCAACGGTTAATACTTCTTTTAACATACTTATTTCCTCCTAGCTATTATTATATATTAATTTGTATATAAAAGCAATTTAATTTTGGTACTTTGAAAAGTAATTATACTACTATTTAATTCTATTACAAATCATCCTAAAGTTGCTTTCATTTGCCTCTTTTGATACACTTAAACTATGAATACAAATCTCAAACCCAAACTGCAGCGCTTCGCTTCTGCGACTGCCTTTGCCTGTCCTATCTGCCAAGAAAATCTGACTCTGCTAGAGAGCAGTCTCAAATGCAACAATCGCCATTCTTTTGACTTGGCTAAATTTGGCTATGTCAATCTGGCACCTCAAATCAAGCAATCTACCAACTACGACAAGGAAAATTTTCAAAACCGTCAACAAATCCTAGAAGCCGGCTTTTATCAGGCTATTCTAGAGGTCGTCTCTGATTTACTTTCAAACTCAAAAAATGCCAAAACAATTTTAGATATCGGTTGTGGCGAAGGATTCTATTCTCGCAAACTTCAAGAAAGTCACTCTGAAAAAACTTTCTATGCCTTTGACATCTCCAAAGATTCAGTCCAAATCGCTGCCAAGAGTGAACCCAACCGGGCAGTCAATTGGTTCGTTGGCGACCTAGCTCGTCTCCCTATAAAAGACGCCAGCATGGATATTCTACTAGATATCTTTTCACCTGCCAACTATGGAGAATTTCGTCGCGTTTTATCCAAAGACGGTATCTTGATAAAGGTTATTCCAACTAAAAATCACCTCAAAGAAATCCGTCAGAAGGTACAAGACCAGCTTACAAACAAGAACTATTCCAACCAAGATATCAAAAATCATTTCCAAGAACACTTTACCATCCTATCTAGCCAAACGGCCTCTCTGACTAAGACTATCACAGCAGATCAGCTCCAAGCCCTACTCAGTATGACTCCTCTCCTCTTTCACATCGACCAGAGCAAGATTGACTGGAGCCAACTGACAGAGATTACTATTGAAGCAGAGATTTTGGTTGGGAAAGCAATCTAAACTAGAGTTCGCAAAGGTAGAAAACTTACTGAAAATCTTCAATATTACAAAAACGCATAAGAACAGGTACTCAAAAAACTTAATCTTATGCGTTTTGTTATGCAAAAATCACTGGAGTTTCTATACACATTAAGTGGAAATCTTTGAAACCAGTTCTTTTAATAACCATTGAATACCATATATTACATTTACCCCAAATATGATATAGGCCGTATAAATCAAGTATTTCGATTTCTCCCGCCTCAAAGAATAGATCTTATACAAAATAGATAAATTTAAAATAATAAATAACAGAGACAAAATCTTCCCCCAAAAATCAATCATAAAAGTAGGCAGTCAGGCATAGTTCTAATCTTTATTTTCGATTCGAAATTACAAACTTATCAATGAACAATAAGTGATATAAGGCCAGTACCAGACCCCAAACGCTACCACGAAAAGAGAATTCTTGATGATTGAGAGGAAACAAATCATGGTTACCTATATAGAGGCATGTCAAAATAACAAATACAATCCAAAATAAATCAGTCCATCTATATTTTGAAAAATATTTTTTCCACATAAAAACACCTTCTTTCCTACAATCATATTATAATACTTTATGTAAGCGAATACAAGAAATATGAGGTAATCAACTGCAAAGAAGCATAAGGTTGAAAGAGAGTGTTAAACCTTCAATACGTCTATGCTTTCTCTTCTTTTAAGACAAGATTGACCCAAATCCACAGCATTTAAAAAAGCGAATTTCAATCGAAACTCGCTTTTTTACAAAATGTATTAGTATAAACTTGTATCTTAGTTCAAGTGCCAGATATCTTCGTTATACTGAGCGATTGTACGGTCAGATGAGAAGAATCCTGCTTTAGAAATGTTAACGATAACTTTATCCAACCATGCGTCACGGTCTTCGTAGTCAGCCAACATTTGTTCTTTAACCTTGATGTAGTCTTCCAAGTCAAGAAGAGTCATGAACCAGTCTTTGTTGATCAATTCATTGTAAAGACGTTCCAAGCGCTCTTTGTTTCCAGCTGCAAGAACTGCATCGCTAACGATGAAGTCAACCAATGGTTTGATAGCTTTACGAGCGTAGAATTCGCTTGATTTGTAGGCTGCTTTTGCGTAAAGATCGATAACAGTTTCTGAATCTTCACCAAAGATGTAGATGTTTTCGTCGCCAACCAACTCAGCGATTTCCACGTTAGCACCGTCCATAGTACCAAGAGTCAAAGCTCCGTTCAACATGAATTTCATGTTACCAGTACCTGAAGCTTCTTTAGAAGCAAGTGAGATTTGTTCTGAGATATCACATGCTGGGATAAGGAAGCTTGCTGCAGTAACGTTGTAGTTTTCAACCATAACAACTTGCAAGTGTGGAGCTACTGCTGGATCGTTAGCAATAACTTCTGACATGCAAAGAATCAAGTGGATGATATCTTGAGCGATTGTGTAGGCTGGAGCTGCTTTACCACCAAAGAAGATTGTGATTGGACGAGCAGGGATGTTACCAGCTTTGATGTCAAGGTATTTGTGGATCACGTACAAGGCGTTCATTTGTTGGCGTTTATACTCGTGAAGACGTTTGATTTGGATATCAAAGATAGAGTTTGGATTGATTTCCACACCTTGGTGTTCTTTCAAGTGACGAGCCAATTTACGTTTGTTGTGAGCCTTGATGCTTTCCAATTTTTCTTTGACAGCTGCTTTGTCTTCATAAGACAAGAGTTTTTCAAGCTCATCTGCTTCATGGTGCCAACCTTCTCCAAGAATCTCATCCAAATAGTGAGACAATCTTGGGTTAGCATGCATGAGCCAACGACGGAAAGTGATACCGTTTGTTTTATTGTTGAATTTTTCTGGGTAAAGGTCGTAGAAAGCTTTCAACTCAGAATTTTTCAAGATTTCAGTATGAAGTGCTGCAACCCCGTTAACACTGTATCCATAGTGGATATCCATGTGAGCCATGTGAACACGTCCGCTCTCATCGATAATTTGAACAGCTGGATCTTTCACTTCTGCTTTCACGCGACGGTCCAATTCTTCGATGATTGGTACCAAGTGAGGAACCACTTCTTGCAAGAATTCAAGAGGCCATTTTTCAAGGGCTTCAGCAAGGATTGTGTGGTTAGTGTAGGCAGTCATGCTACGAACGATTGAGATTGCTTCATCAAGCTCGATACCACGTGCAGTCAAAAGACGGATCAATTCAGGGATAACCATTGATGGGTGAGTATCGTTGATTTGTACAACTGCATAGTCAGCAAGGTCATGCAAGTTGCTTCCTTTTTCGATTGCTTCGTCGATGATCAATTGCGCACCGTTTGAAACCATGAAGTATTGTTGGAAGATACGGAGCAATTCACCTTGACGGTCACTATCATCTGGGTAAAGGAAGAGAGTCAAGTTGCGAGCGATATCTGTCTTGTCAAAGTTGATACCATCTTTAATAATAGAAGAATCAACTGAATCCAAGTCAAACAAACGCAAGCGGTTTTTAGTTGCTGTTTCATAACCAGTAACATCAATATCGTAAAGAGTTGATGTCAAAGTAAAGTCTGCAAATGGTACTTGGTAGCTACGGCTTGAGCGAACCAACCAGTTTTGCTCTGTCAACCATGCATTTGGAATTGTTTCTTGTTGATTGTTTTTAAGAACTTGTTGGAAAAGACCAAAGTGGTAGTTAAGACCAACACCGTCACCGTTCAAACCAAGAGTAGCAATTGAGTCGATAAAGCAGGCAGCCAAACGTCCCAAACCACCATTACCAAGAGATGGTTCCAATTCAACTTCTTCGACTTCGATCAAGTCTTTACCTGCAGCAGCAAGTTCTTTTTTGACATCGTCGTAAAGACCAAGGTTGATTAAGTTGTTTGACAAGAGTTTACCAATCAAGAACTCAGCTGAGATATAGTAAACTTTCTTTTTACCAGTGTTGACTGGTTTTTGGCTGCTTGCAAGCTTGCTGTAGTTAAGAAGAGCAAGGTAAAGCTCTTCATTGCTACATTCTGCAATGGTTTTATTGTAACGATTTTGTACAAATTCTTGTAGTGATAACATGTTTAAGGTGTCTCCTGATATTGTATTATTTCTTTAATTCTACCAAATTTTCATTAATTCGTCGATAGATTGTTGTCAAGTCAAGCAAACCTTCCTCGACAGCTGGTGTCAATTGATCTTCAGTCATACGCCAAGACCAGTTTCCACCAAGGGTAGATGGGAAGTTCATACGAGCTGTCTCATCCAATTCTAGCAAATCTTGCATAGTTGCAATTGCC
This sequence comes from Streptococcus mitis, assembly GCF_002096845.1. Classification (GTDB taxonomy): domain Bacteria; phylum Bacillota; class Bacilli; order Lactobacillales; family Streptococcaceae; genus Streptococcus; species Streptococcus mitis_A. The sequence continues at coordinate 32,067 of NZ_NCVK01000059.1, forward strand.
ATGAAGCTAACTGATGAAAAGACTGTACGAAGCATAGCGTGTGGAACTGTTTCGTATTCTTTACGGTTAGTATAGCGAGCCATGTACTCACGAGTCGCATCATCGATCTCGTTACGGTACCAACCAAGGACCGTATTGTTATCGTGTGTTCCTGTGTACATAACTGAGTTAGCAGGTGCCAAGTGTGGGCTATCGATACTTTCGTCTTCTGGGTTGAAAGCAAATTGAAGAATCTTCATTCCTGGGAAGCCAGTACGTTCACGCAATTCGATAACTTCATCAGTCATGAAGCCAAGGTCTTCAGCGATGATATTTAGCTCACCAAGTTCTTCTTTAACGGCTGCAAAAAGCTTGTAGCCTGGACCTTTCACCCACTCACCAGGTGCTGCTGTATCGGAACCAGCAGGGATTTCCCAGTAAGATTCGAAACCACGGAAGTGGTCAATACGAACGATATCGTAGATTTTGAAGCTTTCACGCAAGCGTTCAATCCACCATTTGTAGCCGTCTTTGTCCATTGCTTCCCAATCATAAATTGGGTTACCCCAAAGCTGACCAGTTGCAGAAAACTCATCTGGTGGGCATCCTGCGATGCAAGTAGCCTTACCGTTGACATCTGTCTTGAAGAGATGTGGATTTGCCCACATATCGCTTGAATCTTCCGCTACATAGATTGGCATATCCCCAACGATTTCGATGTGGTTGTCATTAGCGTAAGCTTTCAATTTCAACCATTGTTGGAAGAAGAAGTATTGAGTCACGCGGTGGTAAACCAACTTGTCTGCCAATTGCTCACGATAGCTTTCAAGTGCCGAAGCTTTACGAACGCGAGCATCAGCATCTGGCCATTCTGTCCAAGCAAGATTTTCAAAATGCTCTTTGATAGCCATATACTCAGCAAAGAGCTCAAGCCATGATTGGTTGTCTTGAGCAAATTTCTCAAAATCTTTAACATCTCCGACTTCAAAGAAACGTTTCACCGCTTTTTCTAAAAGAGGACGACGTGCATAGTAAATCTTAGCATAGTCAACTTCAGACGCATCGCTACCAAAGTCAACTCCTTCAAGGTCACTTGCTTCCAACAAACCTTGCTCCACCAAGATATCCAAATCGATAAAATGAGTGTTTCCTGCGAAGGCTGAGAAAGACTGGTAAGGAGAATCCCCGTAACTAGTTGTTCCTAATGGAAGGATCTGCCAGTAACGTTGTTTTGTGCGGACCAAGAAATCAACGAAGTCGTAAGCACTTTGACCAAATGATCCGATTCCGTATGCTCCTGGAAGAGAAGAGATGTGCATCAACACACCACTTTGACGTTTTTTCATAAACAACACCTCGTGTATTTGTAGTTTAAATTTTCATTTTTGGACGCAAACGTTTGCGTTAAGATAAGTATACTTCATTTTTGGAATAATTGCAAGCGTTTTTAAAAAAACTTTTGATTATTTTTTTAAAAAAAGTTGTCCTTCTTTATGTATACATATACATTTTCCTTTTCTATTTACAAAATCTTCTTCAACTACAAATCGAAGGCCCAACTTAGCTTACTTTTGGTCTAGATCAATTTATTTTTTGTTCAAAATCTAAGCAATCGTTTCCCTAAATAATTTCAGTAAAATCATGAAAATATATTTTCTGACTTTTCTTCTATTGTAAACAAATAAAACGCTTACCCTATTCGTGAAATTTTTTTAAATTTTTTACAAAAAACACTTGCAACCGTTTTCTGTTTGTGCTATACTAGTCCCATAAAGGAAAACGTTTGCGTTTCCTCATTATAAAATTTGTTATTCTTTAGGAGGAATACACTATGTCATCTAAATTCATGAAGAGCGCTGCTGTGCTTGGAACTGCTACACTTGCTAGCTTGCTTTTGGTAGCTTGCGGAAGCAAAACTGCTGATAAGCCTGCTGATTCTGGTTCATCTGAAGCGAAAGAAATCACTCTTTACGTTGAAGACCAATACAAAGCTTATGCTGAAACAGTTGCTAAAGCTTATGAAAAAGAATCAGGAACAAAAGTTAACATCAAATCTGGTGACCAACTTGGTGGTCTTGACAAACTTTCTCTTGACAACCAATCAGGTCAAGCCGCTGACGTTATGATGGCTCCATACGACCGTGTAGGTAGCCTTGGTACTGACGGACAACTTTCAGAAGTTAAATTGAGCGATGGCGCTAAAACAGATGATAAAACTAAATCTCTTGTAACAGCTGCTGACGGTAAAGTTTACGGTGCTCCTGCCGTTATCGAGTCACTTGTTATGTACTACAACAAAGACTTGGTAAAAGAAGCTCCAAAAACATTTGCTGACTTGGAAAACCTTGCTAAAGATAGCAAATATGCCTTCGCTGGAGAAGATGGAAAAACTTCTGCTTTCCTAGCTGACTGGACAAACTTCTACTATGCATACGGACTTCTTGCTGGTAACGGAGCATACGTATTCGGTCAAAACGGTAAAGATGCTAAAGACATCGGTCTTGCTAACGACGGTTCTATCGCAGGTATCAACTACGCTAAATCTTGGTACGAAAAATGGCCTAAAGGTATGCAAGATGGTACAGCTGCTGGAAACTTAATCCAAACTCAATTCCAAGAAGGTAAAACAGCTGCTATCATTGATGGACCTTGGAAAGCTCAAGCATTCAAAGATGCTAAAGTAAACTACGGTGTTGCAACTATCCCAACTCTTCCAAACGGAAAAGATTACGCAGCATTCGGTGGTGGTAAAGCTTGGATTATCCCATCAAGCACTAAGAACCTTGAAGGCGCACAAAAATTTGTAGACTTCCTTGTTTCAACTGAACAACAAAAAGCCTTCTACGATGCAACTAACGAAATCCCAGCTAACACTGAAGCTCGTTCATACGCTGAAGGTAAAAACGATGAGTTGACAACAGCTGTTATCAAACAGTTCAAGAACGCTCAACCAATGCCAAACATCTCTCAAATGTCTGCAGTTTGGGAACCAGCTGCTAACATGCTCTTTGACTCTGTAAGCGGTAAGAAAGATGCTAAAACAGCTGCTAACGATGCTGTAACATTGATCAAAGAAACAATCAAACAAAAATTTGGTGAATAAAAAATTTGTTCAAGGGGGGTGGAATTCAAATCCCCCTTTGAATTTATCAATAGAAACATAAATAGTTTAGGTTTTATCTAAAAACCAGTATTCTATGAAAGGAGTTATTATGGAAAAGCAACAACCTAGTAAAGCAGCCCTGCTGTCTATCATTCCTGGGTTAGGACAGATTTACAATAAACAAAAAGCCAAAGGTTTTATCTTCCTTGGTGTAACCCTTGTATTTGTCCTTTACTTCCTATCACTTGCAGCCCCTGAATTGAGCAATCTCATCACTCTTGGTGATAAACCAGGTCGTGATAATTCCCTCTTTATGCTGATTCGTGGCGCCTTCCATTTAATCTTTGTAGTCGTTTATGTACTCTTTTATTTCGCAAATATCAAAGATGCACATACAATTGCAAAACGCATTAACAATGGAATTCCAGTTCCACGTAGCCTCAAAGATATGATCAAAGGAATCTATGAAAATGGTTTCCCTTACCTCTTGATCATCCCATCTTATGTTGCTATGACCTTCGCGATTATCTTCCCAGTTATCGTAACCTTGATGATCGCCTTTACTAACTACGACTTCCAACACTTGCCACCAAACAAATTGTTGGACTGGGTTGGTTTGACCAACTTTACAAATATCTGGAGCTTGAGTACCTTCCGTTCAGCCTTTGGTGCCGTTCTTTCTTGGACGATCATCTGGGCTTTGGCAGCTTCTACTTTACAAATCGTAATCGGTATCTTCACAGCTATCATTGCTAACCAACCATTTATCAAAGGAAAACGTATCTTCGGTGTTATTTTCCTTCTTCCTTGGGCTGTCCCAGCCTTCATCACTATCTTGACATTCTCAAACATGTTTAACGATAGTGTCGGAGCTATCAACACTCAAGTATTGCCAATCTTGGCCAAATTCCTTCCTTTCCTTGATGGGGCTCTTATTCCTTGGAAAACAGACCCAACTTGGACTAAAATTGCCTTGATTATGATGCAAGGTTGGCTTGGATTCCCATACATCTACGTTTTGACCTTGGGTATCTTGCAATCTATTCCTAACGACCTTTACGAAGCAGCTTATATTGACGGTGCCAATGCTTGGCAAAAATTCCGCAACATCACTTTCCCAATGATCTTGGCTGTTGCGGCACCTACTTTGATCAGTCAATACACCTTCAACTTTAACAACTTCTCTATCATGTACCTCTTCAATGCTGGAGGACCTGGTAGTGTCGGTGGTGGAGCTGGTTCAACCGATATCTTGATCTCATGGATCTACCGTTTGACAACAGGTACATCTCCTCAATACTCAATGGCGGCAGCTGTTACCTTGATTATCTCTATCATTGTCATCTCAATCTCTATGATCGCATTCAAGAAACTACACGCATTTGATATGGAGGACGTCTAAGATGAATAACTCAATTAAACTCAAACGTAGACTGACTCAAACCCTTACATACCTTTACCTGATTGGTCTATCAATTGTGATTATCTATCCACTGTTGATTACCATTATGTCAGCCTTCAAGACTGGTAACGTAGTAGCCTTTAAACTAGACAGCAACGTCGACTTTAGTTTTGCTAACTTCCAAGGGCTCTTCTCTGAAACCTTGTACGGTACTTGGTACCTCAACACTTTGATTATCGCCTTGATTACCATGGCTGTTCAAACAAGTATCATCGTACTTGCTGGTTATGCTTACAGCCGTTACAACTTCTTGGCTCGTAAACAAAGTTTGGTCTTCTTCTTGATCATCCAAATGGTGCCAACTATGGCCGCCTTGACAGCCTTCTTCGTTATGGCGCTTATGTTGAACGCCCTTAACCACAGCTGGTTCCTTATCTTCCTCTACGTTGGTGGTGGTATCCCGATGAATGCTTGGCTCATGAAAGGCTACTTCGATACAGTGCCAATGTCTCTAGACGAATCTGCAAAACTAGACGGTGCAGGACACTTCCGCCGCTTCTGGCAAATTGTTCTTCCACTTGTTCGCCCAATGGTTGCCGTACAAGCTCTCTGGGCCTTCATGGGACCTTTCGGGGACTACATCCTCTCTAGTTTCTTGCTTCGTGAGAAAGAATACTTTACTGTTGCCGTAGGTCTCCAAACCTTCGTTAACAATGCGAAAAACATGAAGATTGCCTACTTCTCAGCAGGTGCTATCCTCATCGCCCTTCCAATCTGTATTCTCTTCTTCTTCCTACAAAAGAACTTTGTTTCAGGACTTACAAGTGGTGGCGACAAGGGATAATATTTCCCCGCCACCCTTTTTCATTTTATACTCTTCGAAAATCTCTTCAAACCACGTCAGCTTCGCCTTGCCGTAGTACGGTTACTGACTTCGTCAGTTCTATCCACAACCTCAAAACAGTGTTTTGAGCAACCTGCGGCTAGCTTCCTAGTTTGCTCTTTGATTTTCATTGAGTATTAGCGATTGCTACTGTAAATAATATTCTTGCAACAAGCAATTTTTCTCCTAGACTTGAAATAAAGCGCATTTCTCTATATAATAATACTCATATAGAAAACACCTTTTAGAAAGATACCTATGCTTCCATATCCATTTTCCTATTTTTCAAGTATTTGGGGATTTCGTAAGCCCCTGTCCAAACGTTTCGGGCTCAACTGGTTTCAGCTTCTCTTTACCAGTATCTTCCTTATCAGCTTGTCTATGGTACCTATTGCCATCCAAAACAGCTCGCAGGAGACTTATCCGCTAGAAACCTTTATCGATAATGTCTATGAACCTCTGACGGATGGGGTTGTCCAGGACCTCTCTGAACATGCTGCAATTGTTGATGGTAAATTAACTTATACAGGAACAGCTAGTCAAGTGCCTTCTATTGTGATCGGTCCAAGTCAAAGCAAGGAATTACCTAGGGACTTGCAACTGCATTTCTATACGAATGAGCTCGTCATCAGCAAGGAAAGCAAGGAATTGACCCGTATCTCTTACCGAGCGATTCAGACTGAGAGTTTCAAAAGTAAAGACAGCTTGACCCAAGCGATTTCTAAAGACTGGTACCAACAAAATCGTGTCTATATCAGTCTCTTTCTAGTTCTCGGTGCAAGCTTCCTCTTTGGTTTGAATTTCTTTATCGTCTCTCTAGGAGCGAGTCTTCTCCTTTATATCACTAAGAAATCCCGACTCTTTTCATTTAGAACCTTTAAAGAGTGCTACCATTTTATCTTGAACTGTTTAGGATTGCCGACTCTGATTACGCTTATTTTGGGACTCTTTGGCCAAAATATGACAACTTTGATTACTGTACAAAACATTCTTTTTGTTCTGTATCTAGTCACTATCTTTTATAAAACGCATTTCCGTGATCCAGATTACCATAAATAGGAGATTTTTATGCCCGTTACGATTAAAGACGTGGCCAAGGCTGCTGGTGTTTCGCCTTCAACCGTAACCCGTGTTATTCAAAATAAATCAACCATTAGCGATGAAACTAAAAAACGCGTTCGCAAGGCTATGAAGGAACTCAATTACCACCCCAACCTCAACGCTCGCAGTTTGGTAAGTAGCTATACTCAAGTTATCGGCTTAGTTCTTCCCGATGACTCAGACGCCTTCTACCAGAATCCTTTCTTTCCATCTGTCCTACGCGGCATCTCTCAAGTCGCATCTGAAAACCACTATGCCATTCAGATAGCAACAGGGAAAGATGAGAAGGAGCGTCTTACTGCCATTTCACAAATGGTCTATGGTAAACGTGTAGACGGTTTAATTTTCCTTTATGCCGAAGAGGAAGATCCTTTAGTCAAACTGGTGGCTGATGAGCAGTTCCCCTTCCTCATCCTCGGAAAATCTCTGTCCCCCTTCATTCCACTTGTCGATAATGACAACGTTCAAGCTGGCTTTGATGCGACTGAATATTTCATCAAAAAAGGCTGCAATCGAATTGCCTTTATCGGAGGTACTAAGCGACTCTTCGTAACACAAGACCGTTTAACAGGCTATGAGTCAGCACTCAAACAGTACCAACTGCCTCTTGATAGTAACTTAACCTATTTTGCGAATGAATTTCTAGAAGAAAAAGGTTATCAATTCAGTAAGCGTTTATTTAAACACGATCCTATGATTGATGCTATCATCACAACTGATAGCCTCCTAGCTGAAGGGGTCTGTGACTACATCGCTAAGCACCAGCTGGATGTCCCTGTTCTCAGCTTCGACTCAGTCAATCCCAAGCTCAACTTGGCAGCCTATGTCGATATCAATAGCCTAGAACTTGGTCGAACATCATTTGAAACGATTCTTCAGATTATCAACGATGCTAAAAGCAATAAACAAATTTGTTACCGTCAGTTAATCGCCCACAAAATTATTGAAAAATAAAAACCAGCTCACGCTGGTTTTTTTGATCACTAATTTTCTGTTTCAACGAATCGTCCCAAAATATGAACATTCTCCGAGACAGAGACAAAGGCACCTGGGTCCACCTGTTTCATAATCTGTTTAAATTCATTAAACTCTGCACGTGTAATGACAGTGATTAAAACTGCCTTTCTCTCGTGATTATAGGTTCCTTCTGCATCGTGGATCATGGTTGCTCCGCGGTGCAATTTTTTATGGATTTTTTCAATTACTTTATCTGGATGATTGGTCACAATCATAGCCTGCATGCGTTTTTGCTTGGTAAAAACAGCATCCGTCACACGGCTAGAGACAAAGATGGTAATCATAGAGTAGAGAGCGTATTTCCAACCAAAGGTCAAACCTGCTATCAGCATGATGGTCCCATTGACCAAGAAAGAAATACTACCAACATTCTTACCTGTTTTCTTGCGAATAGTCAAACTGACGATATCCGTTCCACCACTGGAGATATTGTTGCGAAGAGCAAAACCAATCCCCAAGCCCATGACAACTCCTCCAAAAAGGGCATTGATAATGGGATCCTCCGTCAAGGTCGCCACAGGGACAAACTGGATAAAGAAGGAACTCATGGATACCGTGATAAAGGTAAATACGGTGAACTTATGGCCAATCTGATACCAAGCCAAGACCATCAAAGGAAAATTAATGGCGTAGAAGGTCAGCGAAATAGGAATGTGAAAACCAAACCAGTGATTACTCAAGGCAGAGATAATCTGTGCCAGACCTGTCGCACCACTCGAATACACATGCCCTGGTTGGAAAAAGAAATTGACCGCTACTGCTGATAAAAAACCATAGACCAGAGAGGCCGAAATCTTCTCATCATATTTTTCGCGAGAGATGCTTTGTAAGACACGTAAAATTTTTATCTGATGAGCAAAGCGGCGCAGATAATAGCGCCACCGCTTAATTCGTTTTGCTTGTTTCATCTTCTTCTACTTGTAAGCTGAGTTCCTCTAGTTGTTTGAGAGCTACTGTTGAAGGAGCTTGTGTCATTGGGTCAGTTGCCTTGTTGTTCTTAGGAAAGGCAATGACTTCACGGATATTTTCTTCTCCTGCAAGCAACATGACAAATCGGTCAAGCCCGATAGCCAAGCCACCGTGTGGTGGGAAACCATAGTCCATGGCTTCAAGAAGGAAGCCAAACTGATCATTTGCTTCTTCGGCTGAGAAACCAAGAGCCTTGAACATGCGTTCTTGAAGGTCTTTTTGATTGATACGAAGGCTACCACCACCAAGCTCATAACCGTTCAAGACAATATCGTAAGCAATAGCACGAACCTTAGCCAAATCACCTTCTAATTCGTGAGCAGTCTCTTCTTGTGGAAGAGTAAACGGATGGTGGGCGCTCATGTAACGACCTTCTTCTTCAGACCATTCAAACATTGGCCAGTCAACCACCCAAAGAAAGTTGAATTTATCGTTATCAATCAAGCCAAGCTCTTTGGCAATGCGTCCACGAAGGGCCCCAAGTGTTGCATTAGCCACTTCAAGCGTATCTGCCACAAAGAGAACCAAGTCCTTGTCTTCAAGAGCAAGCGCTGTTGACAATTCTGCTTGGATGCCTGTCAAGAACTTGGCAACTGGTCCGTTTAATTCTCCGTCAACTACCTTAATCCAAGCAAGACCTTTGGCACCGTACTGCTTGGCTACTTCCGTCATCTTGTCGATATCTTTACGTGAATAGTTGTCCGCAGCGCCTTTGACTACAATTGCTTTTACAGCAGGTGCTTCTGAAAAGACTTTAAAGTCTACACCTTTGACCACTTCTGTCAAGTCCTGAAGCAACATGTCAAAACGAGTATCTGGCTTGTCAGAACCATAAAGAGCCATAGCGTCATCGTATTTCATACGAGGGAAAGGCAGAGTGACTTCAATGCCTTTTGTTTCCTTCATGACACGCGCAATCAAACCTTCTGTGATATCTTGGATTTCTTGCTCAGTAAGGAAAGACGTTTCCAAGTCGACCTGGGTAAACTCAGGTTGGCGATCTCCACGCAAGTCTTCATCACGGAAACATTTAACGATTTGGTAGTAACGGTCAAAACCAGCATTCATCAAGAGCTGTTTCGTGATTTGTGGACTTTGAGGAAGAGCATAAAAATGCCCTTTATTAACACGAGATGGCACCAAATAGTCACGCGCCCCTTCAGGAGTTGACTTAGAAAGGAATGGTGTCTCCACGTCGATAAACTCCAACTCATCCAAGTAATTACGGATAGAGTGGGTCACCTTAGCACGAAGTTTAAGATTTTCCAACATCTCTGGACGACGAAGGTCAAGGTAACGGTAACGCAAACGCGTATCGTCATTGGCCTCAATGCCATCCTTAATCTCAAATGGTGTTGTCTTAGCTGTATTAAGCACTGTCAGAGCTGTCACATTTAACTCAACTGCACCAGTTGGCAACTTATCATTGGCTTGCTCACGCGCAGCGACCTGACCAGTTACCTCGATAACAAATTCACTACGAAGGCTTTCAGCTGTTGTCATGACCTCTGCAGATACTTTTTCAGGGTTGATAACCAACTGCATGATTCCTTCACGGTCACGAAGGTCGATAAAGATCAAACCACCAAGGTCACGACGACGGCCAACCCATCCTTTCAAGGTCATTTCTTGTCCGATGTGTTCCTCACGAACACGACCAGCATACATACTACGTTTCATTGTTTCTCTCCTCTTTTATTCTGTTACTATTTTACCATAAAAGCGCAGGCTCTTCATGAAAATCAGCAGAAAAGTTTGTCAGTCTTTAAAAATCAGGTAAAGTCCCTAAAAATTAACGCCCATACAAAAAGTCCGATGAAGTTCACCGGACTCTTTTATTTTGAATTTTTGCCTGCTTTACGCTTTTCAGCGATTTCAGCTGCCTTTCGAGGCAAGACGATTTCCGTCGTATAAGCTGTCCCAAAACGCCAGATACCAGCAATAGGGGCAAAGACTACTGCGAGATGGCTGTAGAAGAAATCGCCCTTGAAGGCATAAGCTAGCGCTCCAATGATGAAAAATAGAACAACTGCTTGAATCACTGCTAATAAAATTACTCGTTTCATGTGACCTCCTGACTCTATTATAGCATGAGAATCATCAAAAAGCTGACTAAATTATTCAAAGCGTGGAGAGAAATACTGTAGACCAGACCTTTTCTGCTAATATAAGCCAAGCCCAAACTAAAACCAAGGCTAAAATAGACAAAAAATTGTTGCACATCACCTGGGAAATGACCTAAGGCAAACAAAACACTAGATACCAGAAGGAAAAGCAGAGTTTGTTTGCTATTGTCCTGCTTAGGAAAGAGGTAGCGTGCCAACATCCCTCTAAAGATAAGTTCTTCCGTCAAAGGAGCAAAAATAACGACCGCAAAGAATGAGAAAAGTGGTTGAGACAAGGTCAAGTCTATCGCTATTTGCTGATTTACTGAAGGATCATTTGGCAAGAAAAACTGGACAACCAGAGATAAGAACCAAACCAAGGCAGGAACCCAAATAAATCGGTTGAAGCCACTCTTCTCAATACGAACAGGACCTTTCTGATACCATTTGTAAATACCGTACACATAAACTCCAGCCAAGGCCACATAGAGTAGGGTAACAGCATAGGGTGAAGCGCCTAAGGCAAGCGAAGTAGTCGCGAGCCCCTGAATGAAGCCATAGATGAATAAAAAGGATAGAAGGGCTAGAAAAAACCAGCCAAGGTTTTTAAGTAGTTTCATAAAGTTCTCCTATCTTGCTTTATAACTGTTTTTCAATACAAAGAGGTTCGCTATTCCTAACACAAGTACCCAGGCAAGTAACATACCAATATTAGAAAAAGATATTTCCCCACCTTTTTTATTTAAAAGATTTACAATAGGACCGATGAACGAATAATCTAACACTTTCTGAACCGTATCATTTTGAGAAGCAATCATGGGTAAAATAGAGACAATTAACATAGGGAAGATACTATAAACTTGCGCTTTAGATTGAGTATCTGACACCGCACCGATTAGAAGGTTGAGAAAAATAATACAAATAGTTGCTAGGAGCAAATAGATAACGTAGGCAAATAAATAACCAGATACATCTACTTTAAGATAGATGGGAAGTACAATCATAGCAACCAACATTATCAAAATAGGGAGAACGAGCATACTGAAAGTATATTCTATTGCTGTCACACCACTTAGGATGAGTGATTTGAGATTTCGTTTTTCCTTATCTTCTGCCATCATAATCGATACCATATAACCACTTCCCATGCTCAAGACCATCGTCAAGCTAGCAGATAGTAAAAATAGGCTCAATTGTCCATCCTTATTTGAAAATTCATTATATAGAACAGCAGTACCAAAAGGCATCAATAAAGTTGCTAACAAAGTTGAATTGCTGATAAGGACTTGTAATCTTAACCATAGTAGGGCATTTAATTTTCTAAACATCTAACTTTTCTCCTGTCAATCTGATAAAGATTTCTTCTAGAGTTGGCTCACAAGAGTGAACCACCATCAAATCTGTCGTGTCTAATTGTGGTAATTCTTCAAATGGAACTATCTGTTCTCGTCCATCGTTATAAACCACATGTACTTTCTTATCCACATGATACTTCTGAATAATATCTTGCGGACTTCCATACTCTATTAAGTTTCCCTTATTCAAAAGAGATAAGCGATCACAAAGCAGAGTTGCCTCATTCATATCGTGCGTGGTCAAAAAGATAGTTGTCCCCGCCTGCTTTAATTCTTGAAGTAGGGTATGAATCATCTTAGATGTTGTAGGGTCTAAGCCACTAGTTGGCTCATCTAGGAAAAGAATCTTAGGAGCATTAAGAAGGGCACGAGCCAAGAACATTCGTTGTTTCATTCCTGTAGATAACTTTTCTGCGATAATATCTTTAGCATCTGCCAATCCAACCTGTTGGAGCACCTGACTTACTCTATCTGACTTGAGACCATATAGCTTAGCATAGATAAGAAGATTTTTGTAAAGACTCATCTTTTCATAAAAACCACTACCATCACTAACAATACCAATTTGTTCCAAATCATTTGAGGTTAAATCTTGAGAATTCTTGCCTAACAAAACTGTTTTACCTTGATCTGCAGCCAACTGACCTGTCAAGACATTGATCATGGTTGTTTTACCTGAGCCAGAAGGGCCCAGAAAACCAAAGATTTCACCCTCCTTAATCTCAAAAGAAATCTGATGAAGAGCTTTTTTGCTCCCAAAACTTTTGCTTACATTTTCAACACGAATCATAGAAACTCCTTTATTTAAAATAACGTTTCACCATAGGCAACTGCATCACACCAATATAAATATGGATTGCTCCTACAAGCAAGAAGGCTAGTAACTGAATCTCTCCTGTCAGTAAGGAAAAGAGAGCAATTAGAATGTAGAGACCTGGCAAGACATACTGATTTAGTTGGAATAAAATCCGAAAACTCTGTTCCAAATTAGCCTGGCGCTCCCCTTCATCGTAAGAATTGATAAAGTCCATGACATCCTTTGGTGTAGAGAAAAATGCCAAATCAAACTGACGAACAATCGCAATGGTCTTAAAAAGATATTTTTGAGCATTTAAAACTAACACTAACCCCAAAAAAGAAAGAGGTAAGATTAGATTGCTTCTATCTAGTACAATCACTTCACTTCCTGAAATAAAGAGAGCCAATAAAATCGCTACGCTTGCACTATTAAAAGCAATGGTTCCAAACTCGAGATTCCGATACATCTGCACATAATAGGTTTCATTCAGATCATCATCCATTTCCTCTTGATACAAGGAGTGAAATTTTCTGCTTTTCTTTAAGAAATTGAACGTCAAAAGAATGCTAATGAAACCTAATACTAAACCAATAGCTGATATCCATGGTATCAAGATTTTTACATCTAAAATAATTTCGTGGGATTCGGCACCAGCCTTCAACATATCTACAAATATGTACAAGAAACCTCCCAAGACAATAGACATTAAAAATAACAAGCCACCTTTCTTATTCTTTTTCATATTCATTCTCCTTTTTCACTTGCTAGATTTTTGGATTTCTTTTCAATCCAGTCAATTACTGGGATAAGAGCAAAGTAGGCCCAAGTAAATTGGTCGCTGTAATAGAGATCAAACCATCCTAGATTTGTTCCAATTAGTAGACACAGGCTGACTAATAGAGCTATGGCAACTACATAATAAATCACTTTATACTTGTTCATCACTCATCCTCCTCCAAGCGAAATACCGATTCGACTGTTTCGTTGAAAATCTGAGATATTTTCAAGGCAATCACAACGGACGGGGTGTATTCGTCCCGTTCTAATAGGCTAATGGTCTGTCTGGAAACCCCTGCCAGTTTGGCTAGGTCGGTTTGATTGAGGCCATCGCGAGCCCGAAGCTCTTTTAGACGATTTTTTAGTTGCATGTTACACACCTACTCTCCGTCAAATTCAACGGTTTGGATATCCTCAATACGTTGTAGTTTGAATTTTTCTTTTCCTTTTTTATTAACACGACGTAGCTTGACCCATTCCTCATCAACATCCACAACTTCCCAGTTATCTGTTCCAAAAACTTGTCCAATGATTGTCGGTGTTTTCCCAATCAATTCTTTTAAAATTCTTGACATTTCTTTATTTCCTTTCTGTTTTTGCTCAATTCTTTTGATTTTATTCTCTAGTTTCTTGACCTTTTGGGAATGGTAGATATAATACATAATCACAAGAGGTACAAATCCTAATGCCCACATAATCGTTCCCTGCTCCTTTTCTCTTAACTTGATTATATTGTAACACATCTTTTTCTTTTTGACAAGCATATTTGTCAAAAAGTTTATGATTTTTGTCATTTTGCAAAAGAAAAAGGTCAGAGTAGTTCTCTGACCAGTTTTTCTGTTATTAAAATCCTAATTTTTCAAAGATTTCTGAAAAGTTTTGGCTGATAGCATCAAGTGACACTTGCACTTCTTCTCGGGTTTGGTTATTCTTGACCGTTACTTGTCCGCTTTCGACTTCACTCTCTCCTAGGGTGATGAGGGTCTTAGCCGCAAAGACATCAGCTGACTTGAACTGAGCTTTGAGTTTACGGTTGAGGTAATCACGCTCTGCTTTGAAACCTTGTTGGCGAAGGGCTTGCACCAATTCCAAGGCCTTGACATTTGCTCCTTCTCCCAAGACTGCGATATAGACATCTAGGGCGTTTTCGATAGGGAGGGGCACACCTTGCTTTTCAAGAATGAGAAGCAAGCGCTCTACACCAAGTCCAAATCCAAATCCAGCAGTTTCAGGGCCTCCAAAGTAAGAAACCAAACCATCGTAACGGCCACCCGCACAGACTGTCAGGTCATTGCCCTCAATCTCAGTGATAAACTCGAAAATAGTGTGATTGTAGTAGTCCAGACCACGCACCATATTGGTATCGATGATATAGTCTACTCCAAGATTCTCCAACATCTGACGCACAGCATCAAAATGAGCTTGGCTTTCTTCATCAAGGAAGTCCAAGATAGAAGGCGCATTCTCTACTGCTACCTTGTCTTCTTTTTCTTTAGAGTCCAAGACACGGAGAGGATTTTCCTCCAAACGACGTTGGCTATCCTTAGACAAGGTCTCCTTGAGCGGTGTCAAATAGTCAATCAAGGCTTGGCGGTAGGCTGCACGGCTCTCAGGATTGCCAAGAGTGTTGAGGTGCAATTTGACACCTTGGATGCCGATTTCTTTCAAGAAATGGGCTGCCATCGCGATGGTTTCCACATCGGTAGCTGGATTGCTAGATCCAAAACACTCAACACCAATCTGGTGGAACTGGCGCAAACGCCCTGCCTGTGGACGCTCATAGCGGAACATAGGGCCCATGTAGTAGAACTTGCTTGGCTTTTGCACCTCTGGTGCAAAGAGTTTATTTTCCACATAGGAACGGACAACGGGCGCTGTGCCTTCTGGACGGAGGGTGATATGACGGTCACCCTTGTCATAGAAATCGTACATTTCCTTGGTTACGATATCAGTCGTATCTCCGACAGAGCGACTGATGACCTCGTAATGCTCAAAAATAGGCGTACGCACTTCTGCATAGTTATAGCGCTTGAAAATCTCACGGGCAAAGCCCTCAACGTACTGCCATTTGGCAGATTCAGCAGGTAAAATATCCTGCGTTCCTTTTGGTTTTTGTAATTTCATAGGGAATCCTCTTTAAACTTAATAGTCCTATTTTACCATAAATAAAGGGATTAAAACAGTGAGAAAAAATTTAGGATTTAGATATCATTTTTGAGATTAATAACTGTCAAAAGAATAGCCAGGAAGGAAAGACCAACAAATAGCATCCAAGTCAACTGTATATTCCATACGGCAACAAGTGAAAAACAAGCTGTTCCCACAGGTATGGATAAGGTGAACAATAAACCTAAAAAATTACTGGTAC
Organism: Streptococcus mitis; assembly: GCF_002096845.1. Taxonomy (GTDB): domain Bacteria; phylum Bacillota; class Bacilli; order Lactobacillales; family Streptococcaceae; genus Streptococcus; species Streptococcus mitis_A. Next base: position 47,925 of record NZ_NCVK01000059.1, read on the forward strand.
GAGCTAGAACCTCTGGAGCTAGATTTTTCAGGAGCATGGCACTAATCTTTGGTTGAACTTTACCAGACACATACAGAGTTGAACAGAGAAATAGTAAACCAAGTACGACTTGATTGAATAAATTAGCTAGACCAATTAGACTGAGTCCTACGGTCACCCACATCATCAATCTAGGCAAGGACTGCTTCCCAAAATAATCATTGCCCGTAAGGCTACTGATGATGACTGCTAACAAAGCACAGAATTGACTGATAAATAATGCCTCTGTGTAAGAAAAGTCCAAAAGAGAATGGCTCAAAAAGAAGATGTTATAGATGCTTCCTAAAGCGCCACCCAAGGCATTGATAAGCAAGACAGCAAAGATCATGAATCCAAAGTTTTTCTGTCCACCTTTAAGAAAAACGAGACGTAAATTTCGATAAATCGTTAGGAATTGCTCTTTGATAGATAGCTTCTCATTTTTTAGTGATTCACCATCAGCAGATGACATTGACAGGCTCAATTTGCTTTTTCCTAAAAAGAGAATAAAGGCTGATACTAGGAAAAAGCAAGCATTGATTCCCGCAACGAGGGAAAAATTGTTAACCGATAGTCCTAAGAGCCAGACTCCAAAAGCTTGACCACCAATAGCTGAAATATAGGTGATGAACTGGGAAAAAGAATAAGCTTCCATCAAATCATTTTCAGCTACTTTTTCCTTAATAAGAGGCATGCGCAAACCACCTGCAAAATCACTGATGACATCACTAATGACATTGATCAAACACAGGCTAGAAAAGGCAAATAAACTAGCTTGCTGAACAACTAGGGCTGCTAGAAAAAATAAAACCGCCTGAAACAAACCGCTATAGATCATCCATTTGACCTTGTCCCTCGTATAATCTGCCCGAATCCCTACAAAAACTGTAAAGAGAGTCGGAAGAATCATGACAATATTTGCCATAGCAACAGCAAAGGAGGCTTGTGGCAAGGTCGATGCATAGACGATAAATACCAGATTAAAAATCGAAGCACCAAAAGCATTGAAGAAGCGTGACAAAGTCAAGAGTCGATAAGCTTGATTTCTAAACAATAGTTTCATAGATAATCTCCCTCCTTGTTCTAATCCCTATATGAAGTATGACTATAGTATAGCACTTAGAAATTCTAGAGGAAAAATTTTTGAATATATGCAACAAACAAAATGAGCAAAAAAACGATAGAACTTCTTTGATAACCTGTGAGAGCTCAACAATTCTATCGCTTCAAATTTCGAATGATTTTCTTAGTTTGCAGATATTCAACAATCGGTCGTTTTTCTATAGTATTCGGCAGATTTATTACAGCCAAGCATCTCAAAAATACGGACAGCATCTGCCATCTTTTTCTGACCTTCCTTGACTCTGCCTTGCTTGCTATCAAGGAGACCTTCCGCCCACAAATAGACAATTCGGAAATAGGTTTCATTTTCCTTGTAGAAATGCTCTTCGATAACACGTTTAAAATAAGAGGCATTGGTAAATTCTTCACACTCAATGCTGGCTAAAAAACCATTCAATAGTATAGTGTGAAAAAGGTTTCGATTGCCAGACATTTCCATTAGAAAATCAGATTTACGGATCATTTCTCGTACATATCTAGTAAAAAGAGAAACAGATAAAAAGGGAGAACTGACTGAAAATAAATTTAGTTCATAGATTCCCCAAATCTCGGTAGAAAACAAATAATCATGAAGGACTTTCCCTTCCTCTGCTGTTAACTCTACCCTTTCATCCATGCTCTTCATATAAGACTTGATAATAATGGCATTTAGAATATGTTTCTGTTTGTTTTGAGAATGGGCATGCTTTTGATACTCTTTGCGATACAAGTCCTCAAGCGGAGCTATATTCTTTGGATCCAAGACATCTATGATTTCTTTTCTCAACTCAGAATCTGTATCATACTGAAAACCTCTCGCCAGAAAGAGGATTTCCTCCACACTGGCAGATATATTTTCCAGTGCAAATAGGAACTTTTCTACCGAAAGCTCACTCTGACCTGTTTCAAAGCGAGATAACATAGACGGCGAAAATTGTCCCCCAGTTGCTTGTCTCAGCGGGATATTTCTTGACTCTCGTAATTGTCTAAAGACTTTTCCAATCTGCTCCATAGGCTTCTCCTTAATTTAGTCTTTTCTTTATATTATCATATTTTTTCAGAAAATCCATCAAAAACTTGCCAAATTGTCAGAATTATGAGAAAATAGAGGATATTTATCACGTGGAGGGACTGTAATGAGAGAGGATATCAAAATCAATGACCGTGCTTTGGTCTTACAAGACAAAATTATCGAAAAACTAGAGAAAGTTTTTGATACAGATGTGGAATTGGATGTTTACAATCTAGGGCTGATTTATGAAATCAATTTAGACGAAACAGGCCTCTGTAAGATTGTCATGACCTTCACCGATACTGCCTGCGATTGCGCCGAAAGCCTGCCTATCGAAATCGTCGCAGGTCTGAAACAAATCGAGGGGATTGAAGATGTCAAGGTTGAAGTCACCTGGTCGCCTGCTTGGAAAATCACACGAATCAGTCGCTACGGCCGTATTGCCCTTGGACTACCACCTCGTTAAGCATGCAAATTACTTTTGGAGATGAAAAGAAGCAAGCCGAGATTGGCTTGCTTTTTAAGTTTATTTTTTACCTGACTTGTCCATATTCCAGAAGTCTGTCACGGCTCCGCGTGAAGCAGATGATACGATATGGGCATATTTACCGAGGACACCACGGCTGTAAAGTGGTGGCAAGGTTGTTTCTGCCTTGCGTTTTTTAAGTTCTTCTTCCGATACAGCCATAGAAATTTCTTTGGTATCTTGGTCAACTGTAACGATATCGCCTGTACGAAGATAGGCAATCGGTCCACCATCCTGAGCTTCAGGGGCGATATGTCCAACAACCAGACCATAAGTACCACCAGAGAAACGCCCATCCGTCAAGAGGGCAACCTTGTCTCCTTGACCTTTACCAACGATCATTGATGAAAGTGACAGCATCTCAGGCATACCAGGACCACCCTTAGGCCCCACGAAACGAACAACGACTACATCGCCATCAACGATTTCATCTGTCAGAACAGCCTGAATAGCATCTTCTTCTGAATCAAAGACCTTAGCTGGCCCAACGTGACGACGAACTTTAACACCTGATACCTTGGCAACCGCACCGTCAGGAGCAAGGTTCCCGTTCAAGATGATAAGCGGACCATCCGCACGTTTTGGATTTTCAAGTGGCATAATGACTTTTTGACCTGGTGTAAGGTCTGCAAAGTCAGCCAAGTTCTCAGCGACAGTCTTACCAGTACATGTGATACGGTCTCCGTGAAGGAAGCCATTCGCCAAGAGATATTTCATAACCGCAGGCACACCACCGACTTCGTAGAGATCTTGGAAGACATACTGTCCAGATGGTTTCAAGTCGGCCAAGTGAGGCACGCGCTCTTGGATCGTATTGAAGTCCTCAAGTGACAAATCAACATTAGCCGCATGGGCAATGGCAAGCAAGTGAAGAGTGGCATTTGTAGAACCACCGAGAGCCATGGTTACAGTAATGGCATCTTCAAAGGCTTCACGAGTCAAGATATCTGACGGTTTGAGACCAAGTTCCAGCATCTTAACAACAGCACGTCCTGCTGCTTCAATGTCTTCTTTCTTGTCAGCTGATTCAGCTGGGTGAGATGAAGACCCTGGCAAACTCATACCGAGAACTTCGATAGCAGTCGCCATGGTATTAGCTGTATACATACCACCACAGCCACCAGGGCCAGGGCAGGCATTACATTCAAGACGTTTCACGTCCTCAGCCGTCATGTCACCGTGGTTCCATTTTCCGATTCCCTCAAAAACAGAAACCAAGTCAATGTCTTTGCCATCAAGATTTCCAGGTGCAATAGTACCACCATAGGCGAAAATAGCTGGAATATCCATATTGGCAATAGCAATCATAGAACCAGGCATGTTCTTGTCACAGCCACCGATAGCGACGAAGGCATCGACGTTGTGACCACCCATAGCCGCCTCAATAGAGTCCGCAATGATATCACGAGATGTCAAAGAGAAACGCATACCAGGCGTTCCCATGGCAATCCCGTCCGCTACAGTGATAGTCCCAAACTGCACAGGCCAAGCACCTGCAGATTTGACACCTTCTTTGGCTAATTTCCCAAAATCATGCAAGTGAATGTTACATGGTGTATTTTCCGCCCAAGTCGAAATCACTCCCACAATCGGTGTTTCAAAGTCCTTATCTGTCATACCAGTCGCACGGAGCATGGCACGGTTTGGCGATTTTACCATGCTGTCATAAATGCTGCTGCGGTGACGTTTATCTAATTCAGTCATTTGTTCCCTCCCATTTCAGTTTTTACTATTATAGCACATTTTTAAGGCAATGAACAGAAGAAAATTCTTGAATTTTCAGAAAATTTCGATTAATTCGGTTAATGACCTTCTAATTTTTTCATCTTTTTTTGTCAAGTAACTTTACTTTACAAACAAAATGTGTTATCCTAGTATGGTTGATGAAAATCAGTAGATTGAATCGAATATAAATACCTAAAGGAGAAATCAAAATGGCAGTACCTGCACGTCGCACTTCAAAAGCGAAGAAAAACAAACGTCGTACACACTACAAAGTAACAGCTCCATCTGTAAACTTTGACGAAACTACTGGAGATTACTCACGTTCTCACCGTGTATCACTTAAAGGATACTACAAAGGACGTAAAATCGCTAAAGCTGCAGCAGCTGAATAATAGAAGGGAGATACCATGCGCGTAAATATTACACTTGAACACAAAGAATCTGGTGAACGCTTGTACCTTACTTCTAAAAACAAACGTAACACTCCAGACCGTCTTCAATTGAAGAAATACTCACCAAAACTTCGCAAACACGTTGTGTTTACAGAGGTGAAATAGGGATTCACTACATGTCAATAGACGTGAGGAACCTTGATTTTAAGCGAATTTTGAAATTTTAAATTTCACTACATTGCAATAAAAATCAACCGAATCACTACCTTTTTCACTACCTTTTTTTGAAATAAAAATATTGATTCGGACAATTAAAAACAAGAGGAACTCCAATGTACGTTGGGGTTCTTTTTCTGTATATATTTCAAATAACGCTTCTATTCATTCTCAAAAATGGTTTAAATAGCGTAGTCTTTTAAACTAATTTTGTGAATCCAAAAAATCTTCCTATCATTTACAATAAGAAGATTTTTTTATTATTCTAATTCTTTCTACGTACTGTTACAAGTCCAAATGCTCCAAGAATTGCACCGAGTACCAACATTGCAACACTTGATGACTCTCCAGTATTTGGTAATGATTTTGCACGTTCTACTCGTGAATATGTCACTTTTTCATCTGCACCCGCTTTAACAGCTGGAGCTGAATATGTTTGTTGTTTATCTTTCACAACAACATCTTCTTTAGCATCCAAAGCAACATCTTTACCTGATTGTGAAGCTGTCTTTGTTTTATCAACAGTTTCTTCAGTATTTTCTGTAGGTAAAGTATTAGAATTTGAGTCTACAGCAACAACAGTTCCATCTGGTAGAGTTGCAACTACATTATCTTTAGCTTTGTTTTCTAAGTCTAGCAACTTATCAAACTCTTCTTGGATTTCAGCTAATTTAGCTTGTTCAGCTTTCAATTTAGCTGTAACTGTGTCCAATTTATCTTGTGCCAATTTTGCAGTAGATTTTGCTTGAGTCAGTTTTGTTTCTAAATCAGCTACTTTTGCTTGCGCATCTGCAAGATTTTTATCTGCGTTTAGATATGCACTCAATTCAGTTGCAATTGCTTTCGCATCTGACACCAATTTGTCTTTTTCTTCATGTAGTTTAGCTTGTTCAGCTTGAAGAGCTTTCAACTTGTTTTCTTCTGCTTGCAATTTTGCTTGCGCACTTGTAAGAGCAGTTTCAGCATCTTTTTGAGCAGTTTTGGCTGTAGCTAGTTCATCTTCAGCTGTTTCAAGAGCAGTTTCTTTTTCTGCTTGGCTTCTTGAGAAGTTTTCAACAGCTTTTTCAGCGTTTGCTTTACGTTCTTGTGCATTTTTCAAAGCAAGGTTTGCCAATTGCAAGTTCTTTTCAGCAACTTCTGTTTGAAGTGGTGTTTCTGATTTGCTTGCCAATTCTTTTTCAGCGTCTGTTTTAGCTTCAAGTGCAGAAGCATATTTGCGTGAAGCTTCTGCCAATTCTGCTTTAGCATTTGTAAGAGCAGTTTGAGCTTGACTGTTTTGTTTTTGGGCTTCAGCTAGTTTTGCTTCAAGTTGGGCAAGGTCATTTGATTTAGAAACTGGAGTTCCTTCATTTGAAAATGCTGTAATCATGTAATAACGACCATTGATATTAGCTACATCAATACCAACATATTTTGCAAAGTTTAGGTTTGCACGAAGGTGTCCCCATCTGTATCTTTCATTTGAAACAGCATTATCAAGATATGTTGTGAACATTAAAGTGTTATAGACGGCTTGTTTTAATTCATACATATTTGAAATATCAGAGTTCATGAAGGAAATGTTTTCAACAGCATTTGTTACGTGACCATGAACAACTGGGTCTAATCCACGTTTTTCATATTTTTCAGCTTGTGTTGACGCTAAAGTGACAGCTTCTTTAGTTGTTGCTGTTTCTGATTTTACGTTAAATGAATTTTTAAATGCATTTCTGATTTGTTTCAATCCATTAACATAAAATTCTGAGATTTCAAGTTTTTGAGCTTCTGTCAAGTTATCAATATCAACTGGACGATTTAGATCAGCATTGTCATATTTAACGTTAGCATTTGATTGTTTAACAATGTTAGCAGAAGCTTGTAGAATGACACGACGTAAATCTTTTTTAATTGATTCATTTGTAGTTGCGTCATCTAATTTGACTAGCTGTGCGAATGTTACAACATTTGAAGACACACCAGCTGATTTCAATACATCTGCTGAAAATCCATTATACACATTTGATGGAATAGTGAATGTTGGATTTGGAATGTTCATTCCTTCAGATTTATTTAACTTAGCTTTTTTCACATCCAATTCAGTTTGCGCTTCTTTTTCTTTAGACGCTGTTGCATCTGCTTTTTCTTGGATAGATTCAACTTTATTTTGGTCTGCGTCCATCATTTCTTTAGCTAATTTCAAGGCATCATTTTTGACATTCACATTGTTCTCAGCTTGTTTAATGGCTTCTGCGCGGTTGTTATCTGCTTTCTTAGCGGTTTCGACAGCTGTTGCTGCGCTTGAAATATTGGCATTTGCTTGTTCAATATCTTTTTCAGCTTGGGCAAGTGAGGCTTTAGCTTCACCAAGTCCTGAACCATTTAGCGCGTCTTCAGCTGATTTTACATTCGCTTCTTTAGTGGTTACTGTTTTATCGGCTTCAGCTTTCTTACTTGTTGCGCTTGCAACGTTAGCTGTTTCAGTTGCTACAGTTTCAGTTTGAACTTTAATGGCTTCAGTAGACGCTTCAGTTGCTTTTTGATTGGCTTCTTGAGCTTTTACATTGGCATCTTGTTTTGCTTTTGTAGCAGTGATATTTTCTTCTGTAGCATTGGCTTTAATAGCTTCAGCAGACTTCAAGTCCTCTTTAGCACTTGTCAAAGCAGTTTCAGTAGTTGTAACAGCTTGGTTAGCAGAAGTAGCTTCAGCTTTTGCTGTTTCACTTTCAGCTTCAACTTGTTTAACAGTAGATGCTTGAGCATCCAGAGCAGGCTTGACATCAGAAGATTTCTTCACTTCTGGTTTTGCATCAGCTACAGGTTTAGAAACAAGAGCAGGTTCATTGACAGCAGTTGTATCAACTGCTGTTGTAGTAGTTGCTTCTTGAGCAAATGCAGTTCCACCAACAGACGCAAGCGCAATAGCTGTTGAGGTTGTGAGGGTTTTAAAAGTATTTTTTGACATAACATCTCCAAAAATTCACATTAACAACTATATATAGTTGTTTTTTCTTTAATTATATCGCATTAAACCAACCTTGTAAAGTTTAAACCAATCTTTCAAGAACTAAAATATGTAGTAAAAAAACTGTAATATTAAGTTTGTGAGGTATTACATGAAGCAATCACTAAGAAAATATGTAGGAAAACGAATCCGCCTTTTAAGACTGAAAAAAGGTTTTACACAAGAACAAATTGAAGAACGAGCCGACCTTGGAACAAATTATGTATATAAACTTGAACACTTAGAAACGAACATAACAATTAACACACTTGAAAAAGTTATGAATGCCCTTGAATGTGATATTTCATCTTTCTTTGATATTACAAAAAAAGATGAAAATCCTGAGATTGTTGAATTAATTTCAAATATAAAAAATTTACCTGATAATAAACAAAAAGAAATAATTTCCGCATTTCATACGATTCTAAATCAAGTTAAATAATATTTTAATTAATTTCAAAGCGCTATAATTGATGCAATAGCAACCTTATTGAATAACATAAACAACCGCTAAAAATTCTAGCGGTTGTTTTTTTTACATATCTAATTTTTTCAAATCTGCGCTCATTTGTTCAGTAGATATCATAGTTTCTTCTACTTTCTCTTCTGATTCTCTAAAATATTCTTCATCAAATTTTACAAAATCAAATCCATATTTGAATAAATTTTTGTTGTTCTTTCGATATCCTAAGCGTTCATCTTGTCTTCTCTGAATCTTATCTAAACCACTGACAAATTTTGAAACTTGTTCAAGTATCATTCTTTGTTCTTCATCCAAATAATGTTCTAATACCTGCCCCTTTTCTAGTACTACTTCATTCAAGGATTTCTTTTGTATAATACTTGTTCTATATTCTCTATAATCAGCATTCAAAAATAAATTTGAATGCTGATAAACCTGAATTCCTAAAGAATCTTCTGTTTTCTTGTTATCAAAAATAACTTCTTTATACACTCGCTCCGCAAAATCAATTATTCTATTATCTAATTTTTTCAAACAATAGTTTTCTTCTATAAAGAATTCTTTAAATAGTCTGTAAAATTTTTCTTCTACTTCTTTTTGATAAAGTCTTGAAATAACTTTAAATAAATTCTTATCAAAAATATCAAATGGAACAATACCATCAGATAAATCCGCTTCAATTTCTTTCTTCGCTAATTCACTTGAAAATAGTACAGACTCTTTTAAAACTTCAAGCACATTCGATTTCAATTGTTGCTCTCTATTTTTTCTGAAATCAGAAGCGCTAATAGATTCAAAAACAATTAAATAGAAAAGTGCTGGAAGCAATTTCTTCCAATTTTCTTCATCTCCCCACAGCAATTCAGAAACACTTAAATTCATGTTTTTAGCAAGTAATTCTAAAACATTTTCAGACAAATGAGTTCGACTATCTTTCATTAATCGACTCATTTTTTGTTTAGCTGTATCTTTGTTTCCGCCGTAATATGCAAACATATCAGATACTTCTCCAATTCTTTCGTCATGCAAAAACATATACCAATAATATTTTGGTCCTTTTTGCAATTGTTCATCTTTGAAGATTTTAACCTTTTCAGGTACTACATCAATCGTTGAACGTTTTATAAATTCAATAGTGTGTTTAAACATTTAATGTCCTTCTTTCATTTATTTTATAGTTAGAGTATAACACAAATAATTGTACAATACAACCAATTTGATTATTTATATTCGAGGTTTAATCATACAACTATTTTCTTCCTTTATATATACTGGTTTTATGTTTCGCAATTGAAATAGTTGTATGAAATACAGCAATATTTCCATCTGTTTTATTTCAACGAAATACAATTAAATTTTTGCTACACTAGTCTTGTAATGATGAATCACTCAATTTCATTTCATGTCACATGATTAAAAAGTTGTATGAGAATGTTTTTAAATGTCTGTTTTTTCTCTCAATCGACAGTCAATTTTAATCATGATACACTTGAAATGTAAATAAGAAGATTCAAATATTTACAAGAAAAATTCAACAGAAAGAACTAGCTTTAAGCTAGCAGAGGAAAATTATTATGGTTAATGCTAACCAAAATTTACTACAAAGTGGTTTGTTCGGAAACAAATCAAATCAATCAGAAGGTTCAATTGTAAATGACCGTCGCACTGCCCAAACCCTTACTAATATTTCAACTTGCGTTGCAGTCAGTGTTACAGAACCAAAACCATTTTTCCCAATCATAGGGTTCGAAAAAAATCAAAATGGTAAAAACGCCCCAGTTTTTTCTGACAAATCAATTGGTTATGAAGTATTTTTATCAATGCCCAAAGATGATGGAACAGTTAAATTGATTAGTCTTGTTGTCCCAACTTTAGAAATTGCGAACAAGATTCAGTTCAGACATTTGTATCAGTTAGTCAATCCACGTGGTCGCTATAAGTTCAAAAGTTTTGATGTTATTGAAGTTTGGGCTGAAGATATCAAAGAAGTTAGTTTAAAGTCGTGAGGAAATAGATATGCAAGATATTTATAAAGAATTAGATGATTTATCAGCTTTAGACTTGCCCATTGAACTACGAAAGATTTTATCAGCATACATTAATTCTGAAGTTGAAGGACGAGTTTCATCTTTCGTGAATTTGAGTTTAGTTTACTCAGATGGACGTTACACTGATTTTATTCGCTCGTATATGTATTTGGAATTCAAGCGCCGCAACATGTTAAATGAAATGAAAGAGATATGTAGGTATTTATGATTAGGTACAGGTTAAATGAAAATACAGGTCATTTAATGCCGAATTCCCCAAGTTTTGTAACTCTACTCCAAATTTTTGGAGTTGGGTTACTATCGGTTGGGATTGTTGTTAGATGGTTAGTATTTAAAGGAATAAGTATTGGTATTTTAAAATTTGGATTCATTTTTGAAGTAATGGGAATAGCTGTCTTGCTTTTTGTTAATCTTGTTTTACTGGTTCGATTTGTTTTGAGACTATCAAAAATTGGCTCATTATCTCTGTATCATAAATTAAGATTGATAGAACGACAAACACACAAGGCATTGTTGGATTCAGTAACTGCGAATCGTAAAGTTGGTAGCAAATTCATAGATGTTAGTAAAGCGCATGCTGACTTCTCGAAGTCAAGCAGGCGCATCACGGTAAAAATCAAAAAATTAGCTGACCAAACTACTGACGATTTAGAAAAGTTTGCGGAAATGTTATCAGCGTGCTTAGTGGGTAAAAATCGTTCTTTGATTGTTTTAGATTATTGGTTAAGTGAAGATAATACAGAGTTCATTTACTTATTAGATGATATTGTAGAAGCTAAAGCAAGACAGCTGAAGCCTAAACATATCACAGAATTAAGACCAATCCATGATTTTGAAATAACAGTTGAAAAAGGTTTGACATTCTCATTGTTGAAGAATATACATTCTTTAATTATTGGTAACACGTCAAGTTCAAAGACAACATTCTTAAAATCGTTACTTACTCAAGTTTTTATGTTTGATTCAGAAGTTGATTTAACAATCTTAGATGTGAAATCTGAGTTCAGTTCATGGGATTTTCTACCAGTTGGGGTTATTTTATCAGACAGTGAAGAGATTTTAGCATATTTTGAAGAATTGTTGGAATTAGTCATTAAACGTGAAAAAGAAATTGCAAATCTATCGGCACGTGATGATATTACTGGCGCAACTTTCGTTAATTTCGGTAAAGAGATGAAGATGAAGCTCTGTATTATCGAAGAATATTCAGCCATGCTTTCAAGTATTACAGATAACAAGATGAGAAAAAGGGTTCAAGATTTGGTTTTGTCTATTGTGTCTCGCTCTCGCTCTAGTGGTGTCTATATCTGTATCTGCATGCAACAACCGCGGTCTGAGTTGCTTTCAACAGCTATTAGAGATAACTTAGGTGTTCGTATCTGTTTATCAAATGGCGCTATTACAGACGAATTAGCTCGAATGGTATTTGGAGAAACAGATAACATTGATAATCATGCACCACGATTTTCAGGTTATATCATGACTACTGATGGACAGTTCAGCAAACCACGGAAATTTTGGAATATCAATCTACATGAGCACGGATTGGAAAAGATTAGTACATTTAAACGAGCATTTTTATACGGTCAACGATTAAGAAAAAATCGTAAATAATGGGGTACTAGGATTCATGGGGGTTTAGTAATGACCCCCATCCCAGTCCCCACCCCTAACGGGGTCAACTACAAAACAATAAAAAAGGAGTTATTTTGTATGATTCAATGTGACATTGATGAAATTTCATTTGTATTTTTGCCTGAATTTAATGAGATGATGACTGATTATGTAGCCTTTGCTTCAAATATTTGTTTAAAAATTGATGAATTATTGGAATTAGAAAAGTACACGGTTAATTACAAGTTAAATGAAAAAGGATTTGCAGGCTACAATTATATTGTCAATTTTGATGATTTTGATATTTTGTTATGTTTTAACACTGACAGCCCACGAATGGGAGTGCTTCTCAAATTCTCAGGTCAAGGCTTAAAACATTACATGAAACGACGTGAAGAAGATAATCAAAAAATTTCGTATCGTCGATTAGTTCAAAAATTTTTTGAATTAGAAAATTATTTTAGCGGTAGTTGTAGAGTTTCAAAAATTGATTTTGCGGTTGATTTTATAGATGAAGGTTTGAAAGTAAATCAGATTCATCAGGAGTTAAACAAGTCAATAATCAAATCAAAATACGTTGACAGTTTTACAAATACAATCAAATTAAGAAAAAATCAGTCAAATATCAGTACGATTAACACAAACAACAGAGTAGAAACAATCTATGTTGGTAGCAAAGCAAACAAAGGAAACTCTCTACTACTACGAATCTATGATAAAAAACTGGAGCAGGAGAAAAAGAAGGGCATCTTTTATGATGAAGCCTTGAAATGTGATGATTGGGTGCGATTTGAAATGTCAATCAGACAGGCTTACGCTAATCAAACTGGTTTAGATATTTTGAAATGTCGGAATGATAAAGAACTATCGAGCCTTATTTTTCAACGATTTACGGACAAATATTTATTTTTCAAAAATGATGAATTGTGGGATATTTCAAAGGTTATGCTGGAGTATGTTTCGACTGATTTTGATTTATTGAGGTCAAAACCAAGAAGAAAAAATGATTTATTATCTACCTATATTTACTTATTGAAAAACAGCGGTTTAGAATCGTTTTTATACAAGATTGAAAAGATTTACGGTAAAGAAGCAATTCAGGAATTTTTCAAGCATGTTTTGATTCATTTCAAAACAAAGTACAAGCCCTCTCCTGATACTATTATTTTTCTAAATAATCGAAAAGATGAACTAAAGAAAGAAAAAGAGCCGTGGAACGTATTTAAGTAAGACAATGAAAGGAAATTTATATGACAGATAAAATTTCAATTAAAATAGAAAATTTAGAAGTACAGTTACCTTCTTCTCATATCATTGTAGAAAAGGAAGAATATCTCAATTTAAAAAATAAGGCTTCACAGGGGCAATATATTAGTTTAGATGAGGTCTTAAACATGTTGTCAGTCTCTCGACCTTGGTTATTAAAAAATGTTCTTTATCAGCCAGCTATTCGGTCAAAAATCGATATTGATAAAAATAAAGATGGTTTTGTGAAATATCCAGACAATCAAGGTGGACGGTACTACTTCTTAGCAAGCAAAACAAAAGAATTTTTTGAAGAAAACTTTGCAGAAATCTTTACTTTATGATACGATAATCAAGATAATATCTTGGTTATCGTCTTTAGAAAAGAGGTAATCATGTCTGTTTCATTCAGAAAACGAGGAAAAAAGAATTTATGGGATTATAGGATTTTTGATAAAAATAAAAAGGTAGTGGCTTCAAATTCAGGATTTAAGACAAAAAGAGAGGCTGAAATTGAAGCGTTAGCTCTTGAGTTAAAATTGCTTAATGGTGCAATAATTGATAAAAATATTACATTCTATGCCCTTTGGGAAAAATGGCTAGAATTAACAGTTAAACCACTTGGCAAAGCGGAATCTACTTTCAATAAGCATCTAATACGTGGTAAATTCATTCAAGCATATTTTAAAGACAAACCAGCTTTAAAAATTAAATCGAGCGAATATCAAGAATTTATTAACAAGTACGCTGAAACTAATAGCAGAGACAATGTTAGTAGAATGAATGCGGAAATTAGAAATGTTATTGTATTTGCGAAAAGAGATAAGCTCAATATAGAAGATTTTACTGAAGGTGTCATTTTATCTGGTCGCCTTTCAAAGAAGCGAAGAGATGAAAAATATATTCATAGCTTTGAAGACTATCAAAAGTTAGTGACATATTTAGAAAACAATCTTGATTTAACAACTTCAATTGTACCGTATCTGCTATTGATTCAATTAAAAACAGGATTACGTGCAGGAGAAGTTGCAGGCCTTACATGGGATTGTGTATTGTGGGAAAGTTCAGAAATAAAAACATACCGCAGATATGACACTATAAAAAAATGTTGGACAAAACCAAAAACTGAGGATTCAGTTCGTACAGTTCCAATTGACCGTGATACTTTAGATATTTTAAAAAAACTAAAAAAAGAGCAATCTGTATTTATTGAAAATGGCACAATTTCAAATAATGAAAATATGATTTTTGTTGATTTGAATTATAATGTTGTAACAAATGCAGGAGTTAATAAACATCTGAAACAAATTTTAAAAGATTTGAAAATTTATCCGCAAACTATGACAAGTACAGGTTTAAGGCATACGTATTGTTCAACAATGTTAGCAATGGGTGTTGATATTTGGGCAGTGTCAAAGTTAATGGGTCATCGAGATATTAAACAAATAACTGAGACTTACGGTCATTTGATAAAGGAAAAAGCAGATATTGAAAATAACAAAGTTCGTGCAGTTTTGACGAGTTTAGTTAAAAAATAGAAATATTGACCAAAAGTTGACCAAATCAAAAAGAAACGTTGATTTAACAACGTTTCTAAACTATATATTATGCCCCCTACAGGGATCGAACCTGTGACCCACGGATTAAGAGTCCGCTGCTCTGCCAGCTGAGCTAAGGAGGCAAAGAAAAAAGCTGTATTGGTGCCGAAACTTCACGGTTTGTATTGAACCCGCGCAATTAAGCAGGTGGGCAACTCGCTCTAACTGAAGCTGTTTCCGTGTGAGACGGCCTACATGCTGTTAGAAGACTTTTGTTTCCCTAATAATACAAAAAATAGTCGGTCAACACTTAAGTGTGAAGTCGTACACCACAGCGTTTCTATGTTTATATGATACCACTTTTTCGAAAAAAATCAAGAGAAAAGTGCAATTTTTTGAAAAGGATTTCAGATTTTTCGCAAACGGTCGATAGCTTCCTTTCTTTGAGACAAAGCCCGTTCATATTTACCAGTATCTTCTGCTTGGAAATAGTGATGATTGCGGATTTTTTCTGGTAGATAGTCTTGCTTGACCCAATTTCCAGGATAGTTGTGTGGATAGAGATAGTCTTGGGCATTCCCCAGTTCCTTGCTTCCACTGTAGTGCCCATCACGCAGGTGTCGCGGAATAGGCAAGTGCCCTGATGTTTTGAGGTCAGCAAGTGCCTTATCCATAGCTACATAGGCTGAGTTGGATTTTGGAGACAGGGCCAAATCAATCACGACATTGGCAATGAGAATGCGAGCTTCTGGGAACCCAATCTTTTGAGCGGCATCAAGAGCAGTAACGGTATGAATCTGGGCTTCAGGATTGGCCAAACCGATATCTTCATAGGCGATAACGGTCAAGCGACGAGCGAGACTTGGCAAATCACCAGCCTCAATCAAGCGGGCAGCATAGTGAAGACTGGCATCAACATCTGAGCCACGGATAGACTTTTGCAGGGCAGATAGAACATCATAGTGACCGTCTCCATCCTTGTCCATGGTAATGTAGCTCCGCTGCAGGCTATTTTCCATGACATCAAGGGTGATATGGCGGATGTCCTCGTCATTCTCAGGGGTAGAGAAAACAGCCAGGTCCAGCGAGTTAAAGGCAGAACGAAGGTCTCCGTTTGTAGAGGTCGCAATGAAATCCAGCGCATCCTCATCTAGTTTTACTGGAAAATCAAAGCCACGTTCAGGGTTATTTAGAGCTATCTGAAGAGCCTCTTTGACGTCTTGGTTAGACAGAGGTTCTAACTCAAAAATTTGAACACGGCTACGAATGGCAGGAGTGACAGAGAAGAAGGGATTTTCAGTTGTAGCCCCAATCATGATGACTAGTCCACTTTCCAAGAGAGGCAAGAGGAAGTCTTGCTTGGTTTTATCTAGTCTATGAATCTCGTCTAGTAATAGGACGAGACCACCAGAGAATTTAGCCTCTTCTGCAATTTCTTGCAGTCGTTTTTTACTATCAACTGTCGCATTGAAAGTTCGAAAGGCATACTTAGTAGTCCCAGCGATGGCTGAGGCAATACTGGTCTTGCCTATTCCCGGAGGACCGTAGAGAATCATGGAGGACAGGCGGTTGGCTTCCACCATGCGACGGATAATTTTTCCAGGTCCGACCAGATGCTCCTGACCGATGACCTGGTCGATGGTTTTAGGGCGCATGCGAAGTGCGAGATTGTCTGACATAGCAGTCCTTTCTAACGTGGATTTTAATTTCATATTTTTTGAGCAGTATAACTTATCTAATGTATCTTACTATGTCCATTCTAGCCTATTAGTTGTGATATTTCAATGGTTTTGTAACATTCCGGGAGCGAGATAGAAGCTTTTTGACTATTTAATTTGATGAGGAGAGGTATCAGCATGAGAGAATTGATTTTCCTTAAAGATCAAAATATGATAGTTGAGCCTAAAGAAGTGGAATTACTGACTTGAGAAATAATATTGCTAAATATTATTGTATGAATTATAATGAAGGAGAGGTGATAAGTAATGGAATTACCAAGTCAGGAAATTTTGATTTTTACAAAACAAATTCGACAATGGATTTTTAGTGATCAAGTTATTTCAGGAAAAAGAAAATTTATCTTCCGTGAAGATACTCCAAAAGAGATTTTAGATTTGTACGAAAACATTAAACCTAAACTTGATTTTGCTTACCAAGAAGTTCATTCTAATAATTATGAATTAGAAAAATATGAAAAATAGAATAATTGATGTTTTTAAAGTAGTAAATCGCCTCCTTGTAATAACTGTTGAAAATCCTGATTTCGAAGACTTGAGAGTTAATCATACTCAATGAAAATCAAAGAGCAAACTAGGAAACTAGCCGCAGGCTGCTCAAAACACTGTTTTGAGGTTGTAGATAAGACTGACGAAGTCAGTCACATATATACGGTAAGGCGACGTTGACGTGGTTTGAATTTGATTTTCGAAGAGTATCAGTTTGTAAAAATTGGAGATAAAAAATATAGGGTCCGCAGTGTTCCTATGATTCATTCAACTCCGCCTCAATCTGTCTTAGTTCGAGATACTTTTACAATTGACTATACAGATGATGAATTGCTCGATAAAGAAGCAGTTTTTACTACTAATTAGAAAAATAGGTATGAATAAATTAGAAGCTCTTAGAACTGAATCTAGGATCTTTGATGGTATAAGAGAATAATACGTTTCATTCTTTACAATACGTGTAGCACGTGTTATAATGGTGTTGTCAGGAGGTAAAAGCGCTATGCCTATGACACAAAAAGAGATGGTCAAACTCCTTACGGCCCATGGTTGGATAAAGACTAGAGGCGGTAAAGGCTCCCATATTAAAATGGAGAAGCAAGGGGAAAGACCTATCACAATCCCCCATGGTGAGCTGAATAAGTACACTGAAAGAGGGATAAGAAAGCAAGCTGGGTTGTAAAATTCAGCCCCTGCTTTTTGATATGGAGGTAGTGAGATGTTAGTTACGTATCCAGCTTTATTTTATTATGATGATACAGATGGGGTAAAAGCGACTTATTTTGTCCATTTCCCGGATTTTGAATACTCCGCTACACAAGGCGAGGGGATTTCTGAGGCTTTGGCTATGGGTTCGGAGTGGTTAGGTATAACTGTTGCAGATTTGATAGAGAGTGATGGAGATTTGCCCCAGCCATCAGATATCAATAGCTTGTCTTTAATTGATAATGATCCTTTTAAAGATGATGAAGATTTCGTGTCAACCTATGACCTTGATAAATCGTTTATTTCTATGGTATCTGTTGATGTATCAGAGTACTTAGGAAGTCAAGAACCAATTAAAAAGACCTTGACCATACCAAGATGGGCAGATAAGTTGGGACGAGAAATGGGACTTAACTTTTCTCAGACTTTGACAGACGCTATTGCAGATAAGAAAATACAAGCATAAGATTAAGTGTGACATCGTGGGAATGGCCAATAAAAAAGCACATCTAATTGTGCTAGTTACTTGTCTATTGATCCTATAGATTTGCTAGCCCTTTCGAGGGTTTTTTGTGTTGAGTTTTTGGAAAAAATAAGGAAATCAACCGTTTAAGAAAATCACTGATATCAAGGGATTAAATGAGGTAATATGGTATAATTAGGACATAAAATAATTTTGTGGTAAGATGGTAGTATCTATTTTAGCATAATTCCGAGCAATCGGGGCGATTTAAGAGTCGCATAGAAAGAGGACAAAATGGCAACATATGGATTTTTAGATGTTTTAGAGGAAGAGTTGGAGAAGAATTTTCCATTTGACTTTGAGATTAGTTGGGATAAGCGCAATCACGCGGTAGAAGTGAGTTTTCTATTGGAAGCGCAAAATGCTGCAGGTGTGGAGATGGTAGATGAAGACGGAGAGGTTTCATCGGATGATATTCTCTTTGAAGAAGCAGTGCTTTTTTACAATCCTGCCAAGTCAACCATCAATGAGGAAGACTATTTGACGGTCATTCCTTACCTACCTAAAAAAGGCTTTTCTCGTGAGTTTTTAGCTTATTTTGCGCTATTCCTTAAAGATACTGCTGAGGTTGGGCTAGATGCCCTTATGGACTTTTTGGAAGACCCAGAAGCAGAAGAATTTGTCATGGAATGGAACCAAGAAGTCTTTGAAGAAGGAAAAGTAGGCTTGGAAGAGGGAGAGTTTTATCCTTATCCGAGATACTAGGAGTTGGATGGAGATTTTATGAAGAAAATTGGGATTTATTTGGTTTATGTACTAGCTGTTGTCTTTATTATGCTGGCTTGTGCTTGTGGAACAATAGCATTTGCAGAGCTGGGATATTCCGCAGTTTTAGTCTTTACTTTTGGTTATGCCTTCGCTCTTCTAAGCATGTATTTAATCTTTATTCTTCATGAGCTGGGACATGCTTTTTGTGGCTACTTGACAGGCTATCGGCTGGTGGCTTTTGGATTAGGACATTTTATTTTGACCAAAAAGTCAGGCAGGTTTCATCTTAGTAGAACAGCCATTCTGAAAAATGTTGGTGCTCAATACATTGGTTTAAAAGAGGATGAAAGCGATCAAAGAATCATCCTGATGCTTTCAGGAGGCTTGATGGTTCATCTCAGCTTGATATTGTTGGCGATAGTGTTTGGATTTTTGACAAGAAGCTGGTATTTTGCAGGGACTTGGATTTTTCTTAATTTGTCTTTCTTCCTAAATAACATTTTGCCAGTTGGGATTACCGATGGAGCAAAAATTTGGGAATTGCTACAACGTCCTGAAAATACGAAATACGCCTACCTGATGTTGAGGCATTCTGCCCAGACCTTGCTAGCTCCTCAAGAATATGATTTAAAAGACTTTATCATGTCTGTTGATGAGGAGGTGAGAGGGAGTTTTGCAGAAAGTGTTCAGACTCTTCAGGGATTGGTATTCATATTGGATGATAATATAGAGTTTGCAAAGCAACAGTTTCAGTCTGTGTTAGAGAAAACAGATAATCCAATGTCTAAAACTATTTCTCAATTATACCTTCTTCAAATTGCTCTGATAGAAGGAGATAATAAGAAGGCGGAAGAATATGCAAGTATTCGAGGGGTCAAATCCTTTTTATCTATAAAAACAGCAGATATGCAGGTCATTCAAGCTTGGTATCAATTTAAGGTGAAGAAAGATGTAGTTCAAACTCACAAGGCTATGAAGATTGCTAGACATAAAATGAATAGCAGTCGGATGTTACGGGATGAGAAAAGCTATTATCAAAACTGGTTAGCCGAGCTGGAAAAGGAATTAACCGAAGGAGTCTAATATGGAAATAGAAATTTCTGATTTCACAGGTTCTAAAATTGCCCTCTTTTGTGGGGATAAGCTACTGACGATTTTGCGTGATGACAAGGACGATATCCCTTGTCCCAATATGTGGGAGTTGCCAGGTGGTGGTCGTGAAGGGGACGAGAGCCCTTTTGAGTGCGTGGCGCGTGAAGTTTATGAAGAACTGGGAATTCATTTAAATGAGGATTGCCTGCTCTGGAGCAAGGTCTATCCCAGCATGCTCTATGAAGGCAGACAGTCGGTCTTTATGGTCGGTCAGATCAGTCAAGAACAATTTGACAATATCACCTTTGGTGATGAAGGACAGGGCTATCAGTTGATGAATGTTGAGGAGTTTCTCACTTCCAGTCAAGTTGTGCCTCAGTTGCGAGAGAGATTAAAAGATTATTTAAAAGTAAGTGATTAGAAAGGATGGTTCGGTTACATTTCTAAACTGAACCCGCCCTAAACACTGTGCCAAAAAGATAAACTTCTCTTAGACACAAGCGTCTTCAGAGAATTTCCTATTTTGGTTTTGTGTTTTACGGGCTTGGTATCTTAATAATGGAAACATGGCAAGAGTTAAAAGTTACAGTGAAGCGTGATGGAGAGGAATTAGTTTCCAATCTCTTGATTGAGCTGGGAGCGCAAGGTGTTGCGATTGAAGACAGTATGGACTATGTGGGAAATGTGGACCGCTTCGGCGAGATTTTCCCAGAGGTAGAGCAGCAAGAAGAAATCGTTGTGACAGCCTATTACCCTGAAACGGTGGATGTGGTAGAGGTTGAGGCGGACTTGCAGGCTCGCATATCAGAATTGAAAGATTTTATTGATTTGGGAGAGGTAAAAATGGGTACGACTGCCTTGGCTGAGGAAGACTGGGCGGACAACTGGAAGAAATACTATGAGCCAGCTCGAATTACTCATGATTTGACTATCGTGCCGTCGTGGACAGACTATGAGGCAATTGCGGGAGAAAAGATTATCAAGCTAGATCCAGGCATGGCGTTTGGTACGGGGACGCATCCAACAACCAAGATGAGTCTCTTTGCCTTGGAACAGGTTCTTCGTGGTGGCGAAACGGTGCTAGATGTGGGGACTGGTTCAGGGGTTCTCTCCATTGCTAGCTCGCTACTTGGTGCCAAGGAAATCTTCGCCTATGACCTAGATGATGTGGCAGTTCGTGTGGCTCAGGAAAATATTGAGCTCAATCCAGATATGGAAAACATCCATGTAGCGCCAGGCGATTTGCTCAAGGGTGTGGAGATTAAGGCAGATGTGATTGTAGCTAATATCTTGGCGGATATCCTCGTTTATCTGACGGATGATGCTTATCGCTTGGTCAAGGATGAAGGCTACCTCATCATGAGTGGGATTATCAAGGACAAGTGGGACATGGTGCGCGAGTCGGCTGAGTCAGCT
Source organism: Streptococcus mitis (assembly GCF_002096845.1). Lineage (GTDB taxonomy): Bacteria > Bacillota > Bacilli > Lactobacillales > Streptococcaceae > Streptococcus > Streptococcus mitis_A. The sequence goes on from NZ_NCVK01000059.1 coordinate 69,472, forward strand.
GGATTTTTCCTTGAAACCCACATGATTCAAGGGGAATGGAATGCCTGCGTCTTCAAGAAAACCAAGGATATTTCCGGTGTGATTGGAGGCTAGCATGCAACAGTATTTTGTCAAAGGCAGTGCTATCTCTCCTGTCACCATCGAGGACAAGGAAACCAGCAAGCATATGTTTCAGGTTATGCGCTTGAAAGAAGATGACGAGGTGACCTTAGTCTTTGAGGATGGCATCAAGCGCTTGGCGCGTGTGCTGGATGTGGAAAATCGTCAGTTTGAATTGGTAGAAGAACTAGATGACAATGTGGAACTGCCAGTCCAAGTGACCATCGCATCCGGCTTTCCTAAGGGAGACAAGCTGGAGTTTATCACTCAAAAAGTAACCGAACTGGGTGCCAGCCAAATTTGGGCCTTTCCTGCCGATTGGTCGGTCGCCAAATGGGATGGCAAGAAATTGGGTAAAAAGGTTGAAAAACTAGAAAAAATCGCCCTTGGAGCAGCAGAGCAAAGCAAGCGTAATATGGTTCCAAGTATCAAACTTTTCGAGAAAAAAGCAGATTTTCTAGCTCAGTTTGACCAGTTTGACTCTATCGTAGTGGCATATGAAGAGTCGGCAAAAGAAGGAGAAGCCGCCGCACTTATACAAGCAGTTGCTGGACTGGAAAAAGGAGCTAAATTGCTCTTTATCTTTGGTCCAGAAGGTGGTCTCTCACCTGCAGAAATCGAGAGTTTTGAAGCTAAAGGAGCAGTCTTGGCAGGTCTTGGTCCTCGTATTTTGCGAGCAGAAACAGCACCGCTTTATGCCCTGTCAGCCCTTAGTGTTTTATTAGAATTAGAGAAATAAGAGGAAGAAAATGGAACAAAAACATCGTTCAGAATTTCCAGAAAAGGAACTTTGGGATTTAACAGCCCTATACCAAGACCGTGAGGATTTCTTGCGTGCAATCGAGAAGGCTCGCGAAGATATTAACCAATTTAGCCGTGATTACAAGGGAAATCTTCATACTTTTGAAGATTTTGAAAAGGCATTTGCGGAATTGGAGCAAATCTATATCCAGATGAGCCATATCGGCAATTATGCCTTTATGCCGCAGACGACAGACTATAGCAATGAAGAATTTGCCAATATTGCCCAAGCTGGGATGGAATTTGAAACAGATGCCAGTGTAGCCTTGACCTTTTTTGACGATGCCTTGGTGGCAGCGGACGAGGAAGTCTTGGACCGTTTGGGTGAATTGCCACATTTGACAGCAGCTATTCGTCAGGCAAAAATCAAAAAAGCCCACTATCTAGGGGCGGATGTGGAGAAAGCTTTGACTAATCTCGGTGAAGTTTTCTACAGTCCACAGGACATTTATACTAAGATGCGAGCTGGGGATTTTGAAATGGCTGACTTTGAAGCCCATGGCAAGACCTACAAAAACAGCTTTGTGACCTATGAAAATTTCTACCAAAATCATGAGGACGCTGAGGTTCGTGAGAAATCTTTCCGTTCCTTCTCAGAAGGTCTTCGTAAGCACCAAAATACGGCTGCAGCAGCCTATCTAGCCCAAGTCAAGTCTGAAAAAATCTTGGCAGATATGAAGGGCTACGACTCTGTCTTTGACTATCTTCTAGCTGAACAAGAAGTAGATCGTGCTATGTTTGATCGTCAGATTGACCTCATCATGAAGGATTTTGCGCCAGTTGCTCAGAGATATCTCAAACACGTTGCCAAGGTGAATGGTCTTGAAAAGATGACTTTTGCAGACTGGAAATTGGACTTGGATAGCGCCCTCAATCCTCAAGTGACTATTGATGACGCCTATGATTTGGTCATGAAGTCAGTAGAACCTTTGGGGCAAGAATATTGTCAGGAAGTTGCTCGCTATCAAGAAGAGCGCTGGGTGGACTTTGCTGCCAATAGTGGTAAGGATTCTGGTGGATATGCGGCGGATCCATATCGCGTGCACCCTTATGTCCTCATGAGCTGGACAGGCCGTTTGAGTGATGTCTATACCTTGATCCATGAAATCGGGCATTCTGGTCAATTCATCTTTTCGGATAATCACCAAAGCTACTTCAACGCCCACATGTCGACCTACTATGTCGAAGCGCCGTCAACCTTCAATGAATTGCTTCTCAGTGACTACTTGGAGCACCAGTCTGACGACCCTCGTCAAAAACGTTTCGCCCTTGCTCACCGTTTGACAGATACTTACTTCCATAATTTCATTACTCACCTCTTGGAAGCAGCCTTCCAGCGTAAGGTGTATACATTGATTGAAGAAGGCGAAACCTTTGGGGCAAGCAAACTTAACAGCATTATGAAGGAAGTTTTGACGGATTTCTGGGGAGATGCCATTGAAATCGATGATGATGCGGCTTTGACTTGGATGCGCCAAGCTCACTATTACATGGGTTTGTATAGTTATACCTACTCAGCTGGACTTGTGATTTCGACTGCAGGTTACCTCCATCTTAAAAACTCAGAAACTGGAGCTGAAGATTGGATCAATCTCCTCAAATCAGGTGGTAGCAAGACACCACTTGAGTCAGCCATGATTATCGGTGCTGATATTTCAACAGACAAACCACTTCGTGATACAATCCAATTCTTGTCTGACACAGTTGACCAGATTATCGCCTACAGTGCCCAGTTGGGAGAGTAAATTAAAAGAGTCTGGGACAAAAGTTTAACCTTAAATATAAAAAGCGAACAAAACGAGTTATCTGAAACTCAGAATTCTGTCTTGTTCGCTTTTTTCTAATCTATCGATTTTAAAAATTTAGAATAAAGAATTCCTAAAATCAAAATTTTTTGTCCTGGCCTCTTAAATTATCCCCAAAAGCTATCTTCTTCAGCTTGATCTGAAGAGAAGAGCCAAACTTCTTTGATTTTTCCGTCTTCAATGCGGAAGAGGTCAATCCCGTTCATATTGAGTTCAGTACCATCAGCCCGTGTTCCAAGAAAAGTAACATTGGCTGCGATTAAATCCTTATTGTCAGAAACCCAATTTGTTACCACCTTAAAGGTCCCATTAGTTTTCTCAGCAAATGTAGCCAAGTGAGTTCCTAGCTTGTCCTTACCAACAACTGTACCAGATAGACTATGATTACCAGGTTGATGCCAGACAATATCGTCTGCTATCGTTTCAAAGACACCAGGAAAGTCACCAGCAATTAAAGCTTGATTATAAGCATTGAAAATTTCTAAGTTTGTTGACATATATATTCTCCATTTCTTTTTTATGATATAATTGTAACAGTTACATACAAAAAAACAAGTAGACACTTTTTTGATAGCTAGTATCAAAAATAGTACTTTTATTGATACTAAAAGATAAATTTTTTTAAAAAAATAGAAAGAAGATATTTTATGACAAGTAAAGTGAGTGAGTATGGTATTTGTCCATTTGCGACAACGCAGAGGGTTTTAACGGGGAAATGGGCACTGGTAATCATTTATCAGTTGAGTACGGGTACCAAACGATTTAAAGAATTGCAGAGATTATTGCCTGGGATTACTCAAACTATTTTGACCCGTCATCTCCGTCAATTAGAGAAGGATAAGATTGTTCAACGAAAGGTCTATGCCGAAGTTCCACCACGAGTTGAGTACAGCTTAACCGAAATGGGACAGGAATTCAGAGTTGTTTTAGATGCTGTCGAGAAATGGGGTCTAGATTATATCAAGTTGCTAGAAATGTAGAGGTATTGACCATGTATCAAGAGTTACTTAGAAAAATAGCAGAAGAAAAACCAAGTTATCATGAGGAAGAAATCCAGTGGTTGCTTGACCATTTGGGAGATTCTTCTCCAGAAATTCGCGATGACCTTGTTTTTACAAGCTTTGCTAGAGGGATTCAGGAAGAGCTATTTACACAGGAACAATTTTATTTCATTGCTGAGGAAATTTTATCTGATGGAGGGTTAGATAAAGAGATTGATAAGGTAGGCCTGCCAACACTTGAACGTTCTTTTAGGGCACTTGTTTATGTAAATCTCTTGTCTGCGGATGCCAACCAGCAATCGATTTTTTATCAGGTATTAAAAGCAGAAATTCGTAATGTTCTTTTAAATCAAGGTTTGTACTATCTTTCAAAAGAAAAGGATACAAGGGGTTTTTCAAGTTAGTATGGTTGGGTTCATGCTTTTGCACATGGAGCCGATTTACTGACAGAGGTGGTTTGTCATCCAAACTTTCCTAAAACCAGAGTTCATGAAGTATTTGATATACTTGGCCAACTATTTAAAAGAATTTCGATTCGTTTTACAGATGATGAGGATTGGCGTTTAGCAAGAGTGATCTATGAACCTATTTTACAAGGGAAGTTGGAGCAAGAGCAAGTAGCTTCTTGGATAAAAGATGTTGACTTTCCGATAGAAGAAAGGGAAGATTTTTATAAATTTTCCAACTTCAGATCCTGTCTGTTGGAAGTATATGTCCAACTTGACCAGAGAAATAGTTTACAAGATGACTTGAAAGAAGCTATCCAGTCTTTTCAATACTAAGAAAAAGCGAGTCAGATTTTCAAAAAACTTTCCAAGCAATTTTCTTGAAACCCTTTCCCTCTTTTGATAGACTAGTATCTAGTTTTTGAAAAAAGGAGAAAGAAAATGAAACAATTTGTCGCTGAGTTAATCGGTACTTTCATGCTTGTGTTCATCGGAACAGGAGCTGTTGTTTTTGGAAATGGTCTTGATGGCCTTGGTCACCTTGGAATTGCCTTTGCCTTTGGTCTGGCAATCGTAGTTGCAGCCTACTCAATCGGAACTGTTTCAGGGGCTCATTTGAACCCAGCTGTTTCGATCGCTATGTTTGTTAACAAACGTTTGTCATCAAAAGACCTTGTCAACTACATCCTTGGTCAGGTTGTTGGAGCTTTTATTGCTTCTGGCGCTGTCTTCTTCCTCTTGGCTAACTCAGGGATGTCAACTGCTAGTCTTGGTGAAAATGCCTTGGCAAACGGTGTCACTGTCTTTGGCGGTTTCTTGTTTGAAGTCATCGCAACTTTCTTATTTGTTTTGGTTATCATGACCGTGACTTCAGAAAGAAAGGGAAATGGCGCGATTGCTGGTTTGGTAATAGGTTTGTCATTGATGGCTATGATTCTTGTTGGATTGAACATCACTGGACTTTCAGTAAACCCAGCTCGTAGCTTGGCACCAGCTGTCTTGGTAGGTGGCGCAGCCCTTCGACAAGTTTGGATTTTCATCCTTGCACCAATCGCTGGTGGAGTTCTTGCAGCCCTCGTTGCAAAAAAATTCCTAGGAACAGAAGAATAATTGAAACTCAAAAAGCCTTGCCCCTCGTTTTGAGGAACAGGGCTTTTTCGTATCTGTTTATATTCAATGAAAATCAAAGAGCAAACTAGGAAACTAGCCGCAGACTGCTCGAAGCACTGTTTTGAAGTTGTAGATAGAACTGACGAAGTCAGCTCAAAACATGATTTTGAGGTTGTAGATGAAACTGACGAAGTCAGTAACCATACATACGGCAAGGCGACGTTGACGCGGTTTGAAGAGATTTCCGAAGAGTTTAACGGTTGTCAATTTTCTCTGGATAAAGGTCGTGTTGGAAGAGGCGTTGTTCTGCCAAGCCTTCATACTTAGTTCCAGGTTTACCGTAGTTGTAGTAGGGGTCGATTGAAATGCCACCGCGCGGAGTGAATTTTCCCCAGACTTCTAAATAGCGAGGGTCTAGCAAATTAACCAAGTCTTTCCCGATGGTGTTGATACAGTTTTCATGAAAATCTCCATGGTTTCGGTAGCTAAAGAGGTAGAGTTTGAGGGATTTTGACTCGACACAGAGCTTGTCAGGAATGTAGGAAATATAAATGGTTGCGAAGTCTGGTTGAGCGGTAATTGGGCACAGTGAGGTAAATTCAGGGCAGTTGAATTTGATGAAATAGTCATTTTCCACATGACGATTGTCAAAGGATTCGAGGACTTCTGGTTGATATTCGAAAATGTAGTTGGTTTCTTTGTTGCCGAGGAGGCTGAGGTTTTTCATTTCTTCTTGTTGTGACATGATTTTTTCTTTCTAATTTTAAACACCACGTTGATTATCGTAGAGGAGGGTATGCAGTTGAGGAAGGACGCGGACATTGCCCCAGCTATCGTCGGCAGCGATGCGTTCCCAGAGTTCTTTGAGACGGTCCAGTTGGTCTTGGACAATATTACCCGTAGCCTTGGGCTCAGGATTTCCTGCTGATAAGAAGAGAACATCTGGTTGGTAGCGTTCTTGTATGCCTCTGGCAAAGGCTAAATCTGCATCATCAAAGACAGGGATTTTAAAGGTGACCTTGTCTGGATCTAGTTGGGAAACGATAAAGTCCAAAGTTTCAAAGTTGACTTCCATTTTTGATGAAGGTGGTTTGGGACTCAGGGTGACTTGGTCGATGTCTTTTAACCAATTTTGCCAGCGAGAGCCTTGGGTCTCAACAGCCAGAGTGACACCACGTTCCTTGAGCTTGGTGACCAGTTCAGCCATGTTGGCTGCTAGGATAGCAGGATTTCCCCCAGATAGGGTGACGTAGTCATAGCTTCCTAGTTTATCTAACTCAGCGATTACTTCATCAGCTGTCATGCGAGTTGGCTTTTCAGAGCCATCCCAAGTAAAGGCAGAATCGCACCAGTCGCAGTGGTAGTCGCAACCAGCAGTGCGGACAAACATGGTTTTCTGCCCGATTGCACGGCCTTCGCCTTGAAAGGTTGGGCCAAAAATTTCCAAAACTGGTAGTTTGAGGACACGTTCCCTAGTCATCTAACCACTCCCGTCTAAATTCCGCAAAGGCAGTCGGAGTCTCATAGAGGCGAACGTATTCCAAACGGAGACCACGTTCGTCTGGCAACTCTTGGTTCATGGTTTGGAAAATCCAGTAAACCATATTTTCAGCAGTCGTGTTCATATAGGGCAGGGTTTCATTGAGATAGCGATGATCCAAGTGGGGCTCTAAGTAGTTCTTATAGATAGCTTTGATGTCTCCGAAATCATAGGCCATGCCACGTTCATCTAAAAATCCACTGACAGCAATCTGCAGATGATAGGTGTGACCATGAAGGGATTTGCATTTTCCCTCATAGTGAAAGAGATGGTGGGCAGCATCGAAGGTAAACTCTTTTGATACCAAGGTTCTGTGAGGATTGTAGACAAGAGACTCCCCAGTTTCCTGTTTGATTTCTTTGGGTGCAAAAAACATTAGGCTTCTCCTTTCTGTGAGAGATAAACATCTAGACCATGTTGCCGTAGGTGGCAGGCTGGACAATCTCCACAGCCGCTCCCGATAATTCCGTTGTAGCAGGTTAAGGTCTTTTCACGAACATAGTCAAAGGCACCGAGTTGGTCGGCTAATTCCCAAGTTTCAGCCTTGTCTAGCCACATGAGAGGTGTTTGGATAACAAAGTCGTAATCCATAGCAAGGTTGAGGGTAACATTAAGAGATTTGACAAAGACATCCCGACAATCAGGGTAGCCTGAGAAGTCTGTCTCGCAGACACCTGTCACGATATCTTTAATGCCTCGTTGCTTGGCAAGAACTGCCGCAAAGGACAGAAAGAGGTGGTTGCGACCGTCAACAAAGGTATTAGGCACCTCTCCCTCTTTTTGCTCGATTTCCAGATCAGAGGTCAAGGCATTTTCAGTGATTTGTCCCAGTAGAGACATATCTAGGATGTGATGACGAATCCCCTGTTCCTTAGCGATTTCTTGGGCAACTTGAATTTCAAGATGGTGGCGTTGACCGTAGGCAAAGGTGACAGCTTCGACTGTTTCATAGTGTTCTTTAGCCCAAAAGAGGCAGGTTGTAGAATCTTGACCGCCACTAAAGACGACCAAGGCTGATTGACGTTTCATAGTACTCCTTCCAAAATGGGAAATGTTTAGAGCACGCAAAAAGCTCCCTTGAGGGAGCTAAAAAATACCAAGTCAAGGTTTTTTTTAGCGATGGCATGTCCCAAACATCGTAATATTCTACCTATAGTCTAGCATATTTTTTGAAAAATGGCAAAGGGCAAGAAAAAAGAGACCAAAGCAAGTACTTGGTCTCTAATGTGATTAGCTCAATTCAGCAACGATGGCCTTGATTTGGTCTGCTGTGTGAACACCAGCAACTTGTTTCACCACTTGACCGTCTTTTTTGAAGAGAAGAGTTGGGATAGACATGATTCCAAAAGCACGAGCTGTGTTTGGATTTTCATCAACGTCCATTTTAACGATTTTCAAGACATCTTCTGAAAGTTCTTCAGACAATTTGTCCAAGATTGGACCTTGCATACGACATGGACCACACCAAGTTGCCCAGAAGTCTACTAAGACCAAACCGTCTTTTGTTTCTTGTTCGAATGTTGCATCTGTAATTGCTTTTGCCATTGTATTTCTCCTTTTTTAGTTATATTGGCTTAAATCTTGTTTCATGAGATAGAAGAAGACATCTCCGTAAGTCCCATGGTAGTCCAAATCATGACCGTTGTAGGTTAATTTTTGGACAGGGTAGTAGTCTGCGACGCCGATAAGGCAAGCTTGTTGCGAACGATCAAAGTCTTCATAAGATTCGAAAGTTACAGTTCTTTCATTCTTGCTGGCATCTAGATAGGTAATTTCAATCATGTTTAAAACTCCTTTGTTTAATGATGATTTTATTTTACTCCTTGTAAAAGAGAATGTCAAGAAAAATGATTGCGCACGCAACTTTTTACTAAAATCATCTTAAATCAAGAAATCCAAACCAGTTTCCAAGCTTTTTTCAACAGCCTTTTGTAGTGTGGCCAGTGTCTTTTGCCCATCACTTGTCAGGCAGATAAAACTAGAGCGTCTATCTTGATCACAACACCTGCGACTAAGTAGACCGCAATTTTTGGCTTCCAAGCGAGCTACCATCCGAGAAACAGCGCTCGGGCTCAGATGAAGTTTATCTGGGAGGTCAATCTGGCGTAGAGATTTTTCTTGAGCCAAGTCCAGATAGTAGAGCAGGTAGAACTCTTTCAAGGTCAGACTTTGCTCGCTCTGCTGGGCAATGGTCTCTTCCAAGAGACTTTCAATTTCTTTCTGACGACGATTGAAGTCAAACCATTTTTCCAAATAGGTCATAGTATCTCCTTTCTTTTTAGAGTTGTAAATAGAAGAATGTCCATTAACGGACAGTCTCTGTATTACAAGATGATTGCGCATGCAATAATTATACTACTTTTCAAGAATGCTGGCAAGAAGGACGCTGGAATATTTTATCCTAAATTCACAAGTCAAGAATTGTTTGTATCCCCTTTCCATATCTAATTTTCATTATCCCTTGTGCATTTCCTTGAAATTTTCTGAAAAAAGAGTAAACTGGTATGCAAGAAGTCTATTTCATGGAGTATAGGATGAAATTATATGTTCAATTAATGATTCTCTTTGTGATTTCTCTAATCGGAGAGGGAATCTCTAGTTTCTTTCATTTGCCCATCCCAGGCAGTATTATCGGTTTGATTATTCTCTTTCTAGCCCTGCAATTTAAGTGGCTGAGAACCAGGCATGTCAACATGGTGGGGAATTTCTTGCTGGCCAATATGACCATTCTCTTTTTGCCACCAGCAGTGGGAATCATGGAGAAATTTGATGTGATTGCTCCCTATCTCTTGCCAATTGTCTTGATTGTCTTTTTTGCAGCTGTTATCAATATTATCCTCATAGCCTTGGTAGTTCAGTTTATCAAGAGACGGTTTGAGGGAGATTATGAGAAAGGAGATGCTAAATGAGTGAATTTGTTTCCAATCCCCTGTTTGGGCTTGCCCTGTCTATCTTAGCTTATCTAGTGGGAATGCTGATTTACAGACGTTTTCCTCATCCATTGACAACGCCCTTGCTTTTGTCAGCTGTTTTCATTATCATCTTTCTAAAAGTGACGGGTATTTCTTACCAAGATTACTACCAAGGTGGGGTTTATTTGAACAACTTGATTGTCCCATCGACCGTGGCTCTAGGGATTCCGCTTTATAAGAGTTTTCATTTGATGAAGCACCATGCTCGGAGTATTCTCTTTGGTAGTCTGTTAGCAGTAGTGGTCAATACCTCTTTCACAGCCCTTGTAGCTAAGATTTTTGGAATGGACTTTTTCCTAGCCATTTCTCTCTTTCCCAAGTCAGTGACAACCGCTATGGCAGTAGGAATTACAGAAAAATTGCAAGGTTTGACGACTGTGACCTTGGTGGTTGTAGTGGCGACTGGGATTTTAACCAGTGTCATCGGCCCAACCCTTTTGAAGTGGTTGAAAATAGATGATCCAGTAGCTGTTGGTCTTTCTCTTGGAGGAACAGGTCACGCAGTCGGAACGGGAACAGCCTTCCGATACGGCTCTGTAGCAGGAGCCATGGGTGGCTTGGCTATCGGTGTCACCGGTATTCTCTATGTCTTTGTCAGCCCTATCGTAGCCAGTTTGATATTGAGTTAAAAAGCAAGGAATTCGAGTTCCTTGCTTTTTAAAATCGTATGTTATAGACTATTACTTTTCTCTGCTTAAGTGAATGACTTGGTCATAGTTTTTTAAGTCTTCTTCCGTGTAGTGGTGAATGACTTCAATGACTGTTTGAGGTAGGGAGAAGAGTAAGTCACTGATCTTTCTGCTATTTTCCAAGTCAAGATTGGCCTTAATCTCATCTGCTAAGATGAGTTGGCTATCATGGTAGAGGGCGCGAGCGATTTCTAAGCGTTGTTTCTCGCCACCAGATAGACTATCATTTCTGAGCGTTCGATTTTTCAAATGTTCTAATCCTGTTTTCTTGAGGATATGATTTAAAGTCTCTTTATTTTTATCCAGTCCCAGAAGGATATTGTCTTCCAAAGATAGCGTGTCAAAGTAATGGCTATCTTGGAGGATATAGGAACTAAAGCTTGTGATTTCTTGACGTGACAGGTTCTGACCAGCAAAGCTAATCTGACCACTTGTCGGTGTCTTTTCTCCATGAATGATATTGAGCAGGGTTGTTTTACCAGAGCCGCTTTCCCCGATAATGGCGATTTTTTCTCCTTGCTTGATGTGTATGGAAATCGGAGATAAGAGGATATTCCCATCTTTTTCTAGGGAGATGCTGTTAAGCTGGATAGGGAAAATGTTTTCTATGCTTCTAGGCGAGATGGGATCAGAATGGTTCAAAAGTTTTTGGTATTTATTGAGAAGAGTTCGATTCGCTTTTCGGGTGTTGGTAAAGTAAGCCAACTCTTGGAATTGATAGCCGATATTATGGGAAACTAGATAGATGGCCACAAAACTCGCCGCATCTAAATAATTATAGTAGGTCATAAAGCCACCGATGACGATAGGTGTGATAGAACAAAAGGCATCGATGCTATTGATCAAGAGACTGTTTAAAGTTCGTTGCTTTTCATAGTTGATTTCGGCATCTAGACTGGTTTGTAATTGCTTTTGATAGCGAGTAAAAAAGAAATCTTGCCCCTGATAATGGCGAATTTGTTGGCTACCACCAATAAAATTTGTCAAGCTTGCTAAGTAGCTCTGGTTAACAGTGGACCGCTTTTCAGAAAGTGAATCCAAACGCTTTGATCCGATAGCACTGCAGAGTACAGGAAAGGAGTAGAAGAGGATGAAAATCAAGCCCAGGTAAAAATTGGTCCATAAGGCATAGAGAATGGACACAGTTGTGAAGCCCAGAGAAGAAATGATGATAACCGTTGGCTCAATATAGCTTTCTTCTAGTTGCTTGACGTCGTTTTCTAGGTCAGACAAAATATCCTTTTCATCAATCTCATAACTGTTTAAAAATCGCTTGAAAATAGCACTCTTGATTCCATATTTGAAATCAGTAATCAAACGGGCGTAGTAATAGCGTTTCCCAGCCAAACCTAGTAAGAGGATGAGGTTTCCAAGGATTCCTAGAATTAATACTTTCCAAAGAATACCTAGTTCTTGATTGGTAAAACTGGCAACAATATTCTGAACAAGGGCTGGCGTGATAATTGCTTCCAACCAAGTAATGGCAATAGAAAAGAAGTAAAGTAAGAGGTGTTTCTTAGTAACAAATCTTTTCAGCATAAAGAGTTGACCTCCTTATCGATATACATGTAATTAGTTTTAAAGTCATTATACTCCTTTATCACAAATACTTCATATAAAAATGTAAATTTTTGGGGGGATATATACTATCAATGCTTATTAGGATATAGCAAAAAAATTATAAATATATGAAATAAGTGTGTTTAATGAGTGTTCATTTTTTATCAGAATGAATTGCTGATACAGGATTAAAAGAACTAAGTATTTCTTTTTGTTTTGAATGCGATACGTGAGTATAGATTTGTGTGACTGATATAGAACTGTGTCCAAGAATTTGTTGAATGTATCGAATATCTACATCATTATCTAGAAGCATTGTTGCAAAGCTATGTCTAAACATATGTGGTGTAATAGTTCTAGATAAGTTGTTTTGTTCAACTATTCTCTTTAAAATTAAACGTACACTTTGCTCTGACAATGGTTTAAGTGAATGTTTCCCTGGAAACAAGAAATCATTGGCTTCATTTCCGGTTTTATTTATATATGTTTCTAATAAATTGAAGGTTGTTTGATCTCCTAAAAATAGGATACGTTCTTTCTTACCCTTTCCTATAATATGGACTGTCTTATTGGAAAGATTAATATCTTTGAGATGAATGTTGCAAAGTTCAGAAATTCTGATGCCTGTTGAAAGTAAAAGTGAAATAATTAGTAGATTTCTTTCAGCGTGTTGTTTTTGATAATCAGTTTTAGATAGAACTACTCTCTGCTCTAAATATAAAAAAATACTTTTCAGAATGTCATACGGAATCGTTTTAGGCAATATTTTTTCAGTTCTAAATTGAAAACGCAATTGATTGAAGGGATTCTCTTCAATTATGTTCTGGTATTTTAGATAGTTATAAAATACCTTCATACAAGCAATTTTTCTTCTTAATGTATTCGTTTTTATGTTAGATTGTGTCAAGTGTTCTATATAGGATTCGACATTATCATAGTCTGAGTTATAAAATTGCATAAGATCATTCTTATAAGCGCGAATCGTGTGTGAACTCAAACGCTTATGAGTTTTGCAATAATCTAAGTAAGTAGAAATAAGTTTATAATCCATAAAAATCTCCTTTATCAATAATCATGCTATTATAAACCTATTTGAGTGCTTTGTATAGTGATAATAAATTGTTATCGGTAGGAGAAGTTATGAGATTAGTAGTCATTTTAAATGTTAACCCAGATTCATCCATTCAAACAAAAATTATCGAAAATAGAGAATACACTCGCAATGAATTGAGAGATATTCTCCATAAAAGTTTTTCTAAATTTATTGATGAAATCATATTTTACGATAATTTTGAGAGATTCAAAAAAAGTGTTTTTAATCATCTAGACGACTTTGTGTTAAATTTTGATTTTGGATATAACAGTCGAATTAGAAACATGAGTGTCCCAGCATTTTGTGAAAATTATAAAATTAAATATTTCAACCCAGACCCATATGCACAAGTTTTATGTCAAGATAAATTTATGACAGAGAAATTTGCAGAAAATTTTGGTATAAAAGTCCCAAAAAGCTTGTTAGTATTTGCTCATTCATACACTAAAGAAATTCTAGCGAACTTTGAATATCCAATTATTATTAAACCGAACTATGAATCAGAATCAATAGGAATTACACAAAACTCTATTGTTGAAAATATGGAACAGGCAGATATGGCACTCAAGCAATTAATGAAGGACTTTGATGGTATTCTAGTAGAGGAATACATTGAAGGGAGAGAAGTAGCTATTACTATTTTGGAAAATGAAGGAGAGTTATTTTTTGAAGAAGTTGAACTTATTTTTCCAGAATCTAGTGGATTCAAGTATCAGGCTTATACTTCAGAAATTAAACAAAAAATTGGTGTAGAAATCGAAAAAAGTTGCTATTTAAGCGATAAAGATATTATCAACTTAAAGCAACTTTATAAGAACTTGTCTCCTAATAAATTGATACGAGTAGATGGTCGAATAAAAAATGCAGAATTTTATCTAATAGAGATCAACGCCAATCCTGGGTTATATCCAAAATCTGTTGTACCTAAAACATTCAACATAAATGGCTATACGTATGATGAAATGATACAAACACTCTTTACTCATCATTTAAATTAAGGGGTAGTTTCCACGAAGTTTCATACATTAACTTCATTTCGTAATCATTCTTAATAATATCTTCCTCTATTTTATTTTTGTATTCTTCCATTTTTTCGAGGTTATACATTTTTTGATAATAATGATAGAGATTGTAGTAAATCTTATCCAAAAAACGCTTAAAATATGTCTTTGAGATGAGTTCCTCCAATTCAACAACAATTGACTGACATTCAAGACTACCTACTCTATCCTTTAAGAGATAATAAACAACTAAATTATTGTAAATGGCAAATCGATCATATTCATCATATGCGGTAATTTTTGCGCTATTAAGTAACTCTGGTATTGCTTCATCAATATCTCCACTATAAAATTTTATTGTAGCCTCGTTATGAAGAATCATATGATTATATACAAGCGATTCACCGAAATAGTCTCGAGCAGTTATTAAAGATTGTTCGGCACGAGAAACATCTCTGTCTACAGCATATAAGTAAGCTAGATAGATAGCATGAAGTCCTGAAAATTCAGAATCTTGCTCCTTAAAAATTCTCTCCGTAATTGACTGAACAATTTTTATACGGTCAGAAAATTGGCTATAAAAAACATTAGATAATCTGATTAAGTAGGGATATAGTGGATGAGTGTTTTGCGTACTTAATTCCTCGAAAATACGTTTTGCTTCTTCTCTTCTTTCAACTTGTACTAAGTTCATTATTAAAACTAAAGAAAGCTGGAAGTGTTGTGATGAGTTTTTATCTAGCTTAACTATATTTTTTTCAATATAGTTAATAGAAGCATCAAATTTTTCACATCGATTTAGTAATAATGCTTTTCCAAAAACAACCTTATCAGTATTGTGAGAGATGAAATTAATGAAAGATAGGGATTGTTGATACAAATTAGCATCATAGGCAATTTTTACAAGTGACAGTATAAAATCTTCATCAATTGTTTTTACATCATGCTGTAGTAGATTGAATTTTTCAAAATAAGCTACACGACCTTCTTGTGAATCAATTCTTATCAATCTCTCTCGAATTTTAGGGAAAATAGATTTGAGTTGTAAAAACTGGCGGTGAAGTAAATAATGGTCAACTAAAATATCAAGATATTCAGCATTATTGGTTTCATATAATTTTTGGTTAATATACTTAACTAACAGAGAGCTTAGAGCTAATCTTAACTTAGGGAAAAATGTTGTAGGGCTAACAACCATATCTATAAAATTAGGGATTGATAAGGAAGAGTGATTTCGTTCTAGTAAATCTTTATTTACTAGAAAATCAATATTTTCCGAATCAAACTCCCCGTATAGTTGGGATAAAATTTCCATCAAATCAACTTGAGCTAACCTATTCTTTGTTAAGGAAAGTAAGATTAAAAGGGCTGTTTGTTTGTCTGATAATTCTTCAACAATTTGTTTAATCGTCTGTAATTTTACTGTCCGATCCAACCGTACTCTATCATCAAAATCCTTTAAAATTGTGGAGATTTCTGCTAAATCTCCTTTTTCAATACTATCATGTAAAATTGTAAAATCAATTTGCTCATAATGCAATTCTAACTTTTCAGTTAGTTGTTGGATGTAATGAAGAATATGTTCATTAGAAAGTCGATTTAAGTGATAGGTTTTAAGAAAAAATTTACTACTATTTTTCAAATACTGCTCCACTCTGTTATCGTCACACTCAAAAATAAACAGACATTGTTGAGAAGCCACTATTAATTTATTAAATAAATCCAAAGAAGAACGATCAATCTGAGAGGCTTGTGGATACAAAATAGATAATTTTTTCTGTTTTAGAACATAATTAGCATATTCAAAAAGATTTTCCACTTGAGCTTTTAGCACAAATGTCTCATATTGAGTAGGTTCTTCTATCAATGAAGGTAAGTCAATCTCTGATACTTCTAGTCCAACATTATTATCTTTAAAAAATGTTCCAATAAATGCTTTACCAAATATTGCTGAAATTTTCAGCAATATTTTAATAGCTTTATCACTAGTCATTTTTTTGGTGTAAAATTCTTTAAAATCATCATAACCATACTCGCTACTGAGCTTATCCAATTCTATAACAAATCTTTTAAATGTTGAAAAAACATTGCTATCATCTAATGGAAGAACTTCTATAAAAGATAAGTTTAGCTTCTTAGATATTTCATTAATAAATTCGGATTTCCCTATGCCTGAATCAGCTTTAATGATATAAACTTGATTCAATCCACGATTCAAATTATTAGTGTAATCTTTTTGTAAATTACGAAGCTCTTCTTTACGATTGATAAACTTCATGACATTTTCCTACCGATAACAATTTATTATCACTAGTATATCATAAAAATTACTATTTCACTAATTTTAGAGTGGATGATAAAGAAATAAAAAAGAATGTTCCAAAGCTATGAAAATATGTAAGGAATATAATGATAGTGTCACAATAGAGAAATTAAACAAGACCTTTAAATCAGATTTAAAAGGATTTGTTTTTTAAATAAAGTTAGACGGAAAATGAGATAAAAGAAAAAGGATAGCCTCTCTACGATGAGATGTTATCCTTTTTGATTATGAAACTATGATTATGAAACTATTGCAAATTAACCTTGTTTCTCAAGATGTAGTAGGTTCCGAGGTAAAAGATAGCTATGAAAATGAGTTCCTCGATAATGGATGTACTTGCTCCCATATAGAAATGATCATTAAGTCCTACAAGTGAATTGACATAGAAATTAGAACTAAGATTGAAGAAAAGTTCAATAAATCCAATGACGATTTGGATACCAATGTAGGCTGCAACAGCGAGTGCTGTACGGTATTCATTGAAAAGCTGTCCAATGGAAATAGCCAAGTAGATGCAGAGGATGCTGGAAATGGTATTTAGTAGGAAGGATATACCTGTAAGAAAGATCTGAGGGAGATGTGTTTCTACAAATGTAATCACATAAGAAAGAGGTATCCATTCTGGAACCGTTATGGTCACAATAATAACAGCACTTAGAACTAGGATAGCAGTGCTAATCATCGACCAGATAAAGGCACCGACTAGTTTGGCTGTGATGATATGGTGTTCAGATACTGGAAGGGTCAAAGTCAGATAGCCTTGTCGGTCATAGACACTGCCTTTAAAGCGTTTAATGATTAAGAAAAGAGTTGAAATTCCAAGTGTAATCATCAAGCCACCAAAGACGAGGGCTAGAAAAGTAAGTAAAACAGGTTGGCTTTCTTTGACAGGCAGATTGTTATAGGTCTGTGCTTGTATCCCGATAAGGGCAGAAAGGACTAGAACAGCAGCGTAGAGGGCTAAATACCACTTGTTAACATTTTTAAATTCGTAGCGAATTAAATTCCAAAACATAAATAATCTCCTTTGCTTAAGCCTTAAATTCCTGACGGAAGAGTTGGTCAATGGATTCACCCGACTCATAGCGAATATCGTCTACATTGCCTTGACGAACGACTTTTCCGTCTTTGAGGAAGACAATTTCATCCAAGATTGGCTCGATATCTGAAATCAAGTGGGTAGAAATCAAAACGGTAGAAGTTGGGGAGTAGTTGTTGATGATGGTATTGAGGATATAATCACGGGCTGCTGGGTCCACCCCACCAATGGGTTCGTCCAGAACATAGAGACGAGCATCACGGCTCATAACCAAAATCAGTTGTACCTTTTCCTTGTTTCCTTTTGATAGTTTCTTGAGACGACTATTTTCATCAATGCCTAGGTCTGCAAGCAGATGATGGGCGCGTTCAAGATTGAAATCTTTATAGAAGGTCTTGAAGTAGGTTAGGGCTTCTTTGACCTTCATTTGCTCATTGAGATAGGTCGTATCTGGCAAATAAGCTACGATGGCCTTGGTTGCTGGGCTTGGGTCCATATCGTTGATAAGGACGCGTCCTTGATCTGGTTGTAAGAGGCCATTGATTAGTTTAATCAGGGTTGTTTTCCCTGAGCCGTTTGGTCCAAGGAGACCAACAATTTTTCCAGCTGGGATGTCAAGAGAAACATTTTCAAGGGCTGGGGTTGCTCCATAAGATTTGGATACATTTTCAAATGCTAGTAATGACATAGGCTTAAACTCCTTTAATATAATCACCGACTACGCCTGGTAGTTCTTCTTTTTCATAGCCAAAATGGGTCATGGAGGAAACGAAGTGTTCCAATTCTTCTTCCGATAATTGTTTGCGTGATTGGGCGATTAGCTCCTTATCCTCGGTCACAAATCGTCCAGTTGTTCGCTTGCTGTAGACAAATCCTTCTCGTTCGAGGTCTGACAAGGCTCTTTGGATGGTGTTGGGATTGACCCCGGCCTCGCTAGCTAATTCCCTCACGGTTGGAAGTTGTTGATTGGGTTCCAGTGTATGGGAAACAATCTGAAGCTTGATTTTCTCCATAATCTGTAAATAAATGGGTTTTTTGTTATCAAATGTCCAGGACATCTTGGTCTCCTTTCTTTTATCCTTTTGTCTTAATTAAATAATACAACAAAACAAAAAACTTGTCAAGCAAAAAGAAGAATTGTTTTGGGAATCGCTTAAAAAATGGTATAATGAAAAGAAAACGATAAGGAGGGAAAGGATGCGTTGTCCAAAATGTGGGGCTACCAAGTCAAGTGTTATCGATAGTCGCCAAGCAGAAGAAGGGAACACTATTCGTAGAAGACGCGAGTGCGACGAATGCCAGCACCGTTTTACAACCTACGAACGGGTAGAAGAAAGAACCTTAGTGGTTGTTAAAAAAGATGGCACACGGGAACAATTCTCCAGAGATAAAATCTTTAATGGAATTATCCGCTCAGCCCAGAAACGTCCTGTGTCAAGTGATGAAATCAACATGGTAGTCAATCGTATCGAACAGAAACTCCGTGGTCGAAATGAAAATGAAATTCAAAGTGAGGACATTGGTTCACTCGTCATGGAGGAGTTGGCTGAGTTGGATGAGATTACCTATGTGCGTTTTGCCAGTGTCTATCGTAGTTTTAAGGATGTCAGTGAGTTAGAGAGCTTACTCCAACAAATCACCCAGTCCTCTAAAAAGAAAAAGGAAAGATAAATGAAGCCAATTGACCGTTTTTCTTATCTAAAGAATAATCGGGTGTCGCAAGATACCTCATCTCTGGTACAGTGCTACCTCCCGATTATCGGTCAGGAGGCGCTGAGCCTTTATCTTTATACAATCAGTTTTTGGGATAATGGCAGAAAGGAATATCTTTTTTCAAGTATTCTCAATCATCTCAACTTTGGGATGGACAGACTCTTAAAATCCTTGAAAATCCTATCTGCTTTCAATCTCTTAACCCTCTATCAAAAGGGGGATGTTTATCAGCTAGCTCTCCATGCTCCCCTTTCAAGTCAGGATTTCTTGGAACATCCTGTTTATCGTAGACTCTTGGAGAAAAAGATTGGCGATACCGCTGTGGAGGATTTGAAAGTTGAGAGTGCTGAGGGAGAAGAAATACCTGTCTCACTCAATCAAGTCTTTCCAGACTTGGCAGAACTGGGAAGTCAAGAAGACCTTAGTCTCAAGAAGAAAGTGGCCAACGATTTTGACTTGGACCATTTTCGTCAGCTTATGGCTCGAGATGGGCTTCGCTTTGCGGATGAGCAATCCGACGTCTTAAACCTCTTTGCCATTGCTGAGGAAAAAAAATGGACTTGGTTTGAAACTTATCAATTGGCCAAGTCAACAGCTGTTTCCCAGGTTATTTCAACCAAACGCATGCGGGAAAAAATCGCTCAAAAACTGATTTCCTCTGACTTTAGTCCTAAGGAAGCAACCATTATCAAGGAAGCCAAAAGTAAAACGGCCTTGCAGTTCCTGGCAGAAATCAAGCAAACACGCAAGGGGACCATTACCCAAACAGAAAGAGAACTCTTGCAACAGATGGCTGGCTTGGGCTTGCTGGACGAAGTTATCAATATTATTCTCTTATTGACCTTTAATAAGGTGGATTCAGCAAATATCAATGAGAAATATGCCATGAAGGTAGCCAATGACTATGCCTATCAAAAGATTCATTCGGCAGAAGAGGCAGTCTTACGCATCCGTGAGCGAGGGCAGAAGAGCCAGGCTCAAAAAGGCAGTAAACAGAGTCCTGCCAAGTCCAATGTACCCAAGTGGAGCAATCCAGATTATAAAAATGAAACCAGCGAGGAAACTCGTCTGGAACTAGAACGTAAGAAACAAGAACTATTAGCTCGATTAGAAAAAGGAGGAGATTAGATGGAAAGTGTCGGAGACGTACTCAAACGTCAACCAAGTCGTTTTCACTATCAAGATTTAGTCCAGAAAATCATGAAGGATCCTGATGTTGCGGCCTTTATCCAGCAAGAATCCCTCAGTCCAGAGGAATTGAATCGCAGTATCTCTAAGTTTAATCAGTATATTACAGAGCGTGACAAGTTTCTCCGTGGTGATACGGATTATATTGCCAAAGGCTACAAGCCTATTTTGGTTATGAATCATGGCTATGCGGATGTTTCTTATGAAGAAACTCCGGAACTAATTGCAGCTGAAAAAGAAGCGGCTATTAAGAACCGTCTCAAGTTAATCAATCTACCAGCTAGTCTTAGGAAAGCTAGTTTGGCTCAAGTTGACTTGGATGATTTGGGGCGCTTGCCAGTTTTTGAAAAGCTATTAGCCTTCGTGGAGCAATATCCAGCTATTCGAAAAGGTCTTTACCTATATGGAGACTTTGGTGTGGGTAAAAGTTTCATGGTGGCTGCCTTAGCCCATGATTTATCAGAAAAACGCGGTGTTTCATCAACTCTCCTCCACTATCCTAGCTTTGTCATTGATGTCAAAAATGCTATCGGTGATGGTAATGTCAAGACCTTGGTGGATGAGATTAAACTGTCTGAAGTCCTGATTTTAGATGATATTGGTGCTGAGCAATCAACACCTTGGGTGCGTGATGAAATCCTGCAAGTCATTCTCCAATATCGGATGCAGGAAAATTTACCGACCTTTTTCACGTCCAACTTCGACTTTGAAGATTTGGAGAAGCATTTTGCTAAAGTGAAACAAGGACCTGATGAAATCTGGGAAGCCAGACGGGTCATGGAACGCATCCGTTATTTGGCCGAGGAGACTCGTTTAGAAGGAGTAAACCGTCGATGACAGAAACGATTAAACTGATGAAAGCTCATAAGTCTGTTCGAAGATTTAAGGAACAAGCCCTTCCTCAGGAAGACTTGACTGAAATCCTGACAGCAGCCCAAATGGCCTCGTCTTGGAAGAATTTCAAATCCTACTCTGTGATTGTGGTACGAAGTCAAGAAAAGAAAGATGCCTTGTATGAATTGGTGCCTCAAGAAGCCATTCGCCAGTCTGCTGTTTTTCTTCTCTTTGTCGGAGATTTAAACCGAGCAGAAAAGGGAGCACGACTCCATATGGATACCTTCCAACCTCAAGGTGTAGAAGGTCTCTTGATTAGTTCAGTCGATGCGGCTCTTGCTGGTCAAAATGCCCTATTGGCAGCTGAAAGCTTGGGTTATGGTGGTGTGATTATCGGTTTAGTTCGATACAAGTCAGAAGAGGTGGCAGAGCTTTTTAATCTGCCTGACTACACCTATCCTGTCTTTGGGATGGCACTAGGAATACCAAATGAAGAACATGAAGTCAAACCTCGCTTGCCATTGAATCAAGTGGTGTTTGAGGAAGAATACCGAGAACAGTCAACTGATGCAATCGAAGCTTATGACCGTGTACAGGCTGACTATGCTGGGGCGCGTGCAACCACAAGCTGGAGTCAGCGTCTAGCAGAACAGTTTGGTCAAGCTGAACCAAGCTCAACTAGAAAAAATCTTGAACAGAAGAAGTTATTGTAGAAAGTGAGAAATTATGGCCCTACCAACTATTGCCATTGTAGGACGTCCCAATGTTGGGAAATCAACCCTATTTAATCGGATCGCTGGTGAGCGAATCTCCATTGTAGAAGATGTCGAAGGAGTAACACGTGACCGTATCTATGCAACGGGTGAGTGGCTCAATCGTTCGTTTAGCATGATTGATACAGGAGGAATCGATGATGTCGATGCTCCTTTCATGGAACAAATCAAGCACCAGGCAGAAATTGCCATGGAAGAAGCAGATGTTATCGTCTTTGTCGTGTCTGGTAAGGAAGGGATTACCGATGCAGACGAATACGTAGCCCGTAAGCTTTATAAGACCCACAAACCAGTTATCCTCGCGGTTAACAAGGTGGACAACCCTGAGATGCGAAATGATATCTATGATTTCTATGCTCTTGGTTTGGGTGAACCGCTGCCTATCTCATCTGTCCATGGTATCGGTACAGGGGATGTGCTAGATGCCATCGTAGAAAATCTTCCAAATGAATATGAAGAAGAAAACCCAGATGTGATTAAGTTTAGCTTGATTGGTCGTCCTAACGTCGGAAAATCAAGCTTGATCAATGCTATCTTGGGAGAAGACCGTGTCATTGCTAGTCCAGTTGCTGGAACAACTCGTGACGCTATTGATACCCACTTTACAGATACAGATGGTCAAGAGTTTACCATGATTGATACAGCTGGTATGCGTAAGTCTGGTAAGGTTTATGAAAATACTGAGAAATACTCTGTCATGCGTGCCATGCGTGCTATTGACCGCTCGGATGTGGTCTTGATGGTCATCAATGCGGAAGAAGGTATCCGTGAATACGACAAGCGTATCGCAGGATTTGCTCATGAAGCTGGTAAAGGGATGATTATCGTGGTCAACAAGTGGGATACACTTGAAAAAGACAACCACACTATGAAAAACTGGGAAGAAGATATCCGTGAGCAGTTCCAATACCTGCCTTACGCACCGATTATCTTTGTATCCGCTTTGACCAAGCAACGTCTCCACAAACTTCCTGAGATGATCAAGCAAATCAGTGAAAGTCAAAACACACGTATTCCATCAGCTGTCTTGAACGATGTCATTATGGATGCCATTGCCATCAACCCAACACCGACAGACAAAGGAAAACGCCTCAAGATTTTCTATGCGACCCAAGTGGCAACTAAACCACCAACCTTTGTCATCTTTGTCAACGAAGAAGAGCTCATGCACTTTTCTTACCTGCGTTTCTTGGAAAATCAAATCCGCAAGGCCTTTGTCTTTGAAGGAACACCAATCCATCTCATCGCAAGAAAACGTAAATAAAAAAGTAGAATCTGGAATGACATTTCCAGATTTTTTTGATAGAATGAAGGTAAAGAAAACGCTATCAAAAAGAGGTGTTGATGATGGAACATTTGTTTAAATTGTTAATCTTATTACCCTGTTTTTACTTTTTCAGCTGGATTGAAAAGGCCAACAGAGATAGTAAATTTTTCCCAATTTTTTACTATTTTTACTGGATTTACATCACCCTCTATGCTCTTTTTAGCCTTGCTTGGACAGTTTTTTCAGTCCTGCTTTTCAATATCGTCTTGAGAAATGTGGCAGACATCAAGTCTTGGGGCATTTGGCTATTATTACTACTTATTGCTTTTTCCAGTTCTTGGGTAACCTATATCTTTTTCAAAAAAATGTTTCGCTTGAGACGGGAACTAGGGAAGTCTAAATGTGGAAGGCATTGATATATATCGGTTTTTATTTATAGGAGGTAGCTTATGGCACATCTAAAATCATTTATTACACGCTATTCCAAGATTTATATTGGGGTAGTTCTGCTTATCTGGCTTGCTTTCTTCTTTGTTCCTTGGGATAAACCAGTTCTGGGAATATCTATCAATCTCTTAATCATGCAGAAAATCTTGCTAGTTTTTGGTATTCTGTCTATTTTGATGGCCTTGCTGTCCAAGAAAGTCAGTCTCTTTGTTTTTGGACTTATCTGCTGTTTTTCTCTTTGGATTAATCTATTTATCCTATTTGCCATTTTGCCAATTTTTGGCAATTAAAGTATCATAAAAGTCAGAGAGGTTAGCTTGGAAACTAACCTCTTTTTCCTTTTCAAAATGGGGATTCTTCCTTGAAAATAATCAGTAATTGTGCTAAAATTAAAAGAACATTCTAAAATATTCGGAATTTAAAGTAAGGAAAAACATGGCTAATATTTTAAAAACAATTATCGAAAATGATAAAGGAGAAATCCGTCGTCTGGAAAAGATGGCTGACAAGGTTTTCAAATACGAAGACCAAATGGCTGCTTTGACAGATGACCAACTCAAAGCAAAAACAGTTGAATTTAAAGAACGTTATCAAAATGGAGAATCACTGGATTCATTGCTTTATGAAGCATTTGCGGTTGTCCGTGAAGGTGCCAAACGTGTCCTAGGTCTCTTCCCATATAAGGTTCAGGTTATGGGGGGAATCGTTCTTCACCATGGTGACGTGCCAGAGATGCGTACAGGGGAAGGAAAAACCTTGACTGCGACTATGCCGGTATACCTCAATGCTCTTTCAGGTAAAGGGGTTCACGTAGTTACAGTTAATGAATATCTATCAGAACGTGACGCGACTGAGATGGGTGAATTGTACTCATGGCTGGGTTTGTCAGTAGGGATTAACTTGGCTGCCAAATCTCCAATGGAGAAAAAAGAAGCCTATGAGTGTGATATTACTTACTCAACTAACTCAGAAATCGGATTTGACTACCTTCGTGACAACATGGTTGTTCGCGCTGAAAACATGGTACAACGTCCGCTTAACTATGCCTTGGTCGATGAGGTTGACTCAATCTTGATTGACGAGGCGCGTACACCTTTGATCGTATCAGGTGCTAACGCAGTTGAAACTAGTCAGTTGTATCACATGGCAGACCACTATGTAAAATCTTTGGACAAAGACGACTACATCATCGATGTGCAGTCTAAGACTATTGGTTTGTCTGATTCAGGGATTGACAAGGCTGAAAGCTACTTCAAACTTGAAAACCTCTATGACATCGAAAACGTAGCTTTGACTCACTTTATCGATAACGCCCTTCGTGCCAACTATATCATGCTTCTCGATATTGACTATGTTGTGAGCGAAGAACAAGAAATCTTGATCGTTGACCAATTTACAGGTCGTACCATGGAAGGTCGTCGTTATTCTGATGGATTGCACCAAGCCATTGAAGCTAAAGAAGGTGTGCCAATTCAGGATGAAACCAAGACATCTGCCTCAATCACTTACCAAAACCTTTTCCGTATGTACAAGAAATTGTCTGGTATGACGGGTACAGGTAAGACTGAGGAAGAAGAATTCCGTGAAATTTACAACATTCGTGTTATTCCAATCCCAACCAACCGTCCTGTTCAACGTATTGACCACTCAGACCTTCTTTATGCAAGTATCGAGGCTAAGTTTAAGGCGGTTGTCGAAGACGTTAAGGCTCGTTACCAAAAAGGTCAGCCTGTCTTGGTTGGTACAGTAGCGGTTGAAACTAGTGACTACATTTCTAAGAAATTGGTTGCAGCTGGCGTTCCTCACGAAGTCTTGAATGCTAAAAACCACTATAAAGAAGCTCAAATCATCATGAATGCTGGTCAACGTGGTGCCGTTACTATCGCAACCAACATGGCCGGTCGTGGTACCGACATCAAGCTTGGTGAAGGGGTTCGCGAATTGGGGGGGCTTTGTGTTATTGGTACAGAACGCCATGAAAGCCGCCGTATCGATAACCAGCTTCGTGGACGTTCAGGTCGTCAAGGAGACCCAGGTGAGTCACAATTCTATCTCTCTCTTGAAGATGATTTGATGAAACGTTTTGGTTCTGAACGTTTGAAGGGAATCTTTGAACGTCTCAACATGTCTGAAGAGGCGATTGAGTCTCGTATGTTGACGCGTCAGGTTGAAGCAGCGCAAAAACGTGTTGAAGGAAATAACTACGATACCCGTAAACAAGTCCTTCAATACGATGATGTCATGCGTGAACAACGTGAGATTATCTACGCTCAACGTTACGACGTCATCACTGCAGATCGTGACTTGGCACCTGAAATTCAGGCTATGATCAAACGCACGATTGGTCGTGTCGTTGATGGTCATGCGCGTGCCAAACAAGATGAAAAACTCGAGGCAATTTTGAACTTTGCTAAGTACAACTTGCTTCCAGAAGATTCGATTACGATGGAAGACTTGTCAGGCTTGTCTGATAAGGCCATCAAGGAAGAGCTCTTCCAACGTGCCTTGAAGGTTTACGATAGTCAGGTTTCAAAACTACGTGATGAAGAAGCAGTTAAAGAATTCCAAAAAGTTTTGATTCTACGAGTGGTAGATAACAAGTGGACAGATCATATCGATGCCCTCGATCAATTGCGTAACGCGGTTGGACTTCGTGGCTATGCTCAGAACAACCCTGTTGTTGAGTATCAGGCAGAAGGTTTCCGTATGTTTAATGACATGATTGGTTCGATTGAGTTTGATGTGACACGCTTGATGATGAAAGCACAAATTCATGAACAAGAAAGACCACAAGCAGAACACCATATCAGTACAACAGCGACTCGCAATATCGCTGCCCACCAAGCAAATATGCCAGAAAATCTGGATTTGAGCCAGATTGGACGGAATGAACTTTGCCCATGTGGTTCTGGTAAGAAGTTTAAAAACTGTCACGGGAAAAGACAATAAAATGAGATAGTTTAGAGGCGGATACCTTGTGAAAAGTAATTTTTTACTTGGTATCCGTTTGCTTTATAAGGAGATGAGTTATGGTATTTACAGCAAAAAGTCCTAAAATTAATATTGAAGAAGTTCGTGCCTTATCAAAATTAGAAGGCCAAGCTTTGGAGAGAAAATCACAGCGCGATCAAGAGCTAGAAGCCATTATACGTGGAGAAGACCAGCGGATTCTCTTGGTAATCGGGCCATGCTCATCTGACAATGAAGGAGCTGTCCTTGAGTACGCTAAACGTTTGGCAGCGTTACAAGAAGAAGTAGCAGACCGTATCTTTATGGTTATGCGTGTTTATACTGCCAAACCTCGTACTAACGGAGATGGCTATAAGGGCTTGATTCACCAGCCTAACGCGACAGAAGCGCCTAGTCTTATCAACGGAATCAAAGCCGTTCGCCATCTTCACTATCGTGTTATCACAGAAACAGGTATGACGACAGCTGATGAAATGCTTTATCCTGAAAATCTTCCGCTTGTAGATGATTTGATTTCTTACATGGCAGTTGGTGCTCGTTCGGTTGAAGATCAGCAACACCGCTTTGTGGCAAGTGGGGCAGATTTCGCGACTGGCTTTAAAAATCCAACATCTGGAAATCTCAATGTTATGTTTAATGGGATTTATGCTGCTCAAAACAAACAAAGTTTCCTTTTCCTAGGAAAAGAAGTGGAAACAACTGGGAACCCGCTTTCGCACGCCATTCTTCGTGGAGCAATCAATGAGTATGGTAAGAATATTCCTAACTACTACTATGATAATTTGATGGATACCATTTCACAGTATGAGAAAATGGGCTTGGAAAATCCTTTTATCATTGTAGATACCAATCATGATAATTCTGGTAAGCAATACATGGATCAGATTCGAATTGTTCGCCAAACCTTGATTAACCGTGATTGGAATGAAAAAATCAAGCAGTACGTTCGTGGCTTTATGATTGAGTCTTATCTAGAAGACGGCCGTCAAAACGAACCGGAAGTATTTGGCAAGTCTATCACAGACCCTTGCCTAGGCTGGGAAAATACAGAAGCCCTTGTCAGAGAAATCTACCAAACGCTAGGAGAATAAGATGGCATTTATTGAAAAAGGTCAAGAAATCGATATTGAAGCAATCAAGTCTGAAACCCAATTGTCTGCGGAAGCCTTGCGACTAAAGGAGCGCCGTGATAGAGAATTGGCAGACATTATTTCAGGAGAAGATGACCGTATCCTTTTGGTGATTGGTCCTTGCTCTTCTGACAATGAAGAGGCTGTCTTGGAATATGCCAGTCGTTTATCTGCCTTGCAAAAGAAGGTGGCAGACAAGATTTTCATGGTCATGCGTGTTTATACTGCTAAACCTCGTACAAACGGAGACGGCTATAAAGGCTTGGTACACCAACCAGATACTTCAAAAGCTCCAAGTTTGATTAACGGCTTGCAGGCTGTGCGCCAGTTGCACTACCGCGTGATTACAGAGACAGGTTTGACAACGGCAGATGAGATGCTTTATCCATCAAATCTGGTCTTGGTGGATGATTTGGTCAGCTACCATGCTGTTGGGGCTCGTTCTGTGGAAGACCAAGAGCACCGCTTTGTAGCTTCAGGAATTGATGCACCAGTGGGGATGAAAAATCCAACCTCAGGAAATCTTGGTGTTATGTTTAACGGTATCTATGCCGCTCAGAACAAACAGACCTTCCTCTTTCATGGCCAAGAAGTTGAGACTTCAGGAAATCCCTTGGCCCACGTCATCCTTCGTGGCGCAGTTAATGAATATGGGAAAAATGAGCCTAACTTTTACTATGAAACCCTGCTAAATGCCATTGAACGCTATGAAGCCATGGGACTTGAAAATCCCTTTATCCTCATTGACACCAACCATGATAATTCTGGCAAGCAATATATGGAACAGATTCGAATTGTTCGCCAGACCTTGCAAAATCGTGATTGGAACGAGAAAATCAAAAAGACGGTTCGAGGCTTTATGATTGAATCTTACCTAGCAGATGGTCGTCAAAACCAACCAGAGGTCTTTGGTTGCTCTATTACCGACCCTTGCCTAGGTTGGGAAAATACAGAGGCTTTGGTAGAAGAAATCTATGCTACCTTGACAAAATAAGTGAAAAGGATGGAGTTGGGGAATCTCAACTCCTTTTGATGAGAATGATAGTTGGACACGGAATTGACATCGAAGAATTGGCTTCTATAGAAAGCGCAGTTACACGACATGAAGGCTTTGCCAAGCGCGTGCTGACCGCTAAGGAAATGGAACGGTTTAACAGTCTTAAAGGGCGCAGACAGGTTGAATATTTGGCTGGTCGCTGGTCGGCTAAAGAAGCCTTTTCCAAGGCTATGGGATCTGGTATTGGAAAGCTCAGTTTTCAGGATTTAGAAGTCTTGAACAATGAACGCGGGGCGCCTTATTTTAGTCAGTCACCATTTTCAGGAAAGATTTGGCTGTCTATCAGCCATACCGATAAGTTTGTGACAGCCAGTGTCATTTTGGAGGAAAATCATGAAAGCTAGTCCACATAGACCAACCAAGGCTCTGATTCATCTGGGAGCTATTCGACAAAATATTCAGCAAATGGGGGCTCATATACCTCAAGGAACGCTCAAATTTGCAGTAGTCAAGGCTAATGCCTATGGGCATGGGGCTGTTGCCGTTGCCAAGGCGATTCAAGATGATGTTGATATTTTTTGCGTTTCCAATATTGATGAAGCCATTGAACTCAGACAGGCTGGACTCAGGAAGAAAATCCTAATTTTAGGAGTTTCTGAAATCGAAGCTGTTTCTCTTGCTAAAGAATATGACATCACCTTGACTGTGGCTGGACTGGAGTGGATTCAAGCACTCTTAGATAAGGAAGCGGACCTAACTGGATTGACAGTTCACCTCAAGATTGACTCAGGGATGGGACGGATTGGTTTTAGAGATGCCAGTGAAGCTGATCAGGCTCAAGCCTTGCTTCAACAACATGGTGCTCGCGTTGAAGGGATTTTTACCCACTTTGCTACTGCAGACGAGGAATCAGATGACTACTTTAATGCCCAGTTAGAACGGTTTAAAACTATTTTGGCCAGTATGAAGGAAGTTCCAGAGCTGGTTCATGCCAGTAATTCGGCAACGACCCTTTGGCATGCAGAGACTATTTTTAATGCGGTCCGTATGGGAGATGCCATGTATGGTCTTAATCCTAGCGGAGAGGTCTTGGACTTGCCCTATGACTTGAAACCAGCCTTGATCTTGGAATCTGCTCTGGTTCATGTCAAGACAGTTTCAGCTGGAGCTTGCATGGGCTATGGAGCAACTTATCAAGCGGATAGCGAGCAAGTCATCGCGACGGTACCAATTGGCTATGCGGATGGTTGGACACGAGACATGCAGAATTTCTCTGTCTTGGTAGATGGGCAAGCTTGTCCAATTGTCGGCAGGGTTTCGATGGACCAGATTACCATTCGTCTGCCTAAGGTTTATCCGCTGGGAACAAAAGTCACCCTCATTGGTTCTAATGGGGGCAAGGAGATCACAGCTACTCAGGTAGCGACCTACCGTGGGACTATTAACTATGAGGTGGTTTGTCTTCTCAGCGATCGCATTCCGAGAGAATATTATTAGAAAAGAAAGGAGTGGAGCATGAATCTACATCAACCCTTGCATGTCTTACCTGGTGTGGGACCAAAGTCAGCAGAGAAGTACGCTAAACTAGGAATTGAAAACTTGCAAGACCTCTTGCTCTACTTTCCTTTCCGTTATGAAGACTTCAAAACCAAGCAAGTATTGGAACTAGAAGACGGTGAGAAGGCGGTTCTTTCTGGTCAAGTCGTGACTCCTGCTAGTGTCCAGTATTATGGTTTCAAGCGCAATCGTCTGCGCTTTAGCCTCAAGCAGGGAGAAGTTGTTTTTGCGGTGAATTTCTTTAACCAGCCCTATCTAGCAGACAAGATAGAGTTGGGAGCAACCCTTGCTGTTTTTGGGAAGTGGGACCGTGCCAAGGCCAGCCTGACAGGAATGAAGGTCCTGGCTCAGGTGGAAGATGACCTCCAACCTGTCTATCGCTTGGCTCAGGGAATCAGTCAGGCAAGTCTGGTCAAGGTCATCAAGACGGCTTTTGATCAGGGACTGGACCTCTTGATTGAGGAAAATCTTCCCCAGTCTT
Organism: Streptococcus mitis; assembly: GCF_002096845.1. Lineage (GTDB taxonomy): Bacteria > Bacillota > Bacilli > Lactobacillales > Streptococcaceae > Streptococcus > Streptococcus mitis_A. The sequence continues at coordinate 100,308 of NZ_NCVK01000059.1, forward strand.
TACTGGACAAATACAAACTCATGTCCCGTTGTCAGGCTGTTCGTGCCATGCATTTCCCCAAGGATTTGCCAGAATACAAGCAGGCCCTTCGCCGTATCAAGTTTGAGGAACTCTTTTACTTCCAAATGCAGTTGCAGATGCTCAAGTCTGAAAATAGAGTTCAGGGAAGCGGTCTGGTTCTGGATTGGTCTCAGGAAAAAGTGACAGCAGTCAAAGAAAGCCTTCCTTTTTCCCTGACCCCAGCTCAGGAAAAGAGTTTGCAGGAAATTTTGACCGACATGAAGTCCGACCACCACATGAATCGTCTTCTACAAGGGGACGTGGGGAGCGGGAAAACGGTAGTCGCTGGCTTGGCTATGTATGCGACAGTGACGGCTGGCTACCAAGCAGCCCTCATGGTACCGACAGAAATCCTTGCAGAGCAACACTTTGAGAGTTTACAGAACCTTTTTCCTAACTCGAAACTGGCTCTCTTGACAGGTTCCTTGAAAGCTGCAGAAAAGAGAGAAGTCTTGGAGACTATTGCCGAGGGTGAAGCTGATTTGATTATCGGAACCCACGCTCTGATTCAGGATGGGGTAGATTATGCTCGTCTGGGCTTGATTATCATCGATGAGCAGCACCGCTTTGGTGTAGGGCAAAGGCGTGTTCTGAGAGAAAAAGGCGACAACCCAGATGTCCTCATGATGACGGCGACTCCCATACCACGAACCTTGGCTATCACAGCCTTTGGCGATATGGATGTTTCCATTATTGACCAGATGCCAGCAGGACGGAAGCCTATTGTGACACGCTGGGTCAAACATGAGCAATTACCTCAGGTCTTGACTTGGTTAGAGGGGGAAATTCAAAAAGGTTCTCAAGCCTATGTCATCTCTCCCTTGATTGAAGAATCAGAAGCTCTGGATTTGAAAAATGCTATTGCCTTATCTGAGGAGTTGACAGCTCATTTTGCAGGTAAGGCAGAAGTGGCTCTTCTACATGGTAAGATGAAGAGTGACGAAAAAGACCAGATTATGCAGGATTTCAAAGAGAGAAAAACAGATATTCTGGTTTCGACAACGGTTATTGAGGTTGGGGTCAACGTTCCCAATGCGACCGTCATGATTATCATGGATGCGGATCGCTTCGGGCTCAGCCAGCTTCACCAGCTCAGAGGTCGTGTCGGTCGGGGAGACAAGCAGTCCTATGCTGTTCTCGTTGCCAATCCCAAGACTGATTCTGGGAAAGACCGCATGCGCATCATGACAGAAACGACCAATGGATTTGTCCTTGCGGAGGAAGATTTGAAAATGCGGGGTTCAGGTGAGATTTTTGGAACCAGACAGTCAGGTCTCCCAGAGTTCCAAGTGGCTGATATTATCGAGGATTTTCCGATTTTAGAAGAAGCCAGAAAGGTTGCTAGCTACATTAGTTCCATAGAAGGCTGGCAAGAGGATCCAGAGTGGCGCATGATTGCTCTTCATTTGGAAAAGAGAGAACATCTGGATTAAGCTTTCTCTAAGGAAATCTTAAGCTAGCTTTCAGGTTTGGCCCTTATACTAGAGTCATCAAAAAGAAACGAGGACTCTCACATGACAGTAACGATTAAAGTAAATTACCAAACCACTTTCCAAAAGAAAGAAGCAACAAAATAAGATTGAACAGAGAAGAAGGGCAGAAATGCTCTTTTTTCGTTTCTAAAACTACTTTCAGTCCATCATCCTAAAAGTAAAGAATCTAAAATCACTTTCTATTTGCTTTTCTTTCTTGCATTGCTTTTCTAGATATGCTACAGTTGTGATAACGATTACAAAATAAAAGGAGCATGCTATGAAAAATCCGGCTTTATTAGAAGAAATTAAGACCTATCTAGGAAGAGATGAGGTTCCAGAAGACTTTGATGCTTTCTGGGATGAGGAAGTGAAAAAAGTTTCAACTTTTCCAGCCTACAACTTGGAGGAAAGAAATTTCCACATTCCTCAAGTCAAGTGCTATGAGCTCACTTTTGAAGGAAGTAATGAAGGTAAGGTCTATGCACGCGTCGTTCTTCCAAAGAGTGAGGAGAAGGTTCCGATAATCTTCCATTTCCATGGTTATATGGGACGTGGCTGGGACTGGGCCGACATGCTGGCCTTCACCGTGGCTGGTTACGGTGTTGTTTCCATGGATGTGCGGGGCCAGTCAGGTTATTCACAGGACGGTTTGCGTTCTCCTCTAGGAAATACGGTTAAGGGACATATTATCCGTGGGGCTGTGGAAGGTCGGGATCACCTCTTTTATAAGGATATTTATCTGGATATTTACCAGTTGGTCGAAATTGTTACTAGTCTGCCTCAGGTAGATGAGAAGCGCCTTTCTAGCTATGGTGCCTCGCAAGGAGGGGCTCTAGCCTTGGTTGCGGCAGCGCTCAATCCTCGGATTCAGAAAACAGTTGCCATCTATCCTTTCTTGTCAGACTTCAGACGAGTGCTTGAGATTGGTAATACTAGCGAGGCTTACGACGAACTTTTCCGTTATTTCAAGTTTCACGACCCCTTCCATGAAACTGAGGAGAAAATCATGGCGACCCTTGCCTATATCGATGTGAAAAATCTTGCCCATCGTATCAAGGGTGAGGTTAAGATGATTACGGGCTTGGACGATGATGTTTGCTATCCTATTACCCAGTTTGCGATATACAACCGTCTGACCTGCGATAAAGCCCATCGCATCATGCCGGAGTATGCCCATGAAGCTATGAATGTATTTGTCAATGACCAAGTCTACAATTGGCTCTGTGGTAGTGAGATTCCTTTTAAGTATATAAAATGATGAATGAGAGAGCCCAGTAGCTCTCTTTTTGTACAGAGTCTAGTCAGCAAATATTCTAGTTCATATATACTTTGAAATTCAACAGCTTTTATAGCTATCACTGTATTTTAGAGAAAGAATGATAGAGTTCTTAATATGGACTATAATACGAATACTTCGAAGCTGCAATTTCTGTTTTTTTGATTTTTAATTAGTATGAATCAGCGGAGAGTGATCAGTTATCTTATACTCTTCAAACCACGTCAGCTTTATCTGCAACCTCAAAACAGTGTTTTGAGCAGCCTGCGGCTAGTTTCCTAGTTTGCTCTTTGATTTTCATTTAGTATAAGTTTTTTTCTTGACCTTGGTGTCAAACAATTCATTTTCTATCTAGTTTGGTATAAGTTCTTTCAATACATTGAAAATCGCCTGTGAAATGTGTTATAATTTATAAGAAAATATACAGTTTCGCTACAAATGAACATTTATATATAAGTTTATGTATAACATGGTTTTCTGATTAGGATAATATCTTATAAAAAACTATATTCTTGGAGATACAGTACTTAAATATCATTTGTAAAGTAGCAAAATAGTCTATGTCTATTTTTATTGTAAGAATCAAAGTAGAGAGTGTTATGCTAATGGAAACTGTAATATTTTATTTTTTAGAATATACTTGGATAAATTAACTTTGAAAGTTAAAGTGAGGTAATGTATGTTTGTATGTTTAAAGGGTTTAGGGAAATTTCGTAAATCCAAAGCTTATGGTTTGGTTGGTTGCTTGACATTATCAGCAGTGCTTGGCTTAGCTGCACCAGAGTTACCAGTTATTGGTGGTGGGGTTGTTTATGCTGATGTCATTCAAGGTGGTAGCGATATTCACGATGTGGATGTTCATAGTAAATCTGCAGAAGGTGTTGCTATGACTTATACCACTTATGATAGCGGAACAAGTGGAAAACAAACCGCATCAGGAAGCGGTGTCTTTGTAGCGCCGAATGTGATGGTAACAGTAGCTCATAACTACTATGATAAAAACCAAGAGGATAAGTCTGCGGTATTGCGTGGTGGGGAGTCTGCTCGTAGTTATGTGGTGATGAACTCAGAGACGGAGAAGAGCAATAAAGTACCTACTTCTGGTGTATCGGAAGCTCTTGAAAAGGGTTCTATTCATTTGTATGATGAGAAGAATTTTGGTAAAGAATATGGTAATGACTTAGCGGTAGTAGTTACTAAAAAGCCTGTAGAAGCTATGACAGGTGGAGAAGATTCACCAAGAGAGCTAAGTCATAAAGAGGTTTCTACGGGTGATAGCATCTCTATGGTCGGCTACCCTAATGATTTTTCGACTCCAAATTTAAGTGAAGAGAATAAAGCTCGCTTGAAAGACGGTAAGGCTTATTCAGTCTCAACAACTGTAAGCAGTATCAATAAAGAGAGTGGTGCAGTCACTTATCATTCCTCAGCTTTAGGAGGTTTTTCAGGTGCTCCTTTGTTTAATGATAAGGGAGAGGTAGTCGGTATCCACCAGCACGGAACAAATACTCCAAGTGCTTCTGAGAGTGAGCGTATTGGTGGTGGTACTATCTTTACGGAAAAGCACAGAGCTTGGATTCAGTCAATGATTGATAAATATGCTATCACAGGCTGGTATATAGATGGTGCAAACCGTTACTACTATGATGAAAATCATATAGCTTTAAAAGATGTAGAGTCTGAGATTGACGGTGCTTGGTATAGTTTTGATGAAAAAGGTCGTGCTACCTTAGTAAAAGGTGAAGAAAAAGGTCGTGTTCTACTTCGAGTGGAAGACACTAAAGGAACTCGTTTGATTTCAGATAAGGTTGTTCAGGAAGGACCTGTTGGAAGTGGTTTGAATTTTCATTTAAGACAAAATCCGGACTTCAAACAGTTAATAGCAACTTCTCCAACAGCTAAAGTGGTATCTTATAACGGAGTGCCAATTAACAAATTAGCAAGTGATACAAGTTGGCCTGATGACTATGTCAGTAAGTTAGCTTTGGGTGATACAATTATAAGAGCGGTAGTAGATTCGGTAACTCCTTCGTCTAGTTCATCTTCGGATTTTGCAAGAACTGAAGTTGGTAAAGTCGATTTGAGTGGTAAATCGAATTTACCTGTACCTAGTAAAGAGGTGTTACAAGCTCCGAATGGCTCAGAAAATTTCTATGCTACAACGCACATTCAAACGCCAGATGGGTCGGGGTCAGGTACTTTAATTGCACCAAATTTGGTGTTAACAGTCGCTCATAATTTCTTAACAGTTAAAGGTTCTGAGGTAGTTACTAAATCTGGTCGCACCAATACAGTGTATAAAGCAACTTTACCGAATGGGTTGTCTGTGAATTTTTCAGATGATGATATTGTTTATTGGAATAAGAAAGATTCAGTATTTGGATTTAAAAATGACTTAGCTTTGGTTCGATTAAAAGAAGAGGTAAAAGGATCAACTCCTGTAGAGGTTGTAAAACAATCTTCGAAAGTTGCAGAGGGGGATTCAGTTTCGGTCTATGGTTTTCCAGATAACAAGCTAAGTCCAGTTTTAGATAGCAAAGTAGTAGGAATTACAGACTTCGGTTCTGGAATAGAGGGAATTAGCTATGGAGGTACGAAACCTGGAGCGTCTGGTGGTGGTCTTTATAATGATAAAGGTGCTTTAATTGGAGTTCACCAAAATGGTGTTGTAGGAAGCCGCAGTGGTGGTTTGGTTTTATCAAAAGAGCAGCTGGATTGGGTTCGTTCTTATATTGAGGGTCAACCAAAAGATCCTGTCTATGTGGAAGATAAAGAAGTGGAACCTTCTAAGAAGGATTCGGATAAGGATTTAGCTGGGAAATTAGATCCAAAAAAAGATAGTGGAAAAGAAGATTCTGGTATTTTAGGTACATCTGGTGACTTTGCAGCTCCTACAGTAGCTAAGCCAGAGTTTAGAGGTGGAGTCAATAGTGCGGATGCTGAGGTCTATCATCTTTCAGATTTCACAGGAGGAGTTCCTTTCACTGAATCTCCTATACTGGAAATCCCAGAGTATACGGGTGCATTATCAAGCTCAGGAGAAGACTCGGCCCCAACAGTTGAACAGCATGAGTTCACAGGCGGAGTGAATGGAGGCGACTCACTTGTTACAGAAGTTCCAGAGTATAGCGGTGTTCTATCCACATTAGGAGACACTCCAGCTCCTACAGTAGCTAAGCCAGAGTATATGGGTGATACATTATCAAGCTCAGGAGAAGACTCGGCTCCAACAGTTGAACGGCATGACTTCACAGGCGGAGTTAACGGAGGCGAATCCCTTGTTACAGAAGTTCCAGAGTATAGTGGCTTTTTATCCACATTAGGAGACACTCCAGCTCCTACAGTAGCTAAGCCAGATTTTACAGGCGGAGTGAATGGAGGCGCCTCCCTCGTTACAGAAGTTTCAGAGTACAGAGGCTTCCTATCCACATTAGGTAATTCTCCAGCTCCTACAGTAGCTAAGCCAGAGTTTAAAGGTGGCGTGAATGGTGCGGATGCTGAGATCCATTACCTTCCAAACTTCGCAGGCGGAGTGAACGGAGGTGAATCTCCTATACTAGAAATGCCAGAGTATAAGGGTTCATTAGCAATAGCAGAAGACTCGGCCCTAACAGTTGAAAAACAGAACTTCACAGGCGGAGTGAATGTGGTAGCAAGTCCTATGCATGATAACAATAGAGATAGTAAGAATGAAGCAACAATGAAACAAGTTATCACAAGAATTGCTAGTTCACAACGTATTTTCAAAAATGAAGCAGGAAGTGTGCAAATTCAAGCTTCAGAAGAAGTATTGAAAAATGTGATAGGTATTCAAATTCAAGAAGTTCAAGTTAGTGATTTAAGTTCATTAAACTATAAAGCATTTGATCTTCAATTGAAGGATACAGCTGCTAGAACTGTTCAGCCTAACGGAAAAGTCCTAGTTACTTTTGCTACGGATCAGTCAGTTGAGAATGTTTATGCTGTAGATCCAGAAGGGAAACTACACACTATTGAATTCGAACAAAAAGATGGAAAGATTATTTTTGAAATTAACAATTCTAGTATTTATGCGATGACTTTCCGACACTCCATTGACAATCCACCATTTAAAAATCCTACAGAAGAGAACAAGGCTGAAGAAGTTTCACTGTCATCTAAATTGTTATCTACAAATGAAAACTCTGAATCTAATCGATTAGAGAATAAAGTAAGTAATAATGAGCAGTCTAAGTTACCAAATACAGGTGAAAATAAATCAATAACAACAGTTTTGCTTGGTTTTGTGGGAATGATCCTTGGAGTAATGATTTCTTATAAGCGAAAAGATAGATAATTTTTCTTCAGTTGTTATTTGAACTTTTATGTTCATATAAAATAAACCACTCGCTATGCGAGTGCGCGTCGAAGATTATACTCAAAAAATTCCAAACGCGATACAGTAAAGGTGTTCAAGCTAATTGTAAAGCGAAAAGAGAAAAATATGGAACAAAAGGCTCAGGAGTTATCGTTTACACTCTTTATTGAAGGAGAAAGCCTAGTCCTAACTTAATGACATTGGAGAATATATTATTTCTCTTTTTGTTATAGAAGTCGAAAGTACGTTTAAAGAAGATAGAAGTATAAAAATATTTCTGAAAATAGAATCTATTGTAGATTAATGTAGAAAAATATATTGTTTTATTGTATAATAAAGAAAAATCTAGATTTTTAGGAAATAAAATAATTACTTTTAGAGAGTCATAGATTAATCAAGAATAAGCAATCGTATTAGTTGAATTGCTTTCCAGTGCTAACTTTTTAACTAATTCAAAAATTTTAAAAAAGCGCTTAGCAAAAGCGTCGGAGGAGTTATATGAATCAGAGTTTTATTAATCGTAAAAACCGATATGGTATTAGAAAATTTACTATCGGAGTTGCTTCTATAGTTATCGGCTCGGTCTTGTCTGGTATTTCACCAGTATTAGCACAAGAAACCAATACTAATATTGATGCAAATAAGGTTGAAACTACTTTAGAAAGTAGAACATCTGTATCAGGACCTATAGCGGATTTAGAAGTGAAATCATCGGAAAGTGCAAAAATTACAGAGAAGAAGGAAGTTTTTGTAAGTGGTGTAAATGGTGGATTGAATAAGGATGGAATTAATACTTACCGAATTCCAGCACTGCTAAAAACAGATAAAGGCACATTAATTGCCGGAGCGGATGAAAGACGTTTACAATTCGCAGATTGGGGAGATATTGGTATGGTAGTTCGTCGAAGTCAGGACGGAGGAGAGACGTGGGGAGATAGAATAACAATTTCTAATCTTCGTGATAATCCAGATGCCAAAGACAAAACTGCTCCGTCGCCATTAAATATTGATATGGTATTAGTTCAAGATCCGGAAACTAAGAGAATCTTTTCGGTTTATGATATGTTCCCAGAAGGAAAAGCAGTATTTGGTATGCCTGCTAAACCTGAAAAAGCATACGAGCGTATAGGGGATAAAACGTATCAAATTTTATATAAAACAGGCGAAAAAGGATATTATACAATTCGTGAAAATGGTGAAGTTTATAATTCTAAAAATCAAAAAACAGATTATCATGTTGTAGTAAATCCCAAAAAACTAGGATATAGCGACAAAGGTGATTTGTATAAAGGGAAGGATTTAATTGGTAATGTTTACTTTGCACAAAGTACGAAAAATCCTTTTAGAGTTGCAAATACTAGCTATTTATGGATGTCTTATAGTGATGATGATGGTAAAACATGGTCTGCACCGAAAGATATCACACCAGGGATTCGACAAGATTGGATGAAATTCCTTGGAACAGGTCCTGGAACAGGTATTGTATTACGTACAGGTGAGCATAAGGGACGGATATTGGTACCAGCTTATACAACAAACAGTATTTCGCATTTAGGTGGTTCGCAGTCTTCGCGTCTAATTTATTCGGATGATCATGGGGTAACTTGGCATGCTGGAGAAGCCCCAAATGATAATCGACCTGTTGGAAATAGTGTCATCCACTCGTCTAATATGAATAATAGTGGCGCTCAAAATACAGAATCAACTGTTCTTCAATTAAATAATGGTGATGTCAAACTCTTCATGCGTGGCTTGACTGGAGATCTTCAGGTTGCTACTAGTAAAGATGGTGGAGTGACTTGGGAGAAAACAATAAAACGTTATCCAGAAGTAAAAGATGCCTATGTGCAAATGTCAGCTATTCATACTATGCATGATGGGAAAGAGTATATTATTCTTAGCAATGCTGCTGGACCAGGACGCGAACGAAAAGATGGTCTAGTTCACTTGGCACGTGTTGAGAAAAATGGCGAGTTAACTTGGCTGAAGCATAATCTAATTCAAGGTGGGGAATTTGCATATAATTCATTACAAGACTTAGGTGACGGAGAATACGGAATTTTATATGAACATAGCGAGAATAGGCAAAATCGCTATACAATTTTTTATAAGAAATTTAATTGGAACTTCTTGAGTAAATAAAAGCTAATTAATTATAGACATAAGAAAACATCTTTGTGTTAGACTTGTCGTTCAAATATAAACGCTAAATTTCAAGTTAGTTAGCAACAAAAAATTCTCTGGGAGACTTGTAGTTCAAGCATTTTTTATGATAGTTGTTAATCCAATTTTTGATGAATGCGACTTCTTTAGGAGTCGTTTTCTTAGTTTCTTTAGGTAACCATTTATGAATGAGCTTATTGTGATTCTTATTATGTGACTATTAGTCCGAGTCTTGGACAAAAGTCTAACCTTAAATATAAAAAACGAACAAAACGAGTCATCTGACACTCAGAATTCTGTTTTGTTCGCTTTTTTGTCTAATCTATCGATTTTAAAATGTCATAATAAAGAATTCCTAAAATCAAAATCTTTTTGTCCCAGCCTCAAAAAAACCACCCGCTATGCGGGTGCGCGTCGAAGGTTATACCAAAAAAACTCCGAACGCGATACAATAAAGGTGTTCAATCCAATTGTAAAGCGAAAGGAGAAAAATATGGCACAAAAGGCTCATAGTTTATCGCACACAGAGTGGCACTGTTCTATCACATTGTGTTCACCCCTAGGTATAGACGAAAAGTCATCTATAATCAATATCGAAGTAGTTTTGGCGAAATATTTCATCGCTTGTGTAGTTATAAAGGAGTTGAAATTATCGAGGGTCACTTAATGCCAGACTATGTACATATGTTAGTAAGTATTCCACCAAGGATAAGTGTTTCAAGTTTCATGGGGTATTTAAAAGGTAAAAGTGCACTCATGATGTTTGACAAACACGCCAATCTCAAGTACAAGTTTGGGAATCGGCATTTCTGGGCGGAAGGTTATTATGTAAGTACAGTAGGGCTTAATAAAGCCACAATTGAAATAGAGTCAAGATTAAAGAAATTATCCAGTGGATGATTTCTTCACGAGTATGAAAATTTGAGAACGAGTAAAGCATGATATAGCACTAGATAAATTAAGTATAGAAGAATATGAGGATCTCTTTAGGGATAGTGGTAAGTAATACCAAAGCCTCTTTAAGAGGCAAGTGATGAGTCAAGAACAATAAGGCTTGAACAACGTGAAAGCCAGCGTCTTTAGGCGCTGGCTGGTAATTTGGGCTTATTGCCCTGGTTCAAACCACCCGTTTGACGGGTGGTCATGATTAGTTTTAGTTCATTTGGTTGTATATACGGATATTTATGTTATCTGAAACTACTTTCAGAAACAGCTGTTCTATAAAATACTTTTGAAACTGTAATCTATCCTACTACAAAGTATTGAAAGCGCTTCATAAATGATATATAATAAACTCATAAGAACAAAGAAAAGGAGGAAAGAGGATGCCACAGATTACTAAAGAAGCCTTGATTGAACAAATCAAAGATGGAATCATCGTTTCTTGTCAGGCCCTTCCTCACGAACCGCTTTATACAGAAGCGGGAGGAGTCATTCCCTTGCTGGTCAAAGCAGCTGAGCAAGGTGGAGCAGTCGGTATCCGAGCAAATAGTGTTCGTGATATCAAAGAAATCAAGGAGGTTACAAAACTTCCGATTATCGGGATTATCAAACGAGATTATCCACCTCAAGAACCCTTCATCACGGCTACTATGAAAGAAGTTGATGAACTAGCAGAACTAGATATTGAAGTGATTGCTCTAGACTGTACTAAACGCGAACGCTATGATGGTTTAGAGATTCAGGAGTTCATTCGTCAGGTTAAGGAGAAATATCCTAACCAGCTCTTGATGGCTGACACAAGTACTTTTGAAGAAGGATTGGCGGCTGTTGAAGCAGGAATTGACTTTGTCGGAACAACCTTATCAGGATACACATCTTACAGTCCTAAAGTGGATGGTCCCGATTTTGAATTGATCAAAAAACTTTGTGATGCTGGTGTAGATGTCATTGCCGAAGGGAAAATTCATACACCAGAACAAGCCAAACAAATCCTGGGATACGGAGTGCGAGGTATCGTTGTTGGTGGCGCTATTACTAGACCAAAAGAGATTACAGAACGCTTCGTTGCTGGTCTTAAATAACACAATCTTAAAACAGAGGAGAGTGGTGGATGCGTAGGATGAAATGAAAACGTATACAAATGCAAGAACTCATTATCCAATATGGATACGCTTATCAATTAGGAGAATACAAATGAAATTTAGAAAACTAGCTTGTACAGTACTTGCGGGTGCTGCGATTCTTGGCCTTGCTGCATGTGGTAATTCTGGTGGAAGTAAAGATGCTGGAAAATCTGGTAGCGATAGCGGAAAAACAGAAATCACTTGGTGGGCATTCCCAGTCTTCACTCAAGAAAAAACTGGTGACGGCGTTGGAACATATGAAAAATCAATCATCGAAGCTTTTGAAAAAGCAAATCCAGATGTAAAAGTGAAATTGGAAACCATCGACTTCAAGTCAGGTCCTGAAAAAATCACAACAGCTATCGAAGCAGGAACAGCTCCAGACGTACTTTTTGACGCACCAGGACGTATCATCCAATACGGTAAAAATGGTAAATTAGCTGAATTGAATGATATTTTCACAGATGAATTTGTCAAAGATGTCAACAATGAAAATATCGTACAAGCAAGTAAGGCTGGAGATAAAGCCTACATGTATCCAATTAGTTCAGCACCATTCTACATGGCTATGAACAAGAAAATGTTGGAAGAAGCTGGAGTTGCAAACCTTGTAAAAGAAGGTTGGACTACTGATGATTTTGAAAAAGTTTTGAAAGCGCTTAAAGACAAAGGTTACACACCAGGTTCATTGTTCAGTTCTGGTCAAGGGGGAGACCAAGGAACACGAGCCTTCATCTCTAACCTTTATGGAGCTTCTGTAACAGATAAAGATGTAACAAAATATACAACTGATGATCCTAAATTCGTCAAAGGTCTTGAAAAAGCAGCTGGCTGGATTAAAGACGGTTTGTTGAACAACGGTTCACAATTTGACGGTGGAGCAGATATCCAAAACTTTGCCAACGGTCAAACATCTTACACAATCCTTTGGGCACCAGCTCAAAACGGTATCCAAGCTAAACTCTTGGAAGCAAGTAAAGTAGAAGTGGTAGAAGTACCATTCCCATCAGATTCAGGCAAACCATCTCTTGAATACCTTGTAAACGGATTTGCAGTATTCAACAACAAAGATGACAAGAAAGTTGCAGCATCTAAGAAATTCATCCAATTTATGGCGGATGATAAAGAATGGGGTCCAAAAGACGTTGTTCGTACAGGTGCCTTCCCAGTTCGTACTTCATTTGGCAAACTTTATGAAGACAAACGTATGGAAACAATCAGTGGTTGGACTAAATACTACTCACCATATTACAACACTATCAATGGTTTTGCTGAAATGAGAACACTTTGGTTCCCAATGTTGCAATCTGTATCAAATGGTGACGAAAAACCAGCGGACGCTTTGAAAGCCTTCACTGAAAAAGCTAACGAAACAATTAAAAAAGCTACAAAACAATAAGCACTAAATCAGATTGATTCCTCCCTTTTCCCTGTGCATAGTCTATGTAAGAAAAGGGAGGCTTTTGTTTGAAATGTAAGGAACTGTCACGAAATTAAAATGAAGTTCTTACATAAGCGAATCTTAAAAAATTTCATTTTGATTTTAAAACAGTTCAAGAAAGTCAAAAAATTATTCTATTTGAAAGAGAGGTGCCGACTGTGAAAGTCAATAAAATTCGTATGCGGGAAACAGTGATTTCCTATGCTTTCCTAGCACCAGTGTTGTTCTTCTTTGTCATCTTTGTATTGGCTCCTATGGTAATGGGATTCATTACAAGTTTCTTTAATTACTCTATGACAAACTTTGAGTTTGTAGGCTTAAACAACTATATCCGTATGTTTAAAGACCCTGTCTTTATGAAGTCTTTGATCAACACGGTTATCCTGGTTATTGGATCTGTGCCAGTTGTTGTTCTATTCTCGCTCTTTGTAGCATCACAAACCTATCACCAAAATGCTATTGCCAGATCTTTCTACCGTTTCGTCTTCTTCCTTCCTGTTGTAACAGGTAGCGTTGCCGTAACAGTTGTATGGAAATGGATCTATGACCCACTATCAGGGATTCTAAATTTTGTCCTCAAGTCAAGTCATATCATCAGCCAGAACATTTCTTGGCTAGGAGACAAACACTGGGCTTTGATGGCGATTATGATTATCCTTTTGACAACTTCAGTTGGTCAGCCGATTATCCTTTATATCGCTGCTATGGGGAATATTGACAATTCACTGGTTGAAGCGGCGCGTGTTGACGGTGCAACTGAGTTTCAAGTTTTCTGGAAGATTAAATGGCCAAGCCTTCTTCCAACAACCCTTTATATTGCAATCATTACAACAATCAACTCATTCCAGTGTTTCGCCTTGATTCAGCTTTTGACTTCAGGTGGTCCAAACTACTCAACAAGTACACTTATGTACTACCTTTACGAAAAAGCCTTCCAATTGACAGAGTATGGATATGCCAACACAATCGGTGTATTCCTAGCGGTTATGATTGCTATCGTCAGCTTTGTTCAATTTAAAGTGCTTGGAAACGATGTAGAATACTAACGAAAGGAGACAGCTATGCAATCTACACAAAAGAAACCCTTAACAGCTTTCACTGTTATTTCAACTATTATCTTGCTCTTGTTGACTGTGCTGTTCATCTTTCCATTCTACTGGATCTTGACAGGTGCCTTTAAATCTCAGCCAGACACAATCGTAATTCCACCACAATGGTTCCCTAAAATGCCAACCATGGAAAACTTCCAACAACTCATGGTGCAAAACCCTGCTATGCAATGGATGTGGAACTCAGTATTTATCTCATTGGTAACCATGTTCCTAGTCTGTGCAACCTCTTCTCTAGCAGGTTATGTATTGGCTAAAAAACGTTTCTATGGTCAACGTATCCTATTTGCCATCTTCATCGCTGCTATGGCTCTTCCAAAACAAGTTGTCCTTGTGCCATTGGTACGTATCGTCAACTTCATGGGAATCCATGACACTCTTTGGGCAGTTATCTTGCCTTTGATTGGATGGCCGTTTGGTGTCTTCCTCATGAAACAATTCAGCGAAAACATCCCAACAGAATTGCTTGAATCAGCTAAAATTGATGGCTGTGGTGAGATTCGCACTTTCTGGAGCGTAGCCTTCCCAATTGTGAAACCAGGATTTGCAGCCCTTGCAATCTTCACCTTCATCAACACTTGGAACGACTACTTCATGCAATTGGTAATGTTGACTTCACGTCAAAACTTGACCATCTCACTTGGGGTTGCGACCATGCAGGCTGAAATGGCAACCAACTATGGTCTGATCATGGCAGGTGCCGCTCTTGCAGCTGTACCAATCGTAACAGTCTTCCTAGTCTTCCAAAAATCCTTCACACAGGGTATTACTATGGGAGCGGTTAAAGGATAATACTCTGCGAAAATCGAATTCAAACTACGTCAGCGTCACCTTGCCATACTTAAGTATTGCCTGCGGTTAGCTTCCTAGTTTGGTCTTCAATTTTCATTGAGTATAGGAAAATCAATCTATCAAGATACAGAAATATATTTTATAGATTTAGAGAATATAGAGGTTATAAGTGTCTACAAAATGGAGGGTATGCAGTTACTTTATGAAGTTTTGTCAGACACTTATTAACTTAAGAATGATTTTAGTTAACTATCAGAAACGAAGGAAAGAGTATGATTTTTGACGATTTGAAAAACATTACCTTTTACAAAGGAATTCATCCCAATCTAGACAAGGCTATCGACTATCTCTACCAGCACCGTAAGGATTCTTTCGAATTAGGTAAGTATGAGATTGACGGGGACAAGGTCTTTCTAGTTGTTCAGGAAAATGTCCTCAATCAAGCTGAAAATGATCAATTTGAGCATCATAAAAACTATGCAGATTTGCATTTGCTGGTAGAAGGACATGAATATTCGAGTTACGGTTCACGTATCAAAGATGAAGCAGTAGCATTCGACGAAGCGAGTGACATTGGCTTTGTTCATTGTCACGAAAACTACCCACTTTTGTTGGGTTATCACAATTTTGCGATTTTCTTTCCAGGAGAACCACACCAGCCAAATGGCTATGCAGGTATGGAAGATAAGGTTCGCAAATATCTCTTTAAAATTTTGATTGATTAAAAAATCAGGAGGAGCAAACATGGCACAAAAAGGAGTAAGCCTTATCAAGGCAGCATTTGATACAGATAACTTTCTCATGCGTTTTAGTGAGAAAGTCTTGGATATCGTGACAGCCAATCTTCTTTTTGTTGTCTCTTGTTTGCCCATCGTGACGATTGGAGTGGCCAAAATTAGTCTCTACGAGACTATGTTTGAGATTAAGAAGAGCAGACGTGTGCCTGTCTTTAAAATCTATCTAAGAGTTTTTAGGCAAAATCTGAAACTAGGTTTTCAGTTGGGGTTGTTGGAGTTAGGAATTGTATTTCTTGCTCTTTCAGATCTCTATCTCTTCTGGGGTCAGACAGCTATGCCTTTCCAAATGGTAAAAGCTATTTGTCTAGGCGTTCTTATCTTCCTCACTATCGTGATGTTGGCTAGCTATCCCATCGCCGCACGCTATGATTTGACTTGGAAAGAAGTGTTACAAAAAGGACTTATCTTGGCAAGTTTTAACTTTCCTTGGTTCTTCCTCATGTTAGCTATTCTCTTTCTCATTGTGATGGTTCTTTATCTGTCCGCCTTCAGTTTACTTTTAGGTGGCTCAGCCTTCCTGCTTTTTGGATTTGGCTTATTAGTTTTTATCCAGACTGGATTGATGGAGAAAATTTTCGCAAAATACCAATAGGATGGCTTGTCTATGAAACTACTTTCAAGCCATAAACATTTCAAAAATCATATCGAAACTAAAATCTAAGTGTACACAAGATATTGAAAGCGTTTTTCACAAGGTGTATACTAAACACGTAAAGAATAAATCCTGCTGTTAGCAGAAAAAAATAAATCTTAGGAGAAAATCTATGTCAGATTTAAAAAAATATGAAGGTGTCATTCCAGCCTTCTACGCATGTTATGATGATCAAGGAGAAGTAAGTCCAGAGCGCACACGTGCCTTGGTGCAATACTTCATTGATAAAGGTGTTCAAGGTCTTTATGTCAATGGTTCTTCTGGTGAATGTATCTACCAAAGCGTTGAAGACCGCAAGTTAATCTTGGAAGAAGTCATGGCAGTTGCCAAAGGTAAATTGACCATCATTGCTCACGTTGCTTGCAACAATACTAAAGACAGTATGGAACTTGCTCGCCATGCAGAAAGCTTGGGTGTAGACGCTATTGCAACGATTCCACCTATTTACTTCCGCTTGCCTGAGTATTCAGTTGCTAAATACTGGAACGATATCAGTTCTGCAGCACCAAACACAGACTACGTGATTTATAACATTCCTCAATTAGCAGGAGTTGCTTTGACTCCAAGCCTTTACACAGAAATGTTGAAGAATCCACGTGTTATCGGTGTTAAGAACTCTTCTATGCCAGTTCAAGATATCCAAACCTTTGTGAGCCTTGGGGGAGAAGACCACATCGTCTTTAATGGTCCAGATGAACAGTTCCTAGGTGGTCGTCTCATGGGTGCAAAAGCAGGTATCGGTGGTACTTATGGTGCTATGCCAGAACTCTTTTTGAAACTCAATCAGTTGATTGCTGACAAAGACTTGGAAACAGCGCGTGAATTGCAGTACGCTATCAACGCTATCATTGGTAAACTCACTTCTGCACATGGAAATATGTATGGTGTCATTAAAGAAGTCTTGAAGATCAATGAAGGACTGAACATTGGTTCTGTTCGTTCACCATTGACACCAGTGACTGAAGAAGATCGTCCAGTTGTAGAAGCAGCTGCAGCCTTGATTCGTGAAACCAAGGAGCGCTTCCTATAATCCATAAGGAGGTATTTATGACACACTATGTTGCAATTGATATCGGTGGAACCAACATCAAATATGGTTTGATTGACCAAGAAGGACAACTTGTTGAATCGCATGAAATGCCAACAGAGGCGCATAAGGGTGGACCTCATATCTTACAAAAGACCAAAGATATCGTAGCCAGCTATTTAGAAAAAGGCCCAGTAGCAGGTGTTGCCATTTCTTCTGCAGGAATGGTGGACCCTGATAAGGGTGAGATTTTCTATGCTGGACCTCAGATTCCAAATTATGCAGGAACCAAGTTCAAGAAGGAAATCGAGACTAGCTTTGCTATTCCTTGTGAGATTGAAAATGATGTCAACTGTGCAGGTCTGGCTGAGGCAGTATCTGGTTCAGGTAAAGGAGCGAGTGTCACTCTTTGCTTGACTATTGGAACCGGTATCGGTGGTTGCTTGATTATGGATGGGAAAGTCTTCCATGGTTTTAGCAATTCAGCCTGCGAAGTCGGTTATATGCATATGCAGGATGGAGATTTCCAAGATTTGGCCTCTACGACAGCCTTGGTGGAGTATGTAGCAGCAGGTCATGGAGATCCAGTTGATCAGTGGAATGGCAGACGTATCTTTAAGGAAGCCACTGAAGGAAACAAAATTTGCATGGAAGGCATTGACCGGATGGTAGATTACCTTGGGAAAGGTCTGGCAAATATTTGCTACGTTGCTAATCCAGAAGTAGTCATTCTCGGTGGCGGTATCATGGGACAAGAGGCAATCCTCAAACCCAAGATCCGTACAGCCTTGAAGGAATCCTTGGTGCCAAGCCTAGCTGAAAAAACACGATTAGAATTTGCCCATCACCAAAATACAGCAGGTATGTTGGGCGCTTATTATCATTTTAAAACAAAACAATCCTAGTTTGGCTCAGCCAAACTAGGATTTTCTAATTAAGCTCCCTTGACTTTCTTTATAATTGTGAGATAATAAATAAAATATATAAAGGAGTTATATAAAATGGCTATAGCGAATTCAAATAAAATTGTGACCTTCCAAGCTAATAGAGAATTGGTAAATGATGCCATGGAAGTGTTAAAAGAACAAAATCTCTCTCTTTCATCGGCACTCAGATTATTTTTAAAGAATGTTGCCGTAACAAATGAAGTAGATTTACTGAGTGAAGAGGAATTAGAGAAGGAGTATTTGTTTAGACAATTACAAGCAGAAGTTCAAGAAAGTTATGCTAAGATTGAGGCTGGAAATTACTTGACAGATGAGGATGTTGTGACACGCTATGGATTATAAAAAGTATAGGATTTTGTATTCTCCTAGAGTGATTGATAGTTTGGATAAAATATATCAGTATATAGCAGAGGAAATCGGTTCTGTAGAGGCTGCGAGACGAAAAGTGGCGAGTATCAGAAAAGATATTAATCGTCTAGAAATTTTCCCCCAAGCTGGATTTGATGCCGATGAAAAATTTGGTAAGAAATTAGACCCTCGCTACCAAACGCGAGGATTGACCTTGAGTAAGGATTACATCGTATTGTATACAATTGTTGAGGATACCGTCAGACTTGCTTATTTACTCCCTTCAAAAAGTGATTACATGAAATTATTCAAGACTAAGTCAAGATATGACTAATTCATAATCTAGAAGAGGTATGTTTGGTGATGAATAAAAATCCTAGTTTGGCTCAGCCAAACTAGGATTTTCTGACACGTTTTTGTCTACGATAGCCGTTGAGTTTTTTATTTTCCCAGTAGCTATTAAAGATTTTTTCCTTGCTTTCGCGATTGATTTCCAAAAAGTAGGCATAAATCAAATCAATAAAGAAGAGCATAGGAAGTTGAGCGGATATTCGTTGGATGTAGGAAGGTTGGCTGTGGCTAGCAACGAGAACGGTCTCTGTATAGGCCTGGCTATCTTTATTGGGAACACTTGAAAAGAGTACAGTCTTCGCCCCCATCTCCTTGGCATCTAATAGACTATCTAAAATAGAAGGTGTTGTGCCAGAAAGTGAGAAACCAAGTACGAGACAATTTTCGTCCATAATACTGGTTGTCCAGGCAAAGCCGTCTTGATCGGTCAAGGCCTCGCAGACCACACCCAGACGCATGAAGCGCAATTTCATTTCACGAGCGACAAGGCCAGAACTCCCTGTTCCGAAGAAGTAGACACGCTCAGCATCTTCGATTAATTGGGCAATTCGCTCTAGTTGGACTTCGTCAATCAAGTCTTGTGTTTGTTCCCTCATATTGCTATAACTTCTGAGGACTCGTTTGGTCAGTGGACTGTGCTTGGAGACTTGGTTGGCTTGATTTTCTGCCTGATGTTGGTATTGGAAAATAAATTCTCGGTAGCCAGTAAAGCCACACTTTTTAGCAAAGCGGGTCAGAGCAGCTTGAGAAATATGTAATTTTTGGGTGACTTGTTGAGAAGATAAATCATCTGTAATCGTTTCAGCTTGCAAAAAATAGCGAGCGATTTCTTGCTCTAGGTCTGTCATTTCTTCAAAATGTGAATCAATGATAGTTGCGATATCTGGTTTGTCCATAGGGAAGGCTCCTTTAAATGAGTCGTGTTGGAAAAAGACTAGATTATTGAACTTTTACATTCATTATAACATATAATATAGGGATGGATAAATAAAAACGTATCTTACTGTAAAAACGAAAAAAAGCTTCTTTCTTTTCCATAATTTTCTGCTCAAATTGTGGTACAATTAAGAGTAAGATTTTAAGTTAGAAATGAGACTGATTTGTATGAGAAAATTTAACAGCCATTCGATTCCGATTCGGCTTAATTTATTGTTTTCAATCGTCATTTTACTCTTTATGACCATTATTGGTCGTTTGTTGTATATGCAGGTTTTGAACAAGGATTTTTACGAAAAAAAGCTAGCCTCAGCTAGTCAGACCAAGGTCACAACCAGTTCTGCTCGTGGGGAAATCTATGATGCTAGTGGAAAACCTTTGGTAGAAAATACGTTAAAGCAGGTTGTTTCCTTTACGCGTAGCAATAAAATGACGGCTACAGACTTAAAAGAAATAGCTAAAAAGTTACTGACTTATGTGAGTATTAGCTCGCCAAATTTGACAGAACGCCAGCTGGCTGATTACTATTTGGCTGATCCTGAAATCTATAAAAAAACAGTGGAAGCTCTCCCGAGTGAGAAACGATTGGATTCAGATGGCAATCGCCTATCCGAATCAGAACTGTATAACAATGCGGTCGATAGTGTCCCAACAAGTCAACTAAACTATACAGAGGATGAAAAGAAAGAAATCTATCTTTTTAGTCAGTTAAATGCTGTTGGAAACTTTGCGACAGGAACCATTGCGACAGATCCTCTAAATGATTCTCAGGTGGCTGTTATTGCCTCTATTTCAAAGGAGATGCCTGGCATTAGTATTTCTACTTCTTGGGATCGAAAGATTTTGGAAACTTCCCTTTCTTCTATAGTAGGGAGTGTATCCAGTGAAAAAGCTGGTCTCCCAGCGGAAGAAGCAGAATCCTATCTTAAAAAAGGCTATTCTCTAAATGACCGTGTTGGAACCTCCTATTTGGAAAAGCAATATGAAGAGACCTTACAAGGAAAACGCTCGGTAAAAGAAATCCATCTGGATAAATATGGCAATATGGAAAGCGTGGACACAATTGAGGAAGGTAGTAAGGGAAACAATATCAAACTGACCATTGATTTGGCCTTCCAAGATAGCGTGGATGCTTTGCTGAAAAGTTATTTCAATTCCGAGCTAGGAAATGGTGGAGCCAAGTATTCTGAGGGTGTGTATGCAGTCGCCCTTAACCCCAAAACAGGTGCTGTTTTGTCTATGTCAGGACTCAAACATGACCTGAAAACGGGAGAGTTGACGCCTGATTCCTTGGGAACGGTAACCAATGTCTTTGTCCCAGGTTCGGTTGTTAAGGCCGCTACCATCAGCTCAGGTTGGGAAAATGGTGTTTTATCAGGAAACCAAACCTTAACAGATCAGCCTATTGTTTTCCAAGGTTCAGCTCCAATTTATTCTTGGTATAAATTGGCATATGGATCTTTTCCTATTACAGCTGTGGAAGCCTTGGAGTATTCATCCAATGCTTACGTGGTTCAAACCGCTCTTGGAATCATGGGCCAGACCTATCAACCCAATATGTTTGTCGGCACCAGCAATCTAGAGTCTGCTATGGGGAAATTGCGTTCAACCTTTGGTGAATATGGTTTGGGTTCTGCGACTGGGATTGACCTACCAGATGAATCTACTGGATTGGTTCCCAAAGAGTATAACTTTGCCAATTTCATTACTAATGCTTTTGGCCAGTTTGATAACTACACACCGATGCAATTAGCCCAGTACGTTGCAACTATTGCTAACAATGGTGTTCGTCTAGCTCCACATATTGTCGAGGGAATATACGACAACAATGATAAGGGTGGCCTTGGGGAATTAATCCAAGCAATAGATACCAAGGAAATCAACAAGGTCAATATTTCTGAATCAGATATGGCAATCTTGCACCAAGGATTTTACCAAGTATCGCATGGAACTAGTCCCCTTACGACAGGACGGGCGTTTTCAGATGGCGCCACTGTTTCTATCAGTGGTAAGACCGGTACAGGTGAAAGCTATGTAGCTGGTGGTCAAGAAGCTAATAATACCAATGCCGTGGCCTATGCTCCAACAGAAAATCCTCAAATTGCAGTTGCAGTAGTCTTTCCTCATAATACCAATTTAACCAAAAATGTTGGGCCAGCAATTGCTCGCGACATTATCAATTTATATAACCAACACCATCCAATGAATTAGAAAGGAAGCCATGCTTTATCCAACACCTATTGCTAAGTTGATTGACAGTTATTCCAAACTTCCTGGTATTGGGATTAAGACAGCAACTCGACTGGCCTTTTATACTATTGGAATGCCGGATGACGACGTCAATGAATTTGCAAAAAATCTTCTTGCAGCCAAGCGAGAATTGACCTATTGCTCTATTTGTGGACGATTAACAGATGAAGACCCGTGCTCTATCTGTACCGATCCTAGCCGTGATCAGTCTACGATTCTGGTCCTGGAGGATAGCCGCGATGTCGCTGCCATGGAAAATATTCAGGAATACCACGGACTTTACCATGTCCTGCATGGTCTCATTTCTCCCATGAATGGCATTAGTCCAGATGATATCAATCTCAAGAGCCTCATGACTCGTCTGATGGATAGTGAGGTTTCAGAAGTAATCGTAGCAACTAATGCCACAGCAGATGGGGAAGCGACTTCCATGTATCTTTCACGTTTGCTCAAGCCAGCTGGGATCAAGGTTACGCGCCTGGCACGAGGCCTCGCTGTGGGAGCAGATATCGAGTATGCGGATGAAGTTACACTCTTACGAGCCATTGAAAATCGAACAGAGTTGTAAGTGTAGACAAATTTACGAACTCCATTCATTTATAAAAAAATCAAGGAGGCTGAAAATCGTTCATATCGGCCTCTTTTTGTATAGTGTGATGAGTAGGAGCAGGTTCAAGTTTCAAAAAAGAAGCAAATATGATATACTAAAGAGCGAGTATTCTAGTAGAATTAGGACAAGTAATATGAAACAAACGATTATTCTTTTATATGGTGGACGGAGTGCGGAACGCGAAGTCTCTGTCCTTTCAGCGGAAAGTATCATGCGTGCGGTTAACTACGATCGTTTCACAGTCAAGACTTTCTTCATCAGCCAGTCAGGTGACTTTATCAAAACGCAGGAATTTAGCCAGATTCCGGGGCAAGAAGACCGTCTCATGACTAATGCGACCATTGATTGGGATAAGCAAGTTGCACCAAGTGCCATCTACGAAGAAGGGGCAGTTGTCTTTCCAGTCCTTCACGGTCCGATGGGAGAAGATGGCTCTGTTCAAGGATTCTTAGAAGTTTTGAAAATGCCCTACGTTGGTTGCAACATCTTGTCATCAAGCCTTGCCATGGATAAAATCACTACTAAGCGTGTGTTGGAATCTGCTGGCATTGCCCAAGTTCCTTATGTGGCCATCGTTGAAGGCGATGATGTGACTGCTAAAATCGCTGAAGTGGAAGAAAAATTGACTTATCCAGTCTTCACTAAGCCGTCAAACATGGGTTCTAGTGTCGGTATTTCTAAATCTGAAAATCAAGAAGAACTCCGCCAAGCTTTGGAACTTGCCTTCCAATATGACAGCCGTGTCTTGGTTGAGCAAGGAGTGAATGCTCGTGAAATCGAGGTTGGTCTACTGGGCAACTACGATGTCAAAAGCACCCTACCAGGAGAAGTAGTCAAGGATGTTGCCTTCTACGACTACGATGCCAAGTATATTGACAACAAGATTACCATGGATATCCCAGCTAAAATCAGTGATGATGTGGTAGCTGTCATGCGTCGAAATGCGGAAACAGCCTTCCGTGCCATTGGTGGCCTCGGTCTCTCTCGTTGCGATTTCTTCTATACAGATAAGGGAGAGATATTCCTAAACGAGCTTAATACCATGCCAGGTTTCACCCAGTGGTCTATGTACCCACTACTTTGGGACAATATGGGAATCAGCTACCCAGACCTAATCGAGCGATTGGTTGACCTTGCCAAGGAAAGTTTTGACAAGCGCGAAGCGCATTTGCTATAAAAATGAAAGAGAGGGTAGAAGCCAGAACTATCACTGCCAGGTGATTAGAGTTCTGGGACTTCAACCCTTTTTAAAGGAGTAGAAATGAAATTAACAATTCATGAAGTGGCCCAAGTTGTAGGAGCCAAAAATGATGTCAGCATCTTTGAGGACATCCAGTTAGAAAAGGCTGAGTTTGATAGTCGTTTGATTGGGGCAGGGGATTTATTTGTGCCCCTCAAAGGTGCGCGTGATGGTCATGGCTTTATCGAAACAGCCTTTGAAAATGGTGCAGCAGTAACCTTGTCTGAGAAAGAGATTGCAAATCATCCTTATATTTTAGTAGATGATGTTTTGACTGCCTTTCAATCCCTAGCTGCCTATTATCTTGAAAAAACAGCTGTTGATGTCTTTGCGGTCACAGGTTCAAATGGTAAGACAACGACCAAGGATATGTTAGCTCACTTGCTATCAACAACCTACAAAGCCTACAAAACACAAGGCAACTATAATAACGAGATTGGCCTTCCCTACACAGTTCTCCATATGCCTGAAGGGACAGAAAAGTTGGTTTTGGAGATGGGACAGGATCACTTGGGAGATATTCATCTCTTGTCTGAATTGGCTCATCCAAAAACAGCCATCGTGACCTTGGTTGGAGAGGCTCATTTGGCCTTTTTCAAAGATCGTTCTGAAATTGCTAAAGGAAAAATGCAAATTGCAGATGGTATGGCATCAGGTTCTTTGCTTTTGGCACCGGCTGACTCTATTGTAGAGGACTACTTGCCAGCTGATAAAAAGATGGTTCGTTTTGGGCAAGGAGCAGAGCTGGAAATCACAGACTTGATTGAGCGCAAGGACAGTCTGACCTTTAAGGCTAATTTCTTGGAACAAGCCCTCGATTTGCCAGTGACTGGTAAGTACAATGCCACTAATGCCATGATTGCGTCTTATGTTGCCCTACAAGAAGGGGTTTCAGAGGAGCAAATTCATAAGGCTTTCCAAAACCTTGAATTGACGCGTAACCGTACCGAATGGAAGAAAGCAGCCAATGGAGCAGATATCTTATCAGATGTTTACAATGCCAATCCAACTGCTATGAAGCTGATTTTAGAGACTTTCTCTGCCATTCCAGCCAACGAAGGTGGCAAGAAAATCGCTGTCTTGGCGGACATGAAGGAACTTGGTGACCAGTCTATTCAACTCCATAACCAGATGATTTTGAGCCTCTCGCCAGATGTGCTTGATACCGTGATTTTCTATGGAGAAGATATTGCTGAATTAGCCCAATTGGCTAGTCAAATGTTCCCAATTGGCCACGTTTACTACTTCAAGAAAACAGAAGACCAAGACCAATTTGAAGACCTAGTCAAGCAGGTTAAGGAAAGCCTCAGTGCCAATGATCAAATCTTGCTAAAAGGCTCTAACTCTATGAATCTAGCCAAGTTGGTAGAAAGTTTAGAAACTGAAGGCAAGTAATTTTGTCAAACATTTACGTATTTTTAAATCCATTTTTGACAAATAGCATGGTATAATAATATGCAGGAAAATTTTGAATCATGAGGAAGACTAGATGAATTTATGGGATATTTTCTTTACGACCCAAGCAACAGAACCACCCAAATTTGACCTTTTTTGGTACGTGAGTATATTTACACTATTAGCCTTGACCTTTTATACAGCCTATCGTTATCGTGAAAAGAAGGTTTACCAACGATTTTTCCAAATCTTGCAGGCCGTTCAGTTAATCCTTCTTTATGGTTGGTATGGGGTCAATCATATGCCACTGTCAGAAAGTTTACCCTTTTATCATTGCCGTATGGCTATGTTTGTGGTGCTCTTGCTTCCTGGTCAGTCTAAATATAGGCAGTATTTTGCATTACTAGGAACATTTGGGACATTAGCTGCCTTTGTTTATCCAGTGCCAGATCCCTATCCTTTCCCACATATTGCCATTTTGTCCTTTATCTTTGGCCACTTAGCTCTCTTGGGGAACTCACTGGTTTATCTCTTGAGACAGTACGATGCGAGAATGCTAGATGTGAAAAGAATTTTTCTCATGACCTTTGCATTAAATGCCTTAATTTTTGTGGTCAATTTGGTAACAGGTGGAGATTACGGATTCTTGACCAAACCGCCATTGGTTGGAGACCACGGCTTAGTAGCTAATTATTTAATCGTTTCTCTGGCCTTGTCAGCGGCGATTACGTTGACAAAGAAAATTTTGGAACTATTTTTAGAACAAGAAGCAGAAAAAATGATTGCAAAGAAAGCTTAGAAATGAGCTTTCTTTTTTGTACAATAGACAGATTGTTGACAAAGTTTACAGTGAATGAATTTCTGAACAGAAAAACTAAAAAATTGGCTGGTAAATTTAGGAAAAAACTGAGCACGATGAGATTTTTTGTGTTATAATATTCTGTGAATAGCTATGCCTACGTTTAGCTATTGAATATTACGAAGTTAGAAACTTGGAAGATAGAGAGGATGCGATGTAATGGCTAGAGAAGGCTTTTTTACAGGTCTAGATATTGGAACAAGCTCTGTCAAGGTGCTTGTAGCTGAGCAGAGAAATGGTGAATTAAATGTAATTGGCGTGAGTAATGCCAAAAGTAAAGGTGTAAAGGATGGAATTATTGTTGATATTGATGCAGCAGCAACTGCTATCAAATCAGCAATTTCCCAAGCAGAAGAAAAAGCAGGCATCTCAATTAAATCAGTGAATGTTGGTTTACCAGCTAATCTCTTACAGGTAGAACCAACTCAAGGAATGATTCCAGTAACATCTGATACCAAGGAAATTATGGATCAAGATGTCGAAAATGTTGTAAAATCAGCTTTGACAAAGAGTATGACACCTGATCGTGAAGTCATTACCTTTATTCCTGAAGAATTTATTGTGGATGGTTTTCAAGGGATTCGTGATCCACGTGGTATGATGGGGGTTCGCCTTGAAATGCGTGGCTTACTTTATACAGGTCCTCGCACTATTTTACATAACCTACGTAAGACAGTTGAACGTGCAGGTGTTCAGGTCGAAAATATTATTATTTCACCACTAGCAATGGTTCAATCAGTTTTGAACGAAGGTGAACGTGAATTTGGTGCTACAGTGATTGATATGGGGGCAGGCCAGACGACTGTTGCTACAATCCGTAACCAAGAACTCCAGTTTACCAATATTCTCCAAGAAGGCGGAGATTATGTAACTAAGGATATCTCTAAAGTCTTGAAGACATCACAGAAACTAGCCGAAGGTTTGAAATTAAACTATGGAGAGGCTTATCCTCCTCTCGCAAGTAAAGAAACATTCCAAGTCGAAGTGATCGGGGAAGTAGAACCTGTTGAAGTAACAGAAAATTACTTGTCAGAGATTATTTCTGCACGAATTAAGCATATTTTTGAACAAATCAAACAAGACTTAGACAGAAGACATTTATTGGATCTTCCTGGTGGCATTGTTTTGATTGGTGGAACGGCTATTTTACCGGGTATTGTGGAGCTTGCTCAAGAAGTTTTTGGTGTTCGTGTGAAACTCTATGTTCCAAACCAAGTTGGAATTCGTAATCCAGCCTTTGCGCATGTGATTAGTCTATCAGAATTCGCGGGACAATTGACAGAAGTGCATCTCTTGGCTCAACGAGCAGTCAAGGGTGATGAAGGATTATTCCAACAACCGCTTAGTTTTGGGGGAATGATTCAGAAAACAGCTCAGTTTGTACAATCAACGCCTGTTCAACCAGCCCCTACCCCAGAAGTAGAGCCGGTGGCGCCTACAGAACCAATGGCGGATTTCCAACAAGCTTCACAAAATAAACCGAAATTAGCAGATCGTTTCCGTGGCTTGATCGGAAGCATGTTTGACGAATAAAGAGGAAAAATAAATTATGACATTTTCATTTGATACAGCTGCTGCTCAAGGTGCAGTGATTAAAGTAATTGGTGTCGGTGGAGGTGGTGGCAATGCCATCAACCGTATGGTCGACGAAGGTGTTACAGGCGTAGAATTTATTGCAGCAAACACAGATGTACAAGCATTGAGTAGTACAAAAGCTGAGACTGTTATTCAGTTGGGGCCTAAATTGACTCGTGGTTTGGGTGCAGGAGGTCAACCTGAGGTTGGTCGTAAGGCTGCTGAAGAAAGCGAAGAAACACTGACGGAAGCTATCAGTGGCGCAGATATGGTCTTCATCACTGCTGGTATGGGAGGAGGCTCTGGGACTGGAGCTGCTCCTGTTATTGCTCGTATCGCCAAAGATTTAGGTGCTCTTACAGTTGGTGTTGTGACACGTCCTTTCGGTTTTGAAGGAAGCAAGCGTGGACAATTTGCTGTTGAAGGAATCAACCAACTTCGTGAGCATGTAGATACTCTATTGATTATTTCAAACAACAACTTGCTTGAAATTGTTGATAAGAAAACTCCACTTCTTGAAGCTCTTAGCGAGGCAGATAACGTTCTTCGTCAAGGTGTTCAAGGAATTACCGATTTGATTACTAATCCAGGATTGATTAACCTTGACTTTGCCGATGTGAAAACGGTAATGGCAAACAAAGGGAATGCTCTTATGGGGATTGGTATCGGTAGTGGAGAAGAACGTGTGGTAGAAGCAGCACGTAAGGCAATTTACTCTCCACTTCTTGAAACAACAATTGATGGAGCAGAAGATGTGATTGTCAACGTAACTGGTGGTCTTGACTTAACCTTGATTGAGGCTGAAGAGGCTTCACAAATTGTGAACCAGGCAGCAGGTCAAGGAGTGAACATTTGGCTCGGTACTTCAATTGATGAAAGTATGCGTGATGAAATTCGTGTAACAGTTGTTGCAACAGGTGTTCGTCAAGACCGCGTAGAGAAGGTTGTTGCTCCACAAGCTAGACCGACTACTAACTACCGTGAGACAGTAAAACCAGCTCATTCACATGGCTTTGATCGTCATTTTGATATGGCAGAAACGGCTGAATTGCCAAAACAAAATCAACGTCGCTCGGAACAAGCTCAAGGATCTGCTTTTGGTGATTGGGATTTACGTCGCGAGACAATTGTTCGTCCGACTGATTCAGTAGTGTCGCCGGTAGAACGTTTTGAAATTCCAAATTCGCAAGATGAAGATGAGTTGGATACACCTCCATTTTTCAAAAATCGTTAAGTAAATGAATGTAAAAGAAAATACAGAACGTGTTTTTCGGGAAGTCGCAGAAGCAAGTCTGAGTGCTCATCGCGAGAGTGGCTCAGTCTCTGTCATTGCAGTTACCAAGTATGTAGATGTACCGACAGCGGAAGCCTTGCTTCCACTAGGGGTTCATCATATCGGTGAAAATCGTGTAGATAAGTTTCTAGAGAAATATAAAGCTTTAAAAGATCGAGATGTGACCTGGCATTTGATTGGTACCTTGCAAAGACGTAAGGTGAAAGATGTCATTCAATACGTTGATTATTTTCATGCCTTGGATTCAGTAAAGCTAGCAGAGGAAATTCAAAAAAGAAGTGACCGAGTCATCAAGTGTTTCATTCAGGTGAATATTTCTAAAGAAGAAAGTAAACACGGTTTTTCGAGAGAAGAATTATTGGAAGTCTTGCCAGAGTTAGCCAAACTAGATAAGATTGAATATGTTGGTTTAATGACGATGGCACCTTTTGAGGCTAGCAGTGAGCAGTTGAAAGAAATTTTCAAGGCGACCCAAGATTTGCAAAGAGAAATCCAAGAAAAACAAATTCCAAGTATGCCTATGACCGACTTAAGCATGGGAATGAGTCGTGATTATAAAGAAGCGATTCAATTCGGTTCCACCTTTGTTCGTATAGGTACAGCATTTTTTAAGTAGGAGAGAACCATGTCTTTAAAAGATAGATTCGATAGATTTATAGATTATTTTACGGAGGATGAGGATTTAAGTCTCCCTAATGAAAAACGAGATGAGCCTATTCTAACTCCAGTAAATTCTACACAGGAAAAGGCTCTCTCAACGAATCAAACACCAAGCACAAGTAGTACAAAAGAAACTAATATTACTAGACTGCATGCACGTCAACAAGAGTTAGCAAAGCAAAATCAGCATTCTACTGAAAAAGTAACAATTGATGTTCGTTATCCTAGAAAATATGAAGATGCAACAGAAATTGTTGATTTATTGGCAGGAAACGAAAGTATTTTAATTGATTTTCAGTATATGACAGAGGTACAGGCCCGTCGTTGTTTGGACTATTTGGATGGAGCTTGCCATGTTTTAGCTGGAAATCTGAAAAAGGTAGCATCTACTATGTATCTGTTAACACCAGTGAATGTTATTGTGAATGTAGAAGATATTCGTTTACCAGATGAAGATCAACAGGGTGAGTTTGATTTTGATATGAGACGAAATAGAGTACGATAATGATTTTTTTAATTCGTATGATTTATAATGCAGTGGATATTTACTCCCTGATTTTGGTGGCCTTTGCTGTCATGTCTTGGTTTCCAGGCGCCTACGAATCCAGTTTGGGTCGTTGGATTGTAGCATTGGTAAAACCAGTGCTTGCTCCTTTGCAACGTCTGCCTTTACAGATAGCAGGTCTTGATTTATCTGTTTGGGTTGCGATTGTTTTGGTTCGATTTTTAGGAGAAAACCTAGTCCGTTTTCTGGCGATGATAGGATGAATAAAGGGATTTACCAGCATTTCTCTATAGAAGATCGTCCCTTTCTTGATAAGGGAATGGAATGGATAAAGAAGGTAGAAGATAGCTATGCTCCTTCTTTAACTCCTTTTATCAATCCTCATCAGGAGAAGCTATTAAAAATTTTAGCCAAAACCTATGGTCTTGCTTGTAGCAGTAGTGGGGAATTCGTCTCAAGTGAGTATGTTCGAGTTTTATTATACCCAGATTATTTCCAGCCAGAGTTTTCAGATTTTGAAATATCTCTCCAGGAAATAGTGTATTCCAATAAATTTGAACACTTAACGCATGCTAAGATTTTAGGGACAGTCATCAATCAATTGGGGATTGAACGGAAACTTTTTGGAGATATCCTAGTAGATGAAGAACGGGCGCAGATTATGATTAATCAGCAGTTTCTTCTTCTCTTTCAAGATGGATTAAAGAAAATTGGCCGTATACCTGTTTCGCTGGAGGAACGTCCTTTCACCGAGAAAATAGATAAGCTAGAACAGTATAGAGAGCTGGATTTATGCGTGTCTAGTTTTAGATTAGATGTTCTTTTATCAAATGTTTTGAAACTATCTAGGAATCAAGCAAACCAGTTAATTGAAAAAAAACTTGTCCAAGTAAATTATCATGTGGTAGACAAATCAGATTATACTGTTCAAGTTGGAGACTTGATTAGTGTGAGAAAAATTGGGCGTTTGAGGTTGCTTCAAGATAAGGGACAAACTAAAAAAGAGAAGAAAAAAATAACAGTCCAGTTATTATTAAGTAAGTGAGGAAAAATATGCCAATTACATCGTTAGAAATCAAAGATAAAACCTTTAGCACACGTTTTAGAGGTTTTGATCCAGAAGAAGTAGATGAATTTTTAGATATTGTAGTTCGTGATTATGAAGATTTGGTTCGTTCTAATCATGATAAGGATTTACATATTAAAAATTTGGAAGAGCGTTTGTCTTACTTTGATGAGATGAAAGATTCGTTGAGCCAGTCTGTATTAATTGCCCAAGATACAGCTGAGAGAGTGAAACAAACAGCACACGATCGTTCAAATAATATTATTCATCAAGCTGAACAGGATGCACATCGATTATTGGAAGAAGCAAAATACAAGGCAAATGAAATTCTTCGTCAGGCTGCTGATAATGCTAAGAAAGTTGCTGTTGAAACTGAAGAATTGAAGAACAAGAGTCGTGTCTTCCACCAACGTCTCAAATCTACAATTGAGAGTCAGTTGGCTATTGTTGAATCTTCAGACTGGGAAGATATTCTTCGTCCAACAGCTACTTATCTTCAAACCAGTGATGAAGCCTTTAAAGAAGTGGTTAGCGAAGTACTTGGAGAACCGATTCCATCTCCAATTGAAGAAGAACCAATTGATATGACACGTCAATTTTCTCCAGAAGAAATGACAGAGTTACAGGCTCGTATTGAGGCAGCCAATAAAGAATTGGCTGAATTTGAAGCTCAAGCTAAACAGGAAGTGGAAAACCCAACTCCTGTATCGAGTCCTCAAATTGAAGAAGAGACAGCTCATCCAGTTGGTCCAATGTATGAAGAACCAGAAGTAGCTCCAGTACATCCTTCGGCTCCAACACCAGCTACAGAAACGTTTGATTCAGCACCAGGATTTGATGCACCGCAAGAATCCGTTACAATTTTATAAGAAATAATCTGAGAACAATATATTATCCTTATATTTCCAGCGAGCAGGAGATGGTGTGAGTCCTGTAATCCCTAATGATAAGATTATCCTCTCAAAAACTCAAGTCTGAAGCTAGTAAGATTTGACGTTCCCCACGTTACGGGAAAAGAGGGAGAAAGACTAAATCTTTTTCCGAATAAAGGTGGTACCACGATTTTCGTCCTTTTTGACAGTCGTGGTTTTTAATTTGTTATTATTTATAAAGGAGATACCATGAAACTCAAAGATACCCTTAACCTTGGGAAAACAGCTTTCCCAATGCGTGCAGGACTTCCTACCAAAGAGCCAGTTTGGCAAAAGGAATGGGAAGATGCAAAACTTTACCAACGTCGTCAAGAACTAAATGAAGGGAAACCGCATTTTGTCTTGCATGATGGCCCTCCATACGCAAACGGAAATATCCACGTTGGACATGCCATGAATCATATCTCAAAAGATATCATCATTCGTTCTAAGTCTATGTCAGGTTTCAACTCACCTTATATCCCGGGTTGGGATACTCATGGTCTGCCAATCGAGCAAGTTTTGGCAAAGCAAGGTGTTAAGCGCAAAGAAATGGACTTGGTTGAGTACTTGAAACTTTGTCGTGAGTACGCTCTTTCTCAAGTTTATAAACAACGTGATGATTTCAAGCGCTTGGGGATGTCAGGTGACTGGGAAAATTTATATGTGACTTTAACTCCAGACTATGAAGCAGCCCAAATCCGTGTCTTTGGTGAGATGGCTAATAAAGGCTATATCTACCGTGGTGCAAAACCAGTTTACTGGTCATGGTCATCTGAGTCAGCCCTTGCCGAAGCGGAAATTGAATACCATGATTTGGTTTCGACTTCACTTTATTATGCCAATAAGGTAAAAGATGGCAAAGGTGTTCTAGATACAGATACTTATATCGTTGTTTGGACAACTACTCCATTTACTATCACAGCTTCTCGTGGTTTGACTGTTGGAGCGGATATTGATTACGTCTTGGTTCAACCTGCTGGTGAAGTTCGCAAGTTTGTGGTTGCTGCAGAATTATTGACTAGCTTGTCTGAGAAATTTGGCTGGGCTGATGTTCAAGTGTTGGCAACTTACCGTGGTCAAGAACTCAACCACATCGTAACAGAACACCCATGGGATACAGCTGTAGATGAGTTGGTTATCCTTGGTGACCACGTTACAACTGACTCTGGTACTGGTATTGTCCATACAGCCCCTGGTTTTGGTGAGGACGACTACAATGTTGGTATTGCTAATGGTCTTGAAGTCGCAGTGACTGTTGACGAACGTGGTATCATGATGAAGAACGCTGGTCCTGAGTTTGAAGGTCAATTCTATGAAAAGGTAGTTCCAACTGTTATCGAAAAACTCGGTAACCTCCTTCTTGCTCAAGAAGAAATCTCTCACTCATACCCATTTGACTGGCGTACCAAGAAACCAATTATCTGGCGTGCAGTGCCACAGTGGTTCGCCTCTGTTTCAAAATTCCGCCAAGAAATCTTGGATGCTATTGATAAAGTTAAATTCCATACAGAATGGGGTAAAGTACGTCTATATAATATGATTCGTGACCGTGGTGACTGGGTTATCTCTCGTCAACGTGCTTGGGGTGTTCCACTTCCAATCTTCTATGCAGAAGACGGTACAGCTATCATGACAGCTGAGACTATTGAACATGTGGCTCAACTCTTTGAAGTACATGGTTCAAGCATTTGGTGGGAACGTGATGCCAAAGACCTCTTGCCAGAAGGATTTACTCATCCAGGTTCACCAAATGGCGAGTTCAAAAAAGAAACTGATATCATGGACGTTTGGTTTGACTCAGGTTCATCATGGAATGGTGTTTTGGTAAATCGTCCAAATCTGACTTATCCAGCTGACCTTTACCTTGAAGGTTCTGACCAATACCGTGGTTGGTTCAACTCATCACTTATCACATCTGTTGCCAACCATGGCGTAGCACCTTACAAACAAATCTTGTCACAAGGTTTTACCCTTGATGGTAAAGGTGAGAAGATGTCTAAATCTCTTGGAAATACCATTGCTCCAAGCGATGTTGAAAAACAATTTGGTGCGGAAATCTTGCGTCTCTGGGTAACAAGTGTTGACTCAAGCAATGACGTACGTATCTCTATGGATATCTTGAGCCAAGTCTCTGAAACTTACCGTAAGATTCGTAACACCCTTCGTTTCTTGATTGCCAATACATCTGACTTTAACCCAGCTCAAGATTCAGTAGCTTACGAAGAACTTCGCTCAGTTGATAAGTACATGACGATTCGCTTTAACCAGCTTGTCAAGACCATTCGTGATGCTTACGCAAACTTTGAATTCTTGACAATCTACAAGGCTTTGGTGAACTTTATCAACGTTGATTTGTCAGCCTTTTACCTTGATTTTGCCAAAGATGTTGTTTACATCGAAGGTGCCAAATCATTGGAACGCCGTCAAATGCAGACTGTCTTCTATGACATTCTTGTCAAAATCACCAAACTCTTGACACCAATCCTTCCTCACACTGCGGAAGAAATCTGGTCATATCTAGAGTTTGAAGCCGAAGATTTTGTTCAATTGTCAGAATTACCAGAAGCAGAAACTTTTGCTAATCAAGAAGAAATCTTGGATACATGGGCTGCCTTCATGGACTTCCGTGGACAAGCTCAAAAAGCCTTGGAAGAAGCTCGTAATGCCAAAGTAATCGGTAAATCACTTGAAGCACACTTGACAGTTTATCCAAACGAAGTGGTGAAAACTCTACTCGAAGCAGTAAACAGCAATGTGGCTCAACTTTTGATCGTGTCTGAATTGACTATCGCAGAAGGACCAGCTCCAGAAACTGCCGTTAGCTTTGAAGATGTAGCCTTCACAGTAGAACGCGCTGCAGGTGAAGTATGTGACCGTTGCCGTCGAATCGACCCAACAACAGCAGAACGCAGCTACCACGCAGTCATCTGTGACCACTGTGCAAGCATCGTAGAAGAAAACTTTGCGGACGCAGTCGCAGAAGGATTTGAAGAGAAGTAAGGTTGAAAAGTCCAGGGAAAACTCAATTTGAGAAGGAAAGACAACTAGTCTTATAGTATATAAAACGCATTGTATCAAGGTTTTGAACACCTGATACGATGCATTTTTATTTATTTTGAAAATTTGCGAGGTGTGACTTTTTATACTCAACAAGAATCAAAGAGAAAGTTAGCAAGCTAACAGCAGTAAGATAAAATATGAATTTGATATTGCGTATAAGATTGGAAAATTGTGTCACGTTTTTACAACAATAAATTTTTATAAGTTGTTTTTGATTTCTGAAAAGAATTATATTTTATTTCATATTATACAAATTTTTATTTTATAATATCAGAAAATACTTTTTTTTTTTAGCAAATATGATGCAATTTTATTTGAAAAAAAATAAAAAGGAGATTTTATTATGAAACAAACCTTTATTACATCTTACTTGACTTTCTACATGAAAGCTTCTGTAGCTTTGGAGGGAGTTTTTATTAAAACTTCAAATCCTAATACTATTTTAAAAGTTATTCCCCTAGGTTCTCAGAATAAGACAATTCCAGTAGAACAAGTTGCAAGTGTAGACGATTCATTTAGTCTTGATTTCAAATCATTTGCTTGGGGTGTCATCTTTACAATTATTGGATTTTCTATGATGGGGAATTCATTTGTAGGAGGTTTGATTTTGGCTGCTTATGGAGTATTGACAGTTTTAAGTGCTTTTCAAACTCTTCTTGTTTTAAATCTTACTTCTGGTGGATCACACGTTATTAGTGCAGTAGTATTTGAAAAAGCTAATCTTGAAAATTGTAAAGAAACAATTGAAGCTTTGATTCTAAATCGTTATGATGATACTAATACGAGAAAACATACAGATCGTATGATGCAAAATGCAGATCAAAATGCAGATCGTATGATTGATGCTTTAAAAAACAAGTGATTTTCTATTGTCTTTGTTTAGTTTTATAATGGGATAAAAACTTGAGAGAGCTAGCTTAGTTCTCTCTTTTTAGTTGATTTTGACTAGCTTTTTTGTGAAAAATTGTGTAAAATAGAATAGATAAACGAGGGGAAACCTCGGAAAATTTAAAGGAGAATCCATCTAATGGTAAAATTGGTTTTTGCTCGCCACGGTGAGTCTGAATGGAACAAAGCTAACCTTTTCACTGGTTGGGCTGATGTTGATTTGTCTGAAAAAGGTACACAACAAGCGATTGACGCTGGTAAATTGATCAAAGAAGCTGGTATCGAATTTGACCAAGCTTACACTTCAGTATTGAAACGTGCAATCAAAACAACTAACTTGGCTCTTGAAGCTTCTGACCAATTATGGGTTCCAGTTGAAAAATCATGGCGCTTGAACGAACGTCACTACGGTGGTTTGACTGGTAAAAACAAAGCTGAAGCTGCTGAACAATTTGGTGATGAACAAGTTCACATCTGGCGTCGTTCATACGATGTATTGCCTCCAAACATGGACCGTGATGATGAGCACTCAGCTCACACAGACCGTCGTTACGCTTCACTTGACGACTCAGTAATCCCAGATGCTGAAAACTTGAAAGTGACTTTGGAACGTGCTCTTCCATTCTGGGAAGATAAAATCGCTCCAGCTCTTAAAGATGGTAAAAACGTATTCGTAGGAGCTCACGGTAACTCAATCCGTGCCCTTGTAAAACACATCAAAGGTTTGTCAGATGACGAAATCATGGACGTGGAAATCCCTAACTTCCCACCATTGGTATTCGAATTTGACGAAAAATTGAACGTAGTTTCTGAATACTACCTTGGAAAATAAAAAATTGTAAGTCTAGAATTGATTTCTAGACTTTTTATGCTAGTATGGTAGTATGATGAGGAATAAAAAACAAGATTATGTATTGGCCTACAAGCAACTAGCTTCAACAACATATAAGGGTTGGGAAGAAGAGGCCTTACCGATAGGCAATGGTTCTTTAGGAGCTAAAGTCTTTGGTCTTGTAGGGGCTGAGCGGATTCAATTCAATGAAAAAAGTCTCTGGTCTGGTGGTCCACTTCCTGATAGTTCCTATTATCAGGGTGGAAATCTTCAGGACCAGTATAGCTTTTTAGCTGAGATTCGTCAGGCTTTGGAGAAGAGAGACTACAATACTGCTAAGGAACTGGCTGAGCAGCACCTAGTTGGACCAAAAACCAGCCAATATGGAACCTATCTGTCCTTTGGGGATATTCACATTGAGTTTAGCAAGCAAGGCAAGACTTTATCTCAGGTGACGGATTACAAGAGACAACTTAATATCAATAAGGCACTTGCGACAACTTCTTATGCATATAAAGGGACGTATTTTAAACGTGAAGCCTTTGCGAGTTTTCCAGATGATCTCTTGATTCAGCGCTTTACTAAGGAAGGGGCGGAAACTCTAGATTTTACTATAGAACTGTCGCTGACCTGTGATTTGGCTTCTGATGGAAAGTATGAACAGGAAAAATCTGATTACAAAGAGTGCCAGCTGGATATCACTGCTTCTCATATCTTGATGAAGGGGCGGGTTAAGGATAATGATCTGCGGTTTGCTAGTTATCTAGCTTGGGAAACAGATGGAGACATTAGAGTCTGGTCGGATAAGGTTCAGATATCAGGAGCCAGTTATGCCAATCTCTTCTTGGCGGCTAAGACAGATTTTGCCCAAAATCCTGCTAGTAATTATCGCAATAAACTAGATTTAGAGCAGCAAGTAAAGGACTTGGTGGACACAGCTAAAGAAAAGGGCTATGCCCAATTGAAATCAAGGCATATTGAGGACTACCAAGCTTTATTTCAGCGTGTTCAATTGGATTTGGAAGCTGATGTTGACGCATCCACTACAGATGAGTTGCTAATAAATT
Organism: Streptococcus mitis; assembly: GCF_002096845.1. Lineage (GTDB taxonomy): Bacteria > Bacillota > Bacilli > Lactobacillales > Streptococcaceae > Streptococcus > Streptococcus mitis_A. Next base: position 138,299 of record NZ_NCVK01000059.1, read on the forward strand.
ATAAGCCACAAGAGGGGCAGGCTTTGGAGGAACTGTTTTTCCAGTATGGACGGTATTTATTGATTAGTTCTTCTAGAGATTGCCCAGATGCTCTACCAGCTAATCTACAGGGAGTCTGGAATGCGGTCGATAATCCTCCGTGGAATTCGGACTATCACCTGAATATCAATCTGCAGATGAATTATTGGCCATCCTATGTTACCAATCTCCTAGAGGCGGTCTTTCCGGTCATCAACTATATCGATGATTTGCGAGTCTATGGTCGTCTAGCGGCTGCAAGGTATGCAGGAATCGTCTCTCAGGAAGGGGAGGAGAATGGTTGGTTGGTTCATACTCAAGCGACTCCCTTTGGTTGGACGGCGCCTGGTTGGGATTACTATTGGGGTTGGTCTCCAGCTGCCAATGCGTGGATGATGCAAACTGTTTATGAAGCCTATTCATTTTATAGGGACCAAGACTATCTCAGGGAGAAAATTTATCCCATGTTGAGGGAAACGGTTTGTTTTTGGAATACTTTTTTACATGAGGATAAGCAGGCGCATCGTTGGGTGTCTTCTCCATCTTATTCCCCAGAACATGGTCCGATTTCGATTGGCAATACCTATGACCAATCTCTGATTTGGCAGTTATTTCATGATTTTATTCAGGCTACTCAGGAATTGGGGCTGGATGCGGACTTGTTGACGGAAGTCAAAGAAAAATTTGACTTGCTTAATCCTCTTCAAATCACTCAATCTGGTCGAATCAGGGAGTGGTATGAGGAGGAAGAGCAATATTTTCAAAATGAAAAAGTGGAGGCTCAGCATCGGCACGCTTCCCATCTAGTGGGACTCTATCCTGGAAATCTCTTTAGCTACAAGGGACAAGAGTATCTTGATGCGGCGCGTGCTAGCCTCAATGATCGTGGAGATGGCGGCACAGGCTGGTCCAAGGCTAATAAGATCAATCTTTGGGCGCGTCTAGGAGATGGCAATCGAGCCCATAAATTATTAGCAGAGCAGTTAAAGTCATCCACCTTGCCAAATCTTTGGTGTAGCCATCCTCCTTTTCAGATAGATGGTAATTTTGGTGCTACTAGTGGTATGGCGGAAATGTTGCTCCAGTCTCATACAGCTTATCTGGTGCCCCTAGCTGCCCTACCCGATGCTTGGTCAACAGGTTCCGTTTCAGGCTTAATGGCACGTGGACATTTTGAAATTAGCATGAGGTGGGCGGATAAAAATCTCTTACAGTTGAGTATTTTATCAAGAAGTGGGGGAGATTTGCGAGTCTCTTATCCAGGTATTGAAAATAGTGTGATTGAAGTGAATCAAGAAAAAGCAAAAGTGAAATGCATAGAGAAAGATTGTATTTCGGTAGCAACAGCAGAAGGCGATCTGGTTCAATTTTCTTTTTAAGAAGATGTCATACTCTTCTAAAATCTCTTCAAACCACGTCAGCGTCGCCTTACCGTATATATGTGACTGACTTTGTCAGTCTTATCCACAACCTCAAAACGCTGTTTTGAGCAACCTGCGGCTAGCTTCCTAGTTTGCTCTTTGATTTTCATTTAGTATTAGAAGGCAGTAGTTTGAAACTGCCTTTTAATAAGGATTTAAGAATGTAAGCAGTTTCCATCTAGTTGAAAAAGCGTTATAATTGTAGTAGGAAGTAATTTGTTTGAGAGAGGGTGGATCTTATGGCTTATATTGGGATGAAACACTGTTACAAGCGGTATCAGGTTGGGGACACGGAGATTGTGGCCAATCGTGATGTGAATTTTGAGATTGAAAAGGGTGAATTGGTTATCATTCTAGGTGCGTCTGGTGCAGGCAAGTCAACGGTTCTTAACCTTCTTGGGGGAATGGATACCAATGATGAGGGCGAAATCTGGATTGATGGTGGCAATATTGCAGACTATAGTTCCCACCAGAGGACCAATTACCGCCGCAATGATGTCGGTTTTGTTTTTCAGTTTTATAATCTAGTTTCCAATCTAACCGCTAAGGAAAATGTGGAACTGGCCTCAGAAATCGTGACAGATGCCTTGAATCCTGAACAGGTCTTGACAGATGTAGGTCTGGCTCATCGTCTCAATAACTTTCCAGCCCAGCTTTCTGGAGGGGAGCAACAGCGAGTCTCCATTGCACGCGCGGTAGCCAAAAATCCTAAAATCCTTCTTTGTGATGAACCGACTGGAGCCTTGGATTATCAGACGGGTAAGCAGGTTTTGAAAATTCTCCAAGACATGTCTCGTCAAAAGGGAGCGACAGTAATTATCGTGACTCACAATGGAGCTTTGGCGCCCATTGCTGATCGCGTGATTCATATGCACGATGCCAGTGTCAAGGATGTAGTGATCAACCAGCATCCTCAGGATATCGACAGTTTGGAGTACTAGCATGATCAAGCGAAAAACCTATTGGAAGGACTTAATTCAGTCCTTCACAGGCTCCAAGGGGCGTTTTTTATCCATCTTGACCTTGATGATGCTGGGTTCTTTAGCCCTAGTAGGCCTCAAAGTAACCAGTCCCAATATGGAGGCGACAGCTAATGCTTATTTAACAATTGCTCAAACCTTGGATTTGGCAGTTATGTCTAATTATGGTTTGGATCAAACAGATCAAGAAGAACTAGAACAGATAGAGGGCGCAGAGGTTGAGTTTGGCTATTTGACAGATGTGACTATGGAAAATGGGCTGGATGCCATTCGGCTGTACTCCAAACCAGAGCGAATTTCAACCTTTCAGCTAAGAGAGGGACGACTTCCTCAGTCAGACAAGGAAATCGCTTTGGCCACTCATTTGCAAGGCCAATACAGCGTGGGACAGGAGATTAGTTTTAAAGAAAAAGAAGAGGGTCATTCCTCTTTAAAAGACCATACTTATACCATTACTGGTTTTGTGGATTCAGCTGAAATCCTCTCTCAGCGAGATATGGGCTACGCAGCAAGTGGAAGCGGGACTCTGACAGCCTACGGGGTCATTTTACCTAGTCAGTTTGATCAGAAAGTTTACAATATAGCTCGTTTGAAATATCAAGATTTAGCAGACTTAAATGCCTTTTCATCAGCTTATGAAGAAAAATCCAAGCAACATCAGGAAGACCTTGAACAAGCTTTGTCAGATAATGGCAAGGCACGTCTGCAACTCTTGAGAAAAGAAGGGCAAGAGTCTCTCGATAAGGGGCAAGAGAATCTTGACAAGGCGCAGGTTAATATGCAGGAAGGCAAGCGTCGTTTAGCAACTGCTCAAGCTCGTTTACAGGCGCAGGAAAGTCAACTAGCCTTGCTTCCTCAAGCTCAGAGAGAGCAGGCTAGTTCTCAACTTACCCAAGCTAAGCAGGAATTGAGCAAGGAAGAGGACAAACTAAAGCAGGCTGAACAAAATCTAGCCCAAGAAAAGGAAAAATTAGAAAAACATCAGCAAGTCTTGGATGATTTGGCTGAACCCAAGTATCAAATATATAATCGTCAGACCATGCCTGGCGATCAAGGCTACCTCATGTACAGTAATGCTTCAGCCAGTATTCGGGCAGTAGGCAATATCTTTCCTGTGGTGCTTTATGCCGTAGCGGCTATGGTGACCTTCACAACTATGACTCGTTTTGTGGATGAAGAACGAACACATGCTGGGATTTTTAAGGCCTTGGGCTATCGTAGTAAGGATATTATCGCTAAATTTCTCCTCTACGGTCTAGTAGCTGGGACTGTCGGAACAGCTCTAGGTAGTATACTTGGTCATTATTTGCTAGCCAGTGTGATTTCAAGTGTCATTACAAAAGGTATGGTGGTGGGAGAAACCCAGATTCAGTTCTATTGGACCTATAGCATACTAGCTCTTGGATTGAGTTGGTTGGCGAGTGTGTTACCAGCCTATCTGGTGGCTCGGAGAGAACTTCATGACGAAGCAGCCCAGCTTTTACTGCCTAAACCTCCTGTCAAAGGAGCTAAAATTTTACTGGAGCGCATCGGTTTTATTTGGCGCCGTCTCAGTTTTACCCATAAGGTAACAGCTCGCAATATCTTTCGTTATAAGCAACGGATGTTGATGACAATCTTTGGTGTGGCTGGTTCTGTAGCCCTGCTCTTTGCAGGTTTGGGAATCCAATCCTCTGTAGCAGGAGTTCCGTCTAGACAGTTTCAACAAATCCAACAGTATCAGATGATTGTCTCTGAAAATACTAGTGCGACCAATCAAGACAAGGCAGAGCTAGAAGAAGTGTTGAAAGGGCAGGATATTCAAGCCTACCAGAAAATCTATTCTAAAACGCTAGACAAGGATTTCAAAGGCAAGGCTGCTCTTCAGACCATCACCCTTATGATGACAGAGAAGGAGGATTTGACCCCCTTTATCCATCTGCAAAATCATCAGCAGGAGCTGACATTAAAAGATGGAGTTGTCATCACAGCTAAACTAGCCCAGTTGGCAGGTGTCAAGGTTGGGCAGACTTTAGAAATTGAAGGTAAGGAGCTAAAGGTAGCTGCTATTACTGAGAACTACGTTGGTCACTTTATTTATATGAGTCAGGCTAGCTATGAGCAACTTTACGGACAGCTACCCCAAGCCAACACTTATTTGGTCTCGTTAAGAGATACCAGTGCTACTAGTATCGAAAGACAGGCCGGCTTACTTATGAATCAATCTGCGGTGTCAAGCGTTGTCCAGAATGCTTCAGCCATTCGACTCTTTGACTCCGTCGCTAGCTCACTCAATCAGACCATGACCATCTTGGTCATCGTATCGGTTCTGTTGGCTATTGTTATCCTCTACAATCTGACCAATATCAACGTGGCTGAGAGAATCCGTGAACTCTCCACTATCAAGGTTCTCGGTTTTCATAATAATGAAGTCACCTTCTACATTTACCGTGAGACGATTGTGCTGTCCCTTGTGGGAATTGTACTTGGTCTGGTATCAGGTTTCTATTTACACCAATTTTTGATTCAAATGATTTCGCCTGCGACTATTCTCTTTTATCCGCAGGTAGGTTGGGAAGTCTATGTAATTCCAGTGGCAGCAGTAAGCATCATTTTGACCTTGCTTGGTTTCTTTGTCAATTATCATCTGAGAAAGGTTGATATGCTTGAAGCTCTGAAATCTGTAGAGTAAGATAGCTATTTTTATCTGATTGAACTTGTATTTACTCGTAAGCAAAAATCCTCCGTTTCAAAGAGTAGGGAACTCTTTGTGACAGAGGATTTTTTCTATAGGGCTTTAGCAGCTGCAATTGCGGCTTCGAAGTTTGGTTCTGAGTTGATGTTGTCCACGTATTCAACGTAGCGAATAGTATTGTCAGTATCGAGGACAAAGACTGCGCGTGCCAATAGGTGCCACTCATTGATTAAGAGGGCGTAATCACGTCCAAAGGAATGGTCGAAATAGTCTGAAAGCATGATGGCATTTTCAATACCTTCAGCACCGCACCAACGTTTTTGGGCAAAAGGGAGGTCCATTGAAACAGTCAAGACAACCGTATTATCCAGTCCAGCCAGTTCTTCATTAAAACGACGCGTTTGAGTTGAGCAGATGCCTGTATCGATAGAAGGCACGACACTCAAGACTTTTTTCTTGCCATCAAAATCAGCCAGAGATTTTTTAGAAAGGTCTGTTGTAGTGAGTGAAAAATCAAGTGCCTTGTCGCCGACTTGTAGCTGTTTACCTGTAAAGCTCACAGGATTTCCGAGAAAAGTTACCATAGGATACTCCAATCTTTTTTCTTCCATTTTAGCTGAAACAGTCGGAATTTTCCAATGATTTGACCGGAAATATGGGCATAGAAAAAAACGCCAGCTCGTGTGAGAATGACGTTTTTCAGAGGCTTATTTTGCCAATCCTTCAGCAATCTTGTCAAGGTTGTATTTCATCATGTTGTAGTAGCTGTCGCCTTCTTTACCTTGTTCTGCGATAGAGTCAGTAAAGATTTGTGCGTAGATTGGGATGTTTGTGTCTTGTGAAACAGTCTTCATTGGACGGTCATCCACGCTTGATTCTACAAAGAGTGAAGGAGTTTTTGTTTGGCGAAGTTTTTCAACCAAGGTCTTGATTTGGTCAGGTGTTCCTTCTTCTTCAGTGTTGATTTCCCAGATATAGGCACTTGGGACACCGTAGGCTTTAGAGAAGTATTTGAAGCATCCTTCGCTGGTTACGATCAATTTCTTCTCAGCAGGGATATTGTTGAATTTAGCTTTTGCTTCCTTATCAAGTTTGTCTAGCTTTTCAGTATATTCTTTGAGATTTTTTTCGTAGAATTCCTTGTTGCTAGGGTCTTTAGCGCTCAATTGTTTTGCGATATTTTTAGCAAAGATCATACCGTTTTCAAGGTTAAGCCAAGCGTGTGGGTCTTCTTTTCCTTTTTCGTTTTGGCCTTCAAGGTAGATAACATCAACACCTTCGCTGACTGCAAAGTAGTCTTTATTTTCAGTTTTCTTGGCATTTTCTACCAATTTGCTAAACCAAGCATTGCCACCAGTTTCAAGGTTGATACCGTTATAGAAAATGAGGTCTGCTTCAGAAGTTTTCTTGACATCTTCAGGAAGTGGTTCGTATTCGTGTGGGTCTTGACCAACAGGAACGATACTGTGAAGATCAATTTTATCACCAGCAATATTTTTAGTAATATCAGCGATGATTGAGTTTGTAGCCACAACTTTTAGTTTATGACCAGAAGCTGCATCTTTTTTTCCACTAGCACATGCTACAAGAGCAATGACGGAAAGAAAGAGAACGAACAATGTACCTAATTTTTTCATTAGATCCTCCAATTTATTGGGGTTTTGCCCCTTATTTTAACAAATGTTTATTTTTCAGTTTCAAATATCGTTGTTTTGGAGCGATAAAGAAGCTAATGAGAAAGAAACTAGCAGCTGTGAGCACGATACTAGAACCTGCCGCAACGTTAAAGCTATAGCCGATAAAGAGTCCCAAAACTGAAGCAGTAGCTCCAAAGGTTGAGGAAAGGAAAATCATGCTTTTCAGGCTATTAGCATACAGATAAGCAGTTGCAGCTGGGGTAATCAGCATGGCTACAATCAGGATAGTTCCGACACTTTGCATGGCTGTCACAGACACGAGAGTCAGGAGTACCATGAGAAGGTAGTGATAGAAATTGACAGGCATTCCCATGGCTTTAGCCAAGAGTTCATCAAAGGAAGTTATCAAGAGTTGCTTGAAGAAAATCCAGATCAACAAGAGAATGGCTGCCCCCACACCCATAGTAATAAACATATCCGTATCTTGGACGGCCAGGATATTACCAAAAAGGATATGGAAAAGGTCAGTTGAACTTTTAGCGACACTAATCAAGATGATACCGAGGGCTAAGAAAGAAGAAAAGGTAATGCCGATGGCGGTATCGCTTTTGATAATCGAGTTTCCCTTGATGTAGGTAATGATGATGGCAGCTAGCAGTCCAAAGACAATGGCTCCGATAAAGAAGTCAAGGCCCAAGATGAAGGAGAGGGCTACACCTGGTAAGACAGCATGTGAAATGGCATCTCCCATGAGTGACATCCCGCGTAGGATGATGAAACATCCTACAGCTCCAGCTACGACCCCGATGACAATGGCTGTTATCAAGGCATTTTGTAAGAAATGGAATTTTTGCAATCCATCGATAAATTCTGCAATCATAGGTCACCTCCGTTGAAAAAGAGTCGATTACCGTAAGCTTCTTTGAGATTGGCTTCGGTAAAGGTTTCTTTGGTTGGACCAAAGGCAATCACTTCTCGATTGACAAGCAAGACTTGATCGAAGTAGTGGGGAACCTTGCTGAGGTCGTGGTGGACGATGAGAACCGTCTTCCCAGCTTTTTTCAAATCTCTCAGCGTATTCATGATGATTTCCTCACTGACAGAGTCAATCCCAACAAAGGGTTCATCCAAGAGGATATAGTCGGCTTCCTGTACCAAACATCTGGCAATCAAGACCCGCTGGAATTGACCTCCAGACAGTTGACTGATTTGCCGTTCAGCGTAGTCAGCTAGGCCGACGATTTCAAGGGCTTCTTGCACTTTCTTCCAATGTTTAGCATTTAAACTTCGAAAGAGAGGGATAGAGGGAAAGAGTCCTAACGAGACGCATTCCTTGACCTTGATGGGAAAGTTGTAGTCGATATTGATTTTTTGTTCGACATAGGCAATTCGGTGTAAGGATTTTTTAACTTCCTTGTCATCGAGAAATGCCTGACCTTGATGTGGGATAATTCCCAGCATACCTTTTAATAGTGTTGATTTCCCAGCGCCGTTTGGACCAATGATACCGGTAATTGTTGGTCCGTGGAGCACTAGTGAAATATCCTTAAGTGCCAACGTTTCTTTGTAGGAGACACTGAGGTTTTCAATACGTATCATAAACTTGTATTCCTCCTGTCTCTTAATATACCTTAAAAAAAAAATTAAGTCAAGTTAATTTTTGAAAAAATTAAAATAATAACTGAAAAACAATAGAAAATATCCGTTCATTTTTAATTGCATTCCCAGTTAATTTTTGTTAAGCTAAAAACAAGTACAAATGAAAGCGAGAACACGATGACACGTTATCAAGATGATTTTTATGATGCAATCAATGGAGAATGGCAACAGACAGCTGAAATCCCAGCAGATAAGTCTCAAACGGGAGGTTTTATTGATTTAGATCAGGAAATTGAAGACCTGATGCTAGAGACAACAGACAAGTGGTTGGCAGGAGAAGAGGTGCCTGAGGATGCTATCTTGGCAAACTTTGTCAAATACCACCGCCTAGTTCGTGATTTTGACAAGAGAGAAGCTGACGGTATCACACCTGTTTTGCCTCTTCTTAAAGAATTCCAAGCATTGGAGACTTTTGCAGATTTCACTGCCAAACTAGCAGAGTTTGAACTTGCTGGAAAACCTAATTTCCTTCCTTTTGGTGTATCGCCAGACTTTATGGATGCCAGAATTAACGTTCTATGGGCTAGCGCTCCAAGCACGATTTTGCCAGATACGACTTACTATGCAGAAGACCATCCTCAGCGCGAAGAGCTCTTGACTCTTTGGAAAGAAAGCAGTGCAAATCTCCTCAAGGCTTATGATTTCTCTGATGCAGAAATTGAAGACTTGCTAGAGAAAAGACTAGAATTGGACCGTCGAGTTGCGGCAGTAGTGCTCTCTAATGAAGAAAGTTCAGAATATGCTAAACTCTACCATCCATATGCTTACGGAGATTTCAAAAAATTCGCTCCTGCCCTACCTTTGGATGACTTCTTCCAAGCCGTTCTTGGACAAGTACCAGACAAGGTTATCGTAGACGAGGAACGTTTCTGGCAAGCAGCAGAGCAATTCTACAGTGAGGAAGCTTGGCCTCTCCTCAAGGCAACCTTGATTTTGAGTGTTGTCAATCTCTCAACCAGCTATTTAACAGAAGAAATCCGTGTCTTGTCAGGTGCCTATAGCCGTGCGCTTTCAGGAGTTCCAGAAGCCAAAGACAAGGTCAAGGCAGCTTATCAACTAGCACAAGGTCCTTTCAAACAAGCCTTGGGTCTCTGGTATGCCCATGAAAAATTCTCTCCTGAGGCTAAGGCGGATGTGGAGAAAAAAGTGGCAACTATGATTGATGTCTATAAGGAACGCTTGGCTAAAAATGACTGGTTGACTCCTGAAACTCGTGACAAGGCCATCGTCAAACTCAATGTCATTAAGCCTTATATCGGTTATCCAGAAGAATTACCAGAACGCTATAAGGACAAGGTAGTGGATGAAAATGATAGTCTTTTTGACAATGCTCTAGCCTTTGCGCGTGTGGAAATCAAGCACAGTTGGAGTAAGTGGAACCAGCCTGTAGACTACAAGGAGTGGGGCATGCCTGCTCATATGGTCAATGCTTACTACAATCCACAGAAGAACCTAATTGTCTTCCCAGCGGCTATTTTACAGGCACCTTTCTATGACTTGCATCAGTCATCTTCTGCTAACTATGGTGGTATTGGGGCGGTTATTGCCCATGAAATTTCCCACGCCTTTGATACCAACGGAGCTTCCTTCGATGAAAATGGTAGCCTCAAGGATTGGTGGACAGAGAGCGACTATGCTGCCTTCAAGGAGAAAACACAAAAAGTCATTGACCAATTTGATGGACAGGATTCTTATGGAGCAACCATTAACGGTAAATTGACTGTATCAGAAAACGTAGCTGACTTGGGAGGAATCGCAGCAGCGCTTGAAGCAGCTAAGAGAGAACCAGACTTCTCAGCAGAAGAGTTCTTCTACAACTTCGGTCGTATCTGGCGCATGAAAGGTCGACCAGAATTTATGAAACTCTTGGCTAGCGTCGATGTACACGCGCCAGCCAAACTCCGTGTCAATGTACAAGTACCAAACTTCGATGATTTCTTTACAACTTATGATGTCAAAGAAGGAGACGGTATGTGGCGTTCACCAGAAGAGCGCGTGATTATTTGGTAATGCAAAAAATCTAGTCATCAGAAAAAGGCATCCAATCAGGTGTGAAAACCTTGATAGGATGCCTTTTACAATGGAAAGATTTGCTGGATAGTGTACTTAAATTGCGATAGTCATTGTCACCATCTTGCTAGAAAAAAGGATTGAAGGTCTTTTCATGGGCGATGGTCGTAGCTGGACCATGTCCTGGATAGACATCATAGTTTGGTAGGGTGAAGAGTTGAGTCTGGATACTATGAAGGAGTTGCTCCATGCTACCAGTCGGAAGGTCGGTCCGCCCGATAGTTTCACGGAATAGAGCATCACCTGTCAAGACCAAATGAGCTTGCGGAAAGACGATAGAAACACCACCGATAGAGTGCCCTGGTGTTGGCAAGACAGTAAAACGAAATTCCTTCAGTTGGTATTCTTCGTGAAAGACAAAAGTGTGTTCTGCAGGTTTTGCGACCACATCTGCCATATCATCGTGGCGAGGTAGCCCAGAGAGATTATCGACAGGAGTATAGAGCCAGCTGGCTTCGCTCTCTGCGATATAGACAGGAGGATTGCCAAAAGTTTCGCGAACCAAGTCCAGACTCATGATATGGTCATAATGGGCGTGGGTCAATAGAATGGCACAGATTGGTTTGTTGATGTTCTCTATTGTCTGACGAATGGCTTCCCAATGACTACCAGGATCTACAACGATGAGGTGCTTTTCGCCTTCTAGGTAATAGGTGTTTTCATAGGCAACAGGATTCACAGTTTTATGGATTTTCATACTAGCTCCAATCTCAAAGAATGTACTAAATTAAGTATAGCACAGTTGGGGAAAATAGGTAAGGATTTAGAATGAACTTAAAAACCAGCATGACTAGATGAAGACAGGCTGGTTATCAATTTATCACTATTGGAGAGGTGTCAATTGCCCTTCATAGGTTGCATAAACTCCGTCATTAGCTTGTTTGATAGACGTGATGTTTAGAGTGCCACCGTAGTTGGCTTCTCGTTTGTCACTATATTCACTATAAGTTATCCTATTGGGCAGGTTCTGGTCGTTAGCATAGTATTGAACGACTGTTTTTTTATAGCTTTGCTGGCTGAATAGGAACAGGCAGCAAACTCCTAACACTAGGAGAGAAAAGATAGAAATAGCAGTTTTTTTCATAGGCGTTCTCCTTATAAACTAAAGGATAAAAGAAAGCATCTTGAGGATTTTTAATTCCAAAATCCAGTCAAGGTACCAGTGTATGTGACACGAGTTCCATCGTTTATCTTTCGTATCTTCAATGGAATTGGGGAAGTCAGAAAGTCTTTCGGTTACAATATGGTTTCCGTTCTTCTATCTCTCCTTCTATCACCTAAGTTTAAAATCTAACTTCGTAATATATTATAGACTAATAATTCAGAATTGTCAATCAATTCTGAATTATTTTTTTCTTATTCTGTTCCAATCTAGTTTTCATATTCTTAAAAAAGTGATAAAATGGTAGGAAGAATTGGAGAGTAGAGATGCCAAAAGAAGTGAATTTAACAGGCGAAGAAGTTGTCGCTTTAACCAAAGAATATTTAACGGAAGAGGATGTCCATTTTGTCCATAAGGCCTTGGTCTATGCGGTGGATTGCCATAGTGGTCAATACCGCAAGTCAGGTGAGCCTTATATCATTCACCCTATCCAAGTGGCAGGTATTTTAGCCAAACTCAAGCTGGATGCTGTAACGGTAGCTTGTGGTTTCTTGCATGATGTGGTGGAAGATACTGATGCGACCTTGGACGATTTGGAAAGAGAGTTTGGTCCTGATGTACGGGTAATCGTTGATGGGGTTACCAAGCTTGGTAAGGTCGAGTACAAATCAATCGAGGAGCAATTAGCGGAAAACCACCGCAAGATGCTCATGGCCATGTCTGAGGACATCCGTGTTATCTTGGTCAAACTGTCTGACCGCTTGCACAATATGCGGACCCTGAAACACCTTCGAAAAGACAAGCAGGAGCGCATTTCCAAAGAAACTATGGAAATCTATGCACCACTTGCTCACCGTTTGGGGATTTCTAGCGTCAAATGGGAATTAGAAGACCTGTCTTTCCGTTATCTCAACCCAACGGAGTTTTACAAGATTACCCATATGATGAAGGAAAAGCGCAGAGAGCGTGAAGCCTTGGTGGATGAGGTAGTCACAAAATTAGAGGAATATACGACAGATCGTCACTTGAAAGGGAAGATTTACGGTCGTCCCAAGCATATTTACTCGATTTTTCGCAAAATGCAGGATAAGAGAAAACGGTTTGAGGAAATCTATGACCTGATTGCTATTCGTTGTATTTTGGATACCCAAAGTGATGTTTATGCCATGCTTGGTTATGTGCATGAGCTTTGGAAACCCATGCCTGGTCGTTTCAAAGACTATATCGCTAACCGCAAGGCCAATGGTTACCAGTCTATCCATACGACTGTTTATGGGCCAAAAGGACCTATTGAGTTCCAGATTCGAACTAAAGCCATGCACGAGGTGGCTGAGTACGGGGTTGCGGCTCACTGGGCTTATAAGAAAGGAGTTAAGGGGCAGGTTAACAGCAAGGAATCTGCTATTGGGATGAACTGGATTAAGGAGATGATGGAGCTCCAAGACCAGGCCGATGATGCCAAGGAATTTGTGGACTCTGTTAAGGAAAACTATCTGGCTGAGGAGATTTATGTCTTTACTCCAGATGGAGCTGTCCGTTCTCTTCCAAAAGATTCAGGACCGATTGACTTTGCCTACGAAATCCATACTAAAGTTGGTGAAAAAGCGACTGGTGCCAAGGTAAATGGTCGCATGGTTCCACTGACAACCAAGCTCAAGACAGGGGATCAGGTTGAAATTGTCACCAACCCCAACTCCTTTGGGCCGAGTCGTGACTGGCTCAACATGGTCAAGACCAGCAAGGCCCGCAACAAGATTCGTCAGTTCTTTAAAAATCAAGATAAGGAATTGTCTGTCAACAAGGGTCGTGAAATGCTGATGGCTCAGTTCCAAGAAAACGGCTATGTGGCCAATAAATTCATGGACAAGCGTCATATGGACCAAGTTCTGCAAAAGACCAGCTACAAGACAGAAGAATCCCTCTTTGCAGCCATTGGTTTTGGCGAAATCGGTGCCATTACCGTCTTTAACCGTCTGACTGAAAAGGAACGCCGTGAGGAAGAACGTGCCAAGGCCAAGGCGGAAGCAGAGGAACTTGTCAAAGGTGGCGAAATCAAGGTTGAAAACAAAGAAACCCTCAAGGTTAAGCATGAGGGTGGTGTGGTCATTGAAGGTGCCTCAGGTCTCCTAGTGCGAATTGCCAAGTGCTGTAATCCAGTTCCTGGTGATGATATTGTCGGCTATATTACCAAGGGGCGTGGTGTGGCTATTCACCGTGTGGACTGTATGAACCTGCGCGCCCAAGAAAACTACGAGCAACGTCTCCTTGATGTAGAATGGGAAGACCAGTATTCAAACTCAAATAAGGAGTATATGGCCCATATCGATATTTACGGCCTCAACCGTACAGGACTGTTGAACGATGTACTGCAAGTTCTTTCAAATACAACCAAGAATATTTCAACGGTCAATGCCCAACCAACCAAGGATATGAAATTTGCCAATATCCATGTGTCCTTTGGAATTGCTAACCTCTCGACGCTGACTACGGTCGTGGACAAGATTAAGAGTGTTCCAGAAGTTTACTCTGTCAAACGGACCAACGGCTAATTGTCCTAGCTCTTACTAGAAAGGCTATTATGAAAATCATTATCCAACGGGTTACAAAAGCCCAAGTGAGTATCGAAGGTCAGGTTCAGGGAAAAATCAATCAGGGGCTCTTATTGCTGGTTGGTGTTGGACCAGAGGACCAAGAGGAAGATTTGGACTATGCCGTGAGAAAGCTTGTCAATATGCGGATTTTTTCAGACGCAGAAGGCAAGATGAACCTATCTGTCAAAGATATTGAGGGGGAAATTCTCTCTATTTCTCAGTTTACCCTCTTTGCGGATACTAAGAAAGGCAATCGTCCAGCCTTTACAGGGGCAGCTAAGCCTGATATGGCATCAGACTTCTATGATGCTTTCAATCAAAAATTAGCGCAAGAAGTGCCCGTTCAGACAGGCATTTTTGGAGCAGATATGAAGGTTGAGCTGGTCAATGACGGACCTGTTACCATAATCCTAGATACTAAAAATAGATAAGAAAGACCAAGCCAAGCCGGCTTGGTTTTTCTTATCTATTATAAAATACTCCAAAATGAAATCTGTTTCTGATAGGCCTTGGGGAAGTCTCTTTTCAGGCTTTGGCAGGTGCGATAGGAAGGGATGAGATGGCCTAGGATGAGGAGGGTATCCTGAAGGAAAAGTGGGATGCTACTTAAAAATATCAAGGAGAGAATCATCAGGATATCCCATAGGAGAATTTGTAAGGCAAAACGCCAGAATCGCGGTCTAATCTGGGAATAGAGTTGACTAAAGTAGTCACAAAGCTGGTTGGACAGATAGGTCAATAGCACAGGATGAAAGAAAATGAGCCAACCACTGTAAATCAAAATCCAATCCCAAGTAAGCCCCCCTTTAAATGTCAAAAATGCCAGCATGATTCCATCAATGACAAGAAGTTGAATGGTTTTGATGTAGATAATTTTTTTCATGCTAAAACCTACTTTTCCCTAGAGACACTCCCACAAAGAGATATGTTTGTTGTAAAAGTCTAGATAGTTTTCTTTTAGGTAGTCCGCCGTCCTATAATATAAAGTAGAATGACAAGCAGTGACAATTGGCATAAGAGAGGGAGAACGCTGAGAACTAACGAAGGTTAAAAGGGCAAAAAATAGAAAATCAATGGTGAGAACCCCTAAATAGTAGAAGCGAATCTTTTTATTGATTTTAGGATAAATCTCAGCGAATTGATGTTTGAGTCGGACGACCAAGCGAAATAGCAGGAGTCCCTGAGCAAGGAGGAAAATAAAACCAGTGAGCAAGAGCCATTCGAAAGCTGTCTCGGGTCTTTTGCTAAAAACTGCGAATAGTAGCAAATCGATGACTGCAATTGCTGTAAAATGGATTCTAAAGAGATTTTTCATAAGATGACCTCCCTCTTTTATCTAGCTTCATTCTACTCCAAAAGAATGGAAGTTTCAACTAAAATGATAAAAAATTTTAGTAAGGAGACTCTGTTAGATTTCTTTATTTGATTTCCCTCTTATTGTTCCACTTCTTCATCGTTCCAGACAAATAAAGCTCCAATTGCATTGAGGATATAAAAGATGTATTTACCGATATTGGCAAAATTCCCTTGAATACCAGCTTTTGTCAGCTGAACAAAATTGTAAATCAACCAAAAGCTCCACTGAGTTGTTAGTTTCAATGCGTTAAAAGCATTGGCAATGAGAGACAGTGCAAAGGCAATAGTTGTCACGTAGGCAAGGAGATTCATCTTGCCTCCATAACCGATATAGTTGGTCACAAAGGCAAAGAGGAAGGCGATGATGGAAATGATGATGGCCGCTAATTTTAGCTGTTTTTGGCTCATTTTGTTGGGTCTGCCTTCTTGCGAAGCTTCCCATTTCTTTATGGCAAAGGTATAAATGAGGAAGGTGACAGGATAGGTGATAATGGCCGCTTTATTTCCAAGGATATAATCAATGCTACCAGACAAAATGGTATTGACAATGCCAAAGTAATTTCCCCATTTGCTTAATTTTCCCGTGAAACGAGTGGACAACATGGAAATCCCAACGTTGGTTACAGAAATCAATCCAAAGGGAACAAGAGCTGTCCATGGTCCCCAGTCTACAAATTTATCGAGACGGGAGTTGAGGTAGCCAGATGCAATCGCAATCCCAACGACCAAAGAAACCCCGAAGAGGTCAAACCATTTGGATGTCGCAAAAATTTTTAGTGATTTTTTCATATGTTAAAATATCTTTCTTCTTTTTTACAAATATTCTACAACTAAATGAAAGTAAAATCAAATGATAGAAATAAAACCCTGAAAATAAAAATTTCAGGGTTGGTAGGGGACTTGAGAAATTAGTCGATTTTTTCGACATAGAGTTGTTTGGCAATGTCCATACTTACTTGTAAATCCTCGTTTTTACTAAGGATAGTGAAGGTATTGCTGAAGCCATCAAACTGCTGGACTTGGAGCTGGTCACCGATGTGAAGTGAGTGCTTATCCAAATAACTGAGAATGTCAAAACTATCATGCACCCGAGTCAGGCGGTAGGCGCCAGCTTCCTTGATATCAGCTAGTGGCAGGTTATTGATTTCAACCAGAAGTTCTCCCTTGGCCGGAATGGTACCTCCGTGGGGGCAGGTCTTAGGGAAACCTAGCAGTTTATCCAGTCTTTCCACGAAGAGGTCAGAGACAGTATGTTCCAGGACCTCAGCTTCCTCGTGAATCTGGTCACTTGTATAGTCTAAATGATGGACTAGAAAAACTTCAATCAAGCGGTGTTTGCGATAGAGCTCAGAGACCAGTTTGAGTCCGAGGTCTGTCAGTAGATAGCCACATTCCTTGTCCTTAAGGATGAGGTTTTCACTTTTCATCCGTTTAATCATTTCAGTTACGGCAGGGGGAGAGACTTGCATGCGAGCCGCAATTTCCTTGTTGGTAATTTTATGCAGGTCTATGCCGATTTCATAAATACATTTTAGATAATCTTCTTTATTCGGGGTCATTCGCTTCCTCTTGTCTAATATCTTTATCTAGTATATCAAAAAAAGCTAGATTTCTCTAGCTGTGACTTTTTATGTTATACTTATTGCAAGAGAAAAAACGAGGAGATGAATATGACAAAAATAGCTCTTCTTTCAGATATTCATGGAAATACCACCGCCTTGGAGGCTATTTTGGCAGATGCTCGGCAGCTAGGAGTGGATGAATACTGGCTTTTGGGAGATATTCTCATGCCAGGGACAGGGCGAAGAAGGATTTTGGACTTGTTGGCTCAACTACCGATTACAGCTAGAGTTTTGGGAAACTGGGAAGACAGTCTTTGGCATGGTGTCCGCAAGGAATTGGATAGTACTCGTCCCAGCCAACGCTATCTATTGCGCCAGTGCCAGTATGTTTTAGAGGAAATTTCCTTAGAAGAAATTGAACTGCTCCACAATCAACCCCTCCAGATTCATCGTCAGTTTGGTGATTTGACGGTAGGAATTAGCCATCATCTGCCTGATAAGAACTGGGGACGAGAGTTGATTCATACTGGAGCGCAAGAGGATTTTGACCGCTTGGTGACCAACCCGCCTTGTGATATTGCTGTTTATGGTCATATTCACCAGCAGTTGCTTCGTTACGGGACTGGTGGGCAATTGATTGTCAATCCGGGTTCGATCGGCCAGCCTTTCTTTCTAGATGCTCAGTTACGGAAGGACTTGCGCGCCCAGTATATGATTTTGGAGTTTGATGATAAGGGCTTGGTAGATATGGATTTCCGACGGGTGGACTACGATGTGGCAGCTGAATTGCAGCTGGCTAAAGATCTGAAACTCCCTTATTTTGATGTTTACTATGAAAGTCTGGTCAATGGTATCCACCATACTCATCATCAGGAATTTTTGAGAGAATTGGCCCAGAAAGAGGGCTATGATAGGGAATTAGATGCTTGGTTGAAAAGTGGTAACGATTGACATTACAACTAAAAAGGGTATAATAAAAGAAAAGGAAGAGTAGAGGCAGGGTAGCCTCGTAAAAAGGAGAAGAGGATGCAAATTCCAAGTAGATTTACCATTGCGACTCATATGCTGATAATCATTGCCCTCAAGGGGAAGGAAAGCAAGGTGACCAGTGATTTTTTAGCTGCTAGTGTCGGGGTCAATCCTGTCATTATCAGAAAGACCTTGTCCCAGTTGAAGAAGGCAGAGCTGATTTCAGTAGCGCGTGGAACAGGTGGGACAGAGATTGTTAAGGATCTCAAGGATATTAGTCTTTTAGATGTTTATCAAGCGGTTGAGTGTCTTGGTAAGACAGGTCAACTCTTTAGTTTCCATGACAATCCAAATCCAAATTGCCCAGTTGGAGCTCATATTCATGATGTTTTGGATCAAAAATTGGAGAGAATCCAACTGGCTATGGAGGCTGAACTTGGTCAGACCAGTCTAGAACAAGTCGTGGCCGATGCAGAGAGTCAGATGAAGGAGTGAGAGGGATAGATGCCCTCTTTTTCTCTATGTAAAATTGTGATAAAATAGAATCATTAAAGGAGGAAGAAATGTATCTCGTTATAGGAATTGTATTAGCCTTTATAGTGTCATTTTGGAAGGATAATAGAAGTTTGTGGAATCCAGTATTATTCTTATTATCCCTCATTTCCAGTTATTTTTATCTAGGCTACCTTTTTTATCAAAATGGGTATGAGAAGATTCATTTCGCTTTTTTTATATTTCCCTTTATTTTACTTCCTTTTTTGCTTTTTCTAAGTGGCATCTTTCTAATCTATAATGGGGTCATTTTGTTGAAGCGAGAGGGACGTTCAAAGGCTAATTATCTCTCCATGCTCCTTGGAATAGTCATTTTGCTATTTTTTGCTTTGATGTCATTTCGATTGGGAGGACGACATGAATTATTTTACACCAATCACTTTCTAAATATTTTATTTGCATTTATTGCTTATTCTTACTTTATTTTTGGTTTTGCTTTTGTGGCTTTTATTCTGTACTCTATCTTGTATCTCTTTATTCCTAAGAGGAAGCATTATGATTTTATCATCATTCATGGTGCAGGTTTGTTAGACGGAGAAAAGGTAACACCTTTGCTAAAGAGGAGAATTGATAAGGCAGTGGAAGCTTACCACAAGTCTAAGAATCCTCATATCAAAATCATAGCTAGCGGTGGTCAAGGAGGAGATGAGAAGATTTCTGAAGCGCAGGCCATTACAAACTATCTGCTTGAAGAGACAGACGTTCCCCAAGATGTTGTTATCCTAGAGGATCAATCAAGGACTACCTACGAGAACCTTCTCTTTTCTAAGGAACTTGGTGAGAAACTGGTAGCCAAACCTAAATTTCTCTTTGTTACAAATGACTATCATGTTTTTCGTACCAGCACCTATGCTCGTAAGTTAAATATGAAGGGAGATGGCCTCGGATGTAGGACGGCAGGCTACTACATACCATCTGCTTTTATTCGGGAGTACGTAGCGCTCTGTGTCAAGATGAAATGGCTCTTCCTTGCCTTTTATGTCCTGCTATCAGTCCTCATCTTGATAGCCTACAAAGGGATTATTTGGTAGTCAGATTCTATTTTAAAAGACCTAGAATGCACATGAAAGTATGTATTCTAGGTCTTTTGTTTTGTATACATTTATTTTTGAAAGGTATTATCTATTCTTCCAAGCTTGGTAACGGGTATCAATCAATAATTGGGTAAGGCGACCCATAGTTTCCCTTTCTTCTGGAGTGAGGGATTGAGCTTGGACAAAGAGATGATGAATGTGCTCGATAGCCTTGAAGGAAGACAGGTCATTGATAGAGGTGATACCAGCATCAAGAATACTGCCAAAGAAGAGGTCGAAGTAAAGTTGGAGTTCCTCGTCAGGGACTGTGGCCACCCACTCCTTGAAGGTTGTGTCAACTTGTTGGCTATCACTGTTGGTCTTGTCCAGTTGAACGAAGTGTTTGTTCTCAATCTGCCAACTAAAGGTATCATGCTGGGCGATACCACCTAAGGCAGTACTGTGCACGATGATTTGGTGATTAGGGATTTCTAGCATCATACCGATAATGGAACCTTGTGGGATGAAGACCTTGGTTCTATCCATTATCCTTTGATAGCCCTCAGTTTGTGTCAGTTCTTTGTGGAGACCAGGCGCATCAAAGGTATAAACTGCTGTGATTTGATCTTGCAAGTTTTGCTCAATTTGACTAGTAGCATAGATAGCTAGATTTCCTCCCTTGGAATGCCCAGCCAGAATGACCTTTTGCTTAGGATGGTGGGCAAAAAAGTTCTTTAAATATCGGAGGGCATGCTTTTGAGCAGGAATTTCCTTCATATAGGTCAGGTGGAAATCTTCCTTCCAGCCAATGATACTGTCATCTGTCCCACGAAAGACAATCAGATAGGTATTGAGAGTGAGGCGGTAAGTCATAGCCGCAAATTGCTTTTGCAGTTCAGGGTCGATGTCGTTGATAAAATGGGAGAGTTTGCAATTTTTGAAGCGTTTGTGTTGAGACAATTCATCCAATAACTGGAGGCGATTTTTACTGGTCAACATGTTAGGCTCCCTTGGAACCTGAGGTGCCAGGTCTAAAAGTCGCTGAGGAGCTGTGGAGACCAAATTATCAAAGGAGAGGTAGGTGATTTCTGTTAAGGCTAGAATGTCTAACTCATTCAAAGGAAGGTCGTAAAAGGAATCGTATGCGACATCTTTCAGATAGTCAAAAATATTGGCCATAAGAGCTCCTTTCTTTTTATTTATCTTATCAAATTTCCCTCAAATTAGCTACTAGGCTTGCCTCACTATGTTGGTTAAAAACAAGCTATGTCAAATTCAGTTTCAGGCCTTCTAGCATGGAAAAATCTGTTATAATAATAGAAAAGGAGGAGCGCATGCACAAGATTTTATTAGTAGAAGATGATCAGGTCATTCGTCAACAGGTCGGGAAAATGCTCTCTGAATGGGGATTTGAAGTGGTTCTGGTAGAAGACTTTATGGAAGTTTTGAGTCTATTTGTCCAGTCGGAGCCTCATCTGGTCCTCATGGATATTGGACTGCCCTTGTTTAATGGCTATCACTGGTGTCAGGAAATTCGCAAGATTTCCAAGGTTCCCATCATGTTTCTGTCTTCGAGAGACCAGGCTATGGATATTGTCATGGCAATCAATATGGGGGCGGATGACTTTGTGACCAAGCCTTTTGACCAGCAGGTTCTTTTAGCCAAGGTTCAGGGCTTGTTGCGCCGTTCCTATGAGTTTGGGCGTGACGAGAGTTTACTGGAATATGCTGGTGTTATCCTTAATACCAAATCAATGGATGTACATTATCAAGGGCAAGTCTTGAATTTGACCAAGAACGAATTTCAGATTTTACGCGTTTTATTTGAGCATGCAGGCAACATCGTAGCGCGTGACGACCTCATGCGGGAACTTTGGAATAGTGATTTTTTCATTGATGATAATACCCTCTCTGTCAATGTGGCTCGTTTGCGTAAAAAGTTGGAAGAGCAGGGCTTGGTAGGATTTATCGAGACCAAGAAAGGGATAGGGTACGGACTGAAGCATGCTTGATTGGAAACAATTTTTTCTGGCCTATCTGCGCTCCCGTAGTCGTCTTTTTGTCTATCTGCTTTCTTTAACATTTCTGATTTTGCTCTTTCAGTTTTTATTTGCCAGTTTGGGAATTTACTTTCTCTATTTTTTCCTCTTGTGTTGCTTTGTAACCATCTTATTTTTCACTTGGGATATATTGGCGGAGATGCAGGTCTATCGTCAGGAAATTCTCTATGGGGAGAGGGAAGCCAAATCTCCTTTGGAAATAGCTTTAGCAGAAAAATTAGAAGCGCGTGAGATAGAACTTTATCAGCAGAGGTCAGACGCAGAAAGAAAATTGATGGATTTGCTGGATTACTATACCTTGTGGGTCCATCAGATAAAGACCCCCATTGCAGCTAGTCAACTCTTAGTTGCAGAAGTAGCCGACCGCCAACTGAAGCAGCAGTTGGAACAGGAAATTTTCAAGATTGACTCCTATACCAATCTAGTCTTACAGTACCTGCGTTTAGAAAGTTTCCATGATGATTTGGTCTTAAAGCAGGTTCAAATTGAGGACTTGGTCAAGGAAATAATTCGTAAATATGCTCTTTTCTTTATTCAAAAAGACCTAAATGTCAATCTACATGACCTTGATAAAGAAATCGTGACGGATAAAAAGTGGCTACTAGTGGTCATTGAGCAAATCATCTCAAACAGTCTCAAGTACACCAAGGAAGGTGGTCTGGAGATTTATATGGAAGACCAGGAACTCTGTATCAAGGATACGGGAATCGGGATAAAAAACAGTGATGTCCTCCGAGTCTTTGAACGTGGCTTTTCAGGATATAATGGCCGCCTAACTCAGCAGTCATCTGGACTTGGTCTTTACCTATCCAAGAAAATTTCTGAAGAACTGGGTCACCAGATTCGTATTGAGTCTGAGGTTGGAAAAGGAACGACAGTGCGAATTCAGTTTGCTCAAGTGAACCTAGTCCTTGAGTGAGAAGAGACAATGAGTTTTTACCCAATCTCTTTTTGCTATATTTCAGGATATTTGAAGACTGTTTTTTACAAAACCAATAATAGAATTTTTAATACGGAATATAGTATAAATACTGGTTCAAAGTGAAGTTTTGTATGCTTTATACTTTTGTTGAGCATAAAATCTATAAACTAAGGGTGAATTACAAAAATTAATTTGAGATGAAGTGAATTGTAGACTTGGGAAATGTCTCCTATTCGATTTCAGAATGAATCGTTGATACAGGATTAAAAGAACTGCAGCTTTCTTTTTATTTTGAATGAGATAGGTGTATATAGATTTGTGTAACTGGTGTAGAACTGTTTCCAAGAATTTATTGAATGTATCGAATACACACATTCTATTGATTTTGAACCAGTTTTTAATTTCTAAATGTTATAATAGTTTTATCAAGTAAAAGGAGACTACCATGATTGGAGACAATATAAAATTCTTACGAAAATCACATAATCTGATATAACCAGAATTTTCACGGATTGTGGGTGTGTCACGAAATAGCCTAAATCGTTAGAAAAACTGAAAAAGCTTACTTTCAATAGAAGTATTGGAAATATTCATTTTACATCTATCAAAGAAACATGGGATAGACCTATATTTTACAAAATAGCAAATTATATTTTGAATGATAGTAAAAACTGCAGTACTTGTGTGATTTACAATTATTGCACTCAATGTCCGAGTATCGTACTATCTGAAATAAGGAATAGTAGAGATTGTTCTGCGATATGTAAAAAAACGCATTAGCAAGGAGTATCGTATATGCTACCATATCTTAAAACTATTAGATGGTATCTCTTCTTTAATTTTCTTTTTGGTGTAGTATCGAATATCTGCACAGCTTTGTTACCGTATTTCACGCAGGCATTAATCAAAGGGGATTATCAAGTAGCTCTATATGGTTACTCTATGTCAGTGGCAGGCTATTTGAGTTGTAACTATATCCAAATGATACTTGATTGGAAGCAGGGGATTATCTTTTCGACTACTTTGAAAAATGAGTGGTTTCGTTCACTTCTGGGACTCAGTCACCACGATTTCAAGCAGAAAACAGTAGCAGAGTATATTTCCTATCAATCTAATGACCTAGATTCGTTGGAAAAGGATTACCTTCCTCCATTGATGAGTTTTATCAAACAAATTTTACGTATCATCATTTACGCTTTCATTATTAGCAGAACAATTAATCCTATTGTATCACTGATTTTAATCTTTTCTACTGGAATTAGTATTCAAATTCCTAAAATCGTTGGGAAGTTGACGGCTAATCGTAGACAGGTTTACTTGAAAAAACAAGGAGATTACTATCGAACTTTGGAGGATTTGCTCATGGGACATCATTTGGTAAATAAACTAACTATGTCGCATTTTTTGAATCAACAAAAGAGTTCTCTAAAGAATTTGCAGGATAAGTATTTTAAGTATGGTTTGACAAAAATTACAGGCATCTTATTGACAGGTGTTTCTTTTGAATTCATTAGTCTTGTTCTGTTTATTTATTTAGCCTACTCTCTATCTCACCAGCAACTCGGTATTCCTGAGGTGGTGGCGAGTTTCGGATATATTAATGCTTTTTCTGAACCAATACAGGAAATCCTTTATGATTTACAAATGTTAGAGTCCGTAAAGCCTGTAATCAAGAGTTTTCAAAACATTGTTGGGAGACCCGTTTCAGTTCAAGCACCTCAACATTCTTTTGATACGATTACTTTGAAAAACATTTCCAAACAACTGGGAGAATCAAAATTGATAATTACTTCCGCTACGATTCAAAAAGGGGATAAAATTGCGCTTATTGGTAAGAATGGGTCTGGAAAAAGTAGTCTTCTCAACATTTTAAATGGAACAGATGAAGATTTTGAAGGACAAATTGTGCTAGATGGGCTTGTTTTGGATCATCTTTGGGGAAGATTCGGTATGATTCTGCAACAAGAACATACATTTATTTCGAGTTATGAAAATAATGTAACGCTATTCAATAGTTTCAATGAAAAATTCAGAGAAGAAGATTTTGAAAAAATTCCACCACAATCTCTGTCAGGTGGTCAGCAACAACGAATGTATTTAAATCGTGAGAAAAATCGTAAAAATCCATTGCTTATCCTAGACGAACCTTTCTCTGCCTTGGATACTAATCAGTTTAAAATGGAATTGGAAAGAGTTCTGGAACTACCAAGTGCCGTCATTGTTACTTTACATCGCCAAAACGAATTATTAAGTAAGTTTGACCAAGTTTGGGAAATTAAGAATGGAGAACTTGTAATTTTGAAATAGCTAAATTATAAAGAATAAAACGCATAGTATCAAGGTTCTTCTGATACCGTTTTTCCTTCTTCGGATAAGGAAACAAAAATTTCTTGCTTCATCTATCTGTTCAATTGATCGATTCGTCAGAGAAAGACTGTAAAATTTTTGATATAATGTTAAGAATGGACTGACGGATATTTAAAGGATAATTTCAAAAGAATAACAGGTGAGAAGAAAAATATGTAAGATTGGATAGAAGTCTCTCTACCATCATCCATGCAGAAACAAGACTATATGAAATAAAAGGAGTAACCAATGACCGGAAACTATTCAACACGTGAATACCGTGAGAAATTATATGATGATCTTCATGTTCGATTAAGAGATACAGTGATTTTGATGTGTGCGATTTTTATTGCCTCTATCGGCCTAAATATGAATTCAACAGCTGTTATTATTGGAGCCATGCTGATTTCCCCTCTTATGACACCGATTGTTGGACTCGGATTTGGTTTAGCTATTTTTGATACGCGTTTAATCAAGCAATCTCTAGAGGTTTTATTTACTCAAGTATTGGTCAGCTTGCTTGTATCAGCTCTGTATTTTTGGATTTCTCCCTTATCTTATGAAAGTAGCGAATTGATTGCACGAACCTCTCCAACCATTTGGGATGTTCTCATTGCTATTGCTGGTGGGATAGCAGGTGTAATTGGCTCAAGGAAAAAAGAAGCAAATAATATCGTTCCAGGAGTAGCTATTGCAACAGCTCTGATGCCACCTATCTGTACTGCAGGTTACGGTTTAGCTAATGGAAATGTACGATTTTTATTTGGAGCTCTCTATCTTTTCTTGATCAACTGTGTTTTTATCATGCTAACCAACATTGTTGGAACCAGAATTTTGATGAGAAAATCTCCCTTAAGTTCATTTAAAGAGCTAAACATTAAAATGAGAATTGGCTTGATATCCTTGATTGTATTATTGATTCTTCCAGCCAGCTATTCAGCAGTCACTCTGACGATAGATCAAGCGCGAAAAGAAGGAATCAAACAGTTTGTAGGAAAAGAGTTCGCCAATCATACGGTCATTAATCAAGTCTATAAGTCAAGGAACAATGAATTGGTCTTGACGGTTGTTGGAGATCCGATTTCAGAAGAAGAATTAGAAACGCTCCACCAAAAACAAGCCTCTTACGGTATTCAATCTGTTCAATTGAAAGTCAATCAAGTCCATAATTCGACAAAATTAGACAGTGATACGACCAAGGAATTTTATGAAACCATTAACAAGTATATCGATCAAAAACTCTCTGAAAAGGATTCACAAAAAGATCTCGTAAAAGAAAATGAAGCAGACAAGGATTGAGGATATTGACTTTATCTAACTCATGAAAGCAAATCTTGTGTGGTGATTTGGTCAATCACTACTAGCTCGGATTAAATAATACTCTTCGAAAATCTCTTCAAACCACGTCAGCGTCGCCTTACCGTACTCAAGTACAGCTTGCGGCTAGCTTCCTAGTTTGCTTTTTGATTTTCATTGAGTAAAAATATAAAAAGCAACAGCTGTTTCAGTTGTTGCTTTTTAGCTAGCTAGGATTTTATCTCTTATTTCTCAACTCGTGATTTGTTGGCGATATCAGCAAGGATAGCTTGAACAAAGTCATCAACTGAGACAGTTTGTGTTTCTTTTTGGCCGTAGCGACGAACGTTGACTGTTCCGTCTTCCATTTCCTTGTCTCCAACAATCAATTGGTAAGGAATCTTGCTTGTTTGTGAAGCACGGATCTTGAACTGCATTTTTTCATTGCGCTCATCTACGTCTGCACGGACACCGCGGTCACGGAGTTTCTTCGCCACTTCCCAAGCGTAGTCCACGTGTTTTTCGTTAGATACTGGGATGAGGGTTACTTGGTGTGGTGCAAGCCATGTTGGGAAGGCACCCTTGTAGTTCTCAATCAAAATAGCTGTGAAGCGTTCCATAGTTGAGATAACCCCACGGTGGATCATAACTGGACGGTGCTCTTCGCCATCAGCTCCGATGTATTTAAGGTCGAAGCGTTCTGGAAGCAAGAAGTCAAGTTGGATAGTAGAAAGAGTTTCTTCTTTTCCAAGAGCGGTCTTAACTTGAATATCCAATTTTGGTCCGTAGAAGGCTGCTTCACCTTCGGCTTCAAAGTAGTCCACGCCCATTTCATCAAGGGCTGCACGAAGCATAGTTTGGGCATTTTCCCACATCTCATCGTTGTCAAAGTACTTATGAGTATCTTGAGGGTCACGAAGAGAGAGGCGGAAGCGGTATTCAGTCAAGTTGAAATCTTCATAAACATCGATAATCAACTGAAGAGCACGTTGGAATTCTTCTTGGATTTGTTCTGGAGTCACAAAGAGGTGACCGTCGTTGAGTGACATTTCACGTACACGTTGAAGACCAGTGAGGGCACCAGATTTTTCATAACGGTGCATCATACCGATTTCAGCGATACGGATTGGCAACTCACGATAAGAGTGAACATGGTGTTTGAAGACTTGGATGTGGTGCGGGCAGTTCATTGGACGAAGGACAAATTCTTCCCCGTCACCCATGTCCATAGTTGGGAACATGTCTTCTTGGTAATGATCCCAGTGACCAGAAGTCTTGTAAAGTTCAACAGAAGCAAGTGGTGGAGTGTAAACGTGTTGGTAGCCAGAAGCCAACTCTTTGTCTACGATGTAGCGTTCCAACTCACGACGAATAGTCGCACCATTTGGCAACCAGAATGGAAGTCCTTGACCAACCTCTTGTGAAATCATAAAGAGGTCAAGCTCTTTACCAAGTTTACGGTGGTCACGTTCTTTGGCTTCTTCACGCATTTGGAGGTAGTTTTTCAAGTCTTTCTTGTCAAACCAAGCTGTACCATAGATACGTTGCATCATAGCGTTGCCGCTATTTCCACGCCAGTAAGCACCTGCTACATGGAGAAGGTGGAAGATTTGGATACGGCCTGTTGATGGGACGTGAGGCCCACGGCAAAGGTCTACATATTCACCCTGACGATAGATAGTCAAACCACCTTCGTCTTCAGAGTGTTCTTCAATCAATTCCAACTTGTAAGGGTCGTTCTTGAAGATTTCACGTGCCTCGTCTTTAGTAACTTCTTCACGGATTGATGGGAAGTTTTCTTTGACAATTTTTTGCATTTCTTCTTCGATACGAGGAAGGTCTTCGTTAGAGATTTGACCAGCTGTGTTGTCAGTATCGTAGTAGAAACCATCTTCGATAGCTGGACCAACTCCCAAGTGAATGTCTGGGAAAAGACGACGAGCTGCTTGGGCGAACAAGTGAGCAGCTGAGTGACGCAAGATTGGAAGGGCATCTTCGTGATCAGGTGTCACAATTTCGATGCTTCCATCTTCAGTGATAGCACGAGTAGTGTCTATGAGTTTGCCGTTGAATTTACCAGCTAATGCTTTCTTAGCTAGGGAATTGCTGATAGATTGGGCAATTTCAAAAGTAGTAACGCCAGATTCGAATTCACGAACAGCGCCATCTGGGAAAGTAATGTTAATCATGATGTTCTCCTTACTTATATTATTGACGAATGTGTGAACCCTATTCTGAAAACAGGGACAGAGGATTGTGAAAGTTAGAAAAACAAAAAGCGACATCCTCAAAAGGACGTCGCAACGTGGTTCCACCTTCATTTATGTACCTCAAAAGAGAGGGACACCTCTGATTGGCTCTAACGTGGCCACCGTTTTATGTTTTCATAAAAAACTCAAGAGTAGTATCAGTTTAGGCTTCCTATGCGTTTCCAGCAACCACGCACTCTCTAGTAGAAAGGGACTAAGTGACTTGTCTCTATGGATTATTATAGCATGATTGTGAGATTTTTCAAGGATTTTGTGAAAGTTTTTTGTTTTTCATTTTTTGTAGAATATGCTTGATGCCAATACCGGAAGCCATGCCCACCAGAGCCAAGGTTTCATAGATTAGCAAGTAAATTAGTATAAACTTACCAAAAGTTATGATAGTAAAGCAAAAGAGCAGTCCGTTACCAATTAACCACCAAAGTGAGAAACGGAAACGGTAGCTATAGAGTAGCGATATAATCAAGATTACCAGAGGTGTAAAGAAGAGAATATTATTTACGTAGAGACTCTTGAGCAAAAGGGGGTCAGAAATAATTAGTGATAACAACTGATAAAGTGGCCAATAAAAGAAAAATATGACCAGATAGTAGGGGAGATGGGAATAGAATCTACGCATGATAATCACCTCGTTTTAAAAAACAGACAACTTGGATTTCTTACTATGATTATTATAGCATGTTTAAAACAAGAAAGTAAATCTGTTGACAAAGAAGTTAGTTATTGGTAGAATAGGGATTGTCGTAAAGACAAATAACTTCTTCTTGGTTACAGGCATGCCAACCTGTCACTCGGATGAAGCCAAATAAAAAGGAGAAACATCATGGCAATCTCAAAAGAGAAAAAAAATGAAATTATCGCACAATATGCACGTCACGAAGGTGATACAGGTTCAGTAGAGGTTCAAGTTGCTGTCCTTACTTGGGAAATCAACCACCTTAACGAACACATCAAACAACACAAAAAAGACCACGCTACTTATCGTGGATTGATGAAGAAAATCGGTCGCCGTCGTAACTTGCTTGCATACTTGCGTAAAAACGACGTTAACCGTTACCGTGAGTTGATTAACTCTCTAGGACTTCGTCGCTAATCTTGCGTCTAAACCGTTTCTATACTTCGTTGGCTTCGGCTCGATGTACCATTAGTACAATCTTCGCCTCGTCGCCTAGTCTATAAACGGGTTATCCAGCAAGACTGGAGCTCTCTGATTTTCAGAGGGCTTTTTACGTTGTCACCTTACCTTGGTATGCTCAAGTATTATCTTCGGTTACGGTTCCTAGCACTGTAAGGTAAAATAAACCAGAATGATCTCCCTTCGGGGAGTTTTTTTTGTTTCACTAAAAATTTTGTACAATCTTCGGCTTACCGCCTAGTCTATAAACGGTTTATCCAGCAAGAATTATGATGCTAAGGGCGTTAAAAATCCGTATGAAAATAGGGAAAGGACACCGTGTTCGATGAACACAAGGAGTTTCATCTTTTTCACTAGGATTTTAGCCCGGATTCAAATCAGCTCTCTGATTTTCAGAGGGCTTTTTTATTGAGGTTTTATCGGTCACAATTTTGGAGACTACAAAAACCTCAAATGGTATCAGCTAATTACACCATAAAGGTGCGTAGCTACTCGGCTTGAAAAGCCGAGTAGCTGTCTGCAAGCCCCCTCGGAGAGCCTACACTTTACGAAGTAAAGTATAATGTGTTATACTTTACATGGAAGTAGTCACGAATTCCAGTTAGAAATTACTTTGTAACGACGTTTTGAGGAGGAGTAAAATGCTTTCCTATGTTCGACATTACCCACTAGCGATAGCTAAATTAATGTGTCTGTGCTTTCCTAAAATCTACTGATTTATTACTGACCAATACAGGAGGTTTTTTTATGGGACAGACAATCATATCTGCTATTGGTGTTTATATTTCCACCAGTATCGATTATTTAATTATTTTATTTATTTTATTTGCACAGCTATCACAGAATAAACAAAAATGGCATATTTATGCGGGACAATATCTAGGCACAGGCTTACTTGTAGGGGCGAGTTTAGTTGCTGCGTATGTCGTTAATTTCGTGCCTGAAGAATGGATGGTTGGATTGCTTGGTTTAATCCCTATCTATTTAGGGATTCGCTTTGCAATTGTTGGAGAAGGTGAGGAAGAAGAGGAAGAAATTATTGAAAGATTAGAACAAAGCAAGGCAAATCAACTGTTTTGGACAGTTACATTGCTGACAATTGCGTCTGGCGGAGATAATTTAGGTATCTATATACCTTATTTTGCTTCGTTAGATTGGTCACAGACCCTCGTGGCGTTGCTTGTGTTTGTAATCGGCATAATTATCTTTTGCGAGATTAGTCGGGGGTTATCCTCTATTCCGTTAATATTCGAGACAATTGAAAAATACGAGCGAATCATTGTGCCCTTAGTATTCATTCTACTTGGACTATACATCATGTATGAAAATGGCACGATAGAGACTTTTCTGATCGTGTAGATTTTTTTGTTTCACTAGGATTTTAGCCCGGGCTCAAATCAGCTCTCTGACTTCAGAGGGCTTTTTATGCTGTCACCTTACCTCGATATGCTCAAGTATTATCTTTGGTTACGGTTCCTAGCACTGTATGGAAAAACCAACCATAATTTTTCTGATTTTAATTGTATTTTTTCCATAGCTTGTTACACAGTTGAAAATATGGTATACTTTTCATTAGAATTTTCTAAATTTTTAAGATTCTATCAAAGGAGGTTTGCATGCTTTCCAAATTTTCTGGAAGCCGACAAGACCAGCAATTTGTGTTACTTTTAGTTGTTTTGCTAGGTATTTTAGGGATTTCTCTCTTTCTAGCAGTTTCAATGGGATCTGTTGCGATTGATCTAGGAGATACCTATCGGATTATTTTGAGCAGGTTGGGATTTTCTCTTGAGATAGGAGAGGTTTCCAAGTCTACTCTTGCCATTGTATGGAACATGAGATTCCCCCGAGTATTGTTAGGTTTGATAGTGGGGGCTGGTCTTTCTATGTGTGGTAGCGTGATGCAGTCTACAGTGAACAATCCCATCGCAGAGCCTTATGTCTTAGGAATATCTGCGGGTGCAACTCTAGGGGCAACCTTGAGCATCATTCTTGGTTTCAAAGTGATGATTAGCCTTGGAGCTTTTCTTGGAGCTATTTTGGCAACAATTGCTGTCCTCATCATTGCCTCTATGCAGGGAAGGATGACGACTTCCAGTCTGATCTTATCAGGAACGGTGGTCAACGCTCTCTTTCTGGCTTTTTCAAACTTTATTATATCAGTTGGCGCTAATGCGGATAGTGTGATGACCATTAAGTTTTGGACCATGGGATCGCTCGCTGGGACTTCCTGGGCAGACTTAATCCTGCCAACTATAGTAGTAGGAATAGCCTTTCTATTTTTCTCTACTCAGTATCGTGTTTTCAATGCGATGATGATGGGAGATGAGGCTGCTTTAACTTTGGGGATTCCCTTACGCTTTTATTGGTATCTTTATGTGACAATGGTGGCTGTGCTGACAGCAGTCTTAGTGGCAACCTGTGGGATTATTGGATTTGTCGGTCTGATTACTCCACATTTAGCTCGAGGGTTAGTAGGAACGAATTACAAGAGGCTTTTTCCTGTTGCAACCTTGCTGGGTGCCCTCTTTGTCATCTGGGCAGACGTACTCTCTCGTATCATCATTCCAAACGCAGAGCTTCCTATTGGTATTTTCACAGCCTTAGTAGGTGCTCCCTTCTTTATCTACATTGTTGGAGGTAGGCGAAGGGAGGTGAGGGTCTGATATGGACTTGATTTGTCAAGATATCCATTTTGGACTAGGAGAGAAAAAAATCCTCAAAGGAGTCTCTCTTAAAGTTGAGGGGCATCAATTTCACACGATACTAGGACCAAATGGAAGTGGAAAAACCAGCCTGCTTAAACGAGCCCACTGAAAAAGTCATCAACTTGATGGCTTTTTTGTTATACTAGAGATGAGGTGAAATCATGCTTGATAATCAGTTAACTATGGATGTCAG
>NZ_NCVK01000005.1 GCF_002096845.1 Streptococcus mitis
AAACACAAAATAACCGAGGAATTCGCTCAAATTAATGAGCGATTCCTCGGTTTTCACTTTATTAAAAGTAAGAGACCTATTTTTTCAGTGGACTCGATCATGACCTAGGGCTTTTTCTATGCCCTTTAGCTCCGTCTGTTTGATGTTCTCCCTAGTACATTCCATACAGTAGGGTGATGTATAACCATCTGGCTTTTTGAATTGTACTAGGTTAATCTGATGGGTTGGGCAAAGCTCATCAGTGACCTTTATTTTTTCATTGAGCTGGTCTGTATTCAGTAATTCCATTGTTTCTCCTCTCCGTCAGTAGATAAACGGGTCTTGAATATCATCGTCAGACTGACCTTGTTTCTTTTGCTGAAACAGTCTCTGTTCATCTTCGACTTGTACCATGGTTCTAATACCATTCTGTCGCCAGTTCTTGAGTATTGAATTGATATAGCTAAAAGATCGCTTGCCGTTATCTGCAGCCTTGTCTATGGCAATCTTGATAACCTCTAGCTCCATGCCGTCAAGAGTGAGATAGTCGGTCAATATCTGATACTGTTGTCCGTCTATAATCCCTATACGCTTTTGGTAATAGTTAGAGATTTCAGCAGTAGGAGCCGAAGAAGTTTTTTTCTCTATCTCTTCTTCTATCTCTTTCTCTATCTCTTTCTCTATCTCTTTCTCTGTTGGACACGAGTTGGAAATTGTCAAAGATGGTTGGACTTCTTCCAATTTTGCTTTTTTTCGTTGTTCACGTTTATAGTTTGCCCAGTTTGTTTCACTCTCAACCAAGGCTTTTGCCTGCGGTAGTTCTGCGTTTTTATCTTCATCAACTTGTATTAGACCACACTTAGTAAAGTATGCCATGGTCATATCTATATCATCTTCCGATACGTCTAATTTTAGGGCTAACTCTTCCTTGAGATTGTCAAAGTAACCCTCATAGTATAAAATACAGTCACTTTCTAAGCTCTCTAGCATGAGCCTAATATAAATCACCGTCATAGTGTACCCACCAGGTACCGTTTTTAGTCTCTTGATAAAAATATTATCAAAAAATTTCTTATCAATTTTTAGCCAAAAATATATTTTAGTTTTTGCCATTCTCCACCCCCAGAAACTTCCAGATGTCCGTAACTTTGTAATAGATTTTCCTAGTATCTTCTAGTGGGGGCTGGTATCGTCTTAGCCCTGCTTTTTCCCACTTTTGGAGCGTCAAATATTTTATATCTAACTCGTCCATGACTTCCTGAGCTGATATTAAGCCTGTCAGTCGTGGTTTGAGTCTGTCACGCGCTTCAAGGTATCTTTCCACTACCTCCAGAATGCCATGCGCTAAGTCTTGCTCACTTTCTCGGCTTAGGCTAAACATATCCGCCCACCTCCTTCAAGGTTTCTTTGTAGCTTTCTAGGTCGCTGTTCATCAACACTGCTAGTCGCTTGCTCTCCTCCTGTACTTGGTTGTAAAATGCCTTAGCGCCATCTAGTAGTTCGCCTTTATTCGCTGGGATAAAGTACCCACTAAAAATACCACATCTAACCCCCACAATAGGGATGTTATGCTTGACTACTAGGCGCTTGATGATGTCACGTACTGTTCTTTCTGTTAGCTTAGTTATAAGGCTGATTTCTGCCCCTGTTATGGAGTTCTCAGCCCCTACCTTGATTAGTCTTAATACTCGTTTGTCATTCTCTGATAGACTCATTCTGTTCCTCCTCTCCTTTGCTTTTATTCAAAAAGGTTATTTGTCCGCTCGCTATCCCTTGCAAAATATCTTTTTGAGTTTCTATGATTGTATCCAAGGTTTTCAAAATAGCTGTCTTACTCTCTAAATCCAGCGTTTGTTTTGTCAACAAGCCCATAGTTACAGCTAACTTTGTTGCATTGTCCATACACGTAGCTAGAAAAATATCTTTAGTAAAATAAGGTTCATCTGGTATTTTTTCACTATCAAGGTATATCTTCACTGTGTAACTCATTTCATTCCTCCGTAAACTCTTACCCCTGCAAGCTGGATATAACGCCCATAATCAGGGTTTAAATCCTCGCTAGGTGTTTCTATCGTCCGTTTCCTTTCTCGCTCAAATTGGGCGCTTTTTTTGCGGTCTCGGTGGTTTAGATAAAGCAGCAAGCCAATCAGTACCACGGAAAAGATAAGCGCCTGTGTGTTGGTTAAATCTAGTTCGTTCATGTTATGCCCTCGCTTGATAATTCTTAATATATTCCACTTGTTTTTCACGTTTCATCTTCAGGTATTCGTCTACCTCATCAGTGCTTACTTTTCGATCTACAAAATCAGTAATAAACTGGAAGAGGTTGGGGCGTTTCTCCTTGATTTCAGCCATTAGTTCATCAAATTCTGCTTGTGTCATGTTGGCTAGGTCTATTGTCATTGCATTGCCTCCTAATCAATCATCATTCCACGAGTATATAAGGATGAGTCTGTCCATGAATCCAAAACGTTCTTTTTCCCTCGTTTTTTTCTTGCGATATCAACCGCTATAACTTCCCATACATAATTAAATACTTGGTCTGGAGTCATAGGGTAGTCATTCTCTTTAGTTATTTCAGCTAGGTAAGTGTTTAAGAAAAGAAATCCATCAAAGTTGGAAAGTAGCTTTATAAACTTAGTATCACCCCAATAATTTCTGTAATAAGACTCTTCTCGTTCTTCTAGTTCTCCTATTACTTCAGCAACTACTCTCTGTTTCATCCTTTCCGTCTGTTCCTTAAGTGTTTCCTGTTGTTCACGGTATTCTGTGCTAGTTAGTTCATTGTAGACATCATCCAAGTCGTTCAATACTCTACTAATTTCTCTTTTAGCTAATGCAGTTCCATCTCCTACAAGAATTTCTTGTATTTCTTCTAAATTTGTTGAAATAGCTTCTAATTGATCTGCTATCATGTTTTTCCTCCGTTGGCCTTTTAATTGTCGTTTACTATCCAGGATATCCTCACACTCAAGATTGCCGTCGGAGAGTGTGGGGATTTTTAATGGTTGTTTCTTATACAGTTTTTCTTGCCTACAGCCTCATGCTCTCGGTCGCCAAATTTCTGAACGTGGGGCTTTTTGAGTTGTTTCTTATAACGCTAATCCTCACGCTCAGACTCGCCAAATTGAAAGCGTGAGAAAGTACCAGTTTAAAGAGTTGGCGCTCTCCGTATGGTCAAAATGCCCTAGATATGCTATAATCTAGTTATAAATCTTTACTAAAACCTCTTTGATAATAGCTTGCCTGCTTTGTTAAATTCGTTTTAGTGTTAGTGTGAAAGGCTCTGCGGTGTGGTTATTGCTAAGCCTTTTTTGTTGCTCTCACGCGCTTCTTTGGCGTGTTTTTTTATTTCTGAATGCCATAGCTTTGATTTCCTGATAACTCATATTCAAGCCAATCATGGCTATTACCATATCCTCAAATGCCTGGTATTGCTCCAGCTCGTCACTGGTCAAGCTATCAATACCGTTATAGCCCCCACGTTCTTCCCTTAACTGCTTAGCGTTCCTGTCGGTTACTGCTTTTAGTAGCAGGTTGTTCATGGTGCTATGCGCGTGCTTTGGGGCTTGTTCCCAGTTCTCAATACTGTCATGCAAGGTTTTTCTTTTTGGCTTTTCTAGCGCCCTCTGCATACGAAACTTAGAAAGTTCCTCACGCATTTCAAAGAATGCTTTGACTAGGTTCATCTTAAAACGCCTTACTGGTTCGGTGTTCTTTAAGTAAGTGATCAGCAAAGTAGCTTGTTGTTCATTTAAGCGATAGATTTTCATTGGTCGCCCTCGCCCATCTAATTTACGGATTTCAAATCCGATTATTCCGTAGCTTTCAAAATCCTCTTGATGATTTCTTATTAAGCTTTGTACTGTATCGTGTTTAACCTCAGCGCATTCAGCAATGATCTCGCTTGTAGTATACGGCTCTTTCTTGCCGTCCATGTAAACAATGTTCATGGTGTCCCTCCTAATCTTCAACGGTAAGTAGTTCGTCAATGGTAACGCCTAGATACTCGGCTACCTTTTGCAAGGTTTCAATATCTGGGCGCTTTGTGCGTTCATAGTATAGTGATATGAGTGCGCTTTTTGATATGCCTGTTGCCTTGTGAACGTCACTAACTTTTTTACGTTGTTTTGCTAATATGACACGAAAATTATTGTTCATATCGTCAACCCCTCTCATTATTATTCTATGCAATAATTATCGCATAGAATAATAATAACCAATAAAAAATAAATTGTCAACAAAAAAATTATTCTTTGCGATAATTTTTTATTGTGTATTTCAGAAGATAATTGTAAAATGTATCTAAGGAGGGATGGTTGTGATAAAAAATAATTTAGCAAATATCTTGAAGACAAAAGAAAAAACAGCTGCATGGCTATCAGTTAAAACTGGAATAACTCCAGCAGCCTTGTCTAAAATTGTTAATAACAGCAGTACAAAAATAGATTACATAACATTAAATAAAATTTGTTTGGCGCTAAAAATAGAACCAAAGGATTTTTTTGACTTTTTACCCTATGATTACGAAGTAGAAAGTATATACGATAATAAAGATATAAAAGTTTCTCTAAAATCATTTGAATTAGATGAAAAGCCTAACAGTTCTCAAATAGAGAGTTTGGATTTTTATCAGCATCAAGCAGATAATATAGATATTGAAGTTAGTTGTGATTTTGGGTTAGAAGTTAATTTTATGAATACCCCAATGGGAGATAATTTTAGTATCTGGTATATTTCAGCTTACTTTTATGATTTGGATTATAATTCATTTACTGTTAGCATAGATATTGATGATGATAGTATAGGCTTTCTAAAAAAATACATTGCACCATATGATAAGGGCGAATTATTTAAAATAATTAAGCGTGAAATAATTTCAAAAATTCAATCCAATTATTTCGATTGGTTCGAAAATCAATATGGAAAAGTTAGTAAAGAAGAATATGGATTTTTAAAATCATTAAATTGGTGGATTGGTGAAGGTACTCAGGATTACAAAGTGAATGATGAAGATATTCAAATAATGATTGATATTGAAAAGAAAGACTAACCCACGCGCCACAATGTTCAACAATCCTGAAGCGCGTGCTTTCTCGTGGTTCGCTCGTGCTTCAACTAAAAACCCCATTGTTGAGCATTTTGTTGATGTCAACAAATGTCAACTACTCACAATATTTTAGAAAGGATCTCATGAACGAATTACAATTCTTAATCTATACTGCTGAAAACGATAGCGAGACAGCTAGTGTCATCATCAAAGGCGAAACAATTTGGGCTAGTCAGAAAGAAATGGCTCGCTTGTTTGATGTCGGTGTTCCTGCAATTAGTAAACACCTAAAAAATATCTTTGAAGAGGGCGAATTAGAAGAAAAAGCAACTATTTCCAAAATGGAAACAGTTCAAATAGAGGGTAGTCGTGAAGTTGTACGCCAAGTTGATTTCTATAACCTTGACGCCATCATTTCAGTTGGTTACCGTGTCAATTCCCAAAAAGCTACGAGATTTAGACAGTGGGCTACTTCGGTACTTCGTGAGTACATGATAAAAGGGTTCGCCATGGATGACAACCGTCTGAAACAAGGCGAAAACTTGCTGGAAAAAGACTATTTCCGTGAGCTCTTGGAGCGCGTGCGCTCTATCCGAGCTAGTGAGCGTCGTATATGGTTACAGATTACAGATATTTTTGCAGAAATCTCTATTGACTATGACCCACAAAGTACATTGACTAAGCAATTCTATGCTGATGTACAGAATAAGTTTCATTATGCAATCACTGGCCAAACTGCTGCGGAAATTATCTACACGAAAGCAGACCATACAAAAGACAACATGGGACTTACAACATGGAAAAACTCCCCTAACGGTCGCATACTGCAAGCAGATACCCAAATAGCAAAGAATTACCTTTCAGAAACAGAAATCCGCTCCCTTGAAAGAGGAATATCTAGCTATTTTGATTATCTGGAAAGACAGATAGAACAGCGAAAAGCTCAGACAATGCAACAACTAGCCCAAAGCATTGACCGCTTTTTGACTTTCCAAGAATACGATATTTTAGAAGGTCATGGGAAAATCACTTCCAAGGTTGCGAAAGATAAAGCAAAAGCAGAATACCAACTATTCAACAAAACTCAAAAGATAAACTCGGACTTTGAAAAAACTTTAAAACAGCTAACTGACGATAAAAAACTTTAAATACAGGCCTGTTTACTATAAACAAGCCCATATTAGCCTCATATCCACCTTGTTTCCAACTCTGGTATTATTTACCGTCTGACTACTTAAAAACGAAAATAAGGGGGTTCTCGTAGCCCCTAGCATGATATAAAACCTTTTTGATAATAGCTTGCCTGCTGATGTATTTTAGAAAGGTTTATCATCATGAAAATAACTGAAGTTATAAAAAAAGACGGTAGTAAAGTCTATCGTGCTAATGTATATCTAGGAGTTGACCAGATAACAGGAAAGAAAGTCAAAACCAAGGTAACAGGTCGGACACAAAAGGAAGTAAAACAGAAAGCCAATCAAGAAAAAATAGCTTTTCAGAAAGCAGGATCTACCAGACAAAAGGCTAGCACCATAAAAAACTATCAAGAATTGGCAACTCTCTGGTTGGAAAGTTATAAGAATACGGTTAAGCCAAACACTCAAGGCAATGTTAGAAAGCTAATCGCTAATCATATATTGCCTATCTTTGGGGCTTACAAGCTCGATAAGCTCACTACTCCACTTATCCAGTCCATTATCAACGAACTTGCTGACAAGACCAATAGAGGGGAAAAAGGGGCTTTTCTACACTATGACCAGATACACGCTTTAAACAAACGTATCTTACAGTATGGCGTAACCATGCAAGCTATACCGTCCAATCCTGCCCGTGATGTTGTTTTACCTCGTAACACTCAGAAAATAAAGCGGAAAAAAGTAAAGCACTTTGAAAATCAAGAACTAAAAAAGTTTCTTGGTTATCTCGATAATTTAGATACTCATAGATACCGTTATTACTATGAGACGACGCTCTATAAGTTCCTATTGGCTACTGGTTGCCGTATCAATGAGGCTCTAGCGCTTAGCTGGTCTGATATTGACTTAGACGGTGCCGTTGTACACATCACCAAAACACTAAATCGGGATTTAGAAATCAATAGCCCAAAATCTAAGGCTAGTTATCGGGATATAGATATAGATCAAGCGACTGTTAGCATGCTGAAGCAGTACAAACTACGCCAAACTAAAAAGGCTTGGAAGATAGGGCAACGTGAAAGCGTGGTATTTTCGGATTTCATTCATGAGTATCCTAGCAGTTCAAGACTTAAAAGAAGATTGCAAACACATTTTAAGCGTGCTGATGTTCCGAATATAGGTTTTCATGGTTTCCGTCACACTCACGCTAGTCTCTTGCTTAACTCTGGAATACCATACAAAGAACTCCAGTACCGCCTAGGTCATTCCACTTTATCAATGACCATGGATATATATAGCCACCTCTCAAAAGAGAACGCAAAAAAAGCAGTATCATTCTACGAAACTGCACTAAAAGCACTATAGGGGGAGCAAAAAGGGGAGCAAATTTAAAAATCAACATTTCAAGACAAAGTAAAAATCCAATAGCAACAGGATTTTTGTTAGATTTATTTTGAAAAAGGCCGATTTTGTAGTATAATAGTACGGTGTGAAAAAATCTGAAAAATGAGAAAGGATAAGGGATATGAAACAAGTTTTTCTCTCTACAACAACTGAATTTAAAGAGATCGATACGCTTGAACCGGGTACTTGGATCAATCTCGTCAATCCGACTCAAAATGAATCACTCGAAATCGCCAACGCCTTCGATATCGATATTGCAGACCTTCGAGCACCGCTCGATGCGGAAGAAATGTCTCGTATTACGATTGAAGACGAGTACACCCTGATTATCGTAGACGTGCCGGTCACAGAGGAAAGAAATAATCGCACCTACTACGTAACCATCCCGCTTGGTATTATCATCACCGAGGAAACAATTATCACTACGTGTTTGGAACCATTACCAGTCCTTGATGTCTTTATCAACCGTCGATTGCGTAATTTCTACACTTTCATGCGTTCGCGTTTTATCTTTCAGATTCTTTATCGCAATGCAGAGCTTTACCTAACAGCCCTTCGTTCAATCGACCGTAAGAGTGAGCAAATCGAAAGTCAACTGCATCAATCAACTCGTAATGAAGAATTGATTGAGCTCATGGAATTGGAAAAAACCATCGTCTATTTCAAAGCCTCACTTAAAACAAATGAGCGTGTGATTAAGAAATTGACCAGCTCAACCAGCAATATCAAGAAATACCTTGAGGACGAAGATCTGCTTGAAGATACCCTGATTGAAACCCAACAGGCCATCGAGATGGCAGACATTTATGGAAACGTCTTGCACTCTATGACAGAGACCTTCGCCTCTATCATTTCCAATAACCAGAACAACATCATGAAAACCTTGGCCCTTGTGACCATCGTCATGTCCATCCCAACCATGGTCTTTTCTGCCTACGGGATGAACTTTAAGGATAATGAAATCCCCCTAAATGGCGAACCGAATGCCTTCTGGTTAATCGTCTTTATCGCCTTTGCTATGAGTGTCTCGCTCACTCTCTATCTCATCCATAAAAAATGGTTCTAAGAGGAGTTCCTATGTCTCAGATTGATCTACAAAAATTAACAAAGAAAAACCAAGAGTTTGTCCACATCGCTACCCAACAATTCATCAAAGATGGAAAAACAGACGCTGAAATCAAGGCTATTTTTGAGGAAGTCATTCCTCAAATTCTTGAAGAGCAAGCCAAGGGTACGACTGCTCGTTCCCTCTATGGCGCACCGACTCACTGGGCTCATAGTTTCACTGTCAAGGAACAATATGAAAAAGAGCATCCAAAAGAAAATGATGATCCAAAATTGATGATTATGGACTCAGCTCTTTTCATCACTAGCCTCTTTGCCCTCGTCAGCGCCCTCACAACCTTCTTCTCAGCAGATCAAGCTTTCGGTTATGGATTGATTACCCTCCTCTTAGTTGGACTGGTTGGTGGATTTGCCTTCTACTTGATGTACTACTTTGTTTACCAATATTATGGACCAGATATGGACCGCAGTCAACGTCCACCTTTCTGGAAATCTGTACTGGTTATCCTAGCTTCTATGTTCCTTTGGTTGCTTGTCTTCTTTGCAACAAGCTTCCTACCAGCTAGCCTTAACCCAGTACTTGCTCCATTGCCACTCGCTATTATCGGAGCAGCCCTCCTAGCCCTTCGCTTCTATCTTAAGAAACGATTGAACATCCGAAGCGCAAGTGCAGGACCAACACGCTATTAAGAAGAATGATAAAAGCAACTGCAGGCGCGGTTGCTTTTTCACTTACTTTTTTGATTTTAAAGTATTCTTCTGACATCCCACATAGCTTTCTCTCATCTTTTGTGATAAAATAGGTTCAATCTATTTCTAGGAGGATGAGATATGATTTCTACTATTGGTATTGTTAGTTTATCTAGTGGCATTATCGGAGAGGACTTTGTCAAACACGAAGTGGACTTGGGTGTCCAACGTCTCAAGGACTTGGGACTCAATCCTATCTTTTTGCCCCATTCGCAAAAAGGATTAGACTTTATCAAGGACCATCCTGAAGTGCGTGCAGAGGATTTGATTCATGCCTTTTCTGATGATAGCATCGACATAATCCTATGCGCCATCGGTGGAGACGATACCTATCGCTTACTACCTTATCTTTTTGAAAATGACCAACTACAAAAGGTTATCAACCAAAAAATATTTCTTGGCTTCTCGGATACAACCATGAACCATCTCATGTTACACAAACTAGGAATTAAGACTTTTTATGGTCAATCCTTCTTAGCAGACATTTGTGAATTAGACAAAGAAATGCTGACCTATAGCCTCCACTATTTTAAAGAATTGATTGAGACGGGAAGAATCTCAGAAATCCGCCCTAGCGATGTTTGGTATGAGGAACGAACTGACTTTAGTTCCAAGGCTCTGGGGACACCTCGTGTCAGTCATGAAAATACTGGCTTTGACTTGTTGCAAGGAAATGCCCAGTTCGAGGGAAAAATCCTCGGTGGTTGCCTCGAATCCCTCTACGATATCTTTGACAACTCTCGATACGCAGACAGCACGGAGCTCTGCCAAAAATACAAACTTTTCCCTGACTTGTCAGACTGGGAAGAAAAAATCCTCTTGCTAGAAACAAGCGAAGAAAAGCCTGAGCCAGAAGACTTCAAAAAGATGTTGCAGACTTTAAAGGAAACTGGGATATTCGAGGTCATCAGTGGACTCTTGATCGGAAAACCTATGGATGAAACTTTCTATGACGACTATAAAGAGGCACTATTGGATATTATTGACAGCAATATCCCGATTCTCTATAATCTGAATGTCGGCCACGCAACTCCAAGAGCAATTGTCCCCTTTGGAGTCCATGCCTATGTAGATGCAAAAGAGCAAGTCATTCGCTTTGACTATAACAAAAAATAAATAGTTTCTCTATTTTTGTGCTTTTGTATTCGTTTTCGTTACAATTTGTATCTGAATTTATTGCATTTCGCTAATTTCTATGATATCCTTTTGAAGGAGGTGTATATGACAAAACAAAAAATTAATCGAATCGTAGGTTCTATTGGTGCCTTTATTGGAATTATAGTATTTATTGCCTACATACCTCAAATTATCGCTAATTTACAGGGAAATAAAGCTCAACCATTTCAACCTTTATCAGCTGCTATATCTTGCTTAATCTGGGTTATTTATGGATGGACAAAGGAACCTAAGAAGGATTGGATACTAATCATTCCAAATTCAGCTGGTGTTATTTTAGGTGGAATCACTTTTTTGACTTCACTCTAACAAATCTAATAGTATATATAAAAAGCTGGGAAAAATTTCTCAGCTTTTTTCTATATTCTCAGATATGCTAGTTACCTGTACACACTAGTAACCGCTTTTCCATTCACAATCATTCTCGTGGTCATCAACTAGCCCTGCTGCTTGTAGAAAAGACAAGACCGCGACTGGGCCTGTGAACTTGAAGCCTCGCTTTTTAAGATCTTTGGCTAATTTTTCAGACAAAGGTGTTTTAGCTGGGGCTTGGCGGTAATCGGGAACATCGTTAACGATCGTTTTCCCCTCAACAAAAGACCAAAGATAGGTATCAAAAGAGCCGTACTCTGCCTGTAGTCGTAGAAAGGCTTGGGCGTTAGCGTGTGTAGCAAAAATCTTGGCTCTATTTCGGATGATGGCTGGATTCTCCAGCAAGGCTTCCAATTCAGCGTCTGTCATCTCTGCGACCGCTTGAATGTGATAGCCATGAAAGGCTTCTCGGAAAGCTTGGCGTTTGTTGAGCACCGTTTCCCAAGACAGGCCTGCCTGATAGGTTTCCATACACAACAACTCAAACAATGCTTGATCATCATGGAGGGGCTGCCCCCACTCTTCATCATGGTAGGCAATGTAGAGCGGATTGGTCATCTTGACCCACGAACAACGTTTTGTCATGCTTTGCTCCTATTTGACCAACATTTTAAGGGCCGACTTGATATAGTTCTCAGCTGTATCTGTCGTTCCTTCAAAGAATTTCTTGATTTTCTTGAGTTCGGTCGCCTTGTAGCCCAGTGCCAACATGGCTTCCATAGCTTCTTCCAGTTCTTGGTTTTCAGCGCTAGCTTGCACTGCGACCTTAGCAGGAAGGTCATCTCCTGCAACTACTACCTTGCCTTCCAAGTCCAGCACCATCTGCTGGGCTGTTTTCTTACCAATTTTAGGAAATTTTGTCAAATAAGTGATGTTCTTGGTTTCGATG
Organism: Streptococcus mitis; assembly: GCF_002096845.1. GTDB lineage: Bacteria > Bacillota > Bacilli > Lactobacillales > Streptococcaceae > Streptococcus > Streptococcus mitis_A. Next base: position 11,822 of record NZ_NCVK01000005.1, read on the forward strand.
GCTTGAACCAAGCCAGCATTGTCATCAGCAGCGATAATAGCCAGAGCTGATACAGGACCAATCCCAGAAACCGAAATCAGACTGAGAAAGAGCTTTTTCTCGTCTTCTGAGCGAAATCCATAAAGTAGATGGGCGTCCTCACGCACGACCTGATGAACATAAATTTGAGCTTCTTGGTTAACCTGACCTGAGTAGGCATAGGGGTTAGCTACATGCAGGATATAACCGATACCGTTGACTTCAAGCACAATGTATTTGGCAGTGATTTTGGTAATGATTCCTTTTAAATATTCGTACATAGTTTTCCTTTTAGTTTAATATTTCCCCAACTCACGGAGACTGGTGTGATTTTCCTGAATGCGTCGGAACATCTTTTCCATATCCGACTTGGTAAAATGCACCAAAACAGGACGTCCGTGGGGACAGTTGTAGGGATTGTCACATTGAGAAAGTTGATAAAGGAGCTGTCTGGCCGAATGATCATCAATACGATGGTTGGCCTTGATAGACCGCTTGCAAGACATCATGATAGCCAGCTCTGCTCGGTATTTCTTGATAGAAACTTCCTTAGTCAAAAGGAGCATGTCGCACATCTCATAGATACCTGATTCAATCTCCTCCTCTGCCATCCAAATAGGATGTTCACGCAGAATAAATTGATTTTCCCCGTACTCTGCTAGAAAGACACCTACTTCCTCCAACAGTGCCATTCTTTCCTTGAGACGAAGGGCATCATCCGCTGGAAATTCAAAGATGTAGGGCACTAGAAGTTGCTGCTGGCTCTGGTCAACATCACCAATGCTTTCACGATACTCCTCGTACTTGACCCGTTCCTGCGCCGCATGTTGGTCTATGATGTAAAGTCCATCTCGCCCTTGGGCAAAGAGATAGGTTCCATGCATCTGTCCGAAAAATTCCAACTCTGGGAAGCTTGAAGATTCTTCTCGCTCCAGTTTGTCATAAGCCTTATCAAGACTAGCTAGGTCTAACTCCGGATGGTCTAATTGGTCATAGTTAGCAGGCTTTCTCTCTGCAAAATGCAGTTTTGCTGGCTTGGTCAATTGGTCCAAGGTTTCCTTGGCAAACAGGGTCAAATCCTGCCCTTCCTCAGTCAATTCTACCTGATAATCAGCTACTTCAGCTTGACTAGGTCTTGTCGGCTCAGTATTCTCATAGTAGAGCGTATTTTCTTTGAGTGGGAGAATGGTCTGCTCCACCTTTTGACGATTGCGCACAGTCGATTTGGCAAGATTTTCCAAGGCATCTGGTATCAAGGTTTGTTCCTTGAGACTGTTTGCAATAGCTTCTGAGACCAGGGTCATTAGTTCTTTTTCCTTGGAAATCCGCACCTCTTGCTTGGTCGGATGCACATTGACATCCGCTAGATAGGGGTCAATATGGATATGAATGACAGCCAGTGGAAAACGCCCCACCATGAGCTTACTACCATAACCGTCAAGAATAGCACGATTGAGTAAAAAGTTCTTGATATAACGGCCATTGATGAAGAGACTGATATAATTGCGATTGGCCCGAGTTAACTCAGGCAAGGACACAAAGCCAGAAATTTCGAAATCAAGATCCGAATTCTCAATTTCAATCATCTTCTTGGCACTCGCCAAACCGTAAATCCCTGCGATTGCTTGTCGCAGTTGACCAGTCCCAGCTGTCCGCGTCATTTCCTTGCCATCACTAATCAAGCTAAAAGAAATCTCAGGATGGGCCAAACCCAGACGATTGACAATATCAATGATATGAGACAGCTCCGCTTGCTGACTCTTCATATACTTGAGGCGGGCAGGCGTGTTGAAAAAGAGGTCCTCCACACAAACCTTGGTTCCCACAGGACTAGTCGCTGGGATGACTTCCTCAACTTCACCCCCACGCGCGACTAGCTTGGTCCCGTGACTTGCGCCATCCACCGCAGTCAACAGAGTCAAAACACTAACAGACGCTATAGAAGGCAGGGCTTCACCTCGAAAACCAAGCGTCCGAATCCGAAAGAGATCTGCCTGATTTTTTATCTTACTGGTCGCATGACGACGCAGGGCCAATTCCACCTCATCGTGGGCAATTCCATGACCATTATCTGTGATTTGAATCTTCTTAAGACCTGCTTCCTCAATCTCAACGATAATCTGGCTAGAGCCCGCGTCAATGGCGTTTTCTACCAGCTCCTTAACAACGCTAGCTGGACGCTCGATAACCTCTCCTGCCGCAATCTGGTTTGCCAACACCTCTGGTAATTCAATAATATGAGACATCTTTCAGCCCCTTTCTGTATCTGTTTTCCTAGAAATTGATAGTGCTATTATACCATATTTCAGATAGGACAGAAAAGCTAGCACCACATAGAAGCCAAATCCCTCCACATAGACAAAGTCCCTTGCCAGGTGTCGTAAAATAGTGTTTAATAAAGGTGTACAAGAAGTGATCACAATTTTGTATAAAAAACAAGGAGAGAAATTTATGAAAGTAGAACTACAGATTAGTGAAACTTACGAAGAGGAAAGACTGATTGTCCAAGCACCTCAGCCGACAGATAAAATCCAGAAAGTCATCGAGTTCGCAGAAAATCTTGACCAAAAAGAAACAATCAAAGGGAAAATCGATAATCAGGTCTATCTCGTTGAGATTGGCAAGATTCAACGCTTCTATATCGAGAATCGGAAGGTTCTAGCAGAAACCGCGAGTCAGACCTACAGCATTGATTTGCGACTCTATCAGGTCCTTGAAATTCTGCCAACAACTTTTATCCAAATTTCCCAATCAGAAATCATCAATATCGATTTCATCTCTCATCTCAAGCTCACCCCCAACGGTCTGGTAGAAATCTTTCTAAAAAACGAAAGCTTCACCTACTCTTCACGCCGTTACCTAAAAACCATCAAGGAGAAATTAGAACTATGAAAAAACAAACCTTCCACGACGCAGCTACTGGTGTCCTCATCGGTCTCATCCTCTCTATCATCTTTTCACTCATTTATGCACCAAGTACCTACGCCCCGTTAAGTCCCGACTCTCTGATCGGACAAATGATGGCTCAACATCAGGTTCACGGTGCCTTGGTCTTGCTCTACTGCACACTGATCTGGGCAGCCATTGGTATTCTCTTCAACTTTGGCAAGCGATTATTCAGCCGTGACTGGAGCTTGCTCCGTGCAACTCTGACTCATTTCTTCCTCATGCTAGTAGGTTTTATCCCATTAGCAACCCTAGCAGGTTGGTTCCCCTTCCACTGGATTTTCTATCTCCAACTCATTATCGAGTTTGCGATTGTCTACCTCATCATTTGGACTATTTCCTATAAAAGAGCATCAAAAAAAGTAGACCATATCAATCAACTCTTGGAGCATAGAAAATAGGAATATCATAATAAGCAAATCCGAGAAAGAAACTTCTCGGTTTTTCTTTATCCTTCTGCACCTTACTATCATAGCAGTTATTTTCAGATCTTCTTTGTAAATTTTCTGTAATTTTCTATCTTTTTTCAAAATATTCTTGCATTTTTCCAAAGTTTTTTGTAGAATATAGATTACATATCCAGATTATTCTGAAAATTCAAAAAGGAGTATTTATCATGTCACAAGCTATTTCATTAAATCAATCAACCTGGACAAGTAAACTAAAAGCAATGGGACCTGGAATCCTAATGGCTTCTGCTGCTGTTGGCGGTTCTCACATTGTATCTTCCACTCAAGCTGGTGGTTCTTATGGGTGGTCGCTACTCCTCTTGGTCATCTTAGCCAATGTCTTTAAATATCCATTTTTCCGTTTTGGTGCTGAATACACAGCTGATACCGGAAAGACTTTGGTTGAAGGTTATGCCGAAAAAGGAAAACTCTATCTCTGGATTTTCTTTATCCTAAATGTCTTTTCGGCTATGGTCAACACAGCTGGTGTCGCCATTCTGTGCTCAGCTATCATCGCCAGCGCCTTCCCAATGATCGGTCTTAGCATTACTCAGTGGTCTCTCATTCTCGTTGCCATCATTTGGGCTATGCTACTCTTTGGAGGCTACAAACTCTTAGACGGCATGGCAAAATGGATCATGTCAGCTTTGACCATTGCAACTGTTCTTGCAGTTATCATCGCAACGGTCAAACATCCAGAATACAGTTCTAATTTTGTCGAGAAAACACCTTGGCAAATGGCAGCTCTACCCTTCATCGTTTCCCTCTTAGGATGGATGCCAGCTCCTATTGAAATTTCAGCTATCAATTCACTTTGGTCTGCTGAAAAGAAAAAGACCGTCAACTTTAACACAGAGGACGCTCTATTTGACTTTAACGTTGGTTACATTGGAACAGCTATCCTAGCTGTGTTCTTTGTAGCACTGGGAGCACTGATTCAATATCCTACAGGGCAAGCAGTTGAAGCCGCTTCAGCCAAATACATCTCTCAATTCGTGGGCATGTATGCCTCTGTTCTTGGCGAATGGTCCCGTTACTTGATTACCTTTATTGCCTTCCTATGTATCTTTGGAACAGTTATCACTGTTATCGATGGCTATTCTCGTGTCAATCAGGAATCTCTCCGACTGCTAATCAGTCAAAAAGAAGACAATCGTAAATCTTTGAACATCTGGATGACCATCACTGCTATCATCGGTATCGTCATTATCAAGTTCTTCGCTGGTCAGGTTTCAACCATGCTCCGCTTTGCTATGATTGGTTCTTTCCTGACAACACCATTCTTCGCTCTTTTAAACTACGCCTTGGTAACGCGTGAAAACAAAAATCTTCCTTCTTGGCTCAAACACCTTGCCATTGCAGGATTGATTTTCCTCTTTGGCTTCGCCATCTTCTTTATCTACGCACTCGCAATCGGAAAAGCAGGATAACTAACAAGCTCTAGATGAAGATAAGGTTTCATTTCAAGAGAAAATTCAGTAAATATTTCTATGATAAAAAGCATAAGAACAAGGTTTTGAAGACCTGAACTTATGCTTTTTTACGTTCTCAAAGACTGTTTATACTCAAAAAACAGTTGAACAACTTCAACCACCTCTTATAAGAACTTTATACTATTCGAAAATCTCTTCAAACCACGTCAGCTCTATCTGCAACCTCAAAGCTGTGCTTTGAGCAATCTGCGACTAGCTTCCTAGTTTGCTCTTTGATTTTCATTGAGTATTAATTCTCCCTTTCCAACTCATACAAATCTGCGATAATCGCTGCGACACGTTTGATATCTTCCAGCATCCCTCGCATTTCAAAGTCAGCCAAGACAGGGAAACCAAAACGTTGACTGTATTGCTTGGCTGTCAGGCAGTATTGGTTATTAAAGTTACGATTTCCTGAGCCAACCACGCCAAAACACTTACTAGCATTGTCACCATAGGCGATAAAATCCCCCACTGGTGTCGTCAAAATCTCTACATCTCCGTTATCAACGCCATTCCCACCTTCTAGGTAGGTCGGCAAAAAAGCGACATAGGGATGGTCCATTTCATAAAAATCTTGGCCTTCTTTGACCAAATCCTTGATATGAATCTTTTGAACCTCAATTCCCTCGTACTGGGACAAGAGATAGTCTTTCAAGCGCGTCACAAAACTCTCAGTATTGCCACTCAAACTAATATAAACTAAAGAAATTGTCTTCATATTTTCCTCCATGATTTTATTTTTAATCGAAAAAGAACTACCAAGATTGTAACTTGATAGTTCTTTTTTGTCAATACTTAAGCAAGTTCTTCTGTTTCTTCTTCTGCCAAGGCTTTCTGCTGACGCCATATCTTGTAGAAGACAAGGGCTAGGAAGAGAATATTGATGACGATATAGAAAATGCTGACAGCTTTTGAACCAATACTCATTGTCAAACGCATGCTTTCATCTTGAACCAACTGAACAGCGTCCTGTAAACCAACATAGCCATAAATCGAACCGATAATAGCTAACAAAACATAGCCAACATAAGTATAGTTTGCATATTGCAAATTCTTACGAATAAGGAAGACAATCGCTACTACCACTAAAATAGCAGATAGCACAATCAAAGCAACATTAAAAATAGAATGAGATATTTCTGCCACTCTATAGCTATAATTAATGCTATCTTCTACCTGCTGAGCACTGACCCCTGCAACCTGTTTCTGAGCGGCAGCGGCACGAAGGACTTCTTTGCTAGGTATGGGACCCAACATTCCAAACAGAGATGAAACTGAAATAAGAGCAGACAAGATTAGCAAGACCCATAGATAAATCGGTTTCTTTTTCATGATAGAACCTCCTGATGTTATTATTGATATTATAGCACCTTTTGTAAGGGAATACAAGTCTTATAGTATAGTTTCTACCTGTTTTCGGTAGGCTTTGGGAGACTTTCCGCACAATTTTCGGAACACTTTATAGAAATATCCAACGTTACTGTAACCAACAGCATAACAAATATCTTCGATACTGTCACTAGTTGAAAGCAAAAGTTGTTGGGCAGCCTTAATGCGTTGTTTATTTAGTAACTCTGCGAAGGTCGAATTGGTTTCTCGCTTGATCAACTGACCTAGATAGACAGGATTGATAAAAAGATCCTTACTGATATCCTTGAGGGAAAGTTCTTTCTGATAATCACGCCCAATGACTTCTAGCACACTAACCACATTTTCATTCATCCGATATTGCCCAAAGAATCTTGTCAGAGTTTCCTTGATATAAGGAACCAATTCATCGAAGGTTTGAATAGCATGAATGGTTTTGACAATGTCCGTCATATCATCAGCTTTGAGGTGTTCAAACAAGTGGAAGACATCCATGACAAACTGGATAAAAAGCTGTTTGGTAATCGGAACACGCGGTGTATTTTCAAGAACCACCTTCTCCAAGAGGTTCAACTCTTCTACGATTTGATTGAGATTCCCCTGAATGATAACCCTATAAATCGGTTCGTAGTAGGTAAAGAGACTCTCAGACTGTTGTAGATTTACAGAGCCGTAAAAGAGGGCTTTCTCAGCATTCAACTTCCAGCGTTCAAAGTGTTCTTGATAAGGAGCTTCAAAGGGAGTAACGACTAAACCATCTAGGGGTTGATCAGAAATAAAAATCTGCCAGTCTTGACCCAATACATAGTAGGGAATGGTGAAAGAGCCTTGTTTTTCCTTGGATAGACCTATCCACCAATTCTCCTTACCTCCTAGATAACTAACAAATCCAGCCTCATCTAAATCTTGACTAAGGGTCTGACTTTTCTTTCCTCTCTCGCCGAGCTGACCTGCAATCTTCTCCAGCAGATTTCCCAACTCTACCTTATCAACAGGCTTGACCAAATAGTCCACCACACTAAGGTTCATTGCTCTTTTGACATAATCAAACTCCTGATAACCTGAAAGCAGGATATAGGCAGCATCTGGTAAGATTTCTTTCATCTCCCGAATCATATCAAGCCCTGTTTTGTCGGGCATATTGACATCGGAAATGACCACATCAACAGGATTTTCCTGCACATATTCGAGGGCTTCATCGGCATGTCTGGCTGTTGCGACAACCTCCATATCCCACTTATCAAAGGGGATCAAACGTTTCAGACCTTCTGTCACCATGTACTCATCATCTACTAATAATACTTTATACATTTTCTCCCTTTCTACTCATCTTGAATTGTAATACGATACTGAACACCTGCTTGCTCTGCCGACTCTATAGTAATGCCATAGCGGTCCCCAAAATAGAGCACAAAACGCTCGTGTACATTGGCAATCCCGATAGACTGCCTTTGGGCACTGTAGCTGGCTTGGTGTTCAAAATGTCTCTGACTTAATTTTTCTCGAATATTTGCCAGTTTTTCAACCGACATTCCACGGCCATTATCGACCACCAAAATTTCTACAAAACTATCCTGTTTAAGCGCCTTGATGCTAATCACATTATCTGTCCGTCTATGGTCAACACCATGTGCGAAATAATTTTCTACCAGTGGTTGCAAGGTAAACTTGGGAATCTTCATATTCTCTAACTCTGGATCTATCTTGAAACCATAGGCAATGGACTTGGGATAGCGAACCATGCAGAGATAGCTATATTTACGGCAAAATTCTAATTCCTGTTTGAGAAGAGTTTCTCTTTCGTCGGAAATATTGTTACGCAAGAGACTACTGAATTCATAAATGATATCTGCTAACTCATCTTGACTCTGCATAACTGCATACATGCGCAAAAATTCCAGCGTATTATACATAAAATGAGGATTGATTTGCGCCTGTAAGGCTCGCATATTGGCATCTTTTTGACTAAGCTCTAACTGGTAAATATCATGGATATTCTTTTCCAAGCGATCCAACATATCATTGGTGGTCTCTGAGATTAAGAGCAATTCCTGATCCTTTTCAAGTGTGTCAATGCGAAGACCTTCTTGTCCTTGGGCAATAGCATGGATGGAATCCACCAAATCCACTACCTGCTTTTGATAATTTGAGAAAGTCTTCCTCAAAGTCAGATAGAGAATGACAATAAAGAGAAGGCTCAAGCCCACAATCAAAGCAGAGCTAGTCACTGTTCCTTGTAAAACAAAGTTTTTGGGAACTGCCACCTGAACCTGATAGCCATGAGAGGTCACACCGACAAACCAGTTTTCATGCTCCCTATTGACCTTCTCACCAATATGAAAAATCTCCGTATCAAAAGGCGATGTCACAGTAACAGCCATCGGGATATGACCTCGGGTATTGTCTACAGCATGGTATAAGATTTCTGGATCCAAGGAAATATAAACAACCCCTATCGATTGATCCGTCGCTGGGTCTAAAATAGGCACTCCAAAACTATTGGCCTCTGGTTTAAAACCTTCCGCAAGTACCGAATGACCACCTCTCTCATTTCTGCTCGAAACATAAACTTCTTTAAAGTCCTGCAAGACGATTGCAACACCCGTTATATAGTCATTCTGAACATATAGATCATCGATATTTTCATACAGAGAAATAGAAGTTGACGAAGCTGCTTGATGCTCCAACAGCCAATAAAAATATTCAGAAGTTGACAGGCTAAAGTACTTATAAACCCCTTGTATCCGGTCTTGATTGGCTACTAAATCTTGTGCTAGCTGGGCTGACTCGCGATAATAATATTCCACCTCTTCGACTGTTCGAGTAGTTACACGCTGGGCTACTCTCTGAGCTTCCTTTTCCCGTGAATCCCAGTCAGCATAGGAGAGTAAGATTGCAAAACTCGCAATAATAATCATCATAACTGAACTGTAGGTTCTCAGAAGCGTATGTAGCCAAAACTGCTTCATTCTATTTTGTCGCCAATTTTTCATGGATACTTTCATAGACCGGTTCCAACATATCACTGATAAAGAAATGCCACATCCCAATTCCTACAAAGAAAAGTAGGGCAGGCATATAGTAACCAATTGCCACAAGTAGCACAGTTCCAAGGAGAACCTTGGCCACAGCCGCTAAGCTCATAAAGATGCCAATCAAGGATAGTTTGAGACTATTTCGATAAGACAAGTCAAAATAAACTTGCAATTTCAAAGATACTGTATAAGCCAAAAACAGCAGGGCAACTACTAGAACATTTAAAAAGGTCGCAATCAAATGAATAATAGTCTGATGAGGCAATTGCACCAAGAGATACAGGCCATAGACCAAAACTAGATCCACCCCTAAAAAGCTATAGAAAATCAGGTTGCTTGAGACAAAATTTTGCTTATAAAGAGACCAAGCCTCCTTCAAGCTGTATTCCCGAAAGCTATAACCATGTTCAGCATATAGGCTCATCAAGGTGGCGCTAGTCGGCGCTAGACCAAGGATAATCCCTCCTGCTAAAGTTAATAGCCAAAAGAAGGCTGTCGCAATCATCCCTAAAAAGAAACGATTAAAGACAAAGTCTAAAAATCTCCCCATAATATCCTCCTAAAAATAACTATGAAACTATTATATCACATTTCAAGCGTTTTCAAAAACTTCTATTTTCCATTTACAATCCCACCAAACCGTGGTACAATGAGAATTGTGAGAAAATTATCAGGAGACAATTCATGAAAAAATCTATCTTAACTACACTTCTTTTTGCAGTTCTTTACTTCCTCTGCATGGGGATTGGTGTCCTTTTGGGCAATCTCTTTGACCAAGCTGGAAACATGTTTTATGCGCCTGCCTTTACTGCCCTTGTCGGCGGTAGCGTCTATATGATCCTAGTCGCAAAAGTTCCGCGCTTTGGAGCCATTACCACTATCGGCCTTGTTATCGCCCTCTTTTTCTTGGGAACTAAACACGGTGCCGGTGCCTTCCTTCCTGGAATTATCTGTGGTCTCCTAGCAGATGCAGTAGCTAACCTCGGAAAATACAAGGACCAAACTAAGAATTTCCTTTCTTTCATACTCTTTGCCTTTAGCACATCAGGACCAATCTTACTTATGTGGATTGCCCCCAAAGCCTATATGGCAACCCTTCTAGCAAGAGGAAAATCCCAAGAATATATCGACCGTATCATGGTCGCGCTAAATCCTGGAACCGTCCTTCTATTTATCGCAAGTATTGTCATCGGAGCCCTAGTGGGTGCCTTGATTGGACAAACCTTGAGTAAAAAATTTGCACAGAAAATCTGATAAATAAAAAAGAGCCAGGCGGCTCTTTTTTATTTATGGCTCAATTTCTTGGTAAAGAAATCTCCCAAGAATTGGATCGCAAAGATAATCAAAATGATAATGATGGTTGCCAAGATAGTCACATCGTGATTGTAGCGGTTAAATCCATAAGCGATGGCTACGTTACCGATACCACCAGCTCCAACTGCCCCCGCCATGGCTGTTTCACCGACTAGTGAAATCAAGGTTACAGTCGTCACACGGATCAAATCTGGAAGACCTTCTGATAGGTAAACACCTACGATATCCCAGAATGTCGCCCCGCTCGCTTGAGCCGCCTCAATGACACCACCATCTAGCTCAGCCAATACCACCTGTACTTGACGGGCAAAGAAGGCAAAGACTGCAAAAGATAGCGGTACGATAGCCGCATTTGGACCAATGCTTGTTCCTACGATTAGATGAGAGAAGGGTGACAAGACTGCCAAGAGGATGATAAAAGGAACCGCACGGAAAATAGAGGTAATCTTATCCAAAATCCAGAAAACGACCTTATTCTCCAAAACACCACCTGGCGCTGTCAAGACAAGGAAGAGACCTGCCACTAATCCCAAGAAACCTCCGATGATGAAGGAAAGAACTGTCATATAAAGGGTTAGGTAGATGGCTGTTCCCCAGCCTGCTTGACCAGCCCAGCCCATCTTATAGACATTTGGTAAATAGGTTTGAATCAATGATTCCATCTTACTGTCCTCCCTTCAATACTTTTAGTTGTACGCCTGCTTGACGAATGGCTTCTTGGGCACCTGCTAGCGCTGCTTTTTCACCTGACAAGACCACAACTAATTCTCCAACAGGAGTGCCATCGAGGATTTCGATATTCCCATAGAGGATATTAGCTGTTACTTGGTAATGTTTATATAATTCATTCAAAAGTGGTTCGTCTGTTGAAGCACCTGCATACTTGAGTTGCACCAAGATACTGTTTTCAGACAAGTGTTCCACGATTTCTTGCTTCTCAATCTTGACCATGGCTTCATCAATGCCAGTGGCTGTTGAGATAAAGTCTTGGGTCAAAGGTTGTTTAGGATCTGAGAAGATTTCAAGAACACTACCCTCTTCAATCAAATGCCCATCCTGCATGACTGCTACACGGTTGGCAATATCTTTGACAATCTGCATTTCATGCGTAATCAAGACAACGGTCAAGCCTAATTTTTGGTTCAAATCTTGCAACAAGGCCAAAATCTGCTTGGTTGTCTTAGGGTCAAGGGCAGAAGTTGACTCATCTGAAATCAAGATTTTTGGATCATTTGCCAAGGCACGCGCAATGGCCACACGCTGTTTTTGCCCTCCAGATAGTTGTGAAGGATAGTTTTCAGCACGGTCTGCCAGGCCAACCAAGTCCAACAACTTAGCTACTTTAGCCTTCTTTTCTTCCTTGCTAAGTCCAGAGTGTTTAAGGGCAAAGGCTACATTCTCCTCTGCTGTCTTTTGGCTCATCAGGTTAAAGTGTTGGAAGATCATCCCGATGTCTTGACGTTTACGACGTAACTGCTCCGCCGTCAAGGTGACCTTACCATCAAAAATCACATCATCGTCAATGGTAATTTTCCCTGCAGATGGCTTTTGCAAGAGGTTAATTACCCGTACAAGGGTTGATTTCCCTGCTCCAGAATATCCAACGATTCCGTAGATATCCCCTTCTTGGATGTGAATGGTCACATCCTTGACCGCTGTGATGGTTCTCTTCTTTTGGTGAAAAGTCACATCGATCTGATCTAACTTGATAATATCTCTACTCATAGCTTCTAATCAGCTCCTCTACTAATTCAATATGGGTGTAGTAATCGGCGATTCGCACATTTTCATCTCCACCGTGGTCTCGGCTATTGGCATTTCCTAGACCGAAGGCCACCATTGGCACCTCTAGGGCATCAAAGACCGTATGCATAGGCCCTGTCCCCGCTGTCGTCGGCAAGACTGAAACGCCCTGTGGATAGAATTTCTTGGCCAACTCGATCACATTGAGAATGGCTGGCGCGCTCATATCGCTGCGATAGCTCATCTCTCCCAAGGTATAGTATAATTCTACCTTATCAAAGCCATTTTTGTCTAGCTGTTTCCGAATTTTTTCCAGAACATCATGCGGTTCTAAGCCCGGAACCAAACGAACCTCTAGCTTAGCACTGGCTTCTGCTGGCAAAATCGTTTTGACTCCTTGTCCTTGATAACCTGACTGAATCCCTTCGATATTAAGGGCTGGCTCGAAAAAGAAACGTTTTAGAAAGGCTGCACGGTCCTCTTGTAAGAGAGGCAATTCCAAACCATAAATCTGGCTGATTTCCCCTGGATTTCGTTGAGCATAGGTGTCCACCAAGGCCAATTCTCGTTCATTGGGCTCTTGTACTTCTTCGTACAAACCTTCAACCAAGATACGGCCATCTGCTGCACGAAGAGACTGTAGAGCTTGAAGGAGGTACCAGGGAGCTGACTCCACAACCCCACCATAACTGGAATGGATATCGACATCAGCGCTTTTTACCTTGGCATCAAAGGTCACAATCCCCTTATTTCCACCAGAAATTTCTAGCTGTTCCAAGGCATTTTTGGTTCCTTGTTCCCAGACCAACAAATCTGCCCCACGGAGTTTGTCCGCGTGTTTTTCCAGATACTTATCTAGGTCTGTTGAAGCCGATTCCTCCGCTCCTTCCATAATAAAACTGATATTGACAGGCAGGTCATCGTGGTGCTTCATATATTTTCTCAAAGCACTCAAACGAGCTGTGATATGACCCTTGTCATCGTCAACCCCACGCCCATACATAAAGCCATTGCGGACTGAAAGAGTAAAAGGATCTTCTGTCCACACCTGATCCCCATCAGCTGGTACAGTGTCATAGTGGTTATAGAAAATCAAGGTCTTGGCATCTGGGCGCGAACTCTTGAAATGCGCCATAACAAAGGGCGCCGTATAAGTCTCATCAATCTCCACTTCAGCCCCAACACGTTTGAAAATCTCACCCAGATAATTTGCGACTTCCTTAAGTCCAACCTGCTGGGCAAAGACTGATTTCTTAGAAATCAAGGTACGCAAAACCTCAAAATAATGCTGGGCTACATGATCATTTTCAAATTTTTCAATCTGTTCTTGTTCGCTAGGAAAAACCATATTCTCTCTACCTTTCTATGAACTACTTTTTTTGACAATCCCTGCTCTATACAAAAGCAAGAGGTGGAATTCTCTCTCCCACCTCCCTGTTTCTTATTACCAAACTGGTTGATCCAAACCGTCTGATGTTTCTTCGATAACTTTTTTCACTTCATCTGTATGGTAAGCTGCAACAACTTTCTTGATAGCATCAGCCTTAGGTGATGATTCCCAATCTTTTTTCGCAACGATGATGTTGTACCATTGTTTTGAATTTTCATCAGCTTGTTCTTTGAAAAGTGCTTTCTTGTAGTCCAATTTTGCTTCTGTAACGAAGGTATTGTTTACAACGGCAGCGTCAACTGATGACAATGAACGAGCTGTTTGGCTAGCGTCCAATTCAGTGATTTTCAAGTTCTTTGGATTTTCTTTGATGTTAGCAACTGTTGCAAGAGCAGTTCCAGAAACATCCAATTTAATCAAGCCAGCTGATTGGAGCAAGTAAAGCGCACGGCTTTCGTTTGTAGCGTCGTTTGGTACAGCAATTTCTCCATTTGCTGGGATGTCTTCTACTTTAGTGTACTTGTTGTCACTTCCATTCAAACCTGAGTAAAGGCGAATTGGAGAGATGTAAGTATCTGCAATCGCTACAAGGTCTTTTCCGTTTTCTTTGTTCCAGTTGTTCAAGAAGTTGTAATGTTGGAAAGCGTTCAAGTCTACTTCGCCATCAGCAGTTGCCTTGTTTGGTTGTGAGTAGTCTGTGAACTCTGTAAATTCCAAAGTGATACCGTCTTTTTTAACCAATTCTTGGATTTTGTCCCAACGTTTTTCTTCAGAACCGCTACGGTTAACCGTTGCGATTTTGATAGTTGTTGCATTGTCTGCTTTCTTTTCTGAGTTTCCGCAAGCTGCAAGAGCCAAACCTGCGACTGTAGCAAGGGCTGCTACACCAAGCCATTTTTTGATTTTCATGATTCTTTCTCCTTAAAAATAATACCGTACTAGTATCTCACAATTTGTTTGATTTCACAAATTGTTATTAGATAGTCAGATATATAGTTTAAAGCTATATCCCTAAAAACTGAGAAATCACCCATCTTAGTCAGAATGGATGATTTCAAAAAATTATTTAATATCAGCTTCTGCTGGTAGGTAAGTATCGCCGAAGAATTGTTTAGACAATTTTTCAAGAGTTCCGTCTTTGTAGAGTTCTTGGATACGTTTGTCTACAAATGATTTCAACTCATCTTGACCTTTAGCAAGAAGTGGGTAAACGTAAGGTTGTTGGTCGCTTGGAAGTTCGATAACTTTCAAGTTGTCCAAACCTTGGTTCTTGATGACTGTTTCAACACCGATTTTATCAAAAATCTTGTAGTCAAATTGGCCATCGCTCAAGCGTCCCATGATTTGTTGGAAGTCAGCTCTAGTATAGTTAAGGACAGTTGGATTATCTGAGTGTTGTTTGTTGTAGTCTTCTAACTGTTTAGCAGATGTTGTCCCTTGAACAACTTCTGTTGATTTTCCACCGATATCATCAAGCGATTTGATGCTAGAGTCGTCTTTTTTCACTACAAGAACGTTAGGGTTTTTAGCTGTTGGAGCTGCATAAAGGTATTTTTCAGCACGTTCTTTAGTGTAGCTGATGTTGTTAACAGCCATTTGGTAACGGTCAGCGTCAAGACCCGCAAAGACACCTGACCACTCTGTCTTCTCAAACTTGACATCATACTTGTCAGAGTCTTTAAAGATAGCGCGAACTAGTTCAATCTCATAACCAGTCAATTCACCATTTTCTTCATAGTTGAATGGTTTTGGTGAAGCATTGGTTGCAACGATAATTTCTTTCTTGCTAGCTGCTTCTCCTTCTTTCTTAGCACCACCTGAGCAAGCTGCTAAAACACCTGCAGCAACAAGTCCTAGGGCAGCAAGAGATGAGTATTTAACGATTTTTTTCATGTCATTTCCTCCAAAATAGAATACCTTATAATCTTAACAGAAAAAGAGCATTTACGCCATTATATGATATCTATCTCTGTGATAGGTTTTCTTTATGGCTGATTTATACTCAATGAAAATCAAAGAGCAAACTAGGAAGCTAGCCGCAGGTTGCTCAAAACACTGTTTTGAGGTTGTAGATAAGACTGACGAAGTCAGTTACATATACCTACGGAAAGGCAAAGCTGACGTGGTTTGAAGAGATTTTCGAAGAGTATTAAAAGACCAAACGCAAGACTGCAATTAAGACCACGCCAAAGAGAACTGTTCCGACTAGATTGCGGTAGCGAAAGGCTACCCAAGCTGTTGGAAAGACTGCTAAGAAGTCCAGCCATTTGATTTGAGGAAGACTACCAACCTTGCCTGTCACTACGCTTGAAAGAATCAAGGCAAAGATAATAGAAACAGGCAAGAACTTCAAAAAACGCTCAACGATCGCAGGCAGGCCCTTATACTTGACTAAGATGAAGGGAATCATACGGGGAATCCAGGTCACCAAACCAGAGAAAATAACTGCTAATAAAAGATACTTACTGACCATCTAAAACCACCCCCATTGTACAACCAAGTAGCGTCGCAAAGAGAACAGCTAGTGACTGAGACACCACTGTTAAGAGTAAAAAGAAGGACACCGCAACAACTACTAGGATAATGAGCAGATTGCGGACAGGAATTCGTCTTTGCATAATCTGGAATTGCGAAGCAAAAATTCCGATGAACATCCCAACCAGGGCAAAATCCAAGCCAAAGATTTCTGGATTTGGCAGCAGGCCACCCAGAGCCGTTCCAATAACTGTTCCCACGAACCAAGCCACATAGCTGTTGAGATTGTTTCCGTGCATCCACATAGGATTGACCTTGTCTGTATGGGCTAATTCGCCCATCAAAACGCCATAGGTCTCATCTGTCAAGATACTAGACATACCGATATTGTGCCAGAGACTAGTATGACGGAAATAGGTCGATGCATGCAAGCTCAGCAAAAAGAGACGCAAATTAATCAAAAAAACCGTCATAGCAATAGCTGCCACAGGTGCTTGAACCGCAATCAGTGCCAACATGGCAAACTGGGCACTCCCAGCATAAACAAAGAGGCTCATCAAGCCCATCTCTACAGGTGTCACATAGGGCGCACCGATAATCCCACAGGCCAGTCCGATACTGATATAACCAAGGGCCGTTGGCATGGCTGCCTGCGCCCCCTCCCAAAATCCTTTTTCTTTCATCTTTCTCCTCGTATTGTCTTAATAGGTGGGCTGAAAAGGCTCCAGCCACAGCATGGACTATTATAACACATTCAGGAAAGAGAAAAAAGTCTGCTGATTGTAATCAGACAGACTCCATTTTATTCCATCGTATCAAAGGCGAGACTTGGTTTGGCATTGAGATCCAAGTCTGCATAGTTTTCTTTGTTCCACTCGCTGACGCTGGCATAGGCAATCATTCCTGCATTGTCTCCGCATAGGCGCAGAGGTGGAATGATGACATTGACATCTGTGATTTCAGTTGCTAGGCGTTCTCTGAGACCTTTATTGGCTGCCACACCACCTGCCACGACAAGGGTTTTAACAGGGTATTTCTCCAAAGCCTTCTTAGTTTTTGCCATGAGAATATCCAAGACAGCTGCTTGGAAGGAAGCACACAAATCCTCTGTAGACAGACTTTCTCCCTTTTGCTCGGCATTGTGGTGAAGATTGATAAAGGCGGACTTCAAACCAGAGAATGAAAACTCCAGATTATCCTCCTTAATCATGGCACGGGGAAAATCATAAATATCCTGCCCCTGATGAGCTAGCTCATCAATCTCACGACCTGCTGGATAGGTCAAGCCCATGACACGGCCGACCTTATCATAGGCCTCGCCAACCGCGTCATCTCGCGTTTCCCCAACAATCTTGTAGTCCCCAGCCTCAGAAACATAAACCAACTCTGTGTGTCCACCGCTGACCAAGAGGGCTAGCAAGGGAAACTCCAAAGGCTCCACACTTTGAGCTGCCATAAGGTGACCAGCCATGTGGTTAACAGGGATAAGTGGAAGTCCATGTGCCCAAGCAAAGGCCTTGGCAGCTGACAAACCAACTAGCAAGGCTCCAACCAAGCCTGGTCCATAGGTAACAGCCACAGCTGTCACATCGTCTTCGGTAATCCCTGCTTCTGCCAGAGCCTCCTCGATACAGGCTGTAATGACCTCGACATGGTGACGACTGGCTACTTCTGGCACTACGCCCCCAAAACGTTTGTGACTCTCAATTTGACTCGCAATGACATTGGACAAGAGCTCATTGTCGTTTTTCAAGACGGCGACACTGGTCTCATCACAGGATGTCTCAAATGCCAAAATATATCTATCCTTCATCTATTTCTCTCTTCATGATGATGGCGTCCTCGACTGGATCATGGTAGTAGGCTACTCTCTCCGCGATGACTGCCATTTTTTCTTTCTTGTAAAATGCTTGCGCTCGGTGATTTGACTTTCTGACTTCGAGGAAAATCTCCTTGTCTGTCGGTAATTGAGCAAACAAGGCTGACGCAATTCCCTGACCCTGATAGTCTCCTTTAACAGCGATTTGCAAGACTTCTGCCTCAAAGATATTTTCCTGCACAGCTAGAAATCCAATCACTTCTACCCCATCATAAGCCAGAGCATACCAAGTCTGATCTTGAGCCAGGTCTGCTTGGATTTGCTCCAGCGTCCAAGGACTGACTGAGTAAACATCCACCATGACAGCGTAGATGGCTTGAGCCAGTTCAGGCTGTTGTTGGATTCGTTTGATTTCTATCATAGGCGTTTAATGTAAGACTCACCAGACTCTGTATGGTTCTTAAGCCAGTTTTCCTCAGCCTCGACACGCTTGAGGTAGTTCGGCACAAAGTCGTGCAAGGAGTCTGCTTCCTTGTCCCAAGCCAAAAGAGCCAGATTGGCTGCATTTGGCAAGGTTTCTTTGTAATTAGTCCTTGGCAAGTGTTCTTGAATCTGCTCCACAAAGGGGCCAACTTCTCCGACAAAGGTTACCTGACTAGCGCCCTTGATTAGCTCAATCACTCGCTCAAAAGGCAGGTGCTCTTCTGGCATGACAGATTTAGCATTTTCATAAAATCCTGCATAAACATTATTGCGACGCGCATCCATCAAAGGGACAAACAAGCCTTCTTGTTGGTAGGGCACCAGAGCCAAGAGGCTAGACATACCAACTAACTCAATGTTCAGAGTATGAGCCAGCGTCTTAGCAGTGGCTACCGCAATTCGCAAGCCCGTGTAGCTACCTGGCCCTTCCGCCACCACGATTCGGTCCAAATCCTTGGGCGTCCAATCCAAACTTGCCATCAAAAAATCAATGGCAGGCATGAGGGTAATACTGTGATTTTTCTTAATATTAATAGTCGTCTCTGCAAGAACCTGCTTGTCCTCTAAAATAGCGAGAGAAAGAGCCTTGCTGGACGTATCAAAAGCTAATACTTTCATAACACATTCCTATCTTTTGGTCTGCTTACTATTATACTACAAAAGCTGGCACATGGGAATTTTCTTTATCCCCAAACAAAAATGCCCCAGCATGAGCAGGGCATCTAAGCATTTAATCCAAAGTAAAATACAAACCAAACGACATAGGTTACGAGGAGGAGAAAAAGCGAGTAGAGAGTCACAAAGGTAATTTTCCACAAGAACTTGGTTTGTCGTTGTTCCAGTTTGGCAAATAGAAGATTCCCCGCATAAACGCAAGCAACAAAAACAATAAAAGCTACCAAGCGAGCTCCGATAGCAAAAGCAAATAAGTTATACATAGGGCAACCTCCTTGACTTAAAAACTATATGGAATTATGACAAGCAATAAATTCCACTCCCGTTATCAATATAACACATTTTCTTTGTTTTTGCAAGCGCTTACTAAAGAAATCGTCCTGTGACTTTCTCGTTTCCGTCTTTTACTAATTTTTCATTTTGTGGTATAATTGAAATAATTGTAACGAATCAAGGTCAATCTAGACACAAAATGGAATGAAATCAAGCAAATCTATGCTAAAAGTTTGGAATAAGCTGACCTGTAAAATAGAAAGGAACTATATGATTTACAAAGTTTTTTATCAAGAAACAAAAGAACGTAGCCCACGTCGTGAAACTACACGCGCACTTTACCTAGACATCGATGCCAGCTCAGAACTTGAGGGCCGTATCGCTGCTCGCCAACTTGTCGAAGAAAATCGCCCAGAGTACAACATCGAGTATATCGAACGCTTGTCTGACAAATTGCTAGATTACGAAAAAGAAACTGGCGCCTTCGAAATCACGGAGTTCTAATATGGCCTATACTCTTAAACCTGAAGAAGTCGGCGTTTTTGCCATCGGTGGTCTGGGAGAAATCGGGAAAAACACTTACGGAATTGAATACCAAGACGAGATTATCATCGTCGATGCTGGGATTAAATTCCCAGAAGATGACTTGCTTGGTATCGACTATGTTATCCCTGACTACTCTTACATAGTAGACAATATCGACCGCGTCAAGGCTGTTTTGATCACACACGGACACGAGGACCACATCGGTGGGATTCCATTCCTGCTCAAGCAAGCAAATGTCCCTATCTATGCTGGACCACTTGCCTTGGCTTTGATTCGTGGGAAACTCGAAGAACATGGCCTCTTGCGCAACGCCAAACTTTACGAAATCAACCACAATACTGAGTTGACCTTTAAAAATCTCAAGGCAACTTTCTTTAGAACGACTCACTCCATTCCAGAGCCTTTGGGGATTGTCATTCATACTCCTCAAGGGAAAATTGTCTGTACGGGTGACTTCAAGTTTGACTTAACACCAGTTGGTGAACCAGCAGATTTGCACCGTATGGCAGCTCTTGGTGAAGAAGGTGTACTCTGTCTCCTGTCTGACTCGACAAATGCAGAAATTCCAACCTTTACCAACTCTGAAAAAGTCGTTGGCCAGTCCATCATGAAGATTATCCAAGGCATAGAGGGACGTATCATCTTTGCATCCTTTGCCTCAAATATCTTCCGTCTCCAGCAAGCAACAGAAGCCGCTGTTAAGACTGGACGTAAGATCGCTGTCTTTGGTCGTTCTATGGAAAAGGCCATTGTCAACGGAATCGAGCTTGGCTACATCAAAGCTCCTAAGGGAACCTTTATCGAGCCAAATGAAATCAAAGACTACCCTGCAGGCGAGGTTCTCATCCTCTGTACAGGTAGTCAGGGGGAACCGATGGCTGCCCTCTCTCGTATCGCCAACGGAACCCACCGTCAGGTACAACTCCAACCAGGTGATACCGTTATCTTCTCTTCTAGTCCAATCCCTGGAAACACTACTAGCGTCAACAAGCTAATCAACATCATTTCTGAAGCTGGTGTTGAAGTTATCCACGGTAAGGTTAACAATATCCATACATCTGGACACGGTGGTCAGCAAGAGCAAAAACTCATGCTCCGCTTGATTAAGCCAAAATACTTCATGCCTGTCCACGGTGAATACCGCATGCAAAAAGTCCACGCTGGACTAGCAGTGGATACTGGTGTTGAGAAGGACAATATCTTTATTATGAGCAATGGTGATGTGCTTGCCCTTACTGCTAACTCAGCTCGTATTGCAGGTCATTTCAACGCCCAAGATATCTATGTAGATGGAAATCGTATCGGTGAAATCGGCGCAGCTGTCCTCAAAGACCGTCGTGATCTATCTGAAGACGGTGTCGTTCTAGCAGTCGCAACTGTTGACTTCAAATCGCAGATGATTCTGTCTGGCCCAGACATCCTCAGCCGAGGCTTTGTCTACATGAGAGAGTCTGGTGACTTGATCCGTCAAAGTCAACGTATCCTCTTCAATGCAATTCGTATCGCACTGAAAAACAAGGACGCTAGCGTTCAATCTGTCAATGGTGCCATTGTCAACGCTATTCGCCCCTTCCTCTATGAAAATACAGAACGTGAACCGATTATCATCCCTATGATTCTCACACCAGATGAAGAATAAGTCAACAAAACAGCCCCGATTTTTCGGAGCTGTTTTTCTCTATGCTTTCTTTTGAGATTGAAACTCAATAAAAATCGAAATCAGACTAGAAGGCTAGGCGAAAGCATAACTTGAGTTAGCTCCCATAGTTCGGGGAACTATGGGAGGCTGGAGATGAATCAAAGCCAAGCTTTGAACTCATTCGTAAGAAGCCGACGACGTATCATTTTGATTTTTGAAGAGTTTTAGAAATACTACGATTTTTACCTTCCAGATACACCATCAAAATAGAAATATCTGCTGGGTTTACTCCCGAAATACGGCTGGCTTGGCCGATGGTTTCTGGATTGATAAGTTTGAACTTCTGACGGGCTTCGGTTGCGATAGAATCAATGTCATCCCAGTCGATATTGGCTGGAATGCGTTTTTCTTCCATGCGTTTCATCTTGGCAACCTGGTCCATGGCTTTGGAAATATAGCCTTCGTACTTGATTTCTGTTTCAATCAATTCGATAATCTTGTCATCCAAATCCTCTGCTGCTGGTCCGATGAAGGCCACCACATCTTGGTAAGACACTTCTGGACGGCGAAGGAATTCCTTGGCTGTCACTGCATCGGTCAACGGCTTGAATCCCATCTCCTCAACCTTAGCATTGGTTTCCTTGACTGGCTTGAGTTTGATGCTGTCTAGGCGCTTCATCTCATTGTCAAATTGATTTTTCTTGATTTCAAATCGAGACCAACGTTCATCGTCCACAAGGCCAATCTCACGTCCCATCTCTGTCAAACGCATATCGGCATTATCATGACGGAGAATGAGACGGTATTCAGCACGACTGGTCAAAAGGCGATAAGGCTCAATCGTTCCCTTGGTCACCAAGTCATCAATCATCACCCCGATATAACCGTCACTTCGTTTTAGAATCAACTCATGTTTACCTTGGATTTTCAGAGCCGCATTGATACCAGCTATAATCCCTTGGCCTGCTGCCTCTTCGTAACCTGACGTTCCATTTGTCTGACCAGCAGTGAAAAGACCTGAGATTTTCTTGGTTTCCAGAGTCGCACGCAACTGATGTGGCAAGACCATGTCATACTCAATGGCATAACCTGTTCGCATCATCTCAGCATTTTCCAAACCTTTGATGGAATGAACCAAGTCACGTTGCACATCCTCAGGCAGACTGGTTGATAGGCCTTGAACATAGACTTCCTCTGTATTGCGCCCTTCTGGCTCAAGGAAAAGTTGGTGGCGTTCCTTGTCCGCAAAGCGCACAATCTTGTCCTCAATCGACGGACAGTAACGAGGCCCCACTCCCTTGACCACACCTGTAAACATAGGCGCACGGTGGAGGTTATTTTGGATAATCTCATGACTGGTACCGTTAGTATAGGTCAACCAACATGGCACTTGATCCTTGACATAATCTTCATCACGTGAAGTGTAGGAGAAGTGATTAGGTGCTTCGTCTCCTGGCTGAATCTCGGTCACATCGTAGTTGATAGAAGAAGCTTTAACACGTGGAGGCGTTCCTGTCTTGAAACGACCGATTTCGAGGCCCAATTCCTTGAGATTATCAGCAAGGTTAATAGACGCTAGGCTATGGTTAGGTCCTGATGAGTACTTGAGGTCTCCGATGATGATTTCCCCACGGAGAGCAGTCCCTGTCGTCACGATAACAGCCTTGGCAGCATATTCTTGATGGGTCGCTGTACGAACACCGACAACCTTACCATCTTCCACCAAAATCTCATCAATCATGGTCTGACGAAGGGTCAGATTTTCTTGATTTTCAACCGTCTTGCGCATTTCCTTAGAGTAAAGTTCCTTATCAGCCTGCGCACGAAGGGCACGGACAGCTGGCCCCTTACCTGTGTTAAGCATCTTCATCTGGATGTAAGTCTTGTCAATGGTTTTGGCCATCTCGCCACCGAGGGCATCGACTTCACGCACGACAATCCCCTTGGCAGAACCACCGATAGAGGGATTACATGGCATGAAAGCCAGCATTTCAATGTTGATAGTCGCAAGTAAGACCTTACAACCCATACGGCTAGCGGCCAAGGAAGCCTCAACCCCAGCGTGTCCCGCACCGATTACAATAATATCGTATTCTTCAGTAAAATTATATGTCATTTCTTAACCTTTCAAAAATTTCTCGTAAATAAGGAACTAACTTCTCCTCCTCTAGAGCTTGATCCATAGTAACCCATTTAAAGTGTGTATGCTCTTCAGGATCTAAGCTGATAATTGGCTTCTCCCCAACCCACTCTGCTTTATAAACTAAGCGAGTAAAGACCGTATCCTTAGAGGTATCCAGTTGACTATCTTCGTGAAGAAGTTTGAGCGAACTGCTATCTAGTCTAACTCCCGCTTCTTCAATACATTCTCTAAGAGCACCATCTCGCGGAAGTTCACCCTTTTCAACCCCGCCACCAGGAATATCCCAGTAAGTTGGATAAACGTTGGGTTGTCCTCTTTTAATTTCCGAACGCTGAATGAGCAAATAATCACCACCACTATGAACAAGCACATGGGCAATAAGCTTAACCATCATTTTCTCTCCTATTCCTCAAGATGAATGTGTCTTAGTTGGCCGTCCCAATCTGGCAGGGCTATTTTTAAAAAGGCTGGAACTAGATTGATACCCTCAAGCTTGTCTATGTCAATCCATTCACAGGGCTGCCTTTTCTCATCTTCCTGCATGGTCAATGGGGCATCTTCAAGCAAATCCACCAGATAATGAAACTCGATATTGTGATAGGAAACACCGTCCTGTTCAAAACGATTTTCAACCACGAAAGCTAGTTGCCCAGCTTGAGCTTCGACACCCAGTTCTTCCTTCACTTCACGGACTACCGCGTCTTCCGTGCTTTCATTGACTTGAATCGCACCGCCAATAGTGTAATACTTGCCCTTATCTTTGGTGACTAGAAGCTTGCGATTTTGGAGAATCAAAGCTGTCGCCCGAACTCCAAAAACCGTATTTTCTACTTTTGTCCGAAAGTCTTGTTGAGTCATTTTTATCCTTTCCCTTAAACGACACAAAAACAGTCAAAACTCCAAAGAAGTGCAGGACAAAAAAGCCTGCAACATCCATGAGCTTTGACCATCATTTCTATTGCTTTTATTATTGTAGCAAATTGAGAAAATTTGTCAATCTAAATGTACTGACAAACTTGTCCATCTCGGTAAGCATTGTCAATCAAACCACCACCTAGACATTCTTCGCCATCGTAAAAGACAACTGCCTGTCCTGGTGTAATCGCGCGTTGCGGTTCCACAAAGATAACCTCTGCCTTGTCTCCTTTGACATGCACTGTCACCTTAGAGTCAGGTTGACGGTAGCGGAATTTTGCTGTGCATTCTAGCGTAAATTCCTCTGGCATGTCACGAGTAAAGTGGACTTGGCTAGCCTCTAGGCTAGTTGACATGAGCGAATCATGGTAGAAACCTTGACCGACATAGAGGATATTCTTGCTTAGGTCTTTTCCGACAACGAACCAAGGGGCATTGTCACCGCCGTGTTGCCCACCGATACCCAGACCACCACGCTGACCGATTGTATAATACATAAGTCCTGCATGCTCGCCCATATCGCGACCATCTACAGTCATCATGCGACCAGGCTGAGCTGGCAGGTAGTTGCTGAGAAAGTTTTTAAAGTTCTTTTCTCCGATAAAGCAAATCCCTGTCGAGTCTTTCTTCTTGGCAGTCGCAAGGCCTGCTTCTTCTGCTAGTCTGCGAACTTCAGGCTTTTCCAAATGCCCCAGTGGAAACATGGTTTTTTGAAGTTGTTCTTGCGAAAGTTGGCTGAGGAAATAGGTTTGGTCCTTGCCATTGTCCACGCCACGCAGCATGTGAACGATGCCATCCTCATCACGCGCTACTCGAGCATAATGCCCAGTCGCTACATAATCTGCCCCCAAGGTCATGGCATAGTCCAAAAAGGCCTTGAACTTGATTTCCTTGTTGCACATAACATCTGGATTTGGCGTGCGTCCTGCACGGTATTCCGCTAGGAAATACTCAAAAACGCGGTCCCAGTACTCTTTTTCAAAATTGACAGAGTAGTAAGGAATGCCAATCTGGTCTGCCACTGCAGCCACATCCTTGTAATCTTCAGTCGCCGTACAGACGCCGTTTTCATCTGTGTCATCCCAGTTCTTCATGAAAATACCGATCACATCGTAGCCCTGCTCCTTGAGCAAAAGAGCCGTCACCGACGAATCGACACCACCACTCATCCCCACGACAACACGTGTTTTAGAGTTATCACTCATGATAAGTCTCCCATCTATTCGTTTATTCACGATTGAAGGTCGTGTGTGCTTCACGATTGAAGGTCGCTTGAGCAGTATTCATTATAACATGCTTGGTTGGAGAAGACAAGAAAGAGGCTGTCAATCGACCAACCTCTTATTCTGAACCTATCAATCTAGCACTTTTTACCTTCATTCGCTTTCTTAGCAACTGCAATCTGGTATTTCACTTGGTCAAATCCTGTACCTCCCAAGGAATTTCGTCTTTGAACAGCAGTTTTAGGTTGCAAGTAGACATAGATATCCTCGGCAATGAGAGAATGATAGGTTTGTAATTCCTCCAAAGTCCAATCTTGAATATTTTTAGCAGACTTGATAGAGTCTAACACTAATCTTCCCACAACCTCATGAGCTTCTCTAAATGGCAAGCCTTTCCCTGCCAAATAATCTGCCAACTCAGTCGCATTTGAAAAGTCCTTCTCTGTCGACTCTTGCATTTTTTCCTTATTTACCTGCAAGCTAGATAACATACCTGCCAATACATCAAGGGAATTTAAAATCGTTTCGACCGTGTCAAACATTCCTTCCTTATCCTCTTGCAAATCCTTATTATAAGCTAAAGGCAAGGACTTCATGACTGTCAACAGTCCAAACAGATTCCCATAAACTCTGCCAGTCTTTCCTCGAATCAACTCAGCCATATCTGGATTTTTCTTTTGTGGCATAATAGAGGAACCTGTTGTAAACGTATCTGACAAGGTAATGAATTGGTACTCAAAGCTACACCAATTGATCATTTCTTCGCAAAAACGACTCATATGCATCATGAGTATGCTAGCATTGGATAGAAATTCTAAGATAAAATCGCGGTCACTAACAGCATCCAAAGAATTTGTATAAGGTTGCTTAAACTCTAACAAATCGCTAGACAATTGGCGATCAATGGGGAAAGTCGTTCCTGCCAAAGCTGCCGCACCTAGAGGGCATAGGTCTGTATGCTTCTGGTTAAATTCAAAGCGTTCACTGTCTCTTTGAAACATATTGTAGTAAGCCATCAGGTGGTGGGCAAAACTAATAGGCTGGGCATGTTGCAGATGGGTATAGCCCGGCATGATCGTCTCCACATGATTTTCCGCCAAGTCTAATAAAACACCCTTGAGATGAACCAGTTTATCTAGGACATGGCCTAGTTGTTCCTTGAGATACAAGTGCATATCTGTCGCAACTTGGTCATTTCGAGAACGAGCCGTATGTAACTTCCCTGCAAGGGGACCAATTTTTTCTGTCAGCAATACTTCCATATTCATGTGAATATCTTCGTTTGCAATATCAAAATCAAGTTGACCTGCCTCTAGCTCTTCTAGGAGCTCTTTCAAACCTTCTTGAATCTTTTCTGACTCCTTCAAACTCAAAATGCCCGTCTGGCCCAACATCTGAACGTGGGCTAAAGAACCAATCAAGTCAAATTTAGCTAATTTCTGGTCAAAAGATATACTCGCACCAAAGCGCTCTACCCAGTCTTCGACAGTACCTTCAAAGCGACCACCCCATAATTTTGTATTCTTAGCCATATCACATCCACCTCTCTAGTCAATCGCCCTATTTGGCGCTTTTTTGAACCTCAGAATGAACCTTGGTTGGAAGTCCCCATAACTTAATAAAGCCAACAGCCGCATCTTGGTCAAAGGTATCTGCACTAGTATATGTCGCCAAATTTTCATCGTAAAGTGAATTTGGTGATTTCCGAGCCACGACCTGAGCACTTCCCTTATAGAGTTTGACTTTTGCAGTCCCATTGACAACTTTTTGGGTCTCTTTAATATAAGCAATCAAGGCTTGTGTAGCTGGACTAAACCACAAAGCATTATAAATGAGATTTGATAATTCATTTTCTATGATTGGTTTAAAATGAGCCACTTCTCTCACAAGCGTCAAGTCCTCAATTTCCTTATGAGCTGTCAGCAGGGTCACTGCACCTGGACACTCATAGATTTCTCTTGATTTAATCCCAACCAAACGATTTTCCACGTGGTCAATCCGTCCGACCCCATGTTTTCCAGCTATTTCATTGAGTTTTTGAATCAAATCTGCCAATTTTAACACTTCTCCATTGAGGGAAACTGGAACACCTTCACTAAACTCAATATCAATGTATTCTGGCATATCTGGAGCTTTCTCTGGAGAAGTTGTGATGCCAAAGGCTTCTTCTGGAGCCTGATTCCATGGATTTTCCAAAATACCACATTCATTGGCACGTCCCCAAAGATTTTGGTCAACAGAGTAGGGATTGTCAAGGTCAGCAGGAACAGGTACTCCATTTTCCTTGGCATAATGAATTTCTTCCTCCCGAGACCATTTCCATTCACGAACTGGAGCAATCACTTTTAAATTGGGATCCAAGGCTGCAATCGATACTTCAAAACGCACTTGGTCATTCCCCTTACCGGTACAACCATGAGCAATTGTAGTCGCTCCTGTCTGATGCGCTATTTCAACCAATTTTTTAGAAATAAGAGGGCGGCTCAAGGCAGATACCAAGGGGTACTTTTGTTCATAATAGGCATGTGACTGAAGAGCCACTAGCACATAATCTGTAGCAAATTCGTCCTTAACATCAATGACATAAGATTCGACTGCCCCAACCTTGAGAGCCTTATCATGGATGAAATCTAAGTCTTTCCCTTCACCCACATCCATACAAACTGCAACAACATCATAGTCTTTCTTCAGCCAGGTAATAGCAACTGATGTGTCCAAACCGCCAGAATAGGCCAAAATTACTTTTTCTTTACTCATGTTCATGTCCTTCTTTCTATTTTTCAATGGACGCTTTAAATGCATCCCCAATGAGTTTGTCTAATTCCCCAGACTCCTTCAACTTTTGAATGGTTCTATCGACTGCCTCTTTCAATTTCTTGCTATCTTTTTTCATGGCGACCGCATAAGAATCATCTTGCTCTTTTTCAAAATTGAGGTCTGCGATTGCTAAATCAGGATTATTTTCCACAAATCCCTTGGCAACTGGTTCTTCAAAGATAACGGCATCCACTTGTCCTGATTTTAAATCAGTGATTAAATTCCCATTTTTAGGCAGAGATACGAGGGAAGAATTTTGAAGCAAATCTTTCGCCATCGTCTCCTGAATCGAACCTTTCTGCGCTCCGACCTTTTTCTGCGCTAAGTCGTTGACAGACTGATAAGTGGCCAAGTCAGATTTTTTGACAATGAGCTTATTTTTTGAAGTATAGTAGGGAGTTGAAAAATCGAATACCTTACTCCGTTCATCTGTCTTAGAAACACCAGATATGGCAAGATCGGCTTTTCCTGATTGAACACTAGCCAGTACATTGTCAAAACTCATGGGTGATAGTTCCAATTCGACACCTAGTTCTGTTGCGATAGCCTTGGCTAATTCGATATCTGAACCCACAATCTGATTTTTCCCATCAACCACTTTTTGATATTCAAATGGAGCAAAATCTGGATTGAGGGCTACAACCAATTTTCCTTTGGACTTGATGGCTTCAATTCCAGCCGATTGATTGTTACTACAAGCAAATAGTAGGGGGAGCATCACTAAACCAAACATCGTCATCAACACCTTCTTCATCTTATTCATAACAAAGCCTCCTTTATGTTTATTCTTTTTTGTTGTATAAATAATACTCCTATACTCATCGTTTGTCAAGCCTAAATTGAAATTTTTTTCAATTTGAAACAAAAAAACCTAGAAATACTACATAAAAATGTCATTCCTAGGCGTATTTATGCTACTTCTCTCTGAAAAACATGAGTATTCAGTCAGTCAAAAGGAGCTGAACGAACTCATTTCCCCTCGCCCAATTCAATGATCCGATGACATTGTTGGGCTACATAAGCATCGTGGGTCACAATAATAACTGTTTTCCCTTCTCGATTCATCTCTAAGAGAAACTTCAAGACCAAATCTCTATTTTCAGGATCCAGCGAACCTGTCGGCTCATCGGCTAAAATCAGCTGGCTGGGTTTTAAGATGGCTCTAGCAACTGCAATTCGTTGTTGTTCGCCACCAGACAACTCGGAGACCTTTTGATGCAAAGTAGCTGACAAACCTACTCTCTCTAAAATCTCTTCCACCTTTTTGAGCTTGTCTTTCTTGGACAATTTCACATATTTCAGTGCCAGCATGAGATTGTACTCGACCGTTTCATCATCAATCAAGGCAAAATTTTGAAACAAATAAGAGATATGTTCACGGATTATTGTTTGCGACTTGGCAGAATTAACCGCTAGATTTATCTGGCCAAAAATCTCATACCGTCCACTATAATCACCATCTATCAAACCTAATAAATTTAACAAGGTCGACTTACCACTACCACTCTTGCCAACAATAGCTACCAAATCCCCCTGATCAATCCTGAGAGATAAGTTATCCAAAATCACTTTTCCCCCAATGGTTTTGGTAATATTTTCCAACTCAATCATAAGATGCCCCCTTTCAATAACTCTACTAGACTTCTTTTCTCCATCCTAGAAGCCAAGGCTAGCACAAATAGTATATCCAAACATGTAAAGCCTGCAAACAGCAGGAGTGGCAAGAGCGCATGGGCAAAGAAAATCAAGACTAGAAGAGGGAGACTATAGCCCAGCAAGAGCAGAACTAAGAGAGGACGGTAGCGATCGACCAGTTTCCACCCCATAAACTTCTTGGTAATGATATCCCTGCGCTTCAACAAGAAAGTAGTAACGAGTAAAAAGTAGGAAATCATCATGCTAAGGAGACCAAACAAAGCAAAGAGTATATTAAGATTTAGAACTGCATCTCGATAAGAATCTACTTTCTCTTGTTGAATGGCTTGAATCGATGAAAATTTTAAATAATTCCCATCTGATAATTTCTCAACTAACTCCGTAATCACTTTTTGATTTTGTTCTGTATTTTCAACTTTCATCGGATTGTTTAAACCTGTCGTTGACAAGCGAGTCTTTTCTTCCCACATCATGTCTTGATCATTTACCAGACTAATGATTGGATTGTGGAGATTTTCCTTTCGCTCATTATTATAAGGGAAGAAAGACCAATCTCCTTCATAGTAGGCAATTTCTACAGCCATATCTTCTATTGTTTGCTTTTGCTGATCTTCATACCTCAGAGAAAGATAGGCGATGGATTTTCCCAAGAACTGATTCTTGCCTTCTTGTCCTTTCGTACTTGCTGGCATCAAAATAACTTTTTTAATACCGGTATCTGGTAGCTTGAATCCCTTGCTCTTTAGAAAATTGCGATTGGCATAGTAAACATCCACCGTATCTGTTAACTGATATTGCTGAATCTGTTCTGATTGGACAAAATTTTTTACAGGAAGACTGCTACTCTGCACATAGCCCGCCTGCGTTTTTTCTACCAAATCCTGATAAAATCGATAGAAATAATCTGTAGATTTCCCTGACCCTGCTAGCTCTTCTTGCCACAGATTATCATTGAGTTTGAAGGTTTCTAAGGTCAGGTAATTACCTTGACTTACCCACTGTTGCTGATAAGCAAGTTCTTTGTTTTCTTGTTCTAGACTTCTGCCTACCCCAATCAGTAAGGCCGTCAGTAAAATAGTTGTCCCTATTTTCATCACATAATTGAAGATTAGACCAAGTTTGACAGATGAAAAACCTTTCAACATGGAACTAACTGTCATTTTCTGAATCATCAGGTAGGTCAGCCAACTGATGAACAAATACAACTGTAAAAGCAGAAATTGGGATAAGAGTAAACTTGGGAACAAAAGTTTTGGTCTGTAGTCCAGCACTAAAAATAGTCCCAAGTCAATGACAAGACTTCCACCCAAGAGAAGATAAAAATTAGTCTTTACAAAACCAGCTAAAATCGCTCTGCTTTGAAAACCAAGTAACTTTTGAACCCCAACTCGTTTCATCTCCATCATCGGCTGATAAACTGTCATTAAAATCACAAGCAAGATTGCCAAGATAAAGATAATGATAGATAGTAACAACTCTTGATTTAGCACTCCAACCTGACTTCGGTAAGTGGGTTCTAATAAAATCGTCTTATCTATCTGGAAAAAATCACTCCACTTTTGTAGAATGGTATCGCGATCTATCTCTTTGCTGGAGGTAATCATGTAGCGCCCATTTACAGTATGGGATTTATCCTCAATATAGGATTGGAAGGTCTGGAGTCGAATGAGTTTCACCTTTAAAAAGGTGGGAATGGTTCCTAGATTATTGGGAAGGTTCTGGTTACTGTAGACTCCCTTCTCATTCTTTGAAAAATCAAGAGAAGTCAAACCGAACTCCTGATAGGGAAAGGTTTCCTTATCAAAAACACCAGCCTTGACCACCTCATCGCCATTATCTACTTTGATAATAGAGACCTTGTCTTGACTTGCAACCTCTTCAAAAAACTGGAGAATCGTTTCTGTCGGTTTAGTGACATCTTTCAAGTACAAGTCAAATGAATAAGTTGTCTTGCCCATCTCCTGAATCCGCACTATTTCTCGTGTAACATTTACATTCAGGACAAAAAACGTAGTACACAGCAAGAGCAGGAGCATACAAAGATGACTGATTTTTTTCATAGAGATACCTCCCGTGAAGAGACGAAAGCGAGATAGGTGCAGGTACTTTTTATTTTTTACTAAATTTTAAGTAGGTGTAAATAAATCCTGCACTTATAGCCAGAGTTGTCCACCATTTAAAATCAATATGTAAAAGTGAAAAGATTATAAAACTGATGATTAGCGAGGCTAAAATATAAACAATGATTAAAATTTTATTTTTCATAGGAATTACCTTTCTGAATGGATTCTAGTGTTTACAGCTCATTTGTAAAGTTTACAATAAACAACTAGGGCAATTGTCAATCAGAATGTTCTTTTATCTGTCAATAATCCGAGAAAATCTTGTCGTTTCAAGTCGGAGAAATGTTTGGTAGAAAGACTTCCTTTTTGAAGTCCATCATCTCTAACCTGTAAATAATAGCTATGTTGGCTTGTTTTAATTGTCAAAAAATCGCCAAATACAAAAAATTTTTTCCAGTTACGAATCTCAAATTCTTTCATCTCTGATTTTGGAATGCGGATAAGGCCTTGCCGCAAATCACGATGATGCTCACTTGTGAAAGTCATCCCATTCCCAAGATTTCTTATCAGCAGTTCATCTGGAGTTACCATCACCAGCGCTATTTTAGTTAAGAAAATTTCAACTGCTGGTGGTAAAATCGCCAAATTAAACCAAGGATGTAGGTAGCGATAGGCTAAGAAATAGTGAGGCTCCTCACCCAATCCTAGTTGTTTATACAAGTTCTTGACCTCACTATCTAACCTCGCTTCAAAAGACACATCCGAATGCGCTTCTTCCTTCCTCTGATTAAAATAACGCATCCAGACTAGGAAACCTATAAAGACTAGGACAAATATTCCTGATAAAAGATATTTTAAATTGTAGTTCATCACTTAACCTCCTGAGTCACTACTCCACCTAAAGCAGAGGCTTATCTATTTTGAAAATAGTTCCATAACAACTTTAAATAAGACGGGTGTCATTAAAATTAGGATAATTCCTATCACAAATATCATGACTACTCGAAAAAGTTCCTTATTTTTAAACATTTTTCCATCCCTTTTCTAGCTACATCATAGTACTGTTAAGCCCATTTTAAAATTACACCAAACTTATTTTAGCTTTCTTTTTTACTTTTTATATTACTATGATACAATATTTTTAATAGGATTTTATTATTTGTTAACTTTTTTCACGAAAAGGAGAAAATTATGCGTTATGATTTCGGGAAAGTATATAAAGAAATACGCGAATCAAAAGGCTTGACCCAAGAAGAGGTCTGTGGAAATGTCCTATCAAGAACTAGCCTATCAAAGATTGAAAGCGGCAAGGTAACTCCCAAATATGAAAATATGGAATTTCTTCTCCGTCAAATCAATATGAGTTTTGAAGAGTTTGACTACATCTGCCATCTCTATCAACCGAGCCAACGAACAGAAATCATGCAAACTTATCTCAATATGAGTTCTATCATTGGCAGCAGTAGTCTAGTTAATTTTTTTGAAACATGCCAAGACTATCTCAAAACCCACTACGATCTACCTATAGAAGAAATAAGGGATATGCTGGAAATTGTCATTCATATCCGTCAACATGGTACAGAGCAACTGTCAAACCAAGTGAAACAGACTGTCACAAAACTTTGGGAAAAAATTGAAAAACAAGATACATGGTATGAAAATGACCTAAAAATCCTCAATACCATCCTTTTCAGCTTTCCTATTGAACACCTCCATCTCATTACTGGAAAAATCCTGCAACGCTTGGAAGTCTATAAAAACTACCAACATTTATATGACTTACGAATGGCAATCCTACTCAATCTGTCCACCATTTACTTATACCATCAAGACAAAAACATGTGTCAACAAATCTGCTATACTTTACTAGAGGATGCCAAGAAAAAGAAGCACTACGATAGGCTTGCTATCTGCTATGTTCGTATCGGGATTTGTAGGGATGACGCTAGACTTATCCAAAAAGGTTTCTCACTTCTAGAGCTGACCGAGGAAACTTCTATGCTGTCTCATCTCAAAAAAGAAGTAGAGACCTATTATCAACCGAAGAAAAGATAAAAAGTCGAGGGATTTCCTCGACCTTTTCATATTATTCTGTTCGTTATTTCTTAATACCAGCCATTGTTAAGCCAGAAGGTTTTAGCAGCTGACCATGAACCGTAACGTCCTGCAACATAGGCATCTGCTACACGTTCTTGGTTTTCAGCTGAGTAGTCACCATTCAAGTATGAATCTGTCAATTGGTAGCGTCCGATGTAACGTCCGTTTGTAGCTGTGTAGCTACCGCCTGATTCTTTTTGTGCAATCCATTCTTTAGCTTCTGCTTCAGATCCGCTTACAGTTGAAGCAACTGTTTCTTCTGCTACTGGAGTTTCCTCCTCTACCTCTGTAGTTTCTGCCACTGTGGCTGAAACAGCTTCATCTTGGGCAGCTGGAGCTTCATAAGTCGTTGAAGCTGGGGCTACTGGCGCTGCTGAACCGTCGATAACCAACTCTTGACCAACATAAATCATATGGATGTTGTCAATGTGGTTGTTTTCTGCCAATTTCTCAACAGTTGTGTTGTGAGTTTCAGCGATTTCTGAAAGTGTATCACCTTCTTTAACAGTGTAAGTTGATGATTCTTGAGCAGATACAAATGATGGAGCAAATACTGCAAACAAGGCAGCTACTCCTGCAAGAGTTGTTTTAATCTTTTTAGTTGTTGATTTCATATTTGAAAATTCTCCTTCTTTCTATAGTTCTATCATACCCTTTAAATATTACCGTTTCTTGACACTTTTATGTATAAATATTACAAAATTATTTTTTATTTCCCTAAATAATGTGTTTTTTGTCATAAAAGATACTATTTTTATGCTGTTTAAGGTATTAGAAAGGTTTTCATCCACAATTAAAGTCAAGACCTTTATTCTTTGATATAATAGAGATAAGAATTTTTATAAGGGGAAACTGATGAAATCACTTCGTTTTCAATCTGTCTTTGATATCATCGGACCAGTTATGATTGGCCCATCTAGTAGCCATACCGCTGGCGCTGTTCGTATTGGGAAGATTGTCTCTTCCATTTTTGATGATACTCCGACAGAAGTCGAATTCCAACTTTTTAACTCATTTGCCAAGACCTATCGTGGTCACGGAACAGACCTAGCCCTTGTTGCAGGTATTTTGGGCATGGATACAGATGATCCTGAAATCCCAAACAGCCTGGAGATTGCCCACAAACGTGGTATCAAGATTGTCTGGACCATTCAGAAAGACAGTAATGCTCCTCATCCAAACACCACTAAAATTACCGTCAAAAATGCACACAAGACCATCAGCGTGACTGGTATTTCTATCGGTGGAGGGAATATTCAGGTCACCGAACTCAATGGTTTTGCCGTCTCTCTCAATATGAATACACCGACTATCATCATTGTTCATCAAGATATTCCAGGTATGATTGCCCTCGTAACAGAGGCTCTTTCACGCTATGGTATCAATATCGCCCAGATGAATGTTACTCGTGAAAAAGCTGGTAAAAAAGCTATTATGATTATCGAAGTTGACAGTCGCAACTGTGATGAGGCTATCGAAGAAATTCGAAAAATCCCTCATCTCCACAATGTCAATTTCTTTAAATAGGAGGAAGCATGTTTTATTCTATCAAAGAATTGGTCGAGCAAGCAGATCTGGACTTTCAAGGAAATGTCTCAGAACTTATGATTACAACAGAGTTTGAATTGACAGGTCGCGAACGTGAAGAAGTCCTCCTTCTCATGGAACGCAATCTAGAAGTCATGAAAGCCTCTGTCCAACTTGGCCTCAATGAAAATAAATCTCGTAGTGGCCTGACAGGTGGAGATGCTGCCAAATTGGATCACTACATCAAAAACGGAAAAACTCTATCAGATTACACGATTCTATCAGCTGCCCGAAATGCCATCGCAGTCAATGAACACAATGCCAAAATGGGCTTGGTCTGTGCCACTCCGACCGCTGGAAGTGCTGGCTGTCTGCCTTCCGTTCTCACTGCTGCTATTGAAAAATTAGACCTCAGTCACGAGCAACAGCTGGATTTCCTCTTTGCTGCCGGTGCCTTTGGACTAGTCATCGCAAACAACGCCTCTATCTCGGGTGCTGAGGGTGGGTGCCAAGCTGAGGTTGGTTCGGCCTCTGCTATGAGTGCTGCCGCCTTGACTCTGGCTGCTGGTGGGACACCTTATCAGGCCAGTCAGGCCATTGCCTTTGTCATTAAAAATATGCTAGGCCTCATCTGTGACCCTGTTGCCGGCTTGGTTGAAGTGCCCTGTGTCAAACGTAATGCCATGGGAGCCAGCTTTGCCTTCATCGCAGCAGATATGGCCTTGGCAGGTATCGAATCTAAAATCCCTGTGGATGAAGTTATCGATGCCATGTACCAAGTAGGAGCAAGCATGCCAACTGCCTTTCGTGAAACAGCTGAAGGTGGACTCGCTGCCACCCCTACTGGTCGTCGCCTCCAAAAAGAAATTTTCGGAGAATAAGCTTATCAAATAGGAGAAATCATGACCTCTATCTCAGCTATCTTTTTTGATCTGGATGGAACCCTCGTTGACAGTTCTATCGGGATTCACAATGCCTTTACCCATACCTTTAAAGAGCTTGGGGTACCTAGCCCTGATGTCAAAACGATTCGTGGTTTTATGGGACCGCCCCTTGAAAGTAGTTTTGCGACCTGCCTGCCCAAAGAACAAACCTCTGAAGCTGTGCAGATATACCGTTCTTACTATAAGGAAAAAGGCATCTATGAAGCTCAGCTCTTCCCTCAGATTGTAGAATTACTTGAGGAACTATCCAAGAATTACCCTCTCTATATCACCACTACAAAGAATACACCAACTGCTCAGGATATGACTAAAAATTTGGGAATCCATCATTTCTTTGATGGCATTTATGGTTCCAGCCCTGAAGCACCCCATAAGGCAGATGTCATTCGCCAAGCCTTGCAGGCACATCAACTAGCCCCTCAACAAGCCATCATCATCGGAGATACTAAGTTTGATATGCTGGGTGCTCAAGAAACTGGCATTCAGAAATTAGCCGTCACTTGGGGATTTGGAGAGCAATCAGACTTGCTAAACTATCAGCCTGATTATATCGCTCACAAACCCATAGAAGTTTTGGCGTATTTTCAATAACATAGACTGGGCGACAACTCTATTTCAGAAGAAAATGAAGTAAATCTATACATAACAAAACGCATATTACCAAGGTTTTCAAGACCAGATAATATGCGTTTTTCTTTTTTATTCAACGTGGGTTGTTTGATTGGCAAAGGCGATAATAGCTTGCTTCAACTCATCTCCACTGAGAGTTCGGAACTCTTCAATTTTTTGATCGATGGCTTCTAGAGGCATGACATTAACCTTACCAACGAAAATCTTATCCATAACCTGGTTATCAACAAGTTCGGTTGATACCAAGAGTTCTTCGTAGAGTTTTTCACCTGGGCGGATTCCAACTTCAACGATTGGAATTTCGCTCTCAGTGTGTCCACTTAGAAGGACCATTTTCTTAGCCAAGTCATAAATTTTGACTGGTTTGCCCATATCAAGGATAAAGACTTCTCCATCTTTAGCATAAGCACCAGCATGGATGACCAGACGACTAGCTTCTGGAATGGTCATAAAGTAACGGGTCATGCGGAAGTCTGTCACCGTTACAGGCCCACCTTCAGCAATCTGACGTTCAAAGACTGGAATCACACTACCACGGCTGCCAAGAACATTCCCAAAACGAACTGCACAGTAGGTTGATTGGCTACGTTGGTTAAAGCCAGTGACAATCAACTCAGCCACGCGCTTGGTTGCTCCCATAACATTGGGTGGATTGACCGCCTTATCCGTTGAAATCATAACCATCTTAGGTACTTTGGCTTCATCAACAGCCCTAGCCACATTGTAGGTTCCACGGATATTGTTTTTGAAGGCTTCTTTTGGATTGCGCTCCATCATAGGAACGTGCTTGTGAGCAGCCGCATGATAAACAATAGCAGGCTTGTACTGCTCAAAGACTTGCAAGAGACGATCATAGTCTTGAATGTCCGCAATCACAGGTACATAATCAATTCCTTGGAACTTGCGAATCAATTCATGATAAACAAGGTAGATTGAGTTTTCCCCATGACCAAGCAAGACGATGCGTTCAGGATTGAAGCGACTAACTTGGCGACAGATTTCAGAACCGATTGAACCACCAGCCCCTGTGACTAATATGGTCTTACCTGTCAGTTCTGCGCCCAGACGCGATTCGTCAAGACGAATTTCCTGACGGCCCAAAAGGTCTGTGATATCAATCTTCTGGAAGCCTCCACCTGCTTGGTGAAGTCCTTGAACAACAGTTTCAACCTTAGGCATCTTGTAACATTTGACACCCAGCTTATTACACATCTGCAAGATACGCTCATATTCTGACGGATCAAGCGACGGAATTGCAACGATAACTCGCTCGATTTGATGACGTTTGGCTAATTCAGGCAGACTATCATAAGAGCCCAAAACAGGAATACCACCAAGTTTTTGGCCCTTTTTCTTAGCATCCTTATCCAAAATACCGACAAGTTCCAAATCACTGGTTGGATGTTGGTAGCTATCCATAAAGAGGGCCCCACCATCACCAGCACCAATCAAGAAGGTTCGACGGTGTTCTCCATCGCCACTTCCTTTTTTGCGTCTAGAGTAGATTAACTGCCAAGTAATCCGTGGCAATAAAATCAGGAAGGTACTCAACAAGATAAAGAGAATGATGAAACGGATGGAAAAGAGTGGCAAGAAGGCATAGCAGATACTATATGACAAGACGCTGCTCGCAGACACACCAAAAAAGATTTTCATGAAATCCGTAATCTTGCTGTAACGACTAATACTAGCGTTCAACCCCCAAAATCCAATCATCAATTGATAAAACAAGAAGGCCAAACTCGTATAGATAATGTAGTCAACAGGTGCTGGATTAATCAATCCGTAGAATAAGATATAAGATACAATGATGGAAACCACCATACTGAAAATATCAAATATGCCCCAGAAGACTTGTTTTTGTTGTTTA
The DNA here is from genome assembly GCF_002096845.1 of Streptococcus mitis. Lineage (GTDB taxonomy): Bacteria > Bacillota > Bacilli > Lactobacillales > Streptococcaceae > Streptococcus > Streptococcus mitis_A. Next base: position 51,355 of record NZ_NCVK01000005.1, read on the forward strand.
TTTAAAATTTCCACCAGATCAATGACATAATCCGTGAGTTTTTTATTCATAGAAATTTACTCCTCCTTAAAAGAGTTGGATGATTATACTCAATGAAAATCAAAGAGCAAACTAGGAAACTAGCCGCAGGTTGCTCAAAACACTGTTTTGAGGTTGTAGATGGAACTGACGTAGTCAGT
>NZ_NCVK01000011.1 GCF_002096845.1 Streptococcus mitis
ACATATTTCACTTCGACATTTCCACCTACTTTTGGTGCGTACTCATAAACGACTTCTTGTTTCGCTTCTGTTACTTTACCTGTTTCTGTAGCTGAACCTTCTTTTAGTCCATTATTTGTTTTAACTAATTCATAAACTAAGCCGTCTTTTGTGAGTGTGTTTTCTTTCGTCGCAGTATAGTCACTTCCTACTTGTCCATTTGTTACTAATGTTACTGGATCTTTTAGGTTTGTTTCTGTGCCTGCAATCACATATTTCACTTCGACATTTCCACCTACTTTTGGTGCGTACTCATAAACGACTTCTTGTTTCGCTTCTGTTACTTTACCTGTTTCTGTAGCTGAACCTTCTTTTAGTCCATTATTTGTTTTAACTAATTCATAAACTAAGCCGTCTTTTGTGAGTGTGTTTTCTTTCGTCGCAGTATAGTCACTTCCTACTTGTCCATTTGTTACTAATGTTACTGGATCTTTTAGGTTTGTTTCTGTGCCTGCAATCACATATTTCACTTCGACATTTCCACCTACTTTTGGTGCGTACTCATAAACGACTTCTTGTTTATCTGCTGTAACTGTACCTTGTTCTCCAGCTGATGTAACTTTATGTCCTTTATATACATAAACTTTCCCATCAGTAGCTATTAATTCTTCACCTGCTGTTGGCGCTGTTGAAGTATATCCTTTTCCAACTTTTAATCCCTTAGCGACGTCTGTTGCTGGTTTTAATTCAGTTGTTGTACCTTCGATAACGTATTTTGCTACTACATCTCCACCAACTGGCACAATTCTTTCATAATATACATTTTCAACAATATTACCGTTATTAAGAACTTCTGGTGTAATTCTTACTTCATCAATTGCTTCCTTAGTGATATATTGATCATTGACTTTTACTTCTGGTTTTTCCCATTCTGAAGGTGTTGGAGAAGTTACAGACTCCCATTTAGCATTTGCAGGAATTTCCCAATCACCTTCTACAACACGTCCTGTTTTTTCTCCAGTATACACTTTTCTTGAAACTGTTACTTTTTGAATTACCGGATTAGAAATGATATTACCTTCATTATTTTTTTCAATATAATTAATAGTTCTTGTAATATCTTTAGTTTCTACTTTCACATTAGCCTTATCATATAGATAAGTTACTTTCTTAGTTACCTGTCTTTCGTAAGTTCCTTTTTCCGGATCAGAATCTGGTTGAACTTCGATAAAAATATAGTCGTTCGTAGCATACCATCTATTTACAAAACCTTTAAGAATTGGTTCTTTAGTTGTAGCATAAGGCTGTCCTTCAAAACCTCTAGTTTTTGGGAACTCTTTTAAGAGCTCGCCATCTACAGTTTTATAGTACACTTCTAGTTTTCCGCGAGTATCTTCTGTTCTTAATCCCACAATATTCGATTCTAACCAAGTATCTTTTCCATCTTTTAGAAAAATTTGAGAAGTACTTTGCACATAGTTTGGGTTATTCTGATCGACACGTAGATTAAAGTGATGTTTAAAGGCATGCTCTTTTGTTACAGTATAATTATTTTTAAATACATATTTAACGGCAGTAACATCTTTCCAATTTGTGATTTTATCTGCACTTACATATGTTCCAGTAGTTTTGTCAGTAGCAGTTGATGTTGTATAAACTACATCATATTCGTCTGAATCATCAACTATTGGACCTTCTAAATATGTTAGAGCTTCTGTCTTAGGTATTAATACTACTACTTCTTTTACTCTTTGAGGAAGATCTGTTAAATTTTCAATTTGTGGTAATAAGACAACTTCTTGTCCATTCTTAACATCAATAATTCCTCGCACACCTGTAGTCCCAGGTTTAGCAATTGTTAAAGACGATGAATATTCAGCAACATTATTAATAGTAACGTTAATATTTGCTTTTGAAATAGATAAACCTGGTGCGTGATTTTCAACAAAATTAGCATTAATAGAATTGTCATTACCTACTAAAGTTTCAGACTCACTATTCCATACTAAATAAGATTCAATCCCATAAGTTCCAGCTTCAACTTGTCCATTATTTTCAACTTCGAAAGTCAAGGCTGTAGGACTATATAATCCACCTTTAATCCATCCGTCTTTATTTAAATCATATCTAGTAAGACCTAAATCTTTTGAATCAAAGATGTAAGCACGTTTTCCTGTTCCTTTATAATTTTCGATAATATTAGTTGGATTTACCGTATCATAAGATTCTTTTAATTTATCATACGATTCTTTTGCAGTCTCACCATTTGCTCCACCAAAATGTAATGTGTATTTCGATAATAAACGATTATCTGCTGCTAATCTAAAGTCTTTCAACGGTAACTTTGGATCTGCTAATAACATCACACTTGTTTTAGTAATATTTGGATCTAATTTATCTAAATCGTAAGTCTTAACTCCATTTTTATCTGTCTCTGCTAAAGAAAAATAATCTGGTGCTGTATACGTTACGGCAATAGGAATTGTTTGACCTCTTGTTAACTGATCTTTAGTTAAAGTTTGACTCCCTATTTGATTCATATCTAATGCTAATTTTGTTGGAGTTTTGATATGTTCTGCAGGATAATCACTACCCGTAGCAGGACGTTCCATAGCTATAGCACTCTCTATTGTGTTCTCTGATGTAAACCCTTGCGCAATTTTATTTTCATAGCGTTGAATTGTTTTATCTTGGGCTTTTTCCTTCCATGTACCAACAGTTACTCCAAGTTTTGATTCTAATCCAGTTATTGTTTTAGTAGTTGAATTATATCTTTGGAATTCATCTACTATACCCGGATGTTTTAGGATTAAATGCTCATATTTCTTTTCAGGATTAATTTCGACAGTATCATATAATTCATTAATTGAAGTATATTCTTTCAACAATTCAGCTTGGTTATCTTTAGTTACTCCATATAATTTAAAATTCTCTTTTAAATTTCCATCTAACTGTTCTCTGTAAGAACCTCTAAATTCTCTTGAACCGTCAGCTTTTATTTCATTTGTATATACTTTATCTAACTGGAATTTTGTAAAGTAATTTCCTTCTTGATCTTTTGGAATAAAATAGTTTATATACTGACTTGGTAACGATGCACCGTCACCTTTTAATTTATCAGATGGTACATAAAATCTAGCTTTAAATTCGTCCTCATTACTTGCATTTGAAAATAATCGTTGATTTGTTTCAGGGAAAATTCTTGTATCCAGATCTTTAATAGCAGGAATACCATCACCGAGATAAAATCTAAATCCATCAGGATTATCTAATGTCTGAGTAAATGTTGAACCATCAGGTCTATGCCCAACTGCTTTATAAACGATATTAGCATTGAATCCTTTAGTAGAATTTGTCTCAATTGCTCTTTCAATAGCTTCGGGGGTATTAAAAGCACCTTCTTTTACTTTTAAAATTGGTCCACCATAAAGTAAACTTTGATCTATACCTTTCTTTTCATCTGGATGTAGTGTTAAAACTCCATTTTCTAATGTCCAAAACTTATTATTTTTTGTATTTGTTGGATCTAATTCTAAGAAATCTGGTATCCCACTAATTGTATAATCATAACTTGTTAAACGTCCATTACCATTTTGTTCCGTTTCTTGATTATTGAAAAAGCTTTGATCACTCATAATAAATGGCAATTTAAATGTACTTCCTTCAATCGGCTTGAAAGTCCCATTCGAAACGAATCCCATTTTAAATTCTGGTAATGGAGCACCAAACTGATCGACCATATATTTGACAGTTTTAGGTCTTGAATCTTTTTCTCTATATAAAATTTCTGATAAATAGTCAAAAGAAGCTCTGGCTGACTTCGTTGATAAAGTTTCTCCACCTACTATAAAATCTGTATTAACTGATAATACATCACCTTTTGATGGAGCATTTTTTATAGAGGTACCCACATATAATTTTAATAAACTTTCAGCAACAGTTCCCCCGCTCATAGGATTTAAATTTAAATCATAAATATAATTTGTAGCAGTTGATAAATCATCTACACTTTTTACAAATGATGAATTTGCAAATTCTGGTTTTTTCGTAGAATGCAAGAATTCCTTTGGTATAGTTACACGTACTTTACCGCCTGTAACTGTTTCAGTTGAAGAAGCTGAATAAGTAATCGCCATATTAATGACACGTTCACCGTCACCATTATTTGCAACCGGTATAGTCTTTTCAGTTGATCCTTTCGATGTATCAAAATGAATTGACCCTATCAAAGCTTGGGCTGTCACTCCGGTACGGAAGCCAGTTCCTTCTTCCAGTTTCTTACCATTACGACTATCTTGATTTTTGTTTTCTTTAGGTGTTTCTTCAGCCTTGATTGATTTTAAGATAGAAGTTAATGAGCTAATTTCTTTTGCTTTTTTATCAGCTCCTGACTGTGTTGCACCCAATGCACTTAAATATTGCTTAGCTTCTGCAACTAGTTTTTCAGCATTTTGGATTTGAGAAGCTTGTTTTTTATTTCCTCTGAGACGCTCTATTTGCGCTTCCAAATCAGCTAGTTTTGCTTGCAAGAGAGATAAATCGACAGATGGTTTTGCCGTAGCTTCTTCTGCAGTATTAGTGTTATCTGAACCTGTTGAAGCTTGTTCGGTATCTTTTTCATTTTCTTTTACAGGTATCGCTGGCTCAGCTGAATTTTCTAGCTCTACATTTGATTTTGGTTGCTTAGCTAATTCTTGTTTTGCTTCAGAAACAGTGTCTGATTTAATATTTCCTTGAGCTAGGTTTAGTCCCGTGTCAGCTTCCTTCTTGACTACTGTTTCAGTAACAGAGTCAGCTTCTACCGTATCTACATTGTAACCAAACAAAAATCCTGCCCCGATTAAAACACTCGCAGCACCAACTTTTAATTTTTTAATCGAATATTTTTCGTATCGGTTTCCACAAAAATACCGATGATCTTTTTGTTGTCTAGATAATTTAAACATGATTTACCACCTTATATATATATATATATGCACACTTAGGTACAAATATATTTCTACTACATTATATCATATTTCAAAGTAATTTTTAAGATATTTGCTTATAAATTTCATAAAAAAAATATACCCTTCTAAAACATTTTTTCGCACAAGTATAAATTTATATAAATATTCCCATTATCCCACCTCCAACTTTCTTTTTCATTCCTTTTATGGTAAAATGAAGAGTAATAATATTTATTAAAGAGGTAAAAACATGATTGAAGCAAGCAAATTGAAAGCTGGTATGACATTTGAAACTGCAGACGGAAAATTGATCCGTGTTTTGGAAGCTAGCCACCACAAACCAGGTAAAGGGAACACGATCATGCGTATGAAATTGCGTGATGTCCGTACTGGTTCTACATTTGACACAAGCTACCGTCCAGAAGAAAAATTCGAACAAGCTATTATCGAAACTGTTCCAGCTCAATACTTGTACAAAATGGATGAAACTGCCTACTTCATGAACACTGAAACTTACGACCAATACGAAATCCCAGTCGTAAACGTTGAAAATGAATTGCTTTACATCCTTGAAAACTCTGATGTGAAAATCCAATTCTACGGAACTGAAGTAATCGGTGTAACTGTACCTACTACAGTTGAGTTGACAGTTGCTGAAACACAACCATCTATCAAAGGTGCTACTGTTACAGGTTCTGGTAAACCAGCGACTATGGAAACTGGACTTGTTGTCAACGTTCCCGACTTCATCGAAGCTGGACAAAAATTGATCATCAACACTGCAGAAGGAACTTACGTTTCTCGTGCCTAATCTCTAGAAAGAGGTCATTCTATGGGAATTGAAGAACAATTTGGCGAAATCGTTATCGCTCCACGTGTACTTGAAAAAATCATTGCCATCGCAACTGCTAAAGTTGATGGTGTCCACTCATTTTCAAATAAATCCGTGTCTGATACCCTATCAAAACTCTCTCTTGGTCGTGGCGTCTACTTAAAAGAAAGCAACGAAGAACTAACTGCTGACATTTATCTCTATCTTGAGTACGGTGTGAAGGTACCAAAAGTTGCTCTTGCTATTCAAAAAGCAGTAAAAGATGCTGTCCGTGATATGGCTGATGTGGAACTTGCTGCTGTCAACATCCATGTTGCAGGAATCGTTCCAGACAAGACACCAAAACCTGAGTTGAAAGATCTATTTAACGAGGACTTCCTCAATGACTAGTCCATTATTAGAATCTAGACGCGAACTTCGTAAATGCGCTTTTCAAGCTCTCATGAGCCTTGAATTCGACACAGATATGGAAACAGCTTGTCGCTTTGCCTACACGCATGACCGTGAAGATGAAGATGTGCAAATCCCTGCCTTTCTTCTGAACTTGGTTTCTGGTGTTCAAGCTCAAAAAGACGAGTTGGATAAACAAATCAACCAGCATCTCAAGTCAGGCTGGACAGTTGAACGCTTGACTTTGGTCGAAAAAAACTTACTACGCTTGGGTATCTTTGAAATCACATCATTTGATACACCTCAGCTGGTAGCAGTCAATGAAGCCATTGAACTTGCTAAGAATTTTTCAGATCAAAAATCAGCCCGCTTTATCAACGGACTGCTTAGTCAATTTGTAACTGAAGAAAATGAATAATCAAAAAGGTGTTTGGTCTTCCAGGCACTTTTTGTTGTGTCCTCGACACAGAGTAAGATCCACATAAAAACTAGAACTGACTGCCAGTTCTAGTTTTTATATTAGTATTTTCTAAATCGTTGATAACGTTCTTCCAACAACTCTTCTAGCGGTTTTTGTGAAAGTCTAGCTAGATCAGCTTGGAGTTCTTTTTTAACATTCTTAATCAGTTCTTTACTAGAAAGTCCTGCTTCAGAAATCACCTTATCCACCACGCCCATTTCTAATAGTTCATGTGAGGTGATTTTCATCAGTTCTGCTGCTTCCATAGCACGACTACCGTCCTTCCATAGAATAGAAGCAAAACCTTCTGGACTGAGAATGGCATAGATAGAATTTTCCAGCATCCAGACACGGTCTGCGACTGCTAATGCCAGAGCCCCGCCTGAACCACCTTCACCGATAATGATAGCAATAATCGGAACTTTCAGGTCACTCATTTCCATGAGATTGCGAGCGATAGCTTCTCCTTGACCACGTTCTTCCGCTCCGACACCAGGATAGGCGCCTGCTGTATTGATAAAAGTCACCACTGGACGGCCAAACTTTTCAGCCTGTTTCATTAACCGTAGGGCCTTACGGTAACCTTCTGGATGCGGTTGTCCAAAATTCCGTTTGAGGTTGTCTTGTAAACTCTTGCCTTTTTGGATACCAACCACTGTTACAGCTTGATCTCCAAGCCAGCCAATACCACCCACAACTGCACCATCATCACGAAAAGAACGGTCACCATGTAACTGGATAAATTCATCAAAAATGCCTGTCGCAAAGTCCAAGGTTGTCAAGCGACTCTGCTCACGCGCTTCTCTGACTATTTTTGCAATATTCATCTAGGACTCCCTCCATGCAATCTGATTAGGCTAGCAATGGTATCTGGCAAGTCTCTTCTTTTGACAATAGCATCCACAAAACCATGTTCCAATAGGAATTCTGCCTTTTGGAAACCCTCAGGCAAACTTTCACGAACCGTATTTTCAATCACACGACGCCCAGCAAAACCAACCAAGCTCTGTGGTTCAGCCAGAATGATATCGCCTTCCATAGCGAAAGACGCTGTTACACCACCTGTCGTTGGATCTGTCAAAATAGTCAGATAAAAGAGACCAGCATTTGAATGGCGTTTAACTGCTGCAGAAATCTTGGCCATCTGCATGAGACTCATGATTCCTTCCTGCATACGGGCTCCACCAGAGGCTGTGAAGAGAACAACTGGCAACTGTTCAATAGTAGCATACTCAAACAAGCGAGTAATTTTTTCCCCTACAACTGTACCCATAGAAGCCATGATAAAGTTGGAATCCATAATCCCAAGAGCCACAGTCTGACCTTTAATAAGAGCAGTTCCTGTCACAACGGCTTCATCCAGACCTGTTTTTTCACGCATAGTTGCTAGTTTCTTTTGATAACCAGGGAAATGCAAGGGATCCTTGCTTTCAATCCCTGTAAACAATTCCTTGAAGGTTCCCATATCAATTGTCAAAGCCAAGCGTTCTTGGGCAGAAATACGAAAGGTATAGCTACAGTGCGGACAGATACGCTCACTTCCCAGATCCTTCTGATAAATGGTGTGCTTACAGCCTGGACACTTAGAAAATAATTCATCTGGAACCTCTGGCTTGGCTTGAGGTTTTTCCCTAACCGAACGATTGGGATTGATTCGAATATACTTATCTTTTTTACTAAATAGAGCCATTGATTCCCCTTTTCGGTTTAAACTCTTAAAGTCATTTTATTCTTTTTCTTGATATTTAGGTAAGAAGGTTTCCATCAAGAAGGAAGTATCATAATCCCCAGCAATGACATTGCGATCTGAAATGAGGTCAAGCTGGAAATCTGCATTGGTCTGCACCCCTTCAATCTCTAATTCATAGAGGGCACGTTGCATTTTCATCAAGGCATCAAAACGATTTTCGCCGTGAACGATGACTTTGGCAATCATACTATCATAATAAGGCGGAATGGTATAGCCTGGATAAACTGCTGAATCCACGCGCAAACCAACTCCACCACTTGGAAGATAGAGATTGGTAATCTTACCTGGACTTGGAGCAAAGTTAAAAGCTGGATTTTCTGCATTGATACGACACTCGATAGCATGGCCGCGTAGAACAATATCTTCTTGCTTCACAGACAAAGGCTGACCTGCCGCAATGCGGATCTGTTCCTTAACGATATCAACACCTGAAACAAATTCTGTTACTGGATGTTCTACTTGTACACGAGTATTCATCTCCATAAAATAGAATTTACCGCTAGCTTCATCAAGAAGAAACTCAATGGTCCCTGCATTCTCATAGCCCACAGACTCTGCCGCTCGAACAGCAGCAGCACCGATTTCATGGCGCAACGTTTTTCCGATTGCAATTGAAGGACTTTCTTCCAAAACCTTTTGATTATTCCGTTGAAGAGAACAATCCCGTTCCCCCAAGTGAATCACATTCCCGTGTTCATCTCCTAGGATTTGAACCTCGATGTGACGAGCTGGATAGATGACCCGTTCTATGTACATGGCACCATTGCCATAATTAGCCTTGGCTTCACTAGAGGCTGTTTCAAAGGCTGAAACGAGGTCTTCTGGTTTTTCAACCTTACGAATCCCTTTACCACCTCCACCTGCTGAAGCCTTGAGCATAACAGGATAGCCAATTTTTTCAGCAACAATCAAAGCTTCTTCAGAGTTATGGACTTCTCCATCTGAACCTGGAATGACAGGCACACCTGCTTTTATCATCTGAGCACGCGCATTGATTTTGTCTCCCATCATATCCATGACATGACCAGATGGGCCGATAAACTTAATCCCCACCTCTTCACACATGGTTGCAAATTTGGAATTTTCACTGAGAAATCCAAAACCTGGGTGAATGGCTTCTGCCTCAGTCAAGACTGCAGCTGATAGAACCGCATTAATATTGAGATAAGACTCTGTTGCCTTGCCAGGACCGATACAAACTGCTTCATCTGCTAAAAGCGTATGAAGGGCTTCCTTATCAGCAGTCGAATAAACCGCCACCGTCGCAATTCCCAATTCACGCGCCGCACGGATAATACGAACCGCAATTTCACCACGATTGGCAATTAAAATTTTTCGAAACATGGAGAACCTCCTTAGTTCCCAATTGCAAAGGTAAGAGTACCACTGGCCGCAAGCTTGCCATCCACTTCAGCCTTTGCTTCAAGCACGGCAATGGTACCACGACGTTTTACAAAAGTCGCTGTCATAAGCAATTGGTCTCCAGGCACAACTTGCTTCTTAAACTTAACCTTATCCATGCCAGCATAAAAAACCAGTTTCCCTTTATTTTCAGGTTTTGATAACTCCAAGACACCAGCTGTTTGTGCCAAGGCTTCCATGATCAGAACACCTGGCATGACAGGATATTGAGGGAAATGACCATTAAAGAAGGGCTCATTGATGGTCACATTTTTGATAGCAACAATGGTATCCTCACTCACTTCCAACACACGGTCCACTAGGAGCATAGGATAACGGTGGGGAAGGGCTTCTTTGATTCCTTGAATATCAATCATTTGATTCGTACCAATCCTTTACCAAACTCAACCATTTCTTCGTTAGAAACGAGAATTTCCGTTACTACACCATCCTTAGGAGCTGGGATTTCATTCATGACTTTCATGGCTTCGATGATCACCAGTGTTTGGCCTTTTTTAACACTATCACCAACTGTTACAAAGGTAGGTTTATCTGGACCAGCAGCCAAGTAAGCCACCCCAACAAGTGGGCTCTCTACAAGATCTCCCTCAGCAGCCACACTTGCTTCAGCTGGAGCTGGAACTTCTTCTACTACAGTCTCTGCTGGAGCAGATGTAGGAGCTACTGGACTCGGTGTTGCTAGAACGGGTGCTGGAGCGACTTGAGCGGCGACTTCAGACACAAGTCTCGCTTCATTCTTGCTAAACTGCAACTCATCCGTCCCATTTTTATAAGAAAATTCTCTCAAACTTGACTGGTCAAATTGGGCCATCAAGTCTTTAATATCGTTTAAATTCATACTTATTTATTCTCCCAACGTTTGAAAGCAAGAACTGCATTGTGGCCACCAAAACCAAAAGTATTTGAAATAGCGTATGGAATTTCTTGCTCCAAGCCTTGTCCATAAACGACATTGGCTTCGATATAATCTGATACTTCACTTGTTCCAGCTGTCATTGGAACAAAGTTATGACGCATGGCTTCGATTGTGACGATAGCTTCTACTGCACCTGCAGCACCCAGCAAATGTCCTGTGAAAGATTTGGTTGATGATACAGGTACTTCCTTACCAAGAACAGCCACGATGGCACCACTTTCTCCTTTTTCATTAGCAGGAGTTGACGTTCCGTGAGCATTGACATAGGCTACTTGCTCTGGAGAAATCTCTGCTTCTTCCAAGGCTAGTTTGATGGCCTTTATAGCTCCCTGACCTTCTGGATGTGGAGAAGTCATATGGTAGGCATCACAAGTATTTCCGTAACCAACTACTTCAGCCAGGATAGTAGCCCCACGTTTTTCGGCGTGTTCAAGACTTTCAAGAACCAACATCCCAGAACCTTCACCCATAACAAACCCATTGCGATCCTTATCAAATGGAATAGAGGCACGAGTTGGATCCTCTGTAGTTGAGAGAGCAGTTAGGGCTTGGAAACCAGCAATAGCAAAAGGTGTGATAGAGGCTTCTGAACCACCTACCAACATAACGTCTTGGAAACCAAATTTAATTGAGCGGAAGGCATCCCCAATCGCGTCATTTGATGAAGCGCAGGCAGTATTGATGGATTTACAAACACCGTTTGCTCCAAAACGCATAGCAACATTTCCTGAAGCCATATTTGGCAAGGCTTTTGGAAGGGTCAATGGTTTCACACGTTTTGGCCCTTTTTCGTTGAGACGAAGCACTTGATCTTCAATTTCTTTGATTCCACCAATACCAGAGGCAACGATAACACCAAAACGATCCTTGTCAAGAGCCTCTACATCAAGACCTGCATGATTAACGGCTTCTTGGGCCGCATACAAGGCATATAAAGAATAGTTATCAAAACGATTAGTATCTTTCTTTACAAAGTATTTATCAAAAGGAAAATCTTGGATTTCTGCCGCATTATGCACATCAAAGTCACTATGATCAAATTTTGTAATTGAACCAATTCCGATTTTTCCAGTTGTCAAACTATTCCAAAATTCTTCTGGTGTATTTCCGATTGGAGATGTTACTCCATAACCTGTTACTACTACGCGATTTAGTTTCATCTTTTTTACCTCTAGCTTCTGCTACATACTTAAGCCACCATCAATGGCAACCACTTGACCAGTTAGATAATCTTGGCCTGCTAAAAATACTGTTAAATCTGCAACCTGCTCTGCCTGCCCAAATTCTTTCATAGGAATTTGCGCCAGCATGGCATCTTTTACCTTGTCTGATAGAACAGCTGTCATATCGGACTCAATCATTCCCGGTGCAATAGCATTAACCCTGATATTGCGATTGGCCACTTCACGAGCCACAGACTTGGTAAAACCAATCAAACCAGCCTTAGAAGCTGCATAGTTAGCTTGACCGATATTCCCCATCAAACCAACAACACTAGACATATTAATGATAGCACCTTCTCTGGCTTTCATCATCGGTTTCAAGACTGATTGTGTCATGTTAAAGGCACCAGTCAAGTTAACCTTGAGCACTTTTTCAAAATCCGCTTCTGTCATCTTGAGCATTAGGGTATCTTGGGTAATCCCTGCATTGTTGACCAAAACATCTACTGAACCCAGCTCTGCAATAGCTTGATCAACCATACGCTTAGCGTCTTCAAAATCTGACACGTCTCCTGATATAGGAACCACCTTGACACCATAGTTTGAAAACTCAGCGAGCAATTCTTCTGAGATTGCCCCACGACTGTTTAAAACAATATTGGTTCCTGCCTGAGCAAACTTGTGGGCAATGGCAAGACCAATTCCACGACTCGAACCTGTAATAAAGATATTTTTATTTTTTAGTTGCATTCTTTTCTCCTGTTTCCTCTTGTATTTATGGGAGAAGGGATTACTCGTTTTCTAGCAAGGTTTCCAAACTCGCCTGATCTTCAACATTGGCTAGTTTAGCTGTCTTATCAATTTTTTTGACAAAGCCTGACAAGACTTTCCCCGGTCCAATCTCTATAAAGTTGGTGACGCCTGCTTCTTGCATAACTGCAATACTTTCATAGAAACGAACTGGCTCCTTGACCTGACGCGTCAAAAGTTGAATAATGTCTTCTTTTTTCATAACTGCAGCTTCTGTATTGCCGACTAGGGGACAAGTGAAATCTGAAAAACTTACCTGAGCTAGAGTTTCAGCTAGTTTCTGGCTAGCAGGCTCAAGGAGAGCGGTATGAAAGGGACCTGACACCTTGAGAGGAATCAAGCGTTTGGCACCTGCTTCTTGCAAGAGTTCAACAGCTCGATCAACTGCAACCACTTCTCCTCCAATCACAATTTGTGCAGGTGTATTATAGTTGGCTGGGGTAACCACTCCAAGTTCAGAAGCTTTTTGGCAGGCTTCTTCAATGACCTCTACTGGCGTATTGAGAATCGCTACCATCTTACCAGAGCCAGCAGGAGCTGCTTCTTCCATATAGGCTCCACGCTTAGCAACCAAAGCAACAGCTTCTTCAAAATCCAAGGCGCCACTGGCTACCAAGGCAGAATATTCTCCAAGGGACAAACCAGCAACCATATCAGCCTGATAACCCTTTTCTTGCAATAGACGGTAGATAGCAACTGAAGTTGCTAAAATAGCTGGTTGCGTATAGCGAGTCTGGTTAAGTTTTTCTTCTTCCCTATCAATGAGATGACGCAAATCATAACCGAGTACCTGACTCGCTTGATCAATCGTCTCTTTGACAATAGGGTAGTGATCATAGAGATCCCGTCCCATCCCTAGATACTGGGCACCTTGACCAGCAAATAAAAAGGCTGTTTTAGTCATTTCTTACAACTCCTGCCCAACGAGAGGCTTCTTCTTGAATTTTCTTAGCTGCTCCGTAATACAAATCTTTTAGGATTTCTTCAACGGTTTCTTCTTTGGAAACAAGCCCTGCAATCTGACCTGCCATGACAGATCCGCCATCCACATCTCCGTGAACAACTGCTTTTGCTAGGGCACCTGCTCCCATTTGTTCAAAGATTTCTAAATCAGGATTTTCCTGTTTAAAGGCATCTTTCTCAGCTTTTTCAAAATCACGAGTCAATTGATTTTTAATAGCACGAACAGCATGGCCAAAGTGTTGAGCTGAAATCGTAGTATCAATATCTCTAGCTTTTAAAATTTTCGCCTTATAATTTGGATGGGCATTAGACTCTTTGGCAACGACAAAGCGAGTTCCAACCTGAACAGCCTCCGCACCTAGCATAAATCCAGCCGCAGCACCTTCACCATCCGCAATCCCTCCTGCAGCAATAACAGGAATAGATACAGCAGCAACTACCTGACGCACCAAGGTCATGGTTGTTAATTTGCCAATGTGTCCCCCAGCTTCCATTCCTTCTGCGATAATAGCATCCGCACCGATTTTTTCCATGCGTTTAGCTAGGGCAACACTTGGTACAACAGGAATGACTGTGATCCCAGCTTCATGGAAGCGTTCCATGTATTTACTAGGATTTCCTGCGCCTGTTGTCACTACCTTAACACCTTCCTCGATAACAAGGTCTACAATATCTTCCACAAAGGGAGACAAGAGCATGATGTTGACACCAAAGGGTTTATCCGTCAATGATTTGATTTTATCAATATTAGCCTTGACAACTTCTTTCGGGGCATTTCCCCCACCGATAATGCCTAGTCCCCCAGCCTTAGAAACAGCCCCTGCCAAATCACCATCAGCAACCCAGGCCATTCCTCCTTGAAAAATAGGATAATCAATGTTCAATAATTCTGTAATACGCGTTTTCATAGTGCCTCCATCGTTTCTTGCTTACGTAATAGTTCGATACCGTCATAATTTGACAATCAAACTATTACCTAAACAAGAGGGAGCGGGTTTCCCTACTCCTTCTATCTTATATTCTGCTTATTTTGTTTGCTCTTCAACGTAGGCAACCAAGTCACCAACTGTTTTCAAGTCATCTTCTGCTTCGATTTGGATATCAAAAGCATCTTCAATTTCTGAGATTACTTGGAACAAGTCCAATGAATCTGCGTCCAAATCATCAAAAGTTGATTCAAGTGTTACTTCTGATGCGTCTTTTCCAAGTTCTTCAACGATAATTTCTTGTACTTTTTCAAATACTGCCATGATAGGACTCCTTTAAAATAAATAGTTTTTTTATAACAATGTGTTCACCACATGATTACCTAAATTGTAAGAATGAGCGTGCCCCAGGTCAAGCCTCCACCGAAGCCTGATAGCAGAACAGTCTGACTACCATCTAAACGGATGAGGCCTTGTTCTACACACTCTGAAAGTAAAATCGGGATACTGGCTGCACTGGTATTGCCATATTCCATCATATTGGCTGGAAGTTTGTCTCGTTCGACACCAATTTTTTTAGCCATTTTATCCAAGATACGGTCATTAGCCTGATGAAGTAGTAGATAATCCAAGTCTGTCGCCTCTACAGGAGATTCTTCAATAGTCTGTTTGATAGACTTGGCTACATCCCGAATGGCAAAATCAAAAACTGCGCGTCCATCCATCTTCAAAAATGAATCTGAATTTTCTTGATCTGAAAATGGAGAATGCAAGCTTGAATGTCCGTACGTTAGACACTCGCTGCGACTTCCATCGCTATTGAGACTCTCAGCCAAGAAATGCTCTTTCTCGCTAGCTTCTAGCAAGACACCACCAGCACCATCTCCAAACAAAACAGCTGTTGATCGGTCCGACCAATCGACTGCTTTAGAGAGGGTTTCACTACCAATCACCAAGCCTTTTTGAAAGCGACCAGAAGCGATAAACTTTTCAGCAGTTGAAAGAGCAAATACAAATCCACTACAAGCAGCTGTTAGGTCAAAAGCAAAGGCCTTATTAGCACCAATATTAGCTTGGACACGAGCAGCTGTAGAGGGCATCATCGAATCTGGAGTGATGGTAGCTAGGATGATAAAATCCAGCTCTTCCCCTGTGATTCCAGCTTTTGTCATCAGTTTCTTGGCAACCTCTGTAGCCAAATCACTAGTAGATTCTGTTCTTGAAATATGCCTTTGTCGTATTCCCGTCCGACTTGAAATCCACTCATCATTGGTATCCATAATCTGGGCCAAATCATGATTTGTAACCACTTGCTCTGGCACATAATGAGCAACCTGGCTTATTTTTGCAAAAGCCATTATTTCAAATCCTCCAAAAATTGATAAAGATTGGTTAACCCTTTGCTCATAACATCAATTTCTTCCTTACTCATACCGTCAATGATTTTTTCAACCATGGCCTTGTGGAAGCGTTTATGTAGTCTATGAACCAAGCGACCCTTCTTTGTCAAATGCAGATGCACCACACGACGATCCTGCTCTGAGCGAATGCGTTCAATGTAACCCTTGCGTTCAAGATTATTCAAACTCGTCGTAACCGTCCCAAGAGTCACCATCAACTCTTTCGACACTTGACTTGGCGTCACATCTGGGAATTTTCCAATTACATCGATTGTATGTACTTCTTTAATGGAGATATCCTTGAAACGACTACCCCTCAAGCTAACTTCCTCGATAACGAGGACATTGTTAAATATAGATGTTAAATATTCATTAATTCGTTGGTAGTCCAATCTCTTTTCCCTCCTTTTCAAAAAACTTTCACAATCAAAACATTTGACAAAAAAATTATATCAAACTTCAAAGAACAGTGCAAGTATTTTTTTATTTTCCTGTAAATTTAGGCCTTCTTCTCTCCGAATGAGCCCGAACTCCCTCTTTGAAATCCTCTGTTTGAGCCAAGGATTCCTGTAGCTTCAATTCTAAAGCAGCATAATCTTGCCAATCTTTAAATTGACTCTCCCAAACCAACTTCTTGATAGCTGCATAAGAATTAGCTGACCCACGTCTTAATTTTTTAAGAAGCTGTCCTCTGGTTTTT
The DNA here is from genome assembly GCF_002096845.1 of Streptococcus mitis. GTDB lineage: Bacteria > Bacillota > Bacilli > Lactobacillales > Streptococcaceae > Streptococcus > Streptococcus mitis_A. Next base: position 16,661 of record NZ_NCVK01000011.1, read on the forward strand.
TCTAACTTATCAGCTTCAGAAATACGGTAAACCAGGCCCCACTCTAGAGCTTTTTCTGCTGTCAAAGCCTCTCCTGTCATGGCTAGTTGAGTTGCACGCGTCACACCAATACTTCGACTCAAAAGATGAATTCCTCCTGCATCCGGAGCCAAGCCAACTCCAACAAAAGCTTGGATAAATTTAGCCTTATCCGTTGCCAGACAGAAATCCGCAGCAACAGCCATATTCGCTGCGGCACCTGCAACAGCCCCATCAACCTCCATCAAGACAGGTTTGGCTATTTGCTTGATTTTATAGGAAATAGTATTGACCAATTCTGCGATTTTCGTCAATGATGGAATATCATCCTCATCCACCGCCCGCTTCATCTCTACTAAATCTCCCCCAACTGAAAAGACTTTGCCATTCGCGTTGATTAAGACAAAATGCACAGCCGAATCCTCTTCTGCCAAAGTCAGAGCTTCTAAAATCTCCTCACACATAGGAATATGAAAACCATTTGCAACCTCAGGACGGTTCAAGGTAAGGATTGCCAAATCCTCTTCAAGTTGATAAATAATGTGTTCCATCTGGACTCCTTTTTGTTTTATAAGAAGTTTAAATTATTTTATTTTCAAAGTATATCTTGTTTAGGAGCAGAAAGCAATAAAAAATCGACTAAAAGTGTCTCGGCCGATTAGACAGGCTCCCTTTAATGTAGAAAGCATCTCATTTTCTTCATTGAAAAAAGGCCTTCTTTCTGCTATAATCGTATAAAATACTTACTTTAGGAGTTCTTATGAAAGTTGTTAAATTTGGAGGTAGCTCTCTTGCCTCTGCTGGTCAATTAGAAAAAGTTTTAAACATCGTCAAAAGCGATCCTGAACGCCGTTTTGTAGTTGTTTCTGCGCCTGGTAAACGCAATGCTGAAGATACTAAGGTTACGGATGCCTTGATTAAATACTACCGCGACTATGTTGCTGGTAACGATATTAGCAAGAGCCAAAACTGGATAATCGATCGCTATGCAGCTATGGTTAGTGAATTAGGACTGAAACCAGCTGTTCTAGAGAAAATTTCCAAAAGCATTCGTGCCTTGGCAAGTCTTCCTATCGAAGAAAACGAATTTCTCTACGATACTTTCCTAGCAGCCGGTGAAAACAACAATGCCAAATTGATCGCAGCCTACTTTAATCAAAATGGGATTGATGCACGCTATGTTCACCCTAGAGAAGCTGGTATTGTGGTCACAAGTGAACCTGGTCACGCTCGCATCATTCCATCAAGTTATGACAAGATTGAAGAATTGACAAATGCAAATGAAGTCCTTGTCATTCCTGGTTTCTTTGGAGTTACCAAGGAAAATCAAATCTGTACCTTCTCACGTGGAGGCTCTGATATTACAGGTTCTATCATTGCTGCAGGGGTTAAGGCCGACCTCTATGAAAACTTTACGGATGTTGATGGTATCTTTGCAGCCCACCCAGGCATTATCCATCAACCACACTCGATTCCTGAGTTGACCTACCGTGAAATGCGTGAGTTGGCCTATGCAGGATTCTCAGTCCTTCATGATGAAGCTCTTCTTCCTGCCTACCGTGGAAAAATTCCTCTGGTTATCAAGAATACCAACAATCCTGACCATCCAGGTACTCGTATCGTTCTAAAACACAGTAGTGATGAATTTCCAGTAGTGGGAATTGCTGGTGACTCAGGATTTGTCAGCATCAACATGTCTAAATACCTCATGAACCGCGAGATTGGATTTGGTCGCAAGGTTCTGCAAATCCTTGAAGACCTCAACATCGGTTGGGAACATATGCCAACTGGTATCGACGATCTTTCAATCATTCTCCGTTCTCGTGAACTAACTCCTATCAAGGAAGAAGAAATCCTGCGTCAATTGGTTCAAAAGGCTGAAGTAGACCATGCAGAAATCGAACACGACCTTTCAATCATTATGATTGTTGGAGAAAAAATGAAGAGTCATATCGGAGTAACTGCTACTGCGACACGTGCTCTATCTGAAAATAAGATCAACATCCAGATGATGTCTCAAGGTTCTAGTGAAGTGTCTATTATGTTTGTTGTCCATAAGGACCAAGAGAAAGCAGCTATTAAAGCCCTCTACAATGCCTTTTTCGGTGAAAGTAAGGAAGACTAAGCATGGCTCAATCACTTAACAAAACAGTGCTCCTCAATACGACAGGCACCTCCTACCTATCTATCGCTGGGAAAGTTGGGAAATTCCTTGTCGGAGATCAGGCTTTGGAATTTTACCCCGATGTCAATGTTGAACAATTTATCCAGATTCCTTGGAGCCATATCAATCAGATTGGAGCCAATGTCACTGGTCGCAAAATCAGTCGCCACTTCGAAGTCTTTACAGACAGAGGAAAATTCCTCTTTGCTTCAAAAGACTCAGGTGCTATTCTCAAAATTGCTCGTGAAAAACTGGGTAATGATAAGGTCGTCAAACTTCCTACCCTGATTCAGACAATTAGCCAAAAATTTAAAAATCTATTTGCAAAAAAGTAGAAACTTTAGTATAATCATAGTAACGGATAAGTAGGTTATCTTCTTCTTTCAGAAAGTCTGCGGGTGCTGCGAGCAGATAGGAGGGATAGGTGAAATTCTACCGTTAGTAACAATTACATACACAATCAAGTGCACACCTGTGAAGTTGGATGGAACCGTGGCCCTGCCACTCCAACGCTTTGTCAGGTGTGCTTTTTTCATAAAGGAGTTCTTATGTTAGATATCAAACGCATTCGTACAGACTTTGATGCTGTCGCAGAAAAATTAGCTACACGTGGTGTAGATGCTGCTATCTTAAACGAGATGAAAGAAATCGATGCTAAACGTCGTGACATCTTGGTCAAGGTTGAAACTCTCAAGGCAGAACGTAACACAGTTTCTGCTGAGATTGCCCAAGCTAAGCGCAACAAGGAAAATGCAGATGACAAGATTGCTGCCATGCAAAATCTATCTGCTGAGGTTAAAGCCTTGGATGCTGAATTGGCAGCAATCGATGCTAAATTAACAGAATTTACCACTACTCTTCCAAACATCCCTGCTGACAGCGTTCCTGTTGGAGCTGACGAAGATGACAATGTGGAAGTTCGCCGTTGGGGGACTCCACGAGAGTTTGACTTCGAGCCAAAAGCTCACTGGGACCTTGGTGAAGACCTTGATATCCTTGACTGGGAACGCGGTGGTAAGGTAACAGGCGCTCGCTTCCTCTTCTATAAAGGCCTCGGTGCTCGTTTGGAACGTGCTCTCTACAACTTTATGTTGGACGAACACGAAAAAGAAGGCTATACTGAAGTCATCACACCTTACATAGTCAACCACGATTCTATGTTTGGTACTGGTCAATATCCAAAATTTAAGGAAGATACTTTTGAACTCAGCGACAGCAATTACGTTCTCATTCCAACCGCTGAAGTTCCTCTGACAAACTACTACCGTGATGAAATCTTGGACGGCAAAGATCTTCCAATCTACTTCACCGCTATGAGTCCATCATTCCGTTCTGAGGCTGGTTCAGCTGGTCGTGATACTCGTGGCTTGATTCGTTTGCACCAATTTCACAAGGTTGAAATGGTTAAATTTGCCAAACCAGAAGAATCTTACGAAGAATTGGAAAAAATGACAGCCAACGCTGAAAACATTCTTCAAAAACTTAACCTTCCATACCGTGTCGTTGCTCTCTCTACTGGAGATATGGGCTTCTCAGCTGCTAAAACTTACGACTTGGAAGTTTGGATTCCAGCACAAAATACCTACCGTGAAATCTCAAGCTGTTCAAACACAGAAGATTTCCAAGCCCGTCGTGCCCAAATCCGTTACCGTGATGAAGCAGACGGCAAGGTTAAATTGCTCCATACCTTGAATGGTTCTGGACTTGCAGTTGGACGTACAGTGGCTGCAATTCTTGAAAACTACCAAAATGCAGATGGTTCTGTAACCATCCCAGAAGCACTTCGTCCATACATGGGTGGAGCTGAAGTTATCAAACCATAAAAAATAAGGTTTAGCTATTTCTAGCTAGACCTTTTTTCGTAACCAAATTAGATAAGTACCTAATACAAAGAATAAAATAGTTAGGCATATAATAGTTTCAGCCAATACCAGATAATCCAGAAATGGAACTTTCAAGATTCCCTGAGCCATCTTGAGCGAGGTAGCTGTGATAATGGTTGGGAAAGTGAGGGCTGAGAAGGCTGGTTGAAAATCTTGTTTTAAAATATTGGGTAGGCGAGTCAAAACAAAGAAAAAGAAGGATTGGGAAGACAAAATCATGACAATCAAGACCCAATTCGGTAGGCTAGCTCCTCCAACTCGAACCAGGGAAGCCAAGAGCAGAGAGAAGGGAGCACAGTAGATCCCTTCCTGTCCAAGCATGGCTAGTGGGAGTGGATGTTTCTTTAAATCGCTATAAATAAGCGGGTAGAGATAGAAGGTCAAGAGAAAACCAAAACTCAAGGTCGCATAGGCAATCTCGATAATGCCTACCAGAGGATAGGTCAAGGCTGCTACTGCTATCCCCACATAAAGCACCGTCCAGCTTGGAGTCGCATGAACCCTTCGACCTGGACAGGCAAACTTGATGGTGAAACCAGCAATCAAGGCCAAATCCAAGAGAAATGAAAACCACCAGAGACCCTGCGCTACTAAAGGAAGATGAGGGAAGACGCGAAAGACATAGGTAGATAAAATCATCCCAGCCATAGGAAAAGTGGCCATTCCTGACAAAAGAGGAGGCTTGGTCAATTCTTGCTTGGTTTCCTTCCAATTAAACAGATGCAAAATCAGAAAGTAAATCCATAAAACTAAACCTGATAAACTCAGTATATGTGACAGAACTGGCAACATATCTAAAACGAGATTTCCAGCTCCTGCCAAGCCTAGTAAACAACCTGAAAATACTAAGGGGAGTTTTTTCATCCTAACCTCCAATAATCATGTTAATTTCAGTATAGCATAAAAGCGCTTAAATGAGGACTTAAAAAAACGAAGTTGAAAATTCAAACTTCGTTTTTTCTACTTTTTAACTCCTTGCTAAGATATGGCGCAACTGAACAGCGCTTGGAGAAACAATTGGAAGAAATGCTCCTTCATTCCATCGACGGATAAATCCAGATGTTGATTTACTAAAGTAGCCTCTACTACCACCTGCTTGTAACTCTAATAGAAGACTCTGAGCAACAACATCCACAATGTCTATTCTTAACTGAAAGAGTTCACGCGGATTGGTAACAAAATAGGACCTGTCAGACAAACCTTGATAAAGCTCTCGGCGAATAGCCTCTAACTGCTCAACCTGATGTTTCCATTCATCTGTTAATACACTGCGTTTCCCCAATTCTTTTTCTACTTCTGATAGAGAACGTTCAGCTAAACCAAAAGCTAGACCAATTTGGTAGCCTAAAAAAGCAGGACGATTTTGTGCTAAAAATTGATGAGCATCTTTGGATAGAATCCATTCCTCTTTCAAAAGAACCTTATTAAAAGTCAGAGCAGCCGTATTTCCTCCTTGAAGAGAAACAAATTCTAAGTCTTCAGAACGACTAAAATTCTCTGCGTCCGATGGTACAGCCACCACATAACTTGTACTTGGATCATCTGGAAAACCTGCCACAAAAATAGTTAAGAATTGATCTCTTCGAGCATTCGTGACCCATGGTAGTCGCCCTTTTAGATACAATTGTCCATTTTCTTCAATAATCCGAACATTCAGTTCTTCTAGGTCAGATAGATATTTGACAGCATTGGACAAGGCAGTGGCACCTGCATATTCTCCAGACAAGAGTTTTTCCAGATAGGTTTCCTTAAAATAGGAGTTATCTGTATGGAGAATATTATCAATTAGAGTGCGTTGTCCCCATGAAATAAAAGAAGCTGTTAAGGAATGTTGCGCGAGCTCTGCAAGGATATCAATGACATCTTGGTCACTTCCGCCTGAACCTCCGAGAGATTCTGAAATTCCTACACGAAAGGCTCCCTCTGCTGCAATTTTCTCAATCAGCCGCTCTCCAGCTTGACAAGATTGTTTGTCGATTTCATCAGCATGCTGGTCCAACCAGCTCAAAAATTCTTCTGAAAAAAATCCCATAGTCTTTCCTCCTTTTAAGCATAAGGTTGCAATTCTGGGTTAATGGGTGTATTGGCTAGATTGTTGGCATAGTTACAAAGACTTGCTAGGCTGACACCAAGAACCACATCCAAGGCATTTTGTTGGGTGTATCCAGCTTCTAGAAACTCAGCCAAGGCTTCATCTCCTACACGACCCTTGGTATTGATGACGGCCAAGGTAAACTTAGCTAGGGTGTCCAATTTAGGATCTGTTTCAATCGGAGTACGATTGCGGAGGGCTTGAAGCAGATCATCATTCATCTGGATTTGTTTAATTGAAAAGGCTGTGTGACCTGCGACGCAGAAGGCACAACCATTAGTTACGGCTGCCGTGATTTGCACCACTTCACGCTCAACAGGTGTCAGACTATTGCGACGGTTGATAGCTCCGACAGTTCTGTAGGCTTCTAGGGCAGTAGGTGCATTAGCCAAGAGTCCGATTAGATTGGGAATAAAGCCATTGTTGTCTTTTTCTACTGTTTCAAGAACTTCTTTCACTTCTGCTGGTGCTGATTCTACTGTATGGATTGTAAATGTTGTCATCATAAAACCTCTTTTCATTTTCTTGAAACCTAGTCTATCACAGATTCTATACCGTGTATAATATATATTTTAAATTACACTGATAGAAATTTTTTATGAAAGCAAAAAAATCACACGAGCTGTGTGATTTCATTATTTGTCAAAATACTTTTTAGTTTCAGCAATAACAACTGGTGATAAAACTAAGAGGGCAATCAAGTTTGGCAGAGCCATCAAGGCGTTGACAATATCTGCGATAATCCAAACCATATCCAACTCGATAAATCCTCCCAGCAAGACCATGAGCACAAAAATCACACGGTAGAGCCAGATAAAACGAACCCCAAAGAGAAACTCGAAACAACGTTCTCCGTAATAGTTCCAACCTAGAATCGTTGTAAAGGCAAAGAGAACAAGGAAGATTGTTAAGAGGGCAGGTCCAAAGTGTGAAAAGACTGTTGAGAAGGCTGACTGAGTCAAGGCAACTCCATTCAAATTACCACTCCAAACACCAGTTACCAAGATGGTCAAACCAGTCAGGGTACAGATAATGAGAGTATCAATAAAGGTCCCTGTCATGGAAATCAAACCTTGCTCTACTGGTTCGTTTGTCTTAGCTGCAGCTGCTGCAATGGGAGCAGAACCCAGACCAGATTCGTTCGAGAAAACACCTCGCGCTACACCATTTTGAATAGCCATCCGAATGCTAGCACCGGCAAATCCACCTACCGCAGCAACCGGACTAAAAGCGGATGTCAAGATTAAAGCGATTGTAGCAGGGATTTTCTCGATATTAAAGAAAATAACTGTAAGAGTTCCCAAAATATAAATAATAGCCATAAAAGGAACAACAGTAGTTGAAACCTTAGAAATGGACTTGAGGCCGCCAAAGACTGCAGTTGCTACGAATACAGACAAAACGAGAGCGGTGATTGCTGGCGAAATAGTCGTCGTATTTTGGATAGATTCTGTAATCGAGTTGACTTGGGTGAAGGTTCCGATTCCCAACAAAGCTACTAGCACACCTGCCAGAGCAAAAAAGATAGCAAGTGGTCGCCACTTTTCTCCCATCCCTAGAAGAATATAGTGCATAGGACCTCCCGCTACTGCACCATGATCATCCTTGGTACGGTATTTGATAGCTAGTAGTCCTTCCGCATACTTGGTAGCCATCCCAAAGAAAGCAGCCATCCACATCCAAAAGAGGGCTCCTGGGCCACCGACCTTGATAGCCGTCGCGACTCCGATAATATTTCCCGTACCAACTGTAGCTGCGAGGGCTGTACACAAGGCCGCAAAGCTGGATACATCACCATGCCCCTTGTCCTTAGTAAAAATAAGCTGGAAGGCCTTAGGCAAACGCAAAACCTGTAAGAGACCTAGACGGGCAGTTAGGTAAATCCCTGTTCCGACCAAGAGAATCAAGAGGGGTGGGCCCCAAGCAAAAGCATCAATTGATTTAAGCAATTCTAACATTTCCTTCTCCTATCTTTTCAACCCCAAAAGAAAGAGCACATGCAAGATACATGTACTCTGGAATGCTTAGATAAATGCTAAAAAGCGGTCTATCCTAGCTCTGTCCTTTTACCTGAGAGTTTGAGCAGTTGCCTGCCTTGCCCCTTCGGTGCCTTTACGGTCTCTCCAGAGTTCCGTCCATTTACAGTCATGGAAAATCAAACGATTCGCCACTTCTATTAAACTTCATTCGGTGTTGGTATTTAATTGATTCTTATTTTACAAAAAATGTTGGCTTTTGTCAATGGATTTTGGGAAAATCTTATTTGACTCGGTAAAAGAAAGACTGGCCATTCCCATGTGCGTGAAGTGCTATTAATTAAATGAATCTATTTCACTTCTAGTCTACACGATATAAGAATTGTTCTGGTTTATTATGTACTGGAAATGAAGCACGATAGAGAATTCTATCTTTACTAATATCCGAAGCGTCTGATATTAATCCATCCATTGATGTCTCATCAGGTATTCTAACACCTGCTGGTATGAATTGAATAAAGACTCCAAAAGATGGACCTGAGTAGCGAGCTCGTAAAAAATCATTGACTATTTCTGATTCTGCAAGGTCAACTTTAAATTTCTCTGGCGCTATCAAGCCATCTTTACTAAAGACTAAGTCTTCTCCTCCATGACCATTACTCCATTTTCCCTCAATACTAGAGAAATCTCCATTTTTTATGGCATTTATATCCATTTTCCCAGAAGTATTTTGATTTGATGAAGATGCTGTTGCAGCAAATTTTTCTGTTACAGATTTCCAAGTCAGACTAGATAGATTCATTCGAGCACCAGGACTGACTTCATCCTCTGTCTTAGCTTCTTTAACCTTCTCTAGTTTGTCCCCACTACTATTCAACTTCCAAATGGTATGAATGGTCTGTGGATCTCCTGCGAACGGATTCCACTGGGTATAGAGATTACCATTTTCTAATAGATAGGCCTTAAAGCGTGTTCCAAGCATCTGCATTTTATTTTCAGCATTGGTGAGGCGAATAACTTTCTGATCTTTGAGTGTAAAAATATCTAAAATCTCACTACCATTTTTCGAAGAGACAATCAATTCATCAATACCATTTTTATCCATATCAACCATTGCATAGGTAAAAGCTTGACTGCGTTCTGCCATCCCTGCATAGATATTAGCAGTTGGATTGATAGTATCCTTAACTTCTGATTTATGGTCTAGAAGAAATTCATAATCCTTCAAAATGCTATTATAAGGACTGTAATCTGCACTTGACTTCCCCTTATCTGCACTTGCCCCTCCAGGAATCTTATCTGAAACAGATTTCCAGCTTAAAGTCTCCAGAGAAATGGGAGAACCGACCCCAAGATCTGCTAGTTCTTGATCTTCCTTAGCCTTTACCAAAGACTGCCCATCTTCACTAAATTGGTAGTGAGCATAGATGTGACTCGTTGCTGTACCAGCCCCACGATAGAGCAGAGAATTGTCTGGCAAGATACCGACCGTCATTCTCTCACCAATCTGGTCTAAACGATTTTCTTGATTGGTCAAACGAATCACCTTTTCGTCTTTCAGCGTACGAATATCAAGTAAACTCTTTTCGCCACTCTTCATTTCAAGAGCAAGTAAAAGTTCATCGACTCCATCATTATTCAAATCCGTCTTGTGGTAAACCACATCTGTATAAAAGCCTTGAGAAGACTTTACTTGACTAGCTAGGGAATTGACATCCATGCCTGTCGCCCAGGTACCTTTCGCTGCTTTTTCATAGTCATCCAAAACCTTATTATAGTAACTGTAGTCTATCTCTGGACTTGCTACTTCCTCGGATGCTGGTTCCGCGCTTTTGTTCCAAGGTAAATACTGACAGCCTCCTAGAACTAGTGTCAGTAAAAGTGTTGTGGCTAATAAAAACTTTTTCATATTACTCCTTTATCTAAGAGAAAGGAACCAGCATGTGCCAATTCCTTTCTATATTTTTATTTGATCAAAATGTTACCTATTCGCAAATTGTTTCTATTTCTATTTATTTATTATAAGCCATTTCTCACAAGCTATCATTCTAGCGAACCCACTTACCTGAGCCATCTACTGTGTAGCCATCTGGGGTACGTTCGTTAACCGCCATCTTACCATTTGACTTGAGATAGTAATCGCCTACCCATGTGTTACGAGCATAGCTTCCTTCTGATGTTAGATAATAGTAAGATTGGTAGCTACTATCATAGATCCACTCACTCTTAGCCATTTTACCATCTGATTTGAGGTAGTAACTTCCAGCCCAAGCATTACGTGCATAGCTACCCTCCGCTGTCAAGTAATAGTATGATTTATAGTTATTGTCATAAATCCACTCGCTTTTAGCCATGTATCCACCTGATTTAAGATAGTAGTTACCTGACCAAGCATTTTGAACAAAGGTACCTAAAGCATTTAGGTAGAAGTAAGAATTGTACTGAACATCAAAAACCCATTGATTGACCACTTTCACACCAGCTTTGTAGTAAGAAGAACCTGACCAGCCAGTCTGACCTGAGGTAGAGCTAGTAGTTGGTTTTGGAGTTTCAGGTGCTTTTGGTTTTTCTGTTTCTTTAGGAGTTGAAGAGTCTAGAGGATTGACATATTTTTCATCCTTAACAGTAAATATCGCTGATCTACCGATATACTTATGCAAGATAGTATCTACTCCTTTCTCCCCATGAAATTGTAAGTAATATTCACCGTCTGGAACATTATAAAGATTATTCCAACTTTGTTGAGTGATTGGAACAGACGATTTATAAAACATTGAACTGATATGATTTTTTTTAGTAATTTGTCCTGTCTTTGCATTTACAAGGTCTGCATATATATCTACATAAGTATTTACAGGTACCTTCTCAACAGTCATATCAACATGTATAATTGTTCCCTCTCCTGGTATAACCTTATTGTCTACCTTATGATTTTCAATTTTGGTAGTTTCAGCCTGCACCGTTTGTGCTGAAAAAGGTAGAACTCCTGCTGTGTCAATAGTTGACAATACTCCGACTGTTGAAAGTGCCAAAGCACACACTAATAATTTCTTTTTGTTCATGTTATTTTCCTCCATGTTATAGTTTTTTATTTAATCCACTTACCTGATTCATCCACTTGATAACCATCTGGGGTACGTTCGTTGACTGCCATCTTACCATTTGATTTGAGATAGTAGTCACCTACCCATGTGTTACGAGCATAGCTTCCTTCTGATGTTAAGTAGTAGTATGAATCATAGTTCTTATCAAAAATCCACTCTTTTGTAGCCATCTTGCCATTTGATTTAACATAATAACTATCAACCCAAGTACTGTAAGAATAGCTTCCCTCAGACGTTAGATAATAGTAGGCACCATAGTTCTTATCAAAAATCCACTCACTCTTAGCCATGTAACCACCTGATTTAAGGTAATAGTTTCCTACCCAAGAATTTTGGACAAAGTTACCTGAAGCATCTAGGTAGAAGTAGGAATTATAGTTTTTATCGAAAATCCACTTACTAGTGACTTTAGTGCCATTCTGGTAGTAGGATGAACCTGACCAACCATCTCTTTGATTCGGTGTTGATTTACTAGACGTTTTTGGAGTTGTAGCAGCTGTTGTTTTACCAGTCAGCTGCTTCACAGCCTCTTTAAACTCTTCCACAGTTCCTTTCCACTCTATGTAATTGGCACCAGACTTATTCTCAAGAGCTATATAGTTGCGATCGGATTCTTCGAAGTAAGATAATTCTGGAGTAGTTTTTGTAGCCCAAATAATGGGACGATTGGCAGTTCCCTTCCATCCTTTAAATACTTCTGAATCATTGGGAACAAGAATATAATATTTTGCAGATGGATTAATCGTCTGGGTGTCAGCCTGCACCGTTTGTGCTGAAAAAGGTAGAACTCCTGCTGTGTCTACAAGAGAGACAAGACCAAATGTTGCAGCTGCTAGGCTTGTTACTAAAACTGTTTTTGACTTCATCATCAAAAATCTCCTTTAAATTTTTATTGTTTACGGTTACAGTATAGCATGCTATTTACCTTATTTACGAAAAGCGTATTTATATTTACCTTTATTGAACAATTACCCCCCCCCCCCCCCCCCCCGAAAAAACGTAAGTATAATTACTTTTTTCTAAAAATTCCCTTAAAAACTGGTAGAATTATGATAGAATAGAAAAAAGGACTTGAGGAGCTTTAGGATGCAAGATGAAAGTATTTATGGATTAGTCTATAAGGCCATCCGTGAGGAGAGAGGGTTTACACAGAAGGAAGCCGCTGGTACTACAGTGACTCCACATTTTTTACGTCAGTTTGAGCAAGGAAAATCTCGGATAACCATTCAAAAATTTGAAGAGATTCTGTCTAATATTGGAATTGATAAAGAGACCTTTGATAGTCTCAAGACGCAGATGTTTCCAACGGAATTTCATAAATTGCAGGCTCAGGTTGCTGATTTGGCCTATAAGCGTGAATTTAAAAAGATCATTAGTTTGATTAATCAACCCATGGAAAATCCTGGGATCGCTGAACACTATGTGATTGCCAATCGTGTAGTCAATAAATTTGCTATCGCAAACATCATTGGCGATTCTTTTCTGACTCCAAAAGATTATCAAGAATTAGAATATATCAAGAACTATCTGAGTGAATTGGACGATTGGAATAAAATTGAGGTTAATATCTTTTCATCTATCCTTCCTCACTTTTCAATCGAATTTTTAGATTACAGGCTCTACCACTTATTAGATACTCTAAAAAAACAGACTGAATACCATTCAATCCGTACTGCTGACTACTATATTGCCTGCTTAAGAACTGCTATCAAGCATTACTCTGTTAATGGCTACTATGATAAAGCTGAGAGCTTAGCCGTGAAAACCTTGGAAGTGATTAATACTTTCCCTCTACTGAGCACCAAGATGACAGAGATGATTAGTCTTTCCATGGAACGGGCTAATAATTTTCTCAGAAAAGATGATGTCAGAGGTCTAGAGCTTGCTAAGCATATCTTTGCCAGTCTTGATAACTTTGAAAAGGTCTATCCAAATCAACTTCTGACTCGAATGAGAGAGGATTTCTTTGTTACTGTCACACAACTCAATCACACTGGACAACCTTTAGAGGTCTAGTCTAGAAATCAAAAAAGCTTGAGGAAGCACATATTTCCTCAGGCTTTTCTTATCCTCTAAATGTCACAATAGTCGCGCCACTGCCCCCAGCATTTTGTGGGGCATAGCCGAAACTCTTAACATGTTTGTTTCTTTGTAGGTATTTGGTAACTCCTTCACGGATGACACCTGTTCCGATACCATGGATGATATCAACTTGCGCCATATTGTTAAGCAAGGCTTGGTCGATAAAGGCATCTAGCTCATTCATGGCCTCTTCATAACGTTTGCCTCGAAGGTCCAGTCTGGCTTGAGGTCCTCGCCCAGAAGTTCGTTTCACGACATTGACCTGTTTCTTCTTAACTTGCTTTTCTTGCTGGGCTTGAACGAGGTCAAATTCTTTCTCTTCCAAGGTCATCTTAATCAAGCCAACTTGAGCTTCCCAGCGGCCATCTTTGAGTTGGCTGGTCAAGGTACCACGCTGTCCATAACTGAGAACAACGATATCATCTCCCACCTTTGGAGCTCGTTTTTTCTTGGCCTTTTGAAGAACCTTGTTTTTAGATAGGTCTACTTTTTCAGGAGCCAATTTTTTCAGCTTGGCCTTAGCTTCAATGATTTCGTGGGGTTTGAGTTGAGATTTACTGTGGAGATTTTGGAGAATCTGGTCACTCTCACTTAGAGCCATGTCTACAATCTCACTAGCTTGTTCACGCGCCTTATTAAGCTCGGTTTCCTTTTCACGATTAAGTTCGTTGTAAAGTTTTTTTAGAGCACGGTTCATCTTGAGATTTTCTTGCTCCACCTCACGGATATTGTCCAAGCGTTTACGACTTTCCAGCGTCTGCTCTTCCAGTTGCTCAATGATACGATTGACATCATTATCTTGATCGACCTGCTGACTAGCATCCCCTACGATAACTTCAGATAGGCCTAGACGTTTAGCGATTTCGAAGGCATTGCTTCGTCCAGGAACTCCCTGCATAAAGCGATAGGTCGGGCGTAGAGTTGCAGTATCAAACTCCATGCTGGCATTTTGCACAAAGGCTGTCTCAATACCGTAGGCCTTTAGTTCCGGATAGTGAGTCGTCGCCATAGTCTTGACTTGACGCAGGCGAAGGTCCTCCAGAATAGCCATGGCAAGGGCAGCTCCCTCTTGGGGATCTGTACCAGCCCCCAACTCATCCAAGAGCAAGAGCGAATGTTGATTGACCTTGCCAAGAATATCCACAATATTGGTCATGTGGCTAGAGAAGGTAGACAAGCTCTGCTCAATAGACTGCTCATCGCCAATATCAGCAAAAATTTCTTCAAAAATACCAACACGACTTCCCTTATCTGCTAAAATCGGCAAACCAGACTGGGCCATAACCTGTGTCAAGCCGAGGGTTTTGAGCATGATGGTCTTACCACCAGTATTGGGACCTGTAATGACAATAGCTGTTAAATCTTGGCCAAAATGGACATCATTTGCGACGGCATTTTTGACCAAAGGATGGCAGACATGTAGCAGTTGAATTTCCTGATTTTCTGACAACTGAGGAACGACTGCTTGCCTTTCTTGGATAAAGCGGACCTTGGCACGAATCAAGTCCAGATGGCCGATAATCCAAGCGTCATTAGCAATCTCAGCCGCATGAGGGCGAACACGCTCAGAAATTTCTTGGAGAATGCGAAGCATTTCATAGCGCTCATCTGCTCGCAAACTAGCAATCTCTTCACTCAGTTTGACCACCTCACGGGGTTCGATATAGACGGTGTTTCCACTAGCAGAAATATCATGAACAACACCTGCAATCTTGTTACGATAGGTATTCTTGACTGGTAAAACCTGACGGCCATTTCTACTGGCAACAATCCCTTCTGTCAACATCTGCCCTTTTTGCTTGAGCAAGTCCTGTAGGACATCGCGTACCTGACTCTCGCTATCATGGATTTTTCGACGGATTCTCGCTAATTCTTCACTGGCAAAATTTTCAATGAAACCTGCATCATTAAAGGCTTGGAGATTTCCTTGTAATTGCGGAAAATCATGTAATTTCTCAAACCAAAGGGCCAATTCTTCCAAGCTGACATTTTCCAGATTGGCGTAAAAACTTTGCAGTTCTCGGCTAGCAAGAAGCACCCGCTTCAAGAGTAGGAATTCCTCGATATTGAGATCCGCTCCCATCTCCAACCGCTTGCAGACTCCTGCGATTTCCTTGGTTGCGAGAATGGTAAAATGCGGTTGCTCGACGAAAAGAGCCTGCATTTCCTTCATCTCAGCAAAAGCCTGTTTGATTTTATCTGCTTTGGCAGTCGGAGCCAGCTGTCTCAGTTGCTCCAAGCCCTGCTCTGTCAACAAATGAGGTTCAAACAAAGCCTTGACCTTATTGAACTCTAATGTTTCTAATATTTTCTTATTCATCTTTATTTCCTTGTCTTTGAATGTCTAGGTGTAGTAGCTTTTTACATTCAGTCAAATCTGTAAACAAAGGGCTAGGAAAATTCCTGCCCTTTTTATCCGATTAAATTTGTCACCCAGATTTGTTTGAGCCAACTGGTTGTTACTGGTATGCTCTGGATGATGTGTTTTGCGACGATACTCTTTTCAAGAGGATTTTGTATAGCTGCCATGGGAATGGTTGCTAGTATGGTCAAAGCCATTTGCAAGACAAATAAGGTCACCAACATGGACAAGATACCTGCTGAAACTTGGAACAACTTGCCACCAAGCTTTTTACTAGGAATCAAGTGTAAGAGGAGACCAAGCAAACGACCGATGCTATATACAATCCCAAATACAAGCAAATAGCCGATCCCTGCGTAAAAGACCTTATCCAACTGAAAGAGTTGATCCGATGGGAAAAAGAAAGTTCCCTGACCTTCCTGCGGATTTGCATAAGGGAGCAGCAAATGGAATTGCTCTCCAAGCCCCTTATAAAACTGGCCAGCCATAAAAGCCGATGCCAGGGCTGAAATCAGGTAATAAACCTGTAAGAGCAGGCCTCTCCGATAGCCGATATAAAATCCCCAAGCCAAGACCAATAGAAGAAGGAGTGAAATCATAAGGAATCCTCAATCTTGCTCTGTTCTTGCTTGCAAGTCACAAGCTTGTGGCGGAGTTCTTCTAATTCTTGCTCCTTATCGTCAAATTCAATCTCACGGCTGAGCTGAGTTGATAAACAGTTGACTGCCAACAAAAGAGCGATTGTTTCATCGTCTGCACTAGGCATTTGTTCTTTAATTGCTTGGTATTTTTCTGTCGCAACCTTGGCGATTTCCTCCATAAAAAGGTTATCATGCTCGCTTGTCAAGGTTAATGATTTTTTCCCGAATGTAAATTTGAATCGATTTAGATTTGCCATAAAATTCACCTCACGATATTATACCAAAATTCGCTAATTTTGTCAGTTTTTACAAATTTGCCTGCTTTTATGGTACAATAGAAACTATGGCAAGTATAACACTCACACCTAGTGAAAAGGAGATTCAGTCTTTTCTTGAACACTATCAAACCAGTCTGGCTCCCAGCAAGAATCCCTATATTCGCTACTTTTTGCGACTACCTCAAGCAACGGTTTCTATCTATACTTCTGGAAAGGTCTTGCTTCAGGGTGAAGGGGCTGAGAAATACGCTAGTTTCTTTGGCTATCAAATGGTAGAGGAAAACAGGGGACAAAATTTCCCTTTGATTGGGACGGATGAGGTGGGAAATGGTTCCTACTTTGGTGGGCTTGCAGTTGTCGCTGCCTTTGTCACACCTGACCAGCACGACTTTTTACGAAAACTCGGTGTGGGGGATTCTAAGACTCTGACCGACCAAAAGATTCGTCAGATTGCTCCTATTCTCAAGGAAAAAATCCAGCACCAGGCACTGCTTCTCTCACCAAGCAAGTACAACGAGGTCATCGGAGACCGCTACAACGCTGTTTCTGTTAAGGTAGCCCTCCATAACCAGGCTATCTATCTCCTCCTTCAAAAAGGCGTTCAACCTGAGAAAATTGTGATTGATGCCTTTACCAGTGCTAAAAATTATGACAAGTACTTGGCACAAGAGGCCAATCGTTTCAGCAATCCTATCAGTTTAGAAGAAAAGGCTGAGGGCAAATACTTGGCTGTCGCAGTTTCTTCCATCATTGCGCGTGATCTCTTTCTGGAAAATCTTGAAAATCTAGGACGAGAACTGGGCTATCAACTTCCAAGTGGGGCTGGAACGGCTTCTGACAAGGTGGCTAGCCAGATTTTACAAGCCTATGGTATGCAGGGACTCAATTTCTGCGCCAAACTGCACTTTAAAAATACTGAAAAAGCGAAAAAACGCTTAGAAAGGTAAGTTATGAATTCATTTAAAAATTTCTTAAAAGAGTGGGGATTGTTTCTCCTGATTCTGTCATTACTAGCTTTAAGCCGTATCTTTTTTTGGAGTAATGTCCGCGTAGAAGGACATTCCATGGATCCTACCCTAGCGGATGGCGAAATCCTCTTTGTTGTCAAACACCTCCCTATTGACCGTTTTGATATCGTGGTTGCCCATGAGGAAGATGGCAATAAGGACATTGTCAAGCGCGTGATTGGAATGCCTGGCGATACTATCCGTTACGAAAACGATAAACTTTACATCAATGACAAAGAGACAGATGAGCCTTACCTAGCAGACTACATCAAACGTTTCAAGGATGACAAACTCCAAAGCACCTACTCAGGCAAGGGCTTTGAAGGAAATAAAGGAACTTTCTTTAGAAGTATCGCTCAAAAAGCTCAAGCCTTCACAGTCGATGTCAACTACAATACCAACTTTAGCTTTACAGTTCCAGAAGGAGAATACCTTCTCCTTGGAGACGATCGCTTGGTTTCGAGCGACAGCCGCCACGTAGGTACCTTTAAAGCAAAAGATATCACAGGGGAAGCTAAATTCCGCTTCTGGCCAATCACCCGTATCGGAACATTTTAAGAGATCTAAGAGGCCGAGAATCAACAATCTCAGCCTCTTCTTCTATCGTGAGAAGTGATCGTTTATTGACTATAATAAAAACACCCCCAACTCTCACCTATTCATGCAAAGGAATTTTATGGAAGTTTATTTTTCAGGAACCATTGAACGGATTATTTTTGAAAATCCCAGCAATTTTTATCGCATCCTCCTCCTAGAAATCGACGATACGGACGCAGAGGATTTTGATGATTTTGAAATCATTGTCACGGGCACCATGGCTGATGTGATTGAGGGAGAAGACTATACTTTTTGGGGGCAAATTGTCCAGCACTCCAAGTATGGGGAACAACTGCAAATCAGTCGTTATGAACGCGCAAAACCAACTAGTAAGGGCTTGGTCAAGTACTTTTCAAGTAGCCATTTCAAGGGAATTGGTCTCAAGACAGCTCAGAAAATTGTGGATACCTATGGTGACAATACCATTGACGAAATTCTGCAACACCCAGAAAAGCTAGAAGGTATCGCAGGACTCTCTGCAAAAAATCGCGAGGCATTCGTCTCCACACTTCGTCTCAACTACGGAACGGAGATGGTTTTGGCCAAACTAGCCAACTACGGCATTCCCAACAAACTAGCCTTTCAGATTCAAGACTTTTACAAGGAAGAAACCCTTGATGTGGTTGAAAATTATCCCTACCAGTTGGTTGAGGATATCAAGGGTTTGGGCTTTACCATTGCTGACCAATTAGCGCAAGAATTAGGAATCGAAAGTCAGGCTCCTGAACGCTTCCGCGCCGGGCTAGTTCACAGTCTTTTTCAGGCCTGTATGGAAACAGGGGACACCTATGTTGAAGCTCGGGATTTGCTAGAACAAACTCTCACTCTCCTTGAGTCTTCCCGCCCCGTGGAACTGGATCCCAGCCAAGTGGCCCAAGAACTCTCCTACCTGATTGAAGAAGACAAGGTCCAGCAGATTGATACCAAAATTTTTGACAACAGCCTCTTTTTCGCTGAGGAAGGTATCCGCAGTCACTTGGTTCGTATCCTTGAAAAAGGAAAACAGAAGAGCCAGGATTTAGAAACCATTCAAAAACATATCGCTACTGTCGAGGAAGAGCTGGGGATTGAGTATGATAGCATTCAAAAACAAGCTATCTGTGATGCTATCCAGAACAAGGTCTTTATCCTAACAGGTGGACCTGGTACTGGTAAGACAACGGTTATCAATGGTATCATCGCTGTTTATGCCCTTTTAGAAGGACTTGACCTCAGGAAAAAAAGCAACCTACCTATTCTTCTTGCCGCTCCAACTGGACGAGCAGCTCGCCGCATGAATGAATTGACAGGCTTGCCTAGCGCGACCATACACCGTCATTTAGGAATGACAGGTGACGATGACACCAGTCATCTGGAAGATTATCTGGATGCCGACTTTATTATCGTGGATGAATTTTCTATGGTGGATACTTGGCTGGCCAACCAACTCTTCTCCAACATCTCTTCTAACAGCAAGATCCTCATCGTGGGTGACAGCGACCAGTTGCCGTCTGTCAGTCCTGGACAGGTTCTAGCGGATCTGCTTCATATTCCCTTGATTCCTCAGACTCGCTTGGAAAAAATTTATCGACAAAGCGAAGAATCAACCATCGTCACTCTAGCTAGTCAGATTCGACAGGGTATCCTGCCAGCTGATTTCACCCAGAAAAAAGCAGACCGTTCCTACTTTGAAATTGCTAGTGCCCATATCCCTGCTACTATTGAGAAAATCTTAGGCGCTGCCCTAAGAAGTGGTATCCCTGCCCGTGATATCCAAGTTCTGGCTCCCATGTATCGAGGAACTGCAGGGATTGACGCTGTCAATCAGCTCATGCAAGACCTGCTCAATCCACCACAAAAAGACCAACTCAGTTTTGAAGCTCCCCAGTGTCACTATCGTAAGGGAGACAAGGTCATTCACCTGGTCAACGATGCTGAAATCAATGTCTTTAATGGGGATTTAGGAGCTATCACAGACCTGATTCCTGGTAAATACACCGAGTCGAAACAAGACGAGATTGTCATTGATTTTGATGGCAACGAAGTCTCTTACCCACGTAACGAATGGTACAAGATTCGCCTAGCCTATGCCATGAGTATCCATAAGTCTCAGGGAAGTGAGTTTCCTGTTGTCATCCTACCTATCACCAGTGCTAGTAGGCGTATGCTGGAGCGCAATCTCATCTATACAGCCATTACACGCGCCAAAAGCAAGCTTATCTTACTAGGCGAATTACAGGCCTTCGACTATGCTACCCAGCATATCGGAACTGCCCGAAAAACCTATCTGATTGAACGATTCAGTGATTTATTGGAGAATGTTGAAGAAAAGCAACAAACTGTCTCAGAAACTGCCACATCAAGTACCTCTGAACAATCCTACATCCTGACAGAAGAAAACTGGGACAGCATCCCAGCCATGATTGGGATTACAGACGCAGACCTCAAAGAGATTTTTGGAAAATAGTGCATAAGAAAACCCACCAATTCAGGTGGGATTTTTGTTTATTAATACTCAATGAAAATCAAAGAGCAAACTAGGAAGCTAGCCGCAAGCTGTACTTGAGTACGGTAAGGCGACGCTGACGTGGTTTGAAGAGATTTTCGAAGAGTATAAGATTATTTAACTGTTGCTGTGCTTGTAATCAACTCAACAGCTTTTTTAATTGTGATGTCATGTTTCAACATATCAGCTGAAAGCAAGCTTTGTACTTGTGCAACTTCCATGTTGTAGTCTGCTGCCAATTGCTCGATTTCTTTTTGGATTTCTTCTTCTGAAGCATCAAATCCTTCAGCTTTGGCAACTGCTTCGATAACAAGGTTAGTCTTAGTACGTGACTCAGCTTCTCCCTCGTATTGTTTGTGAAGGTCTTCTTGAGTCGTTCCAGTGATTTGGAAGTACATGTCAGGGTTGATACCTTGGCGTTGCAAGTTTCCAAGGAATTCGTTTACTGAACGATGAACTTCTTCATGAATCATTTCTTCTGGAAGCTCTACGATTTCAGCGTTTTCTACAGCTTTATCAATTGCTGCACCTTCAACGGCATCTTTGTATGCTTCTTCTTTAGCTTCAGCTAACTCTTTGCGGTATTTTTCTTTCAATTCAGCAAGTGTTTCAACTTCTTCGTCGATGTCTTTTGCAAGCTCATCGTCAAGAGCTGGAACTTCTTTTGCTTTTACTTCGTGGATAGTTGTCACGAATTTAGCTTCTTTACCTGCAAGATCTTCTGCTTGGTAGTCTTCTGGGAATGTTACGATAACATCAACAGTTTCGCCAGCTGAGTGACCTACCAATTGGTCTTCAAAACCAGGGATGAATTGACCTGAACCAAGTCCAAGTGAGAAGTTTTCACCTTTTCCACCGTCAAATTCAACACCGTCGATAGAACCAACGAAGTCGATGACAACAGTGTCGCCGTTTTCAGCAGCAGCTTCTTTGATAACCAATTCAGCCAAGTTGTTGCGTTCGCGTTCGATACGCTCTTCAACGTCAGCGTCAGTTACTTCTTTTTCTAGATCAACTGATACTTCAAGGTTTTTGTAGTCACCCAATTTTACTTCAGGTTTTGTAACGACTTCAGCAGTGATAACCCAGTCTTGACCTTTTTCCATTGAAGTTACGTCAATTTTTGGTTGTGCAACTACTTCAAGACCAGCTTCTTTTACTGCAGCTTCATAAGCGTTTGGCAAAAGAGCGTTCATAACGTCTTGATAAAGTGACTCTTCACCAAATTTTTTATCGAAGATAGGGCGTGGAAGGTGACCTTTACGGAAACCTGGAACATTAAGAGATTTCTTCACTGAGTTGAAGACACGGTCCAATTCTGGTTTGATTTGGTCTTGAGAGATAGTGAAAGTCAAGACACCACGGTTTGTTTCTTTGTTTTCAAATGATACAGACATTCTGTCATTTCTCCTTAAAATTTTTTAAATACAGTCTATTATAACATAAATGAGCGACTTTTTTCAAGTAATGACTGCGCTTTTCAATGATGGGAGAGGTACGGCAACTTCTCAAAGTAACTTCCACTTGCCTAACCAAAGTGGAAATTAGTCTAAAACGGATTTTTATGGTGGAATTAAGTATGAGACGTTTGAGTTAGAAATGAGATTCACTATGACAAAACATAAACACC
>NZ_NCVK01000006.1 GCF_002096845.1 Streptococcus mitis
CGACCGAATCGAAAATATCCAAGAAAGATAAAGGCCCAATCGGTAGTTGATTTCATCTATAGAGTAACATAAATCTCAAAAAATAGGGTGAAAAAACCTTTATTTGTCATGCAAAAAAATAGAAGATACGATAGAGAATCACTTTGATGATCTCAATCATACCTCCTATTCAAGTGGTTAGATCACTAACTTAATGACATTGGGCTGCTAGGTAAGCTTTTGTTTTCTCGTTCATAGACTGTTACTCCTTTTAAAAATAGCTATTCTCAAGATTAATTGACTATAATTCTTTGAAACTGTCCTTCCATTGTAGCATAGTAGAATCCTAGATGCTATTTCTAGGATTAGTATTTTATGCCTTCTATCACTCTTTCAAGCTGATAAATTCTTTCTCATTGCCTATAAAGGAGGCAGCTATGCTGACCTGCTTTTCTCGTTCTTGTCTCACAAGTTCTAACTTATCTGCCTCTTGGAGATTCCTCACTTTGATAATATAAACTGCCAATTTCATTATTTTCTCTATGCAAGCTAGCGTATGCTAGGAGAAATCTGTCATATCAGTGAAAAGAGATTATTCCTAATTCTCTTGGAAGTTATCCAAAAGTTTTTCCAAATTTGACATATTTTGACATATATAGATATTTTTATCGAAACTACAAAATAATATCATTGATATCTTCTAATATCATAAAACTGAATGAGATAGTTTTATCACCTATGTTACACTGTATATTTCTAGATTTTATTCTTTGCGTAATCAATTCTCTTTTCTGATTTGATTGTAAAAGATTTAATAATTGATCAATAGTTGCCTCACCAGAATACAATTGAGGCAATATATCTATAGAGTGTATCTTACCTTTTTCACTAATATGAATCTTAGGAGTTCTCCTATTCATAAAATTAGAAAAATCAATCTCATCAATAATATATACTTCATCTTGTTTTGAATTATACTGACTAACATTGGACACAAACATATTTATCACTCTTTTTATATCACTACTATATATCCCAAGTTTTTTTGCCATTATTTTTTTCTCATTTTCAGTAAAATATTTAGAATTTCTTTTAAATTTTTCTATATAATTATTTAACTCAGCCTGATTCTTATAGAACTCAATGATATTAGTTGGTTGATTTTGTGTTTTAGATTCTAGAATAACTAATGTCTCATCTTTAAAAAATATTCCGTCAATTTCATATGTCTCCCCATCAATATTCCGTTTTATTCCACCAGACTGTTTAGAAAATTGTTTTTTTGCTAAGCCGTTAATATGACGTTCAAAATTTCTTCCTTTCTGATTTATTCCAGTCTCTTTACTTTGTTGTTTTTTTGATATAACAGATAAAATTGTTCTTGAAAAATCTGTATATAAAACCAAATTAGATAGTAGAACATAAACTTCTTCAAACTCTATAAGTGGATTATCATATAAATCTCTAGAAGAAGTTTTAAAAATTAGTTGCTTAAGCAAGTATTCTGGCAGTCCTTTATCAAAAAACAGCTCTCTTAATTTGTTCTTTGAAATCACTACAATTCTTTCATCAGATTCATCACATAATTCGTATAAAAGCCAATAAGCATCCATCCACTGTCTTAGCTTAATACCATCATATTCTTCTTCAAAATTTTTAGTATAAAAATATTCTTTAACCTGTTTCTCTAATAGTTTATATAAATTTTGTTTTACATCAGATTTTTCTAATTTAGTATCAAAATCAAGATTGGGGTTACAAGCCAAAAGGGCTCTAAAATCTTTTAAATCTAAATAAGTTGCTAAAGCATATAATCGTTTTATACTAAAATCACCTATCTCTTTAATATGAATTTGGTTATCATAAATCTTAAATTCAATGTCGCTGTATGTCCATAAGTCAATTATTAAACTAAAAATATTCAAGTTACCAAAAATAGAAAAAATATTTTCAATTTCTGACTGAGTTAAACTAGCTCCTTCTTCCCATTTAAAGACTGTCTTTTTTCGAAGCGCGTCTTTTAAAACATCTCCTAATCTTAGCCAAATTTCTTCAATTCCATCACTTAAATCTGTAGCCCTGTTGTTACTATTCTTAAAAGATTCATAGTGTGCTTGTGCGTAGTATAATGATAATTGTAGAATATTTTTCTTTGTACTATCTAAAAGAGATCTTTTTTCAATCTGAATCATATCATATAGTTGATTCAAGATTGAAACCTCAAACAGGAATTTATTTACAATCTGTTCATTCAATATATAAAATTTCTTCACTAAAATATATTTAGCTATAAGTTTAGTACCATTACTAGAATTTCCACTTGTAAAAACCCCAGATAATTTTAATAACTTGATGTAATCATTGACATCATGCGCCTCATATAAATGTTTATAAAATTCAACAGTATTAATTTTGTTTTTATATTTATTAGTATTCCAATATTTCATAAATTTTTCAAAACATAAAATAACAAGAAAATATCTTCTATTCCTCACAAAAAAGCGAGACATTCGTCCCGCCCTTCTTATTTTTCGTCAATAACGATTCTTACTTTTTTGTTTTCAGTTGGGACAGAGTAGACAATCGTTCTTATCGCAGAAATAGTGCGACCCTTACGACCGATTACACGACCCACATCGCTTTGATCAAGATCCAAATGATATTCCAAAAACTCTGGTGTATTTTCAATCTTGATAGTTAAGGCATCTGGTTGTGAAATCAAGGGTTTCACAATCGCAATAATGAGATTTTCAATCGTATCCATCTGTCAACCTACTTTAAACTTATTTTGAGAATTTAGAATCGTGGAATTTCTTCAATACACCTTCTTTTGAAAGGATGTTGCGAACTGTATCTGAAGGTTGAGCTCCATCAGCCAACCATGCAAGAACGCGGTCTTCTTTCAAAGTTACTTGGTTTTCAGCAACAAGTGGGTTGTATGTTCCAACTGTTTCGATGAAACGTCCGTCACGTGGTGAACGTGAATCTGCTACGTTGATACGGTAGAAAGGTTTTTTCTTAGAACCCATACGAGTCAAACGGATTTTAACTGCCATTTTTAAAGTCTCTTTTCTTATTTTTTATTTCGGTGAAATAGCTGAGCTATTTAGCACATGTTCTATTATAGCAGATTTCTAACAGGTGTCAAGAAAAAAACTTGACAGACTATAAAATTTTTAAACCATTTATAAATTTGTTAGAAGTAGGAAATAAATGTTTGAAAGAGGCTATCCGTGAATACTATTTTATACTCAATGAAAATCAAAGAGCAAACTAGGAAGCTAGCCGCAGGCTGTACTTGAGTACGGCAAGGCGAAGCTGACGTAGTTTGAATTTGATTTTCGAAGAGTATTAGAAACATTTTATAAAGACCATCAACTCAAGCCCTTCATATCGCCTGAACGAAATTTGGATGCTTAGCTTCTACATCCCAAGCCCGTTCCCAAACGAAATATCAAAGACTTTAAGAAAGATATCTACTAATTAATTTATAAAATATGAATTAATAGATTCTAAATAGGGGAATAATTTAGTTCTGTAAAAATTAACTTCTACACCTACAAAGCTTATTCTGACAGACTTTATAACAGTCTAAGAAAAAAGTAGAGATTCATACAGTATCTAGATTTTCCAAAAAATTGCCACCTTGACACATAAATTCTTGCTTTCTAAATTTAAATGTGATATATTTATAACATAAAATTTAAGTGTTATATATTTATAACACAAAAAAGGAGTCTATCATGAAAAAAAGTCAAAAAATGCGTGGCCTCATTGCAATGATTGCCGTAGCTCTCTTTATTGATTTTATTGTTTTATTTGATTCTAATCTTAGTTGGGGACCCAAGTTAGTTATTACTGGTATTTCAGTGTTAGGTCAAATTATAGCTATTTGGGGCTGGCTACATAAAAGTCAGAAAGGTAAGGGAAAGATTATTTTTGACTTGTCTGCTAAGCTTTACACGATACTTGTGTTTGCAGCAAGCATTTTTTATACAGTAGGAATTTGGGTTGAGACCCCAAGCGAAAGTTCTGGTATTAAAGAATGGATTTTGGGAATTGGCCTCGTTATTGAAGTGATTGCATTTGGTTTTTTCTCTTTGAAAAATGTCAAGGAAACTCCGGACGAACGCTTTTATGTTAATTTAGCAAAAGCAGCTAGCTTGATGTTTGTTTTTATACTAGGCGCACTGATGATCCTAGCAGTTATCATTGGGTATATGGGGTCTCTCACTCTTTACATGGGACAGATATTTATTAGCATAGCTGCCTTGATTTGCATCTTTGCGGTTGTCTATTTTATCTTGGAACGTAGAGGATAATCATGGCCAAAGAAAGCAAGATTATTACTAATCTCAAATCTGTTCGTGAGTCCACAGGCATGACCCAGCAGGAATTAGCCGACCTCATCGGCATGCGACGCGAGACAATTCTGCACTTGGAAAATAATCGTTACAACCCTTCGCTGGAAATGGCTCTTAAAATTGCTCAAGTTTTTAATCTGAAAGTAGAAGACCTCTTTGAACTCAGACAGAAAGAGGAAGCATAATTCTTTTCGAGACCTAGTATTAAGTTCATTGATTAATTAGGAATTGAAGCCAAAAGAAAAAATCCTTTGAAAATGTGCTCTTTTAAAATATAGTAATTCTTTCGAATTAACCTTTACTAATTGTGATGCTTTACGAGCTTTCTTAAGATCTGGTTCCCTAAATACTTTTAGTATACTTATGGCATTGATGCCCCTAAGAAAGCGACTTTCTGGTTGGCTTCCTCTTAAACTGTCTTGTCACTAACATTTGAAATCCACTTCCTTTTAAGGTACAATGGTAGAAATAAATTTTTGAGAGGAACAGAATGAAAAAACTAGCAACCCTTCTTTTACTATCCACTGTAGCCCTAGCTGGATGTAGCAGCATCCAACGTAGTTTGCGTGGTGATGACTATGTAGATTCTAGCTTGGCCGCTGAGGAAAGTTCCAAAGCAGCTGCCCAATCTACCAAGGAGTTAAACGATGCTTTAACAAACGAAAACGCCAATTTCCCACAACTATCTAAGGAAGTTGCTGAAGATGAAGCCGAAGTGATTCTCCACACAAACCAAAGTGATATTCGCATTAAACTCTTCCCTAAACTCGCTCCTCTAGCGGTTGAAAACTTCCTCACTCATGCCAAAGAAGGCTACTATAACGGCATTACCTTCCACCGTGTCATCGATGGCTTCATGGTTCAAACTGGAGATCCAAAAGGAGATGGTACAGGTGGTCAGTCCATCTGGCATGACAAGGATAAGACTAAAGACAAGGGAACTGGTTTCAAAAACGAGATTACTCCTTATCTCTATAACATCCGTGGTGCTCTTTCTATGGCTAATACTGGTCAACCAAACACCAACGGCAGCCAGTTCTTTATCAACCAAAACTCTACTGATACCTCTGCTAAACTCCCTACAAGCAAGTATCCAAAGAAAATCATCGAAGCCTACAAAGAAGGGGGAAACCCTAGTCTAGATGGCAAACACCCTGTCTTTGGTCAAGTGATTGACGGTATGGATGTTGTAGATAAGATTGCTAAAGCCGAAAAAGATGAGAAAGACAAACCAACTACTGCTATTACTATTGATAGCATCGAAGTGGTGAAAGACTACGATTTTAAATCTTAAAAACCAAAAAAATACAGTATCCACATTCGGTACTGTATTTCTTTTATCCTCATTTTTAAGTTAGATTATTAAAATCCCAGATTTGATCCATCCAGCCTTCATAGAAGTCTGGTTCGTGACAGACCATAAGAATAGATCCCTTGTATTCTTTAAGAGCTCGTTTGAGTTCATCCTTGGCATCCACATCCAAGTGGTTGGTCGGCTCGTCCAGCACTAAAACGTTGTTTTCACGATTCATCAAGAGACAGAAACGAACCTTGGCTTGTTCCCCACCTGACAAGACCTGAATTTGGCTTTCGATATGCTTGGTTGTCAAACCACAGCGGGCAAGGGCAGCACGAACTTCTGCTTGGTTAAGTGCAGGAAAGGCATTCCAGACAGCTTCAAGAGGAGTTTGGCGATTACCGCCTTCTACTTCCTGTTCAAAGTAACCGAGTTCTAGGTAGTCACCACGTTCCACTTCCCCAGCGATTGGTGGAATAATGCCCAAGAGACTCTTCAAGAGAGTTGTCTTCCCGATACCATTTGCCCCGATAATAGCAACCTTTTGATTGCGTTCAAAGGTAAGATTTAAAGGCTTAGTGAGAGGTCGATCATAACCAATCTGCAAATCCTTGGCTTGGAAGATAAAGCGCCCTGGCGTACGAGCTGGTTTGAAATCAAAGGATGGTTTTGGTTTCTCACTTTGGAGTTCGATAATATCCATCTTATCCAATTTTTTCTGACGAGACATGGCCATGTTTCGTGTTGCAACACGCGCTTTGTTTCGTGCGACGAAGTCCTTAAGGTCTGCAATTTCTTTCTGCTGACGTTCGTAGGCAGCCTCTAGCTGAGATTTCTTCATAGCATAGACTTCTTGGAACTGGTAGTAGTCACCAGAGTAACGCGTCAGCTGTTGATTTTCCACATGATAGACAATATTGATAACGTCATTTAGGAATGAAATATCGTGCGAAATAAGGACAAAGGCATTCTCATAGTTTTGGAGATAGCGCTTAAGCCAGTCAATATGCTCAGCATCCAAGTAGTTGGTCGGCTCGTCCAAAAGTAAGATATCAGGCTTTTCAAGGAGAAGTTTTGCCAAAAGCACCTTGGTTCTTTGCCCGCCTGACAAAGAAGTTACATCCGTATCCATGCCAAAGTCCATGACACCAAGGGCACGCGCTACTTCGTCAATCTTAGCATCCAAGGTATAGAAATCACGACTCTCCAAACGGTCTTGAAGTTCGCCCACTTCTTCCATGAGAGCATCAACATCCGCTCCGTCTTCAGCCATTTCCATATAGAGGTCATTGATACGGGCTTCTGCTTTGAAAAGCTCATCAAAGGCTGTACGGAGAACATCACGTACCGACTGCCCTTCAGCAAGGACAGAGTGCTGATCCAAGTAACCAGCAGTCACATATTTGGACCACTCAACCTTCCCTTCATCTGGCAACATTTTACCAGTCACGATACTCATAAAGGTCGATTTTCCTTCACCATTGGCACCGACCAGGCCGATATGTTCTCCCTTTAGGAGACGGAAGGACACATCTTCAAAAATTGCACGGTCACCAAAACCGTGACTCAAATTTTTAACTTCTAAAATACTCATTTTAATTCCTTATCTTGTTTTTATGTAATCGTTTATAGAGGAGCCAAGCGATATAGCCACCCAAGGTATTGGTCCACAAATCATCAATCTCAAAGACGCGATTGAAATCAAATAAAAAGTCCAAGACTAACTGCGTACACTCGATTCCAAGACTCACTAGAAAACTGAAAAAGATCACTTTTCTTGTCTTACGCAAGTTTGGAAGGAGATAAAGGAGTTGGAAAATCAGAGGAAAAAGCAAGAAGACATTGAGGATATTTTGTAGAAAAATCCAACATAATTGTCCTATGTCAGTCACCTCACCCAGTTTCCAGAAAGAATTGAAAGGAGTCAAAAGAAAAACCAGGCGTCCAAGATGCTGAATACCTGGAGTTTCCACTCCCACGGGAGAATGTTCTTGAGGAGTAAAGCAAAAATAGACGATACAAATACTATAGAAAATGACTCCCCAGACCAAAACATGATTATAAGTTTTCTTCATCATTAAGGATTGACTGCTGCGACTGCTTTCTGGCGGTCACGTTTCATTGTATTGGAACGCAATTGTCCACAAGCTGCATCAATATCAGTACCATGCTCTTGACGAACAACACAGTTAACCCCCTTTTTCTTAAGCGTATCATAGAAGGCCAGGACGCGCTCTTTAGGACTACGGCTATATTGGTCATGCTCACTAACTGGGTTATAAGGAATCAAGTTTACATAAGACAATTTCTTGATATTCTTGAGCAATTCAGCCAATTCCAAGGCTTGTTCTACACCATCATTAACTTCATTAAGCATGATATATTCAAAAGTCACACGACGATTAGTTGTCTCAATGTAGTACTCAATAGCTGCAAAGAGTTTTTCAATCGGAAAGGCACGGTTAATCTTCATGATGCTTGAACGCAATTCATTGTTAGGTGCGTGAAGGGAAACTGCAAGATTGACCTGAACCCCTTCATTAGCAAAATCACGAATTTTATGGGCCAAACCTGAGGTTGAAACCGTGATATGACGAGCACCGATTGCCATCCCCTTGTCATCATTGATGGTACGAACGAAATTCAAGACATTGTTGTAGTTATCAAAGGGCTCACCGATTCCCATGACAACGATATGGCTGACACGTTCATCCTGACCACGCTCATCAAAGTATTTCTGAACCAGCATGATTTGCGCTACGATTTCACCGTTATTGAGGTCACGTTGTTTCTTGATCAAACCAGAAGCACAGAAGGTACAACCGATATTACAGCCGACCTGAGTGGTCACACAGACTGACAAACCATAGTGTTGACGCATGAGTACTGTCTCAATCAGCATGCCATCTGGCAATTCAAAAAGATATTTAACTGTCCCATCAGCAGATTCTTGCACGATTCGCTGTTTCAATGGATTAACCACAAACTGGTCATTGAGCTTAGCAATCAAATCTTTTGAAAGGTTGGTCATCTCTTCAAATGACTGGACACGTTTACGGTAAAGCCATTCCCAGATTTGATCTGCACGGAATTTCTTTTCTCCCTGCTCCAATACCCATTCCTGCATGGTTTGACGTGTTAAACTATAAATTGACGGTTTCATTTCTTCTCCTTATTCTCTACTCACTTCTGACGAATGACGAAATGACGTTGCCCCTTGTCCTCTTTCTGAGAATGCTGGTCTTTCTGACGACGTCTATTTTTCTTATCTGCATTCGGTTTTCGTTTTGTTTGAGCCGGTTTCTTTCCTTTTTTAGAAGGTGTTTCTTCTTCCTTCTTACGCATTTTCTTGTCAAATGATGCTCGCTTAGGGGCTTCATTTTCTAGGACAAAATAGGCACAACCATAACTACAATACTCTAAAAGGTAGTCTTGTAAACGACTGATTTTTTCAAGTTTTTCTTCTGTTCGGTCATCCTTGTAAAAACCTCGTAGACGAAGCTGTTCGTTGCTCCAGTCTCCCACGATATAATCAAACTTGGTTAAGACTTCTGAAAAACGCTGATTAAAAGCCGTCACATCAAAGGCATCCTTGATATTTTCCACCAAGGAAAAAGCTATCCCTTCCGTTTCAACCTTGTCCCCGTGTAAATGAAACTCAGGACCAGGAAACTTGTTATAGTTGTATAATTCAGGTGCAATTTCTTTTCGCATAGATATCCTTTTTTCACGATTACTTAATACTTTATTCTACCATAATTTCTAGCAGTTAGCACGTTTCTCATAAAAATGAAAAAAGTCTGACGATTTTGTCAGACCAAAATAATATAACCTTAAAAAGAGAAGAACAATTCTTCCCTCCAACTATCATTATTTAGCAGCTGCGTACAATTCATCTACTTTGTTCCAGTTGATCACTGAGAAGAAAGCTTTGATGTAGTCAGGACGCACGTTGCGGTATTTCACGTAGTAAGCATGTTCCCAAACGTCCAAGCCCAAGATTGGTTTTTTACCTTCTGAGATTGGTGTGTCTTGGTTTGCTGTTGAAGTCACTTCAAGTTTACCTTCTTTGTTGACAACCAACCATGCCCAGCCAGAACCAAAACGAGTTGTTGCTGCTGCAGTGAAGGCTGCTTGGAATTCTTCAAATGAACCAAATGTTGCATCAATTGCTGCTGCAAGTTCTGCTGATGGAGCTGTTTTTTCAGGAGTCATCAATTCCCAGAAAAGAGCGTGGTTCAAGTGTCCACCACCATTGTTAATAAGTGCTTGACGGATATCAGCTGGGATAGATTCTACATCAGCAAGCAAGGCTTCAAGGTCTTCACCGATTTCAGGGTGTTTTTCTAGAGCTGCATTGGCATTGTTGACATAAGTTTGATGGTGTTTGTCATGGTGCAAGTGCATTGTTTCCGCATCGATGTATGGTTCCAAAGCGTCGTATGCATATGGAAGATCTGGTAAGATAATAGCCATCTGTAATACCTCTTTTTCTTTCTATATGAAAATGATAACGTAAACATTCACTTTTTTCAAGTTTTTTGCTTATAGATGAAGAAATCACTGAAATATTTTCTAATCATACTCTTCGAAAATCTCTTCAAACCGCGTCAACGTCGCCTTGCCGTACTCAAGTATAGCCTGCGCCTAGTTTCCTAGTTTGCTCTTTGATTTTCATTGAGTATAAAACAAGCAAATCAGCAAGAAACCCACGACAAGATAATGTTGACGCGGGTTGTAGTTTCAAAAAAATATCAATTTACCTGACTAGCAATCTGTAAGAGTGCCTTTTCAAAAAGGAAACTCTTTTCATAAAGACCTGTCTTAATCTGATAGTCTGTCTCAATCAAATAAGAAATAGCTTGCTTCAAAAAGCTCAAAGAAAGTCCTCGCGCATCCCTCAGCGCAAACTTAATCTGATAGGGATTTGGATTGCGTCCGAGAAAACTTCCTAGACTACTTGCAATCTGCGATTCTGTTTGCCCAGACTCCGCCAAAATCTTCACCTGAGTAAAAGTCCGAAATTGTCCTAGCATGACTGCAATCAGTTTAATTTCATCTTCACCTTGCAAGGTCAAGTCTCTCACCAAGTCGCGCGCCTGGTCCATCTTTTTAGTCAGAATAAACTGAGTTAAATCAAAAATATTGTCCTGCAAGGTCTTGGGAATTGCGTTAACTATATCCTCTTCCTCGATAACAGAGTCTTCCTTATAGGACTGTAAAAAGAGGAGATTTTTCTGGATTTCTCTAAATTGAAAACCAGACTTGATGAGGAGATTTTCAAAAGAATGATTAGCAAACTGCAGACCTTGTTTCTGGCTCCACTTTTGGAAATACTGACGCAATTCTTGTTCTTTGGCTTCTACTGCATCAAAGACCTTGGCATCACGCTTAAGTAATTTAACCAACCGCCTTTTGCTATCCAGCTTTCCTTCAGCAAAAATCAACAACTTGGTTGTTGGCGAAGGGTTATCAAGGTATTCTTCAAACGACTTGAGCTCATCATCTGTTAAAAAGCGTTTCTTGGCTGTTGTAATATCGACAAAATGATCCAATATCACGATTTTCTCATCCGCAAAGAAAGGAAGGCTGACTAACTCCAGTTCCACATCCTTGTAGAGCGCTTCTTTCATATCAAAGTAGGCAAAGTTGAGGTCTGCCGAATCATAACCAATCTGTTTCAATACTTGACTCTTCATCACTTCAAACTGACCCTGGTCTGTCCCTGTAAACAGGCTCAGACTAGGTAAATTTGATAAAGTCAACTTCTGGCTTTCTTCAATGGCTAGCATCTTCTCTCCTTTCTTCTGATTTTTTGTTTCATTTAATCAATATAGTGCAATTTCCCACGGAAATCTTCTAGGCTTTCGTACCCTTTTTCCGCCATGATTGCTTTCAGTTCATTTGTAATACGATCAAAAGCACCAACTCCTTCTTTGTGAAGGGTGGTTCCCACCTGCACCATACTTGCTCCACAGAGGATATGTTCAAAGGCATCACGACCAGTCAACACGCCACCTGTTCCGATGATTTGGATTTTAGGATTTAAGCGTTGGTAGAAAGCATGAACATTGGCTAGAGCAGTCGGTTTGATATACTCGCCACCAATGCCACCGAAACCATTTTTAGGACGGATAACGACAGACTCATCTTCTATATAAAGGCCGTTTCCGATAGAGTTGACGCAGTTGACAAACTTGAACGGGTACTTGTTGAAAATAGCTGCCGCTTGGTCAAAGTGAACAATATCAAAATATGGTGGCAATTTAATTCCAAGAGGTTTGGTGAAGTAGGCAAACACCTCTGCCAAAATCCGGTCTGTTGTCTCAAAATCATAGGCAATCTGAGGTTTTCCTGGAACATTTGGACAGGAGAGGTTTAGCTCAGTCAGACCACGAAAATCACTCTCTTGGACTTTTTTCAGGATAGTATGGGTTTCGTCCGGAGACATGCCGACTAGAGATAAGAAGAAAGTTCGGTTTGGCTCTTTTTCTTGCAAATCCAAAAGATAGTCCAAATAATAGTCTAAGCCATTATTTGGCAAGCCCATAGAGTTGATGGAACCAAGCGGGACATCTTGGTAGCGTGGCTCAGGATTCCCCTGACGGAAGTCCAAGGTCGCTGTCTTAGTGACAAAAGTTCCTGCCGCTGAGTTTTTAACCCCTTCTAACTCTGCTATCGTCATACAAGCCACACCTGCTGCATTCATCAAGCAATTGTCAAACGCAAAACCAGCAATTTGTGTTTTCGTTGATACCATGATTCTGATCCTCCGGATTCCTTTTATTGCTAATATTATACCATATTTTCAGCTTTTCTCTTTAAGAAAGTCATTTATAAGAAAAACGTTCGTTTTTTATCCACTTTCAAAAAATTCCAATTTCAAACAACCCCAAAAATCAAATTGAAAGAATTTTTAGAAAATTTTTGTTTTTCTCTTTACAGTTAAAAAAATTTCTGCTATAATGACACACATAATTAAATTAGAATTTAAGGAGAACAATATGACATCTGCTAAAGAATATATCCAAAGCGTGTTTGAAACTGTAAAAGCTCGTAACGGGCACGAGGCTGAATTCCTCCAAGCTGTTGAAGAATTTTTCAACACTTTGGAACCTGTATTTGAAAAACACCCTGAGTATATCGAAGAAAATATCTTGGCACGTATTACTGAGCCTGAGCGCGTGATTTCTTTCCGTGTTCCTTGGATTGACCGTGATGGAAACATTCAAGTAAACCGTGGTTACCGTGTTCAATTCAACTCAGCTGTTGGACCATACAAAGGCGGACTTCGTTTCCACCCAACTGTTAACCAAGGGATCTTGAAATTCCTCGGATTCGAACAAATCTTCAAAAATGTCTTGACTGGACTTCCTATCGGTGGAGGTAAAGGTGGATCAGACTTCGATCCTAAAGGTAAAACAGATGCTGAAGTGATGCGTTTCTGCCAAAGCTTCATGACTGAATTGCAAAAACACATCGGACCATCACTTGACGTACCTGCTGGTGATATCGGTGTTGGTGGACGTGAGATTGGTTACCTTTACGGTCAATATAAACGCCTTAACCAATTTGATGCTGGTGTCTTGACTGGTAAACCTCTTGGATTTGGTGGTAGCTTGATTCGTCCAGAAGCAACTGGTTACGGATTGGTTTATTACACTGAAGAAATGCTCAAAGCTAACGGTAATAGCTTTGCTGGTAAGAAAGTGGTCATTTCAGGTTCTGGTAATGTTGCCCAATACGCTCTTCAAAAAGCGACTGAACTTGGTGCAACTGTTATCTCTGTATCTGATTCAAATGGTTATGTCATCGATGAAAATGGTATCGACTTCGATCTTTTGGTTGACGTTAAAGAAAAACGTCGCGCTCGTTTGACTGAGTATGCAGCTGAGAAAGCAACCGCTACTTATCATGAAGGTTCTGTATGGACTTACGCTGGGAACTATGACATCGCTCTTCCATGTGCGACTCAAAACGAAATCAACGGTGAAGCAGCTAAACGTTTGGTTGCTCAAGGCGTGATCTGTGTATCTGAAGGTGCCAACATGCCAAGCGACCTTGATGCCATCAAAGTCTACAAAGAAAATGGTATCTTCTACGGACCTGCAAAAGCTGCCAACGCTGGTGGTGTAGCCGTTTCAGCCCTTGAAATGAGCCAAAACAGTCTTCGTCTCTCATGGACTCGTGAAGAAGTTGATGGACGTCTCAAAGATATCATGACAAACATCTTCAACACTGCTAAAACAACTTCAGAAACATACGGTCTTGATAAAGACTACCTTGCAGGAGCTAACATTGCTGCCTTTGAAAATGTAGCAAACGCTATGATTGCACAAGGTATTGTTTAAGATTCATTTGCTTAATCCTCAATCGCTCCGATTGAGGATTTTTATGTTGAATTCAAAAAATGCACCATTAACAGTGAGTTTTAACATCAGAATTTATTTTACTTTCATTAGGGCAGATGACAAACATTCAACAATCTCATCAACTGCTTCATCTATGTTTATAGTTCCTTCATCATTCAACATCATGGGAATAAGATAAGAAAAACTCAATGCTAAAATGTATCGAACAATTCTTTCATTTGACCAATTTAGAATAAGTCCTTTTTCTTTAAATTGATTTAAAACAGGGATAATTGGTTCTATTATAGATTGAACAATAATATTTCCTAACTGGATAGAAAGATTTTTATCAATAAAAGAACGCCCCAAGAGAATTTTAACATGCATTTGATTCTCCTGAATGAAAAAGATCCTATCTCGAACAATACTTTTTAAAAAGAAGGGAAAAGTTTCTTGATCTACTGTGAAATTTTTTTCTGAGAAATCCGCAATTACTTCTGGAATAACCTGTTCTAGAAAAGTAGATAAAATGGCTTCTAAAATACCTTCCTTCGTTTTAAAGTAACTAAAAACAGTTCCTTCTGACACTCCAGCGCGTTCGGCAATAAGGCTGGATGTTGTATTCTCAAATCCAATTTCTGAGAATAATTTTAAGCTTGATAATAATACTCGACGTTGTTTCAAGCTCAAATTGCTAATTTCTAACGTCTGAGCATACTTTTGTTCTAAACTTTCCATCGCTAGCACCTCTCTTCTACTCTCTTACTTTTACGACTTTTTTGCCTCGACTGTGTCCCATTTTCAGACTACGATAGGCTTCTCTAACTGACTTTAGAGAAAAGTCATACACTTGATCAATTTTCAGCTGAACCTTCCCGTCTGAAACCATTTCAGCTAAAGTGCTAAAATCATCATATGTAGAATGTCTCGGACCAGTAAACTGAGCACCTTTTATCATAACATAGGGCGAAGGTACTAATGTCCCAATAGCTGTCCCCTTCAAGCCTAAACTAAAAGCCAATCTAACATAATCAGATCCATAACAATCCAAAAATTTTGTAATAGGCGTTGAACTAGCTGATAGAAGAACCTTCTTGATATTCTCTTCGTAACTTACTGGTATGGCACCTAAAGACTCCAGATACTCTGCATTTTTCTTACTTGCGATTCCGATTACTTTCGCTCCCTTAGCAACTGCATACTGTACTGCAATACTTCCAATACCTCCTGCTGCAGCTGAAATAACAACAGTATCTCTTGAATTTAAACCGATTCTTCTAAAAGCCCCACCCACAGTTAGAGCAGCTACTCCCATAGTAGCTGCGTGAGTCATGTCGATCATCTCTGGTTTCAATACAATTTCTGATTCATTGACACAAATTTCTGTTGCTAAAGCTCCCCTCTTAGTTCCCAAACCAGGATCGCTAATCATTGTTCCAAGCACCTTATCTCCTACTGAAAACCTAGTTACTTCATTTCCAACTTCTGTAATAACTCCAGAAAAATCTCTCCCCACACCTCTTGGAAATAAAGATGATTTAGATTCAAACCAACGACTTGGTTTCCTTAATTTCGTTATAAAAGATAGAAATCGAAGGGATTTCGCTCCCTCAAAAGTTTTATAATCAATAGGATTTAAACCAACAGCATGAACTTCTACTCTCACCTGATTTACATTCAAGGCTGTAGAGTCTATCTTCAGCAAATCCAAGACCTCTTCGTTACCGAAACGACTGTACTCTATTGCTTCAACAACCATTTTCTTTACTCCTTAATTTCACAAAAATTGAGTGAACACTCATTTTTATAAATTATACTCTTAATTTGTAAGAAAATCAATATTATCGTTTGATAACGATTTATGACATGATACAAATATCCTTCATTTCGATTTACCAATATGATTCTTTCAATCTAACTCTCCTCACTTTTAAAGATTCCTTTCCCTTTTTTGCCCCATGAAACATAAAAATAAAAACCGCTACTCCTAAGAATAGCGGTTTAATCATGTTTTTAAGCTACTAATGTAGTTGCTCTATTATTTAAATAAAATGAAGTGTTATGAATAACTTCAATATCTTTAAAGCTTTTTGTTAGATTTATAATTTCAACTATAGCCATCTCTACTCCTTAGTTTACAGCAAAAAATTATGCTTAATTCTTATTGTTTTTGTAAACAATCAGCGAACCCAATACTATTCCATTCAACAAGCCTAAAGAAATACCATATTCAACTGGAAAATCTAAAAAAATTGCAAACACTATTCCAATCATCACCCCTAGTGAGGCTGCTGCTGAAATTACATATTCATTTTCTTTCTTCATTTTCTTTACACCTCATTTCCTTTTTGTATATAAGCTGTAGTACTCTCCACCAAGAGCCATTAAGTACTTATGATTTCCTGACTCAACAATCTTACCACCTTTCATTACAAAAATAATATCCGCATCCTTAATCGTTGACAATCTATGAGCTACAATTATTTGAGTACAGCCCTGATTTTTTATATACTTTGTTATTCTTTCCTCATTAATAGTGTCTAATGCACTAGTTGCTTCATCTAAAATTACAATACTAGGATTATTTATTAATGCACGTGCCAGTGCTATCCATTGTCTTTGACCACCTGAAATATTTGAACCCACCTCTGAGATGATAGTATTAAATTTCATCGGCATAGCTATGATTTCATCATAGATTTGAACTGCTTTACAAACTTCCTCTATCTTTTGTGAAGTAACTTCGTGCTTTAAAGTTATATTATCAAGAATACTTCTGTTCAATAAAAATGAATCCTGTGGAACTACTCCTAAATTTTGACTTAATATTTTTTTATCTATTTGATTAATATTTACACCATCAAATAAAACTTTTCCTGTATCAATCTTATATAATTCTGATGGTATTTTTGATAACGTACTTTTTCCTGACCCCGGTTGACCGACTAGTGCAATTCTCTGTCCTGACTCAATAGTCAAATTTAAATTTTCTATTACAGGAACTGAGTCTTTGGAATAAGAGAAAGATAGATCCTTAATATCTATTCTACTTCAAACGTTTCTAAACTATACTCCGGAAAATAATTTAACCAATAATTAACCATACTATCTTTCATCGTGTCCTCCAACCAGTACTAGGTCTTTAGATGATATCTAAAGACTTAGGTGTACACCTAAACATTTTATCCACCGACAATAATAATATCCATAACCAACAAAAAATTAGGGAATTTTTTAAAATTTTCTTCATATTTAGACTTCCTTTCAGTTTTTATTTATTGTACAATAAATAAGAATCAATTACTTTTTTGTTGGGAAAACAGGAAAATTATGAAATCAAAACTTGGTATAACACTCAGAAAAATTCGAAAAGGAAAGCAAATCAGTTTATGTTCTGTTGCTGACGAGCATCTTTCTAAATCTCAAATATCTCGATTCGAACGTGGAGAATCAGAAATATCTTGTATTCGACTAATCAATATTTTAGATAAATTACATATAACTTTGGATGAATTTATTATTCTTCATGACAATAATTCTACTAAAACTGGATTATTCGCTAACTTGGTGCAATATATTCGAAAACACTATTCCACAAAAAATTTTGCTAGTATTATTGAATTACTATCAAACTCTTCAAGTTATAACTTGGGTCCTTATGAAAAGACAATGGTAAAATCGATTCTCTATACAACAAATAAAAATTTTCTCCCCTCGGACGAGGAGTTATTACAGCTAACAGATTATCTTTTTAAAGTTGAAAACTGGGGTTACTATGAAATTATCCTATTAGGTAACTGTGTAAGAACAATTAAATATAACTCTTACTTCCTATTAACTATAGAAATGTTAAAAAATTATATCTATTCAACATTAAATAAGACAAATAAACGGCTTGTTACACAATTGGCAATCAATTGCCTAATTGTTAGTATTGATAAAGAAGAATTTCAAAATTGTAGTTTTCTAATCAAAGAAATAAAAAAATTACTAAATAATGAATTAAACTATTATGAACAAACCGTCTTCTTATATACATGTGGATACTTTGAATTTAAGTGCAATTCTGCGAACGGAATCGAAAAGATGAAACAAGCACTTCAGGTATTTGAAATTCTAGGAGAACATAATATAAAAGCACAGTACCAAGAGCACTATGACAAATATATTAATCAATAGCATAAAGGTAGTTAATCTTTAACCACCATAGGATTAGTTCTTGTTATTCCAAAAGTATTTCTATACTAATTTTTTTATCAAAATCCTTATCATTCAGTACTTTTACAAACATTTCTAAATTTTTTATTAAGCTCATACTCATAGAGATAATGATCTAGCTCCTTTTGAAACGCTCTTATTTCTTCGCTTACTTGTTCTACTGTAATTGATTCTGGCAAATTTAATTTTGAAAAGTCATATCTTGCAAGCTTTCGACTGCTCACATCATCACTCTTCAAATTGATAAGCACTTCCGCCATCTTATTTAAGTTGGCGATTTTTTCATTAATTTGATTTAGTTTTATATCTATCTCTGCTATTTCTTTTACTAACTCATCTTTAATGTCTTGGTATTTCTTATCTGCTTCAGTTAATTCAATGAAGAGGTTAATCTCAGTAATCTTTTCCTGTAGACTCTTAACTGTAGGTCTTCTGTATGGTATTACTCGACTATCGTTGGTTAGCTGTCTTATCAATGTTCGTCCTTTGACATACTGATCCTTATCCGAATGTTCTTTGTTATAGACAAAGTATGAGGTTGTCTCACGTATAAAGATTTTATATTTTGTTTGATTCTCTTCTTCCAGAATATCTAATTGATAATTGGGAATGAAAATGAGACCACTCTGCTTAATACCAAAAGACACTTTGATATAAATGCCCTCATCAACTAGCTTCGCTATTTGGTTCTCTGCAAGTTCCACTTCAAATTCACGAACGGTATCTCGTTTTTCTTTAAATGTCTCAAAGGCTTCCTCAATCTCTTCAGTGGATACTTTATCCTTATCTCGTTCTTCTTGGAAAGCATGGTACTGTGCCTGTAAATTCTCTAATCCTTCTGAAGCAATGACTTCCTTATTTTTAAAATAATCTTGAAAAAATTTGACATCATATAATTTCTTATCACTTATTTTTTGATGACCCAAACTTATCTTTTGATTCTCTTCTTCCAGGATAAAAGTTACATTTTTTTGTTTTAAGTCAATGGTTAGATTCAATTCTTTTGCTTTTGTCATTAAATCTTCTAAAGAATTGACACGGTTCAACAAAAATTCTAAACGACTTTCAATCTCTTGCTTAGCAAAATGCGTTCTAAAAAATTCTTCATCATATAGATCTCGTTTGCTGAGTTGGCGTCCTCGAATTGGCTTTATCATCGTTCTATCTGTCATCAAAAAACGGCTATGCTTTTGACTAAAATCAATCTGAACATGCAACTGCTTTGCTTTCTCTAAAAAATCATCAAACGATTTAGATTGCTGCAGCAAAAAATAAAGACGTTGTTTCAATTCAAATTTATGACTAGATTCCCTATATTTTTTTATAATCTCGATAGGAATAACGTTTCTCAATAATTTTTGCACCAGCCACTTTAGAAATACGGTCTGAAATCATACGGAGGTTTCGTTCCAAGGCATAGTTCCATATCAACTTTTTATATGAATTGCGGTCAATAGCGTTGATTAGAATGTGATTATGAACATGATCTTTGTCTGTGTGAGTTGCTACGATAAACTTAAAACGACCTCCTGTCAATTCCATCATGGTCTCATAACCAATGCGGTTAATTTCTTCAGGTGTCAGATTATCTTCAGGAGAAAATGATTGAATGAGGTGATGAGCATGAATAGTTTGTTGGTGTTTTTCTTGTCGGTCGTTTCTGGATTCGTACAACTTGTCATTATTGCTGAAGTTGACATTGTACATCTCTACCATTTCTGCATGACTAGGGAAGTCCAAGTAATTGCTCATGCCAAAATCAGATACCAATTTCAAATTGTCCGTTTTATCAGGGTTGAGAATATACTTAATTAAACGCCTACGATATTTTTTTCCGTGCGTCGTAAAGTGTTTAGTAACTACCATGAAACTCCTTCAGTCTTTTCACCTCCACTTGAAAATCTTTCTCTACTCCAGTAATTAACTCACTAATTCCCTTACTCAATTCTTGTAATTGTTCCCGAGAAATCAAATGGCTCTGATTGATAGCGCGCGCAATTTGATTAATATTATTTCCAATCCGTCTCAATTCAAAAACTAACTGGTCATAGGTATCCGTGTTAATTGTGACAAAA
This sequence comes from Streptococcus mitis, assembly GCF_002096845.1. Lineage (GTDB taxonomy): Bacteria > Bacillota > Bacilli > Lactobacillales > Streptococcaceae > Streptococcus > Streptococcus mitis_A. Next base: position 20,285 of record NZ_NCVK01000006.1, read on the forward strand.
GCCATATTGGGATTAAGCAAAACTTTTCTGGCATAGACTGAGAAATTTTGACAATTGCTCTTAGCAATCCGTTCATTCAATTGGTGTAATTCTGGATCAGTTAGAAATACTTTTTTGAGATTGGTACGATAGCGATAAACCATTACATCCTCCTAACCAATATATTTTTCACGGAACTCACGACTGAGAGGCTGCACTTGATTCACTTCTGCAATCAATTCTTGAACGCAAGTCAATAAGATTGAGACGTGCTCTTGAGTCACTTGATGATTTTCTCTTGCGACAACCAGAACTTCATACACATCTCGACTAATCTGTTCAAACTTTTGAGACTGCCAAAGGGAGAACCAACTTTCAAAAATTCTATCCTGATAATTCTTTTTCAATAAATTTTGACGAAGAAATTCTGAGAAACTATCCACTTTTTGTTCCCTCATCATTTCTTTTATCTGTTTTTCTTCTTGTCTCGTAATTCTAAATTGCTTTCGGATTGACTTAATTTCTTGTCCCATTCTGATATCCCTTCAACATTCTACTTGTCTGACAGTGTAAGTCTACCTCACATTGTCAGTACGCTTCCTAAAGACCTCACTTGCTTCTTGTTCGGTCTTTGCGAGCTCAGATATTGTGGACACAATATCCCAAAAATCATATCGCCAGCCGACCAAAAATTTTCAGTTTTGACAGCCAACGATACGATAACTTGGTGGCTTCGCCCCCAAACCCCCAGTGAAAAATCAAAGATTGATTTTCCTGAGTATGATAAAAGGATAACAAGAATAATTTGGAAAAATTATCACATCATTGAAAAGAGGATAAAAAAAGAGAGCTGAATGCTCTCAAGAAATATCCTTATCAGTGTAATTCACGCACATTCTGATAATCAATATCAACATGTGAATTTGAATTTGCAAACTTGTACCCCATAAATAAAGCGTTGTGGTCACTATACGTTGATAAAATAATTTGATACCTATCTACAATCCCGTGACGCAAAATCTCAATAAACGACAATACGTTCATTGCATCCATATCTTGAATTGGATCATCTATCATCAAGAAATTTAAATTGTCGGACAACTTGAACATCGTATTCAAAGATAAGGTAAATGCAAGTGATACAACAGCTAACTGACCCGTACTTAATTGATTCATTACATCATGGTCATTATTCGGATCTGATTTAAATCTAATAATTGCTGCTCTTTCATCGCTACTATCCGTTGCTTTTTTATAGGTTAAGAAAATTCCCAAACCTTGTTGATAATTTTGTAACATTTTTGCTGAGTATATGAAGAATGGAATGCGTAGCTGTTTAACAATGCCTATTTTGAACTTTTTCACCTCTTCTTCATATCTAGTATGAATTTCTTTTAACCGCTCTGCAGTTTTTTCCAATATTTCTATCTGACGAGATAATTCTTGGAGTTGTATATTTTGAACTAGTTTATGCTGTTTATCTAAGTAGAGTTTCTTCTCCTCTAAATCTTCAATACGAATATTCTCCAATTCTTCAACTTTATTTTGAAAATACACGGGGAAGATATTCTCAGTATCCACTATCATATTTTCATTGATTGCATAGCTAGTATCAATTGTTGAGTTAATATACATTTTTAATTCAGATAATAGGCTTTCAACCGTAGATTTACTTATCTTAGAATATGAATTTGGTTTAATTTGATATGTTTCTAACCGTAATTCAGGAAATTCTTTTATTAATTCGTCAAGTTGTCTCTCAATATTTTCTAGATTACTAATATCTAAAGAACTATAAAGTTCATCATCGGCTACCAGTTTAGATTGGAATTCTTGTAAATTAGACTGGTACTGTTGATTATATACATCAAATGTTAAACTATCTAGCCGATAAGATGATACATTTGTGTACGATTGAATAAAAGTTTTAAAACCATTAATATTGAGAGAATAGTTCTTATACTCATTACGTAATTCTTGTAACTTAGCTAATAGAATTTCATCTATATTCGTAGTAAGGCTATTTAATTCATCAGTAATTCTTTGTTTCATTTGCTGAATTAATGAACTTAGCAACAATTGTACCTCTTGCAATTTTTGACTCTCTCTAGATGAAATTTCAGATAGATAAGCTTCATAAGTATCATAAGCTTGTTTCAAGTCATTGAAAGAAGCAAACTGCTGACTACAGAATGGGCATTTATTTTCATCAACATGTTGATGCCTTAATTCATTAAACTTGTTACTTAAATCACTCCTAAGTTGACGTAAATCACTTAAGTTTTTATCTACTTGTCCAACACTTTCTCTTAGTGTCTGGTAGCTTGTAAATTGTGATTTAAGTGATTCAAAATCATTTGATAACCTATCATTTTGATCATACTGAAAAGACCGCACTGTCATCTGATTGATATCACTTGACAGATTCACCCAGTATTGATTTAATTGTTTTCTTCGCCTATATTCATGAGAGATAGTCTCAAAAGATTGAAGATAATTTTCTAAAAGTACGTATTCAAATAATCTCGGATTCTCTAATATGTATTTTTCCCACAGCCATTGATTATTTGGTCTTTGAACAAGTGGAAATAAAATAGAGGAATATAGAACACTATCCATAGTGTTGATTTCTCTCTTTCGGTTATCCTTTTTCAACTTTCTTTGATATTCAGTAATTGAAAAATTTTGTTTAAATTCGATAATCTTGTTAATGGTAATTTTAAAATCATCTAACTGATTAAGGTTATCTACAGAAAATGGACTCTCTTTATCAAATGGGAAAGTCCGATGTTTGAATAATCTTTTGGGAGCAATATTATCAAATTTTTGCTCAGTAAACTTTTCTTTTTGCTCAGTAAGAGTTCTTAATCTACTATTAATAGCCCTATGCACTTCATTAATTTTCTTTATCTTACCCTCGATTTCATCTGTTTTCACCAAAAACGAGAGATCATTGCTCCTATCTTTCTCAGATTTCTTTAGAAAAAACGTTGTCTCTTCTTGTTGGATATAGTTAAACAGATTGAAAATCTTAGCAATTTCATATTTCCCATTAACCTCTAAAAATTTATCAACTGTAGTCTGATTTATTTTAGACAATTTAATATCATTATCTATGCTACTAAAATTTTTATCAGTTACTTCTTCCTGCCGAAACAACTTAAATTGCTCGATAGATTTCTTTGGAGCAAATACCTTCCCACCTGTAGGACTATTATTTGTTAAAATTCGAATAATAGCTAACTGCTCACCATTTGATTTTTCTAACCATAATTTTATAATCACCGGTTTAGAACTATCATTTTGAAAGAAAGGTTTATTATACGTAATATTTTCGCCTGTTACTTGAATCATTTGAGTGATTCGAGAAATATTACCTGTCAAACCTAACTCTATTGCATCAAAAATAGTTGTCTTTCCAAATCCATTTGGCCCAACTAAAAACGTTATATTATCACTAAAATCAATAACCGTTTTATGTCTAAAATTTTTAAAATTATAAAGTAAAATCTTTTTGATTTTCACAATCCCAATCCTCCAAAATTTGTTGTAAACTACCTATAGTAGCAGTATCTTCAAGTTGTGAACCAATCTTATCACTATTAAACAGCTCTAAAATATGACTTACTTGTTGCTCCTTCTCAACTAATCCTTCTGCTTCTATTCTTAATTTTATTCTATCTTCAATTGTTTCAAAGTGAGCATCAGAATGAGGAAGAGAAATAAATGGTAATTTGATAATCAATTGCATAGCGATAAAATAAGCATCATTAAAAAACATGTCTTTCTCAAATTTATCGAATAAACTATCTTCATCTGAATTATCACCATTATCTTGAATATAATCAAATAAGTTTTGAATAGATGGTTCAAGTTTTCCGATACCTTCTTCGGTATAAAAGATGACATACTTCCTAAAATAATACTCATCCTCCTCTATCACTATAGCTACATTCTTAAGACTTTCGTATTCTTTTTTTAGATTCTCAACTTTCACAGCTACAAGTAAGGATGTATTCTTTTTGACTTTTTCATTATCTAATTTTTGAAACTCTGAAATCAACTTCTCTAATTTATCAGTTTTAAAAAAATCTTGAATTTCTCCCATCTCAAAATGTTCAATAAGAAAAAACTCATGCTCGTTACCAAATAACATCAAAGAAGGATGTTCAAGTAGATTGTATCTATTAGATTCCATAATACTAACTAAAAAATCATTCATATTGTTCTCCTATTAATTTCTCAACCGTTTTATCAATATCAATAAACTCAAGATGGTTTGAAAATAGACTATCCTTATCGAAAGGTCGTTGCCTATATGGTGACTCCAAAACATCATTTAATTGTCGCTGCTCAAATAATGGTGAGTTTATCCTACCGTTTACTAGATAATCTACGTCAAAACTCGCTGTTAGAAACGGCTTATTATTTCTAATACTTTGGACAAGTTTACCTACTTCGCCACTTTTATACTTTTTATTAATCAAACTTAGTCGATAACTTGACTGTGTTGAATCATAACGCAGATTAGGAATATCAAAAAAATCCTGATTAATCTCTTTATAAAATTCATAAAATATTTCTTCAAAAATATCTTCATCCAGCAATGCATCTATTGACTGTACTTCTTTCAAAGATTTTATACTTTTTTGAGGATGCAAGTCGATAATAAAATCTTCAAATTCCTTATGCGATAGATTTAAAATGGCATTGAATAAAGATGAGTCAGTGCTATCATCAAAATTTTTATTCCAATAAATTTCAAATAACCTTTTTACTCTACTAATTGCTTGTTTTTCCCGTTTTTCGGTAGAAATAACAATATCGTAAATCTCTGAAAATAAAATTACTGGATTTGCTCCTCCTCCAGCTTCATGTGCCTCTCTTATTTTTGTACACAGTAAATCTTTCAATTCAAATAAAGTTTCGTCAATATGGTCATCATCATCCCGGAGACTATGACAGATTTTCGTGAGTATAGTTTTTAATTCTACTTTACAAAAACTATCTATTTTAGAATTACTATCCTCATCACTCAATTTACAATACTTGTTACCATCAGGATATTCATATAGTTTAACAGCTCTTTCGTTTGGAACAAATTTAGGTTTATTTGGTAGTTCTTTAAATTTATCCTCTGGTAAATCAAATCCCTTTACTTCACAAATTGTGTGTAAATATCTTGAATCTTCATCAATACCATCAACATTAAATCCAGTCAACACATCCGCGTAATCATTTAGATTTTTCGAAGTTGTTTTCGCTTTAACTTGATGCCTTGAAATAACTTGTTCATTCCGAACGATGTCCACGTCTTCGCCATTTTCTTTTTCAAATTGAACAGAATAGCTACTATGATCCTCATCTTTTTTTAGCAAATCACATAGTTCTTTCAAAGCAAGAAAAATACCAACCTGTCCTTGATGATTATAGCCACTCCAACTGGATGTTGCATTATTCTTTTTACCTGCCACCTTCAACAATCTCCTCTTAAATATTAATTCATTAAACCGTTGAGGTTATCATTTTCTAACTCTCTTAAATTATCAACCAAGTTCAACGATACCATCATGGTATTCCTCGGAGTTTCTTTTTGCCTAACTTAAATCTATAATGAGCTCTTCGTAGCGAACTAGAATGCTTAAATAGGACAAATCAATTTTTTACTTCAACTTGCTTGTTAATAAATTTTCTAGCTTGTTCAAAGTCAGACGTAATATAGAAACCAGGTCCAAAATCTAGCTCACTCCCTAAATTAAATTGAACATCGATTCCTTTTTTTAAGGATTCTAAATGTCGGAACAATGTCGCATGAAAGCACTGCGTCTGACCTAGTTGCTTTATCCTGCTTGGTAGTCAACTCCAAAATATTTACTTCCTTATCTAGTCTATACTAAAAGTATAACACAAGACTTTATTCAAGTAAAAGAAATTTTTATAAAACGATTCACTTCCTTCCATCTTTCCTAAATCTCTCTAAATTCTTCTCCAATTGTTCCTTATGAAGTTGATTCTTAGCTTCCTTTAATGTGTCGTCCAAAGTTTCTTCCCTATAAGTTGATTCTGTTTTTAGTTGTTCTGATTCTTGATCTGGAGTGAAAATGATATCTAGCAGTCGGTCTATTTTTTCAAGATCTTGGACGGGCATACCAGACAGTCGATGAATCAACTTCTTAAATACATCACTATTGTCTTGATTTTTCTTAAAAAATGTTGTAAACATCTATAACCTCTCAAAAAAAGCAGCCTATCAGGACTGCTTAGTGTAATTCGGAAATCGCATCATAAATGGACTGCAATTTCTTATTGTCTTTATTCTTTGTGTCGATCAACGTATGTAGCTCTTCAATTTTCTTTTGACTACTTTGAATATCGCTATTGTTATCTGCAATCAGTCTTTTAAGATGTTGCTGATAACTTGTAGTAATATCTGTCTCTTTTCCTGTTCTAACCTCTGTAACTTTGGGTTTAGAACTAGAATTTGATTCCGTCACAGGTGCTTGTTTGCGCTTTTGAAAAGCTGCTTCATAATTTACATCATTACCTCCTTGATGATTTCCAAATAAGGCCGCAATTTTATCTGGATCTTCTTGATTTTCTGATTTGCTTTCTAATGGTTGATTAAAATTCCAATCTTTTGTCATTCACTCATTTCATCCTTTCTAAATTCAGAATCATCGAATTGTCTTTCTTTGCCAAATGCATGGTCAAGAGCTTCTTCAAAACTCATGTGACTAATGCTTTGACGCCTTTTGAACGTCGCAAACATCGCTGTCTCCAGTTGCTCTTTATAAGCAGCTAGTTTTTCTGTCTCTCTTGCTACCTTACTTTCTTGCCTAGTGACCTTTTCTTCTAAGCGTTCAATAATGGTCATATACGATCCTCCTTCATTCTAATATTAGCTAAAACATCTTGATTTTGTTATCACAATTCTAAACATTGAGAGGTTTGTCTTACTGGTGGATTTACAAATGTCTCTTTTGCATTCTCGATCATCAATTGTAAATCTGATTTCTTTTCTCGAAGAATATCGTTCCAGTCTACTTTTTCTTTCCCAGATTCATTATTAGGTAAATCCAGTAAAACAGGAAATCCTGATTGAGATAACTTATCAGAAAAATCTTTTCCTGCATCATCACAATCTACCGCAAGTGTCAATAAATCAGGATGATTATCGAAATAGGTGGTGGTATCACGAATTGTATTCATCAAAGGCAATAACTTTGAAGGTATTACTGTATCTAAAAATTCCAACTTCTGATTTTCTTCAGCTATCAGTCGTAAAGTTTGATAAGCAACAACAGACCTTTTTAATCCTTCCATAGATACCAAACGAACATCTGTTAGATTTTGTTGATGCAGTTCGTAATAGCTCATTAAGTCGACGAACGATTCACAAAAGACCAGTCTATTTGGTTTACCAATATCAAAAGATATTCCAATATGTCCATGGCTTCCTTTTAGAATCGTTTTCAGCCTCTCTCTAGGAAGAGAGTAATTCTTATAAATCCCTTGTAAGCTTGCTGCCTGCAGTTTGTGACGATGATCAAAACTTTTAAAAACAATAACAGGTTCAACAGTTTCATTTGTTTTCCAACTGGCTTGTGCTATCAAACCTTGTTGAATCATCTTTTGTACGATTTCTTCTGAGATTTCTCTACATTCTGTTAAATAATATCTAGCCAGACTACAGCTAGAATCTTCTACTCTCTTTAAAGGATAATAAAATGGTCTATCTCTATTTTCTTGAACAGCTTCTTTTTGAAAAGGTTCTTCAGAAAGAAAAGTTAGAGCTTCTTTAAAGGAAGTTCCCTTAACAAGTCGAACAAAATCAATGACATCACCTTGAATATCTCTTGAAAACCATTTAAAAGTATTGGTATTCGAAAAAATTCGGAATGAATCGTGTTCAGGATGTTCATAGACACTGCTAGAAACTTGTTTAAAGGAGATACCCAAACGACTTGCTACATCAAGAATTGAAATTTGCTTACATTCTTCTATTTCCATGCAATATCATCATTTTGTCGTAGTATTTGGCAGTGATGGTATTGATGATGATTCTTCTAGAGTTTTGGGAGTGGCCTTATCTAAATCATCTAACCCAGATTTCCAAACCTGTACTTGATTGACCAATAACTTACCAGGTAGTTTAGAATAGGACAATTTAACCGTTCTGGTTTCTGTCTGATTGGTCTTTGATTGGTTGGCATTCTTTAAATCGGATACATAGGTTACATTATAAGAGACCATGGCAATGGCTTGATTCGTAGTCTGATTGACAAAGATATCAGCTTTTTCAAAATGATAATCTAAAATATAATCCTTATACACTTGGTTCATGGCATCATTTTGACTTGACAATTCTTGAGAATAAGCCGATTCAGTCATATAAGGTTGAATACGTGTATTATTTTCCCCTAGCTTTTCTTTCGTATAGTACTGAGTCAAAAATTCTTTTACTGTATCCGATGACAAAATGCTGGTTTTATCTTCTGCTTGTTTATCCTCTACAAGTTTAGCTGCAGCCAATTCAATCTCTTTACGACTTTGTTTAGCAGTAGAATGTTGACCAACAGTATATCCCATCATGAGAATAAAGCTAGTTGCAGCCACTGCTCCAACACTAATTAAGGCTTTAGTTTTGACTTTATTTAGCATCTTAGACCTTCTTTCTATAAAAACTAGGTCAAGAATAACAAAAAGAACTTGTAAGTTTTATCACACCACAACGAAAGGTGATTCCTACATTTAAGAAGCAAAATCGTACAGTTCAGAGAAAAATATCAAAACTAGCTGTCTTCAGCTTATGATATAAATATGAACAAATTAAAAGAAGAAAATTTGAGAAGAGCTCTTTCTCATATTGAACGACATAGACAAGCCATAAATACAGGTAATAATAGTGAGGATAATGATTTTCATAAATTATTACTCCAATTTAGCTATGAAGTATATGAAAGAATCAAGGCAAATAAAAAACCTTATCCGAATTTAGATTCAGATAAAGTCTTTTGACTATCTAAAAAGTTCACATTTTTTTCTTATTTATGAAGTTAATGAAGCGCCAACTAAATCCTAGAACCAACATCAGATTGATGAAAAGGTACACAGCCGTAAAACTAGTTAAACCATGTTGTCTGATATCATCAAAATATAAAGTAGGTTCAGTAAAGAACAAATAAATTCCATAGACCTCCACGAAAATAAGAAAACTGATAAAACCCATAAGGAAAAGTCCACTGGCAATAAGAAAGAGTCTCCATAAAAGAATGAGAATTCCTCCTACTGCTATAAAAATTACCGGGATAAGGAGTAAATCATTCATGACTTGTTCCTTCCTAATTAATCAACTGACGGTAATGGGTGGCAAGAGAGGAATCAAATTCCTCTAGCTTTTGAACTAAGTCCAAATACTCCTCTTTCTCATGATCTTCAAAGTCCACACCTCGGTGATTCTGAAGAGCGATTTCCAATTGACTAGTGAGTTCTCGTTTGGAAAAGCTGTAATCGCCTGTCACTTCCTCATAATGTTCCTTTAGCTCCTTGTAGGCTTGGTATTCTTCAGGTGTTTGAAATCCCTGTACCAAAGCCTCTTCTAATTGATAATAGGTATCTTCCATCATAATCGTTACCTCGTTTCTTTCTATCTTTATTTTACCGCGCTTTTCTTTTCTTGTCCGCTATTTGTATCTATTTTTTAATCCAATTCAAAAGAAAGTTGCTCCTGCTTTTCTTTTCCTTTTTCGTGGAATTGTCGTAAGGCCTGATCAATAATATCTAAATCCGTTTCTGTTTCAATCAATGGCGCGAGTACATCGTATTCGGCCTTTTTAGTTTGATAATCCTCTTCCTTTGGAAAATTTTTCTCAATTTCTACCTTAGCAGTAATCCATTTATCCTTTAGTTCATCCAATAAGTTCTGAGTTTTCACTTGGTCATCTTTAATGTGGTCTATCGTATGTTGGAGTCTTTGAATTGTCCCCAAAGGAGAATACAAATCTAAACTGACAGAATACTGATTTTCTCCTACAATCTTAACAGAGAAAGTTTCAGGAAGAGGTTGATTTGTTGGAAGACTAAGCATTTTAATGTCAAATCCTCGATAACTTGCTAGGGTTCGGAATTCTTTGCTGTCAGCTTGATTATGACGGATAAGACGATGTAGGGATTCCCCTGCTTCAGCTCGTTGATCAAAAGCTTGCTTGCCAACTGTCATAGAAAATGCCTGGTCTTTCGACATTTCAGACTGTTGAATGTCGCCTTCATACTTGCTTAATCGTTTCTCAAGAATGGGCATATTTTCTTCACAGTAAGAGATTGTATGACGATAGTGATCCTTGCTACGTTGGAAGGCGCGTCTCTGATTTTCTAATAGGGTTAGATCATTCTCTAGTTCCATCTTATATTTGAGATAAGGATTACCTGTTGCTAGTGCCTTAAAATCAGAAGCTGTCATAGTCTGTTCATCAATGTCTTCTGCAGCACGAATCGGCTCCTTAGAAGTCATAATCTGCTTAATATAGCGGAGTTTGTTCTCCTGAGTTGCCCATAGATAATTATCAAACGAACCTTTGGTAATATAGTGGTAAATATCTACTTCCTTGTTTTCATTTCCCTGTCGGATAATCCGTCCATTGCGTTGCTGGATGTCACTTGGTCTCCACGGTACATCCAGGTGATGGACTGCTTTCATCTTGCTCTGAACATTTAAACCTGTTCCTCCTTTTTCAGTTGAGGCAAGGAGAATCCGTACTTCTCCTGCATTGACCTTTCGAGACAAACTATTCTTCTTTTCATCACTATTGGCATCATGTACAAAGGCAATTTCCTTACTAGGGATTCCTCTATCAACTAATAAAGCCTTTATTTCAGAATAGACATCAAAGCCATTATCCTTTTTCTTAGGTGTGCCAATATCTGAAAAAATCATCTGAGTAGCCTTATTTTCCATTCCCTCACGATAAATTCTCTCAACATTATCCACTACCTGAAGCAGTTTATGATTGTCTGCTAGACTATAGCTAGAGTCCAATAAACGCATATCAATAGCTAGTTTCCGTGCCTCGCCCGTTATCTTTAACATGTTATCCTGGCTCGGATCAACTGTTCCACATTTGACCGCATCTGAACGCATAACCAATTCTTCTAAATAGAGTTTCTGGTTTTCGGTTAACTCACTCTCAATAGGGATAATATGAGCTTCTGGAACAGGTAAATCCAACATATCTTGTGTTTGAATGTCAGCTGTTTCTTTATAGATTTTCATCAACTCAGGTAGATTGACAAATTTTTTAAAACGTTTCTTCGGTTGGTACTTATCCCCTGTAGGAGCTAATTCCATAGAGTTTTGAATTTCTCCAAAAGCACCTACCCAAGAGTCAAAATAATCAACTTGATAGCGTTTTAAGATATCTGGTTGAATATAGTTCATCATAGTGTATAACTCACTAATAGAATTGGAAACGGGTGTTCCTGTCGCAAAGACAATATTCTTAAAATCATGTTCTTCCTGAATCTGTCGAACCTTCATTTCCATATCCACATTCTTCTTAGAAGTTGTATTGGTAATCCCTGCTACATTTCCCAGTCCAGTAATCGGACGAATATTTTTAAAGTGATGTGCTTCATCCACAAAAAGAAAATCAATTCCTAGGTTTTCAAAATCAATAAAGCTATCACGATTGAAGCGTTGCAGTTCTTCCAATTGTCTCTCTAAACCACTAATTGATTGTTCCGCTTCTTTAACGGTATACTTATTTTCAGAATGTGTTTTAATCTCTCGTAGTTCATTGAGTTTATCCTCGATATAATTCATCTGTCTTTCTTTACTGACAGGGATTTTTTCAAATTGAGAATCCCCAATGACAATGGCATCGTAATCTCCTGTAATAATACGAGAAACAAATTGTTTTCTTCTCGCCTTCACAAAATCTTTCTTAGTAGTCACAAAGACCTTTTTAGTAGGGAAAAATTTCATGATTTCTTGGCCAAATTGAGCAGACAAACTAGAGGGGACTACATACAAGGGCTTATGAACCATCCCCAACTCCTTTAATTTAAACCCAGCACCAAGCATGGTCAAGGTCTTTCCTGAACCTACCTCATGAGCTAATAAGGCTCTTTTTTCTTCTACGATTCTTTGAATGGCATTCTCTTGATGAGGACGAAGACTGATGTTTTGTGCCAAGCCATCAATGACTAGATGACTACCGTCATACTCTCGACTAACCGTTCGATTATAAAGACGATTATAACTTTCTTCAATGACTTGTTGGACTTCTGGATACCGTGAGACAAAGTCTTGAAAGAGTTCTTGTAAATGTTGCTCTTTTGCTCTTAAAACAGAGGTTTTTTCCAAATCTGTAATGGTCTTTTTCTTTTCTCCTTCCGTAACCGTCATGGTAATCGTCGGTTGGTTCGAATTAAGTAAATTCTCAAAAATCTTTCTTCCTGTATCATAACGTGAGCCACCGACTCCAAGACTACTATCTTTGGCACTTGGATAGCGATAAGCAAATGACGTCCTTAAATGAACCTGTCCATCAACAGGATTCACTTCAATGACCTGTGCAACCTCTGACGAAGACAATTCAAATTCACGATTGGTAAAACATTCAAAGGCAAATTTACCATAAACGGATTGAGGAATCCAACGTGAACCGATTTTAAACTCAATATCTGCCAGATGAATCCGTGGAGGGCGAACTGATTCTAATAAATCTAAAGCATGGTTCCAATCACATTCTTGATTGTTTTCCTCCACTTTATCTACTTTAAATAAGGAATGAACTTCCACATTTTCTTCTACATTGCCAATATTATCTAAAGGTAAGACTGCTTCCTCTACTTGCTTAGACTTTTCTCTTATAGCCTTTACTTCATCAAAATGAGTAATAATCTTCAGCTTTTGTGTCAGTGGGAGTTGTGTGTAGTTTTCTTCATGATGGACAAGATCCGTAACGGTATCTAAAGTAGCCATCAATTCTGAACCCAAATAGGCTAGAACATCTCCTTCTTTTTCTTCAAAATGAATCTCAAGAACTTCTTTTTTTAGTTCTTTGGAATCAACCATTAGAAGAAACTCCTCTATATCTCTACTAATGCGGTCAGATAGATTATTCGCAACCCGATAGACATTGACTAAATTGACATCCTGTTTCTGATGACATACAAGCTCACTTAATGGTTCTAACTTCTCTTTTTCAGATTGGGTATAAAATCGAGTGGAAAGATTATAGGTTGCGACTTCTAGCACCAAGTTTTTCTCAAAATTACTTAATTGAGATAATTTACTTAGACCTGCTTGTCCAAAATTTCTTGTGTAACTTTCTAAATCTTGGTCATTGTTTTCAGAACTAGCCTCTAGGAAAGAAATAATATCTTGATGAAACGAATAGACATGAGGTATCTCTTCTATCTTGCCATCTTCAGTCAAAAAAATCTCTACCAAGTCCTGCCATTTCTCATCAAAATGTTGCGCTTGATAACGAAGAAATAGGGCCATTTTCTCTCTATCTTTTGGAATTGTTCCACGAAACATAGCCAATAATTGCATTACTTCCATACTCGCTCCTTTCATCTATACGAAAATAGGAGAATCACATGATTCCCCTACAACTCTATCTCCATTTCAACCTCTTGAGGACTGGTTTCTAAATCACTAGACAAAAGAGAAACGGCATCTGTTCTCATGTAGTAAGTATATAAATCTTCAAGGTCTTGTTGGTTTTCAATCCCTGTTTCAATACTAATCAGAGCCTGTATAAATTCCTTGTAGTGACTCTCCATCATATCTGAAATCTTTTGTTTCATTTCCATAAATACTGATGACGGTTCAGTTATACTTATTTGGTCTATGTCTTGAAAATCCTTTTCTAAGGGATTGGTTCCTAGCGCCAATTCTTGAGCATCAGTTAATCCATCTTGATCCGAATCACGTTGATAAATGGCTTCCATATACTTCCTTCTTTCCTAGTTAATCTTTTTTCACTCCAATCCTACCAAATATTCCTTGAAAGAAGTATCACAACAATTTTCTAAGTTCTCTTAATATCGAAAAAGCCCCCAGAAGAATATCACTTCTGAGAACTTTCTCATTAGTCTTAATGTGGAATAATTCTTGAAGTTGAGTTAATCCATCACTAATAACTAGTTTTTTATATTTTTCTTTCTCTTATTTGAGATTATTCCAAAATGAGCCGTTGCTAAAGCAATAATACCTGCCAACTCAAAACCATAACTATATTCACTACTTGTATTTGGTAAATAACCCTTAGTTCTTATGGTTGTTTCTTTTGACGAAAGAGGTTCAGAAGACGATTGATTCATCACTACTGGCTCTAACTTAGTATTTATCACAATAGAACTCTCTGGATGCTCTTTCGTAATATTATTACGTTCGATTCTATTAACCTCAATTGGTGCAACATCCGGAACGTGAGATACCTGTTTTGTTCCTCGATAAACCTTCTTAGATTGCGGTTCAATACGTGATAATTCTCTTTCTGTACTTGATTGCAATTCACCATTTACATAAACGTCTGTGATTTCTACTAAAACTTTTCCGTTTATTG
>NZ_NCVK01000015.1 GCF_002096845.1 Streptococcus mitis
CTGACATCCATAGTTAACTGATTATCAAGCATGATTTCACCTCATCTCTAGTATAACAAAAAAGCCATCAAGTTGATGACTTTTTCAGTGGGCTCGTTTTTACCATTACTATTTTTCTCAAATCCCACAATCGGAAAGAATGGCTTTGGCTCTGTAACACTTACAGCTACACAAGTTGAAATATTAGTAAGAGCTGGGGCAGTACGGCGGTCGTTTACAATTGAATCGCCTGATTGATTTGAGTTGCTTCCAAATAAGCCACTTTGTAGTAAGTTTTGATTGGTGTTAACCATGTTAATGTACCTATGCTAGCTTAAAGCTAGCTCCTTTTATTAATTTTCTTGTAAATATTTGAAGCTTCTTTATTTACATTTCAAGTGTATCACGATTAAAAATTCGAGTCGTCAAATGCACCATAAGGGAAAAATAAAAAATTTGCATTAGGAGATTTTATTTGATAAGCTGAAAATAACGATAAGGAGGGCATTATATTGAAAGAAAAATATTATAATGTAAAAGAAGCTTTGGATTATATTAGAAGTTATCCTAGCGGAAGAATAGAAAAAGAATTTTATATGGATATAACTGAAAAACAAATTCGTGATATTTTGAAAAAAGATGTACTAGGACAATATAGGCAACTTCCAGAGGGAGAACATATAATTGAATCATACATAAATTTTCAAGGCGATGAGGTAGTTGAAACTTTATATGTATTTCCAAAATTTGGGAAAAATTCCAAAATTCTCTCGAGTTGGGATAATCTCTATAAAAAAGAAGATAAGCTAGTGAAGCAATTACAACGGGAAGGTTTTAAAACAACAGAAGACAAAATTAGAGAAGAATTTAAAAACTCTGGGAAACCTGCGTATTTAATGAATGAAGATTATCTTTTCTCATTAAAGCTGGAAATTGAAAGACGTCAACTACCGATAAAAATTTTTCATATTCAGCCGCGTACTAAATCAACAATTATGCAATTAATTAATGAAGAAATGTTGGAGACTAATTTTGAGTTAACTATAAATACTTTATTAGAAGAATTTGAACAAAGATTAAAAGAAGATTGGTTTGAAAATCAGAAATTATGCATTGAACAAGCTGAAAAAGTAGGTGAATTATTAGAGGATATTCGGGGGCGGACAGAAATATTACAGTCTGTAGCACCAGAATTGGCATTGGATTCTTACAATAGTAGATTAAAAGAAGTAGAAGAATTTTATAATAATTTAAAGAATCAAGAATTCACATTATCTTTTGAAATTGAAGAATCTGTTAGTAAGTTTAAAAAATTTTATATGAAGCAAGCAAACAAAAACGTGATTTCTTCTCTTGCCGATAAAATATATGAATTTGAAAAATATCAGTGTAACAAGTATAAAGAAAAGATTGAAAAAGAAAATAAAAATAGAGTTATAACTGAAATTTCGTTTAAATGGTATTTAGTCGAATTTTACAAGAATATAAATGACTCTTTTTGGAGAGAGGATTTTCTAAGCAATTTAGAGGATAATTTTGGAGTAAAAATAAACCGCTAAGATTTTTCCTTAGCGGTTGTTTATGTTATTCAATAAGGTTGCTATTGCATCAATTATATCTGTTTTTTGTGGTTCTGGTATCTGTTCAAGTTGATTGATAATATTTTCAATTTCTTTACTCTTTTCTGGAAAACCGAAATTAAAAAATGTTTTTTCATCTACTTCAAGAGCTATAAGTATTTTATTCAGTGTTTGTATTTGAAAATTATATTTTTCATTTTCTATGTTGTGGATATGTTTCGAGCCTAAGCCAGCTAATTCGGAAAGTTTTTCTTGGCTTAGCCCTTTTGTTAATCGTAAATATCTAATTCTTTTTGCAATAAAAGTTTGTAAGTTGTTTTGATTCATAATTGTTTACCTTCACTATTATTTTAAAGATAAACATTATAAATAATAAGTAGTACAAATTACACTTGTATAATATATAAGTGTTGAATATTGCACTATATAATGATAAAATAGTGTAGTAAAACTATAAAAATTAGCTCATTTTATCAGCCATCAAAGGAGAAAATGATGAAGAAACTGAAAACCCTCACAACTTCAACAGCTATTGCGCTTGCATCAGTTGGTGGAACTGCATTTGCTCAGGAAACAACTACTACAACAGCAGTTGATGCAACTGCTGTAAACGAACCAGCTCTTGTTTCAAAACCTGTAGCTGATGCAAAACCAGAAATGAAGAAATCTTCTGATGTCAAGCCTGCTCTTGATGCTCAAGCGTCTACTGTTAAGCAAGTTGAAACTGAAAGTGAAACAGCAAAAGCTGAAGCTACTTCTGCTAACCAAGCTGTTACAACTACTGAAACTGCTTTAACAAGCGCTAAAGAGGATTTGAAATCAGCTGAAGCTGTTAAAGCAAATGCTACAGAAGAAAATATCACTGCTACAAAAGCTAAACAAGACGCTAATGTAAAAGCTCAAGAAGCCAATCAAAAAGCAACTGAAGCGTCTACTGAAGCCATTAAAGCTCAAACTGAGACTGTAGCAACTGAAACAGCTAACGTTGCAAGCGCAACAAGTAAGAAAGCTGAAGCGGATAAAACAGTAACCGCTAAAGAAGCAAATATAAAATCAGCTGAAGACGCGCTAAATGGTTCAGGACTTGGCGAAGCAAAAGCTTCACTTGCCCAAGCTGAAAAAGATATTGAACAAGCCAATGCCAATATTTCAAGCGCAACAACAGCTGTCGAAACCGCTAAAAAAGCAGATAGCAACCGCGCAGATGCCATCAAACAAGCTACAAACAATGTGAATGTCAAAAATGACGCCTTGAAATTAGCTAAAGAAATGATGGACGCCGACCAAAACAAAGTGGATTCTATCCAAGAAAAAGCAAATGCAACAGCGTCTAAAGAAAAAGAAGCTCAAACTGCATTGGATGCAGAAAAAGCTAAGTTAAATAAATCTGAAGGAATGAACATTCCAAATCCAACATTCACTATTCCATCAAATGTGTATAATGGATTTTCAGCAGATGTATTGAAATCAGCTGATGTGTCTTCAAATGTTGTAACATTTGGACAACTATTAAAATTAGAAAAAGCTAACAAAAACAATGCAATCAAAAATGATTTAGATGATTTGATTCTCAATTCTGTAGCTGATATTGTTAAACAATCAAATTCTAATGTCAAATATGATAAAACTGATTTAAATCGTCCAGTTGATATTGACAATTTGACAGATTCCCAAAAACTTGAAGTCTCAGAATTTTACATCAATGGATTGAAACAAATCAGAAATGCATTTAAGAATTCATTTAACGTAGAATCAGAAACAGGAACAACTAAAGAAGCTGTTACTTTAGCGTCAACACAAGCTGAAAAATATGAAAAACGTGGATTAGATCCAATGGTTCATGGTCACGTACCTAATGCTGTTGAAAACGTTGCTTCAATGCGTTCTGATATTTCAAATATGTATGAACTAAAACAAGCTGTATACAACAATTTGATGTTCACAACATATCTTGATGGAGTTTCAAATGCCGATAAACGTCGCCCATGGGGACACCTTTATGCAAACCTAAACTTTGCAAAATATGTTGGTATTGATGTAGCTAATATCAATGGTCGTTATTACATGATTACAGCATTTTCAAATGAAGGAACTCCAGTTTCTAAATCAAATGACCTTGCCCAACTTGAAGCAAAACTAGCTGAAGCCCAAAAACAAAACAGTCAAGCTCAAACTGCTCTTACAAATGCTAAAGCAGAATTGGCAGAAGCTTCACGCAAATATGCTTCTGCACTTGAAGCTAAAACAGAAGCTGAAAAAGAATTGGCAAGTAAATCAGCTAGTCCACTTCAAACAGAAGTCGCTGAAAAGAACTTGCAACTTGCGAACCTTGCTTTGAAAAATGCACAAGAACGTAAAGCAACTGCTGAACAAGCTGTTGAAAATTTCTCAAGAAGCCAAGCTGAAAAAGAAACAGCTCTTGAAACAGCTAAAGCGGAACTAGCTACAGCTAAAACAGCTCAAAATGATGCTGAAACAGCTCTTACAAATGCGCAAGCAAAATTGCAAGCTGAAGAAAACAAGTTGACTGCTCTTCAAACTGAACAAGCGAAACTACATGAAGAAAAAGACAAATTGGTGTCAGACGCAAAAGCAATTGCGACAGAATTGAGTGCTTATCTAAACGCAGATAAAAATCTTGCAGATGCGCAAGCAAAAGTAGCTGATTTGGAAACAAAACTAACTCAAGCAAAATCTGCTGCAAAATTGGCACAAGATAAATTGGACACAGTTACAGCTAAATTGAAAGCTGAACAAGCTAAATTAGCTGAAATCCAAGAAGAGTTTGATAAGTTGCTAGACTTAGAAAACAAAGCTAAAGATAATGTAGTTGCAACTCTACCAGATGGAACTGTTGTTGCTGTAGACTCAAATTCTAATACTTTGCCAGCAGAAAATAATAAAGAAACTGTTGATAAATCGAAGACAGGTTCACAATCAGCTAAAGATGTTGCTTTGGATGATAAAGAAGATGTTGTTGTGAAAGATAAAGAGCAAACAAAAGATAAACAACAAGCATATTCAGCTCCAGCCGTTAAAGCACTAGAAAATGAAAAAGTGACATACTCACGAGTAGAACGTGCAAAATCATTGCCTGATACTGGAGAGTCATCAAGTGTTGCAATGTTGCTACTCGGTGCAATTTTTGGAGCATTTGGACTTGTAACAGTACGTAGAAAGAATTAGAATAATAAAAAAATCTTCTTATTATAAATAGGAAGATTTTTTGGATTCACAAAATTAGTTTAAAAGACTACGCTATTTAAACCATTTTTGAGAATGAATATCGGACTATACCAATTGCGCCGAACACGGTATCGAACTATGTATAAAAAATTGTGATTATTAAATTCTAAAACTTAGAAATTATAGTGAAAACTAAAAATTTATTTGGTCAACTACTGGTCAATTTCCTCAATTTCAATACTAACTAGCGTGTGATAATATCTTGATTTAATCGCTTTTCACTTATTTATTTTAACTTATTTTAACGCTAATTTACATGTAGGGGGCATCTAAATACAACAGGAAAAGCCTTGGAATCAAGGCTTTTTTGTGTAGTCTTAGCACTGAAAAAACGCCTTTAGGGGCGTTTTTCTATCAATGATGCAGATTTCTATATTCTGAAATAGTTTGTCCGGTCCACTTTTTAAAGGCTCGTGAAAAAGATGAGACTTCCGAATAGCCTAGCAAATAGGCGACATCTTCTGTTGTCATTTCTGGATTTTTGAAATAACTAAAGGCTAGGATTTTTTGAACATTTTGTAATTCTTGATTAAATTTAGTTCCTTCTGCAGTCAGGTTCCGTTGTAAGGTGCGACTGCTAATGCCTAGTGACGCTGCTATATCTTCAATGGTAAAGAAACCACTTGGAATAGCATGGTAGAGTTTTTGCTGGACAATACCTGTGAAACTTTCACTAGTCATTGCTTCTGCTAAGCGTTCCTTAAGCTGAGGCTCTAGGTAGTCCAACATAACATTATTGGCCGTGAGGAAAGGTTTCTCCAAGTCAGCTTTGTTAAAGACCAGTTCATTCCTTTCCATTACTTCCACTTGGCAGCCAAAAATACCAACACTAGCTTCCTCGTAAGAATATGGAGTCCCAACGTGTACAGGGATAATCTCTTCACCTGTTCCCGTCCGAATCAAATCAAGCAACAAGAGCTGTTCATTAAGCACTGCAAAACGAGGCAGGTCTAAACCTGAATAATCATAACGATAGCTCACACGGACAAGCTCATCAAAGACTTCTATGTTTACGACAATCGGACCTGTAATCTTCTTGTATTTGGCAAAATGCTCTATAGCTGCGAGACCATTTTTAGAAGATAGGGCCGCAAAAAATGGCGGCATAAACATCTGAATGTTCTTGATGCGGCTCATGGCTATGATTTGCTCATCATCGGCCACCTGATCAAAAGCTGTTAAGAGATGGTAATAATCCAGAGTTGAGAGGTTCATCTCCTCTTTCCAAGTGCCATCTGGTAGATTAGCCAATTGCAGAATCATTTTCAGATCCAGCCCTATAAGGCTTAAATTTTCAATATACAGTTGACTGAGATTTCTCCATTCTATTAACGCATTGACATCAACATCATACGATCAAAGAATTCATCTCCAAAGATACGACGGATGGCTACTAAAAGTTTTCCTCCACGGCCAACAAGGTAACGAGTTTTAGGGTTACGAGCATTGATAATTTTAAGAACGGTACGTGAAATGACTTCTGGATTTGATCCTGGTGTTGGGTTGTTCTCCATAGCTTTGATATAGCCGTTGACCAAACGACTGTATGCTCCATTTTTAGATTCATAAGAGAAGTTTTGACCAACTGTTGCGTTAAATCCAGTATTAATCATTCCAGGTTCTAAAACAACCACCTTGATGCCAAATTCCTTGACTTCCATACGGAGACAGTCGCTAAAACCTTCAATAGCGTGTTTTGAAGCATGGTACCAAGCACCCAGTGGTATGTAAATTTTACCACCCATTGATGATGTGTTGATGATCAGACCATCCTTTTGTTGGCGCATATATGGCAAAACTTTCTTCGTCAAACGGGCTACACCGTAGACATTGACTTCAAACTGTTGTTGCGCTTTTTCCATTGCAAGGTCTTCGACAGGACCATAGAGTCCGTAACCTGCATTGTTCCAAAGAACGTCGATACGACCTTGCTCTTCAATCACTTTTGCTACAACTCTTTCAATATCCTCTTCGTTTGTGACGTCCATTTTCATGATATGGCCACCCATTGCTTCTAGGTCTTTCATTTTATCGATACTACGAGCAACAGCGTAAACTGTGTGACCAGCTTTGATAAGGTCTTGGGCTGAAAATTTTCCCATACCTGATGAAGCGCCTGTAACTAAGATAACTTTTTTGTTTGACATAATGATTTACTCTTTATTTCATTTGATTTATGAGACTATTATACAAAACAGAAACTGACAAGTAAATGACAAAAGAAGTCAAGGATTTGACAATTTACGCCACACGAAGTTATTCAAGAATGTCCTTCTCTTTCATTGTCATTTTCTGTTATAATAAATTGTACATTTTATATAGAAAGGTCTTATGATGACAAACCTTATCAAACACAAACGGGTAGAATTTTCAGAGCTTTTTTATGACCTAGTTTTTGTTTTTGCGATTTCAAAAGTAACTGCTTTAATTCACCATCTTCATAACGGTATTTTGACTTGGAATTCTTTGCTTGATTTTTTCATGGCTGTCTTGCTTCTCATCAATGCCTGGATGATTCAAACCGTTTATACCAATCGCTATGGAAAGAACTCTTTATTTAACATGCTAATCATGTTTATCAATATGGGACTTTTACTCTTTATATCCAATATGATTAAAGATGATTGGCAACAATATTTTCATTATGTCTGTTGGGCTATTGGTTCATTAACCCTTACCTTATTTTTTCAATATTTGGTTGAGTTTTTTAAAAAATCAACCGATAATGTTCATCGGGAAAGTATCAAAGGTCTTCTATGGATAACAGGTCTACGAAGTTTAGAAATCTATCTAGCAGCTCTTCTTCCTATTTACGTTGGAGTCTATATCCTTTATGCTAGTATTCTGCTAACATTTATTACCCCAATTACCTCGATTAGTAAAGATGATCATTTCCAGATAGTTCTCCCCCATTTAATCGAGCGCCTCTCCCTTCTTGTCATTATTACGTTTGGAGAGATGATTATGGGGCTAGTTAACTTCTTTACAATCGAGAATTTCTCGATTTATTCGGTTCTTTATTTCATTATTATGCTTTCTCTGTTCTTGTTTTATTTTGTTCAATTTGACCATGCTATTGATGAAGAATCTAATCAAAAGGGACTATTTCTAATTTACAGTCACTATCCTATTTTCTTTGGACTTCTTATGATGACCGTTTCGATGAGTTTTCTTCTAAATCCTGAAGCTAATCGTCTCTTTGCAACCAGCTTCTTTTATATCGGAATGGGCCTCTTCCAAGCTGCTGTCCTAGCAAATGGGCCCTATAACAAACACTATCTTCGCTATTCGAAAAGTTACTACTGGCTCCAAGCGACACTCTATCTAGCTGCTTTGATTCTCTCTTTAATCTTTGCTTCTAATCCTATAATAGTAGTGAGTATTGCAACCATTTTGGCTCTAGCTATAGCTATTCATTCTATTTATTTTTATATGACACAGACTAAAAAACATTCCACACCCTACTGGGAGTTGTTTTAATGAGTTTATAACATAAAAAAGCCTTGAAACCAAGGCTTTTTTGCTTTCTATCTAAACTTTTTCATAAGGTATTTCCGTACAGGTACTTCAATGGTTTGAACGATTTCAAATCCTTCTTTTTGGTAAAGGTGCTTGGCTGCTTGATTTGCCTCGTAGACATTTAGAGAAATACTATCTATATCTCCATTTTCAAAGGCCAAACTAACAAATTTCCTTAAAGCCTGACTACCTAAGCCTTGCCCCTGTTTCTGGGGGTTGATAAAGAATCGTCCGATATGAAGATTGCTATTTTCCAATCTGATTTTTTGGATAAGCCCCACAAACTCTTGTCCTTCAAAGATTGAAAAGATCCCTTCCAACTCTTGCAAAACTTGAATGGTCAAGGGAAAAGGAATCATTGTTCCCATCCATTGTTCTTGAAAGGATTTGCCAAGGGAGTTGGACCATTGGCATACGAGCTGAGCGTTTTCTGTGCTCACCTTTTCTTCAAAACGAATTATCATCTTTGCCCCACCATCTTATCTATGTTTCTCCATTATACTACTTCTTCTATTTTTTACGAATAGATAAGTATGATTGATATTTATTTTTTTCTTGTCGGGAGCATTCTCGCTTCCTTTCTTGGTTTGGTTATTGACCGTTTTCCTGAGCAATCCATTATCCAACCTGCTAGTCACTGCGATTCCTGTCAGACTCGCTTGCGTCCCTTAGACTTGATTCCGATTCTCTCGCAGGTCTTTAATCGCTTTCGCTGTCGCTACTGCAAGGTTCGCTATCCTGTCTGGTATGCCCTTTTGGAACTAGGCTTAGGGCTCCTCTTTCTGGCTTGGTCTTGGGAATTGCTTTCCTTGAGTCAAGTCATCCTAATCACTGCGGGTTTTACCTTGGGCATCTACGACTTTCACCATCAGGAATATCCCTTACTGGTCTGGATGACTTTCCACCTAATCCTCATGACTTCCTCTGGTTGGAATCTAGTCATGGTCTCCTTCCTTGCTCTTGGAATTTTGGCTCATTTTATCGATATCCGCATGGGTGCAGGGGATTTCCTCTTTTTAGCTTCTTGCGCTCTCGTCTTTAGTGTAACGGAGTTACTGATCTTGATTCAGTTTGCTTCTGCGACGGGCATCCTAGCCTTTCTCCTGCAAAAGAAAAAGGAAAGACTTCCTTTCGTGCCTTTCCTCTTACTCGCTGCTTGTTTGATTATTTTTGGTAAGCTACTGCTTGTTTGATAAAGTCCAATTTTTATCATATGTCCTTCATGAAATTATTTCACAGTTAAATTATAAATTATAAATTATTTCTTTTATACAAAGGAATGATATTATCAAATTGATCCGTTCTTTTATCTTCTTGATACTGATCAAAAAATTTCATTTCGACTGAAAATATTTCGCTTATAAACTGTAAACGAATACTTTGTTTAGACATTATAGTCGCTAGACTGACTAGATGATTACTCAAAACGACGTCCAGAATACTCTTTACTTTGCTTGGTTTTTTAACAAAAATTTGATCATCCAGAGGTTCAATCATTTTGTAACCTTTTTGCGCAATTTGACGATAAAAGTAAGAATGTTGCTTTGGAGTCAATAATCCTAACTTAAAAGCTCGATACTCTAAAGCCTGTATCGAAACATTCAAATCC
Source organism: Streptococcus mitis (assembly GCF_002096845.1). GTDB lineage: Bacteria > Bacillota > Bacilli > Lactobacillales > Streptococcaceae > Streptococcus > Streptococcus mitis_A. The sequence goes on from NZ_NCVK01000015.1 coordinate 9,934, forward strand.
GACTTCAATAAAATATAACTATCAGGATTGCTGACACGCTTGCCAACCCTCTCTTCAAATTTGACTAAAAACTCTTCTTTTGGCAATAAAAAACATGATGCAAAATAATTTGCTTCTTGCTCCAAACGATCGCCATCTTCATTCATATCTTTATATTTGTGTAAAAGAATATGTCCTAGCTCATGAGCTAAGTCAAAATTTCGACGTACAGAGGATTTATTCGTCCCCAACACAATATAAGGTCTTCCCAATTTTGACCATGCGCTATAAGCATCAGCTTGACCATTAATTAATCGTTCCACGATATAGATGCCTGAACGTTCTAATTTATAAAGCAAATCATGATTATCTTTTGAAATGCCTAATTTTTCCCTGGCATAAAGAGCCAATTCCTCAATGGATTCTCCCTTATGATAAGATTCACTCACTACATTACTTAGGTCATGAATTGTAATATTAGGTATAATTACAAAACTTTCAAAATAATCAATCAAACTATCTACCTTATGTAAATACATAGTTTGAATATCTATTGTTTTCCGTGTTGCTAGGTCTGCATTTCTAAAGGCAATTACAGAAGAATCAAATCGAATGCTCTCCTCTTCCTGTTCAAAATAAGTTAAATCAACATGAAATTGGTTGGCCAAATGCATTTTGGTTGATAATTTAGGTTTCGTTTCGTTGGACTCAAACTGCCAAATGGCTTGTTCCGTTAAATTAATTCTCTGAGCCAATTCTGCTCTACTTAAACCATTTAACAGCCGTAATTCTTTCAATACCCGACCATTAAACATTTACATACTCCTTACTACTTTTGACCTTCTTGTTTTTCGATTCTTGGAATAATTTCAAAATCTTCTGTTTCCGATAATTCTGAAAAATTAGGAATATCTTGATATTTTGCTTCTTCGAAATGGTACGAACTTGATTGAATATACTCAGACAAATCCTGAATCAAGTGTAACTGACCAGTTCGTGCATCAGGCATAACAACATCTACAGATATAATATTGTTTTCCGAGTCCGCCTCATAAGTTAAAATCATAAATTTTTCGATATTCGAATTTTTAGTAGCTTGTTCAATTTCTTGAATCATTTCATCAGAAACTAACTCCATCTGAATTGGAAAAGAATGACTATCTTCATCATTTTTGTAGGAAGAATGTTGATTAAGATAAAGTGTATTCATCCGAGCATATTCAAATAAGTAGCCACTCTTATTTTTTTGTACCAAAGGAAATTGGCTCGTAAGTCGCTTCTTACCCTTTATAATTAACAATACTTTCCCATATTTTTCTGTATTTGTTTCAAATTCTAAATATCCCCAAGTCTGTCCTGCTAATTGTAATTTATACTCAAACAAATCTGCTGATGCAAATGCATTATCAATATGATTAGGTCGCGTCCATGCATAACCATTCGATACTTTCATTGTCTCTCTTTTTTCTAGACGTTCATCTACATAATCTTTTTGACCTTTCATCAAAGTATCTACAATTTTTTGTGCCTTGAGCGAATCAAAGAGATCCTGATTCAACATAATTCTTCCTCCTCCGAATACTTTTTAATGATTATATCATTTTCTTAAAGAAATTACTACAATAATTAGCTTTTTCTTAAAGTTATATATCAGAGTAATTAGCAAATGATATCTAAAACTAGCCTTTCTCCTACAAAAGAAAAAGGAAAGACTTCCTTTCGTGCCTTTCCTCTTACTTGCTGCTTGTGTGATTATTTTTGGTAAGCTACTGCTTGTTTGATAAAGTCCTGAATTGGCTCTCCTTCATGGAGAGCTTTTACAATTTTCGAACCGACGATAACGCCATCTGATACCGCATTGAAGCGTTCTACATCGGCTTGACTAGATACGCCAAAACCTGTCAAGACTGGGATATCGGCCACTTGATGAAGTTGTGTCAAGTGCTTGTCCAAGTCTGCACGGTAATTGCCAGATTTCCCTGTCACCCCATTGATGGCAACCGCATAGACGAATCCTTCTGCCCCATCAATCAACTCTTTCTGGCGCTCAATCCCTGTCGTCAAACTAACTAGAGGAATCAAAGCAATGTCTGTATCTGCCAAAAATGGTTCTACAAAGTTGGCATGCTCATGAGGCAAGTCTGGAATAATCAAGCCCTTAACCGCTGTATCTGCCAAATCTTTGACAAAGTTCTCCACACCGTACTGAAAGAGGGGGTTGAAGTAGGTCATGATGACCAGCGGAACCTCTGTTTGAATGGTTTTCAAGGTTTCAACCAAAGCTTGTGTCGAAGTCCCGTGGGCTAAACTACGCAAGCCAGCTTCTTCGATCACAGGACCATCTGCAACAGGGTCTGAAAAGGGAATACCCACTTCAATTGCAGAGACACCCAAATCTTCTAAAAAGTGGATTGTTTCTCCGAGTCCATCCAAACCTTTTTCGTGGTCACCAGCCATGATATAGGGAACGAAAATTCCTTTTCCAGCTGCTTTAATAGCGTTCAATTTTTCTGTTAGTGTCTTAGGCATGAGCTTCTCCCTTCTTTGCTGCGTCTGCTTCCAAGCGGTCTTTTACTTGAACCACATCCTTGTCCCCACGACCTGATAGACAAACAATCATGGATTTGTCTGGACCCAGTTCTTTGGCTAATTTCACCGCAAAGGCGATAGCATGACTAGATTCCAAGGCTGGGATAATCCCTTCCACACGAGACAAGAGTTGGAATCCTTCCAAGGCTTCTTCGTCCGTCACAGGAACATAGCTGGCACGTTTAATATCGTGGTAGTGAGAATGTTCTGGACCGATACCAGGATAGTCCAAACCTGCTGAGATAGAGAAGGCTTCAAGAATTTGACCATGGGCATCTTGGAGCACATCCATGAGAGAACCGTGAAGAACACCAGGACGACCCTTGGTCAAGGTAGCTGCATGGTGCTCCGTATCCACACCAAATCCAGCTGCTTCAGCTCCATACATAGCTACAGACTCATCTTCCACAAATGGATGGAAGAGACCGATAGCATTTGAACCACCTCCAACACAGGCTACTAAGGCATCTGGCAGATCTTGTCCTGTCAAATCGCGGTACTGTTGTTTAGCTTCTCGACCGATGACACTTTGGAAGTCACGAACGATTTCTGGGAAAGGATGAGGCCCCAAGGCAGAACCAAGGATATAGTGGGTATCATCGATATTAGCCACCCATGAACGAAGGGCTGCATTGACCGCATCCTTGAGCACGCGCGAACCATCTGTCACTGCCTCAACCTTAGCTCCCAAAAGCTCCATACGGAAAACATTGAGGGCTTGGCGTTTAACATCCTCTTCACCCATATAGATGGTACATTCCATGTTAAAGAGGGCTGCAGCAGTTGCAGTTGCCACACCGTGCTGACCAGCACCTGTTTCAGCAATAATTTTCTTTTTACCCATGCGTTTAGCCAGAAGAACTTGTCCCAAGGCATTGTTAATCTTGTGGGCCCCTGTATGGTTAAGGTCTTCCCGTTTGAGGTAAATCTTGGCTCCGCCGATATGCTGGGTCAAGTTTTTTGCGTAGTAAAGAGGAGTTTCACGTCCTACATACTGGCGCAAGAGTTGGTTCAATTCCTCTTGGAAACTTGGGTCTGCCTGACTTTCACGGTAGGCCTTCTCCAACTCCAAAACTGCTGTCATCAATGTTTCTGGGACGAAACGTCCGCCGAATTTTCCGTAAAATCCATCTTTATTTGGTTCTTGATATGCCATGCTTTACCCTCTCTATAAATCTTCTAATCTTTTCATGATCTTTTTGTCCGTCTGTCTCCACTCCACTTGATACATCTACTGCATAGGGAGTAAAGTGTTGAATTGCTTTTGCTACATTGTCTTCATTAAGACCACCTGCGATGAAAAATGGCTGAGCTAGTTTTGTCGTATCCAGTTGAGCCCAGTCAAAGGTCTGGCCACTCCCTGCCACAGGGGCATCAAAGAGTAAATAGTCTGCCTGAGAATTGGGTACATGTCCCTCTCCATCCACCTGCACAGCCTGAATACTGGCACAAGGCAAATTCTCAAATAAATCATCTGCCACCTGACCATGAACTTGAACCAAGTCCAAGCCAACTTTGTCAATCGCTTCTAGCAGTTCTGCCCGACTTGGTGAAACAAATACACCCACCTTTTTGACACCTGCAGGAATAAGCGTTGCCAGCTCAACAGCCTGATCCAAGGTCACCTGTCTTTTACTAGGTGCAAAGACAAAACCGATATAGTCTGCTCCTGCTGACACGGCTGTTTCTACCGCTTCTTTGGTCGATAGTCCGCAAATTTTAACCTTTGTCAATCTGCAACTCCTTGATTCTCTGAGCCACATCTTCTGCCTGCATAAGAGCTGTCCCTACCAAAATTCCGTTAAAGTATGGCGCTACTCGTTCCGCATCCTGCCCTGTGAAAATAGCAGATTCAGAAATGTACAAGCAATCATCTTTGAAATGTTTAGCCAAGTCTACACTGGTCTGCAAGTCAACTTCAAAGGTGATCAAGTTGCGGTTATTGACCCCGATAATCTGGGCACCAAGTCTGTGAGCCACTTCTAGTTCAGCTAGATTATGAGTCTCCACTAAAACTTCCAGACCAAGCTCTGTCGCGTAGTCATACAGTTCCTTGAGACGTTCTTCTGACAAGGCAGCCACAATGAGCAGGATGACTGTCGCACCTGCATTGCGAGCACGGATGATTTGCTTTTCATCGATGATAAAGTCCTTGTTGAGCGCTGGAATCTGTACCTGACTGGAAATCTCCCGTAGATAATCCAGGTGCCCTTTAAAGAAAACTTCATCTGTCAGAACAGAAATCATCACTGCTCCGTTCGCTTCATAAGTCTGGGCCTGTTGCACGATATCCACATCGAGATTGATATCTCCCAGACTAGGACTAGCTTTCTTGACCTCAGCGATTACCTGCAAGCGTTCCTGATGATTCTTCAAAAATTCTGCCAAGCGATAGGTCTGGCGCAAGGGCTGGATTTCCTCCAGCTCCATCTGCTCGACCTCACGCGCCTTCTGCTCCAAGATTCGTGCTAAAAATTCCTGACTCATTTTTGGTACTCCTGTAACAGTCTGAGTTTTTCAAGGGCCTTGCCACTAGCAATGACTTCGCGGGCCAAGGCAACTCCTTCCTTGATGCTATCAACCTTACCATTAGCATAGAAACCAAGACCAGCATTCAAGACTGTCGTTTCCAAGAATGGACTTGGTTCATTTTTAAGAACGCTGAGCAAAATTTCTGCATTTTCCTGAGCATTCCCTCCACGAATATCTTCGATAGCGTAGCGTTCCATTCCCAAATCCTCTGGAGTAAAGCTTGACAAGCTGATTTCGCCATTTTCAAGAAGTGCAATCTTGGTTGTTCCGTTCAAGCCGGCTTCATCTAGCCCTTCTGGCCCAGCAACCACAATGGCACGTTTGCGACCCATATTTTTCAATACCTGAGCTGTACTTTCTAGCAGTTCTGGACGACTAATTCCAAGAAGCTGTGTTTCCAAGGCCATTGGGTGAATCAGTGGACCAGTCAAGTTCATAATCGTTGGAATCCCCAATTCCAAACGAGCTGGCATGATGTATTTCATTGCTGGGTGCATATTTTTGGCAAAGAGAAAGACGATACCAGTTTTATCAAAGACCTTACCTAGTTCAGCTGGTTTGAGGTCTAGGTTGATGCCCAAGGCTTCTAGGACATCTGCAGAACCAGATTTAGAAGAAATCGAGCGGTTACCGTGTTTGGCCATGTGAACACCACCACCAGCCAAGACAAAGGCTGCAGTTGTGGAAATATTAAAACTGAAAGACTTGTCCCCACCTGTACCACAGTTGTCCATGGCATCATGAATCTCAGTTGGAATATGTTGGGCATGCCCTCTCATGACTTGGGCAATGGCTGTGCGTTCTTCAGGTGTTTCCCCCTTCATCTTAAGAGCCAAAAGGAGAGAAGCAATCTGCGCCTCTGTTACACGCCCAGTTACGATACGCTCAATGACATCCGTCATTTCCACACCTGATAAATTTTCAAATTGTGCTAGTTTTTCAATTATCTCTTTCATCCTAGTTTCCTCACTTTACAACCTTCTCGATAAAATTCCGAATAGAAGACAAGCCGTCAGGCGTTCCAATACTCTCTGGATGGTACTGGAAACCATAAATTGGAAGTGTTTTATGTTGAATCCCCATGATGGCTTGGTCATCAGTCGAACGAGCTGTCACTTCAAAGTCTTCTGGCATTTCTTCAATCAAGATACTGTGATAACGCATGACCGCACGGCCATCCTCGATACCTTGATACAAAACAGATGGCGCTTCAAAGCTGATATTACTCTGTTTCCCATGCATGACTTTTGGAGCCAAACCTAACTTACCACCAAAGACTTCTGCGATGGCTTGGTGACCCAAACAAATCCCTAAAATCGGCTTCTTGCCGGCAAAATCACGAATCATGTCTTCCATCTTTCCAGCATCAACTGGCCAACCAGGACCAGGAGAAAAGACCAGACCATCTGCTTTTTCAGCTTCTTCATACAGCTTGGGATCATCATTTCTCAAGACCTGTACCTCTGCAAAATTCCCAATGTATTGGGCCAAGTTATAGGTAAAGGAATCATAGTTGTCAATCAATAAAATCATGGTCTTAGTTCTCCAATTCTAGTCATAGATTTAGCCTTGTTAATGGTTTCTTGGTATTCGTTTTGGGCGATGGAGTCGTAGACAATCCCTGCCCCAGCCTGCACATAGGCTGTTTGATTTTTGAGAATCATCGTTCGGATGGCAATGGCAAAATCCATATCGCCCGTCGCAGACAAGTAGCCAATTGCTCCTGCGTATACGCCCCGTTTTTCCGTTTCCAGTTCATAGATGCGTCTCATCGCGCGAATTTTTGGTGCTCCAGAAACAGTTCCAGCAGGAAGTGTTGCTTTCAAAGCATCCATAGCAGTGAGTTCTGGAAGCAAACGCCCCTTGACCACACTGGTCAAATGCATGACATAACGGAAAAGCTCCACTTCCATATACTTAGTGACTTGGACACTTGCCGTTTCAGAGATGCGACCGATATCATTACGTCCCAAGTCTACTAACATTCGATGCTCTGCTGTTTCCTTCTCATCCGAAAGCAGGTCTGTCGCCAAAGCCTTGTCTTCTTCATCCGTAGCTCCTCTTGGTCGCGTCCCTGCAATCGGATTGGTTGTTACGATGCCATTTTTGACAGAAACCAAACTTTCAGGACTAGCACCGATAATCTGATAATCCCCAAAATCATAGAAATAAAGGTAATTGGATGGATTGGTCACGCGGAGATTTCTGTAGAAGTCAAATGGATTTCCAGTAACTTCTGCTGAGAAGCGTTGACTGAGTACGCATTGGAACATATCTCCGTTACGAATCAAGTCACGAGCTGTTTCTACCATTTCCTCAAACTTCTGAGGAGCGATATGCGGTTTGAAGTCAAGTGGTGATAGATCCAAGTCTTCAAATTCATTTGGAGCAGGAATGCGTAATTCCTCAAGCACTTGGTTCAAGGCTTTTTCCAAGTCTTCTTGGCTACGCTCACTATAGAGAGCTTCCTCGATGACATGGATTTTTTCCTTCTTGTGGTCAAAGACCATGTAACTCTCATAGACGAAGAAATGCATGTCTGGCGTTCCAATTGTATCTTCAGGAATTTGGCCAATTTCTTCATAAAGCGAAATCATATCGTAACCAACAAAACCAATAGCTCCCCCACCAAAAGGTAGGTATGAATGGTGCTGGCTCTTATGAGTCACTTCATAAAGGAAATCCAAGGGATCCCGATCAATCACTTGACCATTTTGATAAAGAACTCCATTTTCAAACTTAATCTCAAAAACAGGATTATAGGCTAAGATAGAAAAACGAGCGGTTTCCTTGTCTCTCGGAATACTCTCTAAGATAACCTTGTGTTGCCCCTTTAGGCGCATATAAGCCAAGATTGGTGATAAGACATCTCCATGAATGATTCGTTCCATTGTAATTTCCCTTTCAGTTCCTTATTTTTAATTTTTTATCTTTTTTCTATTTCCCTTAAATAGTGCGGACGGGAGGTAAAATTATCCAGTGGATGATTTTAGAAATCCATGAAATGAAAGACCTAATTTTTGGGCTCCTCTCTCATTCATTTCTAGGCTCAGGCTAAAATAGTTCCCCGAACTATTTTACTCTCAAAAATTCCGTCCTATAGAAGCATATTTGCTTCTATAGGATACCACTATGGCGGGAAATATCTTTTAAAAGCTCACTTCGTTCGCAAATTTTTTGTAGCAATCTATTTAATAATGAACAATAATTTAAAACTAAACAGCTGAATCTATAATAGACATATAAAAATCCCCACGCAAAACAACTTGCGTGAGGACGAAATTCGCGGTGCCACCTCAATTATAGGATTTCTCCTATCTCTCATTCCTGTCTCAGAAACCTCCTGTAACAGGCTGTGCGATAAAGGGCACTCCCTTGAGAATTATGTTTTCTTCTCTTGTTTCAAATGGACCCAACCTTACAGCTTTCTCTTCTTGTTTCCAGCAACCACAAGCTCTCTGTGAGAGAAAGGACTGTAATTTTTCCATCTTTTATTTTTTAGCTTCTAGGTAGTCCGCAATTGCAGCTACGTCCTTGTCTCCACGACCAGAGACATTGATGATGATAATGTCGTCTTTACTTAGTTTCGGTGCACGTTTAACTGCTTCTGCGATAGCGTGCGAACTTTCAATGGCTGGGATAATTCCTTCAGTCTTGCTGAGAAGGAGGAGAGCCTGAACAGCTTCTTCATCCGTCGCTGCAACATATTCTACGCGACCTGAATCTTTGAAGTAGGCGTGTTCTGGGCCAACCCCTGGATAGTCCAATCCAGCTGAGATAGAGTAAACTGGAGCTAGCTCTCCATCTTCCTTAAAGACTGCATAAGTCTTCATGCCGTCGACAATTCCGATACTACCTTTTGTCATAGTAGCTGCGTGCTTGTCTGTATCAAGTCCGTGCCCAGCAGCTTCTACCCCAACCAATTTGACTTCTTCATCAGCCACATACTGTGAAAAAGCACCAATGGCATTGGAACCACCACCTACACAGGCAATAACGTAGTCTGGTAAACGACCTTCTTTTTCTAAGATTTGACGGCGAGATTCTTCACTGATGACCTTTTGGAACTCGTGGACAATTGTAGGATAAGGGTGAGGACCTACAGCAGATCCCAGAACATAGAAGGCTTCAAGGTCATTCATCCATGCTCCAAAGGCTGCATCAACCGCATCTTTGAGGGTACGAGTCCCTGTTTCAACTGCATGAACAGTTGCTCCCATCATCTCCATACGGAAAACATTGAGACGTTGACGTTCCACATCTTCTGCCCCCATGTAGACATCACAGGCCATACCAAACTTGGCTGCAGCCGCTGCTGTCGCAACACCGTGCTGACCAGCTCCTGTTTCTGCGATCACTCGTTTTTTACCCATACGTTTAGCCAAAAGAATTTGCCCTAAAACGTTGTTAAGCTTGTGAGAACCAAGGTGGTTCAGGTCTTCACGTTTGAGATAAATCTTAGCTCCATCTAGGTGGTCTGTCAAACTTTCCGCAAAATAGAGCGGTGTTTCGCGACCTGAATAATCCTTCAAGTAATGACGAAATTCTGCCAAAAACTCTGGATCATCCTTGTACTTGTCAAATGTCACTTCCAACTCATCCAACAAAGCCTGAATCGGCTCCGGTACAAAACTACCACCAAATTGTCCAAAATAACCTTTAGTTGTCATAAAAATTTCCTCTTTCTGTATTTATTCGGCTTTTTGTTTACTTTTAGTAGTAGGCAAGGAGCTGCAGATAGAACTTAAGTTCATCAAAGCGACTTAAGGCCCTAATAAAAGATAAACAAAATGACGGATAGAAAAAAGCCCACACACAGAATATACTTCCGTGTGAGGGCGTTTGTAACGCGGTGCCACCTCAATTATAAAGGGACTATTCCCTTTACATCTCTATCTTGTCTAACAACAAGTTGCACTGTAAGGTGTGCGCACCGAATTTTCATTGTTTCAAATTCATTTTTAAAATCAGCCCACTTTCACTACTTCCAACCACCTGTTCACAATCACCACAGGCTCCCTGAAGATCAAAAATAGTTACTTTTCTGATTTGTTGAACTTATTTTAATACTTTGTTTTTTCTTTGTCAAGACTTTTTTACAATTTTTTTGATGAAGTTAGCACTTTTTCAGAAACTGTTTTGAAAGTCTCAATGATATAGTCCACTTCTTCATCGCTTAATTTAGTGTGAAGAGGGAGCGTAATTTCATTTTCAAAGAAGGCATAGGCTCTTGGATAATCTGCCATATCAAAACCAAGATTCTTATAGGCTGTCAAGAGCGGAAGCGGTTTGTAGTGGACGTTACTTGCAATTCCTGCTTTAGCTAATTCTTGGATGATAAGATTGCGTTCTTCTAAGCTCGCTCCTTCTACATGGGTGATGTAGAGGTGACGTGAAGATTCGACAGTTTCAGTCTTGTGTGCCAAAGGATGGATACGAGAACCTGCAAAACCACGATCATAGCGGTCCACGATGTCCTTACGACGTTGCAACAAACTTGGATAGCGGTCCAATTGTACCAAACCAAGAGAAGCCATGATATCTGTCATATTGCACTTGTAGGCAGGAGTTACGATATCGTATTCCCATGAACCCAGCTGCATCTTAGCAAGAGCATCCTTAGTTTGACCGTGAAGAGAAAGGATTTGGAATTCCTTGTACATTTCTTCGTCATCAATCGCTGGATTGGCCTTCCAAGTCGCACTTCCACCTTCTGCCGTTGTAAAGTTCTTAACGGCATGAAATGAGAAGGAAGTAAAGTCAGCGATAGAACCAGCAGGTTGCCCTTTATAAGTTGATCCCAAAGCATGGGCACTATCAGAAACAATCACAATACGGTTAAAGGCCTTTTGCCACTTGCTTGAAGCAGTAAAGAGATCACGTTTCTTCTCCACTACATGGAACAAACGGTCATAGTCGCAAACAATCCCCGCAAGCTCAACCGGAATAATCACCTTAGTCTTTTCAGTAATGGCTTGCTCAAGCAAGTTATAGTCCATCTCAAACGTATCTGCTTGGATATCCACCATGACAGGGGTTGCTCCCACGTGAGTGATAACACTACATGAAGCTGTGTAAGTCATAGCTGGAACGATGACTTCGTCACCAGGACCAACTTCTAAGACACGCAAAATCAACTCAAGAGCTGCAGTTGCAGAGTTGAGGCAGACAGTCTTTGGCGTCTGTGTATATTGAGACAAGCGACGCTCTAGTTCTTTTGTCTTTGGACCAGTTGTAATCCAACCAGAACGAAGGGTATCCGCTACTTCAGCAATTTCTGCTTCTGTAATATCGGGTGGTGAAAATGGAATATTGTAATTTGGCATTGATTTGCTCCTTTTGTCTGTACTCATTTTCTCATGACTACTTTATTTTAGCACTTCAAACACGGTTTGAAACATGATTTTGATGTCTCCAAGGAAACTAAACTCTCGGAGATAGGCGAGGTTATAGCGCATCTTTTCAGGAAGAACATGCTCTACATAGGCTTGGTCAACTGACAGACCTTTCTCCGTCATTTGACTGATGATGGTGTCCTCATCCTTGTAGTTGATGCTGGCTGGAGAGGTAATACCTGCTGGTAAGAGCAAGGTCGCCATCATTTCAGGACTATACTGCTCTGTGTAACGTGGCACTTCAGGACGTGTCCCTACAAAGGACATCTCGCCTTTAAGGACATTGACCAGCTGAGGCAGTTCGTCCAAACGCACACGGCGGATGAAATTGCCTACCTTGGTAATGCGACTATCGTTAGCTGAAGTTACCAGACTGCCTTTTTTGTCCGCATCCGTTACCATGGTACGGAACTTCCAAATCTTGAAAGGACGGTTGTACTGGGTCACACGCTCTTGCTTGTAAATGATAGGCCCCTTGCTATCCAACTTGATCCAAATGCTCAAGATCAGAAAGACTGGGGAAGTCAAAATTAGCAAGACCAAGGCCAGAACCCAATCCAGGCAACGCTTGAAAATCAGCGAACCCTTCCTTTTAGAGACAAGCTGGTAGTAAGACTCAACCTCGCTTGATTTCATTTCCACGGGCAAGTCTTCCCATTTCAGCATGCTGTTTCTCCTTTGTTTTTATTATACTATTTGTCAACATTTTTCATTATACCACAAAATGGAAAAGGCGGTGTAAGAAATCTGTAATTTGAAGGATTTCCTTCTTATACTAGAGTATTAGGACATAGCCCCTGCCTGCAAGCTATACATCTTGTGATAGGTTCCTCCCAAGGCCAAGAGTTCCTCATGGGTTCCACTCTCGATAATGCGCCCCTTGTCCAAAACATAGATGCAGTTGGCGTCTTGGATGGTAGAAAGGCGGTGGGCAATGGCAATGGTTGTCCGCCCCTGTCTCATCTTCGCCAGAGAAGCTTGAACCAAGCTTTCTGTTTCAGAGTCAATATTGGCTGTCGCTTCATCCAAAATCAAGATTTTAGGCTGACTAGCAACTGTTCTGGCAAAGGCAAGAAGCTGACGCTGTCCAGTAGAAAAGCTCGAACCACGTTCGGAAACAGGTGCATCATATCCCAGCGGAAGGTCCTGAATAAAGGAATCTGCATCCACAAAGGCAGCTGCAGCCTGAACCTGCTCATCACTGATATCTTGGTACATGGCGATATTGGACTTGATGGTCCCATGATAGAGGAAGGGTTCCTGCAAGACCAGACCGATATTTTTTCTCAACTCTTCCTGACTGAAATCCCTGATATCCACATTATCCAAGAGAACTCGCCCTGACTGAAATTCATAAAAGCGCATGAGGACATTGATAATGGAAGATTTCCCCGAGCCTGTATGCCCTACAAAGGCAATGGTTTCACCCTTGTTAACAGAGAAAGAAATGTCATCCAGAATCGGCTGTTTTCCATCATAAGAAAAACACACATGTTCAAATCGAATATTGCCTTCTTGGACTTTGGCTTGCCCATCTTTTTGAAGAGGCTCATAGGTCTTCTCGTCAATCAAGGCAAATACACGCCCTGCAGACACCATGGACGTTTGAAGGGTTGAAAAGTTTTGCGTCACCTCGATCAAGGGATCAAAGAGGCGATTGATGTACTGGATAAAGGCATACATGGTTCCGGCCGTTATACCGATAGAAAGACCACGGTAGCCAAAATAGGCCATCAAGACAGCGTATCCTAGGAGTTTCAGCAAACTCATGGCAGGTCTCAAAAAGAGGGCATCCAAGGCTACAGAACGGTTGGCATAGAGCAAGTGTTCTTGGTTGATCTCATCAAATTCTGCCTGCAGGCGCTTCTCTTGATTAAAGGCCTGGATTATTCTGATTCCCTCAATGTTTTCAGCCAGCTTGCTATTGATATCTGACAAGAGACTTCTGGTTTTCTCAATGATTTTCACTGATTTTTTCCGATAGAGATTGACTAAAAGGAAAATCAAGGGGAGAAAGAGCAGTACTAAAGTCGTCAAACGAAAATCCAACACCAACATGGTATAAAGAGTTGTCAGAAAGATGAAAACTGCTGAGATAAAGCTAGACAAAATCCCTGAAAACATATCACTGATGGTCTCAGTGTCATTTGTCAAACGAGAGACAATCGAGCCTGCTGGTGTCTTGTCAAAGTAAGACATGCCCAGCTTTTCCATATTGGCAAAGGCATCGCGACGAATATCCCTAACGATGCTGTAGGACACGCGCGCAAAAAGAAGATTGCCGACATACTGAACTAGAGTTTGTAGGATATAAAGACCATAGTAGGCTAGCAACACTGTCACGGCAAGTTGGTTGAAATTGCTGAGATACTTGTCAATAAAGTGGGAAGCCACGAGGGGAATGACACTTTTGATGACCGTCGTCGCTAGGAGAAAACTGAGTGCCAAAAAGGTCAGGAGTCCATAGGGCTTTAGATAGGACATCAAGCGCTTCAATACAGCCCATTGTTCTTGTTTATTCTGCATCTTCTTCTCCTTTCATTTCCAGCTGCTGAGATTGGTAGGTTTGGGCATACCAGCCATCTAAAGCTAGCAGGTCATCGTGCCTGCCCCGTTCGATGATTTGACCATTTTGCAGGACTAAGATCAGATCTGCATGGACAACTGCACTGAGGCGATGAGCCGTAATAATGGTTGTCTTGTCCTTTCGCGTCTCCTTGAGGTTATCGATGATGGCATACTCTGTCTTGGCATCCACAGCCGACAAGGAATCATCTAAAATCAAGATATCTGGGTCTAAAATCATAGCTCGACTCATGGCTAGACGCTGCTTTTGACCGCCAGAAAGACTGACTCCTTTTTCACCAATCAGCGTATCAAATCCCTGAGGCATGGCTACAATGTCTTGGTAAACTTGGGCTAGCTTAGTCGCTTCCTCGACCGCTGAAAGAGGCAAATTAGGATTTCCAAAACGAATATTGTCTAAAATCGAAGTAGCAAAGAGAAACTGGTCCTGAGGAACATAGCCCATAAGACTGCGAAGGTCTGTCAGACGATAATCACGAATATTATGACCGTTTAGGTAAATAGCACCCTTATCCACATCGTATTCACGCAAGAGAAGCTTGATCAAGGACGTTTTTCCAGAGCCTGTCTGACCAACCAAGCCCAGGGTTTGCCCTTTTTCTAAACTAAAGTGAATATCCGTCAGTATTTCCTCATTTTCAAATGCAAAACTATCAATAGCATACTGCAAGCGCCCATTTTCAATGCCATCTAAAGGAAACTCAGGATCTTGTACAGACGATTCCTGAGACAAAAGTTCCTCAATCCGCTGGTAAGAAACCTTCCCTCGCTGAGTAATATTAAAGAGGAAGCCGATGGCCATAAGAGGCCAAACCAGCATATCCAAGTAGCTAATAAAGGTGACCAGATTACCAACCGTAATCTGCCCCTCCTGAACCATCAAGGAGCCGACCAAGAGCGTTAAAACATAGGAGGAACCAACAAATAAGAGAACCATGGGGTCAAAGAGACTATCGTATTTCATGGTTTGGAGGTTCTTTTGGAAGGTCAATTCATTGACTGCCTGAAAGGACTTCAACTCGTCCGCCTGGTAACCGAAAGACTTGGTCACTTTAATACCTGATACAGACTCCTGTACCTTGTTATTGAGTTCGGAAAAGGCAGCCTGCGATTCGCCAAAGGCCTTGTGGGTCTTTCTACCTAAACGACTGGTCGCATAAGCCATGAAAGGCAGGGGCAAAATGGCAACCAGAGTCATCTGCCAGGAAATGCTAAAGAGCATGGTCAGCAAGGTCACTAAAGCTGTGATAGAGGCATCCACCGCAGACATAACCCCGCCACCTGCCAAACGAGTCAAGGCATTGATATCGTTGGTTGCGTGCGCCATCAGGTCCCCCGTTCGATAGGTCTGATAAAAGGCTGGAGACATTTTTGTAAAATGCTCAAACAAGCGAGAGCGCATAATCTGCCCCAGTCGGTAGGAAGTCCCAAGGATATACATACGCCAAACATAGCGCAGATAGTACATCCCAAAGGCCGCTAGCAGCAAATAAAATAGGTCAAGAAGTAAATCCTGCTGGGTTAATTGTCCCGATGTGATGGCATCAATGACCCGCCCCATAACCATGGGGGGAATGAGATTGAGGACGGAAACCAAGACCAAGGCCACAATCCCGACTAGATAACGGCGTTTTTCTAACTTGAAAAACCACCAAAGTTTTTGAATAATGGACATAAAATCCCTTTCTGATTGCAAATGGAAACCTGAGGCCAATACTCAATGAAAATCAAAGAGCAAACTAGGAAACTAGCCGCAGGCTGCTCAAAGCACTGCTTTGAGGTTGTAGATAGAACTGACGAAGTCAGTGACCTACATACGGCAAGGCGACGTTGACGCGGTTTGAATTTGATTTTCGAAGAGTACAAGACCCCAGGTTTTTCTTATTCATAGGTTACGACTGTGACAGCACCCTTGTCATACTCAGCGATAAAGATGTTGGCTACATTGTCATGCCCTTGCTTGCTGAGATTATCAAGCAACCACTCTTCACTACGACCAATCGATTCCAAGACATCGACTTGTATCACACCATCAGTCACAACTGGATACTTAGGATTTTCATCTCCTATTTGTACCACGATGAGTTGGCCATTTTGCTCCTGCACAGCGCGTTTGACCTGCTTCATCTGGAAAATCCCTTGACTACGAAGCTTGAGGGCTACATCCGCTGCAGACAAACCAACTGAACGACAGGCTTCTGGATCAATCTGCCCATTTTTGATGAGGAGAGTCGGTTTTCCATCAATCAAGTGTTTGACAAAACGAACATTGTTATTAAGCCATTTGAGGGTCAAAACCAAAATCGTCCACATCATCAAAATCACTGCGTACTGGAGAATGCTAATAGAACTATTGTAAATCACCCCACCGAGAATACCACCGAGAACATAGTTCTGAATTTGGTCTGTCGCAGAGTTAGGCGCCAGATTTCCCTTTCCTGTCACATTGATAACAAAAACAAGCGAGAAAAGACCCAAGGCCAGTTTGATTAAAATTTCCATATAGTTGAGTGTCATTTGTTTACCTCCACCAATTCAATAGCGTCTGTTTGATTGAATTCTAATTTTTCTAAAAGATACTTGTCTGGTTGGCTCCCGTTCAAAGCGCGATAGAAATTTGAACCTACCTTGATTAGCGCTCCATCAGTGGCTGCAGAAGTATTGACATAAACTTCTGATTTATCTACTCCCAAGTCTTTGGAAACAACCTCTATAAAATGAAGGGAGGTTTGAAATTGGTTATTAGAGGCTTGATTGGTCTGGTATTTTGAAATTGTCACCAAAAGCATGGCTACCAAGGTCAAGGCCAAAATCATGACCAATTCCCGAAACTTAGTCCCCTTTTTATCACGATAAGCCTTAAAAGCAAAAAATCCTGTGATAGCTAGGAGCACAATCCCAAAGCCAATCATGATTCCATTTTGTTGACTGATTTGGCTGAGTACATAGTCATATGAGTAAAATTTCATTTATTTTCACTCCCTTTCATAAAATCATTCTTAATTATAAACGAAAGAGGGTGATTTTTCAAACCATACGTTGGGGAAATAGACATATCAGACCAACTTCTCAAACTAATGACTCCAGTAGCTATTTCAAGATTCTGATTTTGATAATTGATAAGAATAGACACTAGGAATTATCACTACAAAGAAAAGTGTCAAGAAGAATACCCAGTAAACATACAGTTGCACAAAGGAATTTAGAAACAATAACAATCCTCCTAATACCCAAATTTTTCCAGCTAGGCGATGCGTTTTTCTCCAGTTTTCATCATTCTCCAAGGTCCACGGTAGTCGAATACCGATTATATAATTTCGGTGTGTTTTTGGTAGATAATTTCCAATTACGATCATCACGACTCCCATAAAAATCTGAGCTAGTAGCCCACTCATCATGGAATAACCCAAAGATTCTCCGAAGATAGAAATCATTAATAGACAAGATACAAAAGGAATAATCCAGTAAATCAAAACTTGTATTTTTGAACTGATATTGCTAGATTTAGGATCCTTAATCATTAAAAATAGAAGCACCCAATGCATCAAAAGCATGAGAGCCGGCAATCCAAAGATAGCAAACACTTTATGATTGTAGCCATCTGCTTGACCCAGTAGATTAAAATGAGTGGGTATCTCCTCTGGTAATTGATTCCAGAAAACACAACCTACAAGGGAAGGTAGTAGGATGAGAATGCTCGTAAATAATACCAATTTCTTATTGATTTTTATCTTCATCAAAATGATCTCCTTTCAGATCTGCTAGCCAAACCATTATATCCTCTAAAACCGATGTATTTAACTCATAATAAATAAAGTTTTTTTCTTTCATTTCATGAATCAAATCCGCTGCTTTCAAAATCGTGAGATGGTGTGAAATAGTTGCACTAGTCAACTCAAATTGACTGGCAATTTCTCCTGCAGATAATCTACCTGCTTTGAGTAAATTTAAAATCTCTCTCCTAACTGGATGAGATAAGGCTTTAAAACTATTTGCAAAACTCATAATGACTCCTTTCCCTTTGTAATATTAGTAGGGCTAGGACTAAGCAAGGTAGAACTGATAGCATCCCTGTCGGTGATGGGCCTAAAATCAAGAGGCTTGAAACTTTTTCTCCTGGTAATTGAAAGAGTAACCCAATACCTGCAGTTGCATTGATTGCCCCATGAAATAGGGCTGAAGCCCAGATAGAGCCTGTCTTTTCCAACAACCAGCTTAACAATATTCCTAGGCTAAAACAAAATAGAAACATAGCAACAACTCCCAAAACGGGATAAGCAAAATAAGTAAGACCATAATTATATCCTTGCAAATTGATTGGTAAATGCCAAAGACTCCAAATGAGACCAAGCAAGACATGAGTCTGAACTATTGAAAAGCGTCCTCTTAGAGCTGGGTAAAGATAGCCACGCCAACCAATTTCCTCTCCCAATGCAAAGAAACTATTAAGAAAAGGAGCGTAGGTCAAACTAGCTAGGATTTGAATCAAGGCCAAGAAAGATAAGGGAATGGCTGATTGAGAGACACCTTTTTCTTGTAAGATGGCTTGAATAGATTCAAAACCAAGACTGAAATTGCTAGGGAATACAAGAAAATAAAGTCCCGCTCCTAAAAAACTGATGACAGCTGGTAACCAGATAGCTAGTAAGTAAAAGCGCCAGTTGCTCTTGAGATTCACAACTAATTTAGATTTGATTCCACTAGGTTGATTCGTAATTTTCCCTAAAATAAAGATTGCAAGCGCAGGCATCCACATGGCTACAATACTAGCAAGCTGACTCCATGGAGAATTTAGACCAACACCACTTAGCCATAGTGTCAACCATATTATCCAAGCAAGGGCATAAGCCAAGACCACAAAAAGAAGGATTGTTCTCTTATTTGACATATATGTAACTTCACTTTCTATTTAGATGTTTTTCTAAATAACATTATACACCTTTCTATTCTAAACACAAGAACTATTTAGATTTTTTTCTAAATAGTTTAGGGAATTTTTATTTTCTCAGGATAAAGTCTAAAGAGTAATTTTCAAACCATACGTTGGGGAAATAGGCCTTTTTTTGGTATAATAAAATCTATAATCTGAATGAAAAAGGTAACTTTATGAAACTTATCTCATGGAATATTGATTCCCTCAATGCTGCCCTAACTAGTGACTCAGCTCGTGCAAAATTGTCCCAAGAAGTCCTACAAACCTTGGTCGCTGAAAATGCTGATATCATCGCTATCCAAGAAACCAAGCTTTCTGCCAAAGGCCCTACAAAGAAACACTTGGAAATTTTAGAAGAACTCTTCCCAGGCTACGAAAACACGTGGCGCTCTTCCCAAGAGCCTGCCCGTAAAGGCTATGCTGGAACCATGTTCCTTTATAAGAAAGAACTTACACCTACTGTCACTTTCCCAGAAATCGGTGCCCCTTCTACCATGGACTTGGAAGGTCGTATCATCACTCTAGAATTTGATAAATTTTTCGTGACCCAAGTTTACACTCCAAACGCTGGTGACGGCCTCAAACGCTTGGAAGAACGTCAAGTCTGGGATACCAAATATGCTGAATACTTGGCTGAACTAGACAAAGAAAAACCAGTCCTTGCAACCGGTGACTACAATGTAGCCCACAATGAAATCGACCTGGCAAATCCTGCCAGCAACCGCCGTTCACCTGGATTTACCGACGAGGAACGTGCTGGATTTACCAACCTTTTGGCAACTGGATTTACCGACACCTTCCGCCATATTCATGGCGATGTTCCCGAACGCTACACTTGGTGGGCACAGCGCAGCAAGACTTCTAAAATCAACAATACAGGCTGGAGAATCGACTACTGGCTGACAAGCAACCGCGTGGCTGACAATGTGACCAAGTCTGATATGATTGACTCAGGTGCGCGCCAAGACCACACACCCATTGTCATGGAGATTGAACTCTAAGGAGAAAACGAATGGACTATCAAGCTGTCATTCCTGAATTTGTAGTATCTGACATCGAAAAATCACGCCACTTCTACTGCGACTTGCTGGGATTTTCTGTCGAATACGAGCGTCCAGAGGAGAAATTTCTCTTCCTCTCGCTTGAAGACTGCCAACTTATGCTAGAAGAAGGCAGCGCAGAAGAATTAGCTCAGCTGACCTATCCTTTCGGGCGCGGTGTCAATATTTCCTTTGGCATTGCAGATGTTCCAAAACTCTATCAAAAAGTGGTGGAGGCTGACTATCCTATCCAACGTCCCCTGACAAAAAGAGAATTTCGAGTAGGAGATAGCTTTATATATCCCCATGAATTTGCGATTTTGGATCCAGATGGCTATTTTTTAAGATTTAGTGAGTAGAATAATAAAGATTGGGAAAAAGTCTTTAAAGTTAGAAAGAGGCATATTGTCAGGTGTTTAAAAACTTAATAATATGCCTTTTATGATGGAAAAACCTTCTAAATGTTAGCCAATAAGTTAATTTTTGCCCATTTTTATTATATTTGTTCGTTTTTTAAAACCAAAACACTAACAAAATATTTGATTTCTAAAGTTATTTAGTGTAAAATAAAAACATTGGCTCAAGCCTATTTAAAATTGAATATCATTTTACTTGTTTATGTCGTGAATTGGCACGACGTTTCTACAAGGTGCCGGAACACCTAACAATAAGTAAGTCAGAAGTGAGGTATGGTCGTTTTTGCCATGCCTATTTTGGGGACTTACTTAGAGATTAAGTAGGTCCTTTTTCTATCAGTTTTACTGGATAGAAATCTGAAACAAGCAAATGGATTGGCTTTTAGACTTTAGGAGGTCTTATGAAATTATTAGAAGATCGCATCCTCAAGGATGGGCATATCTTGGATGATAACATCCTCAAGGTGGATTCCTTTTTAACCCACCAAGTTGACTTTAGCCTGATGCAAGAAATTGGTAAGGTTTTTGCGGAAAAATTTGCTTCTGCTGGCATTACCAAAGTCGTAACCATTGAAGCGTCGGGTATTGCCCCAGCCGTTTTTACAGCTGAAGCCTTAAACGTTCCCATGATTTTCGCTAAAAAAGCTAAGAACATCACTATGAACGAAGGTATCTTAACCGCCGAAGTTTACTCCTTTACCAAGCAGGTAACAAGCACTGTTTCTATCGCTGGAAAATTCCTCTCACCAGAGGACAAGGTATTGATTATCGACGATTTCCTTGCTAATGGCCAAGCCGCCAAAGGCTTGATTCAAATCATCGAACAAGCTGGTGCCACAGTCGAAGCCATCGGTATCGTAATTGAAAAATCCTTCCAAGATGGCCGTGATTTGCTTGAAAAAGCAGGCTATCCTGTCCTATCACTCGCTCGTTTGGATCGTTTTGAAAATGGTCAGGTCGTATTTAAGGAGGCAGATCTCTAATGCAAACTCAAGAAAAACACTCGCAAGCAGCCGTTCTTGGCTTGCAGCACTTACTAGCCATGTACTCAGGATCTATCCTGGTTCCCATCATGATTGCGACAGCCCTTGGCTATTCAGCTGAGCAGTTGACCTACCTGATTTCTACAGATATCTTCATGTGTGGGGTGGCAACCTTCCTCCAACTCCAACTCAATAAATACTTTGGGATTGGACTTCCAGTCGTTCTCGGAGTTGCCTTCCAATCGGTCGCTCCCTTAATTATGATTGGACAAAGTCATGGTAGTGGCGCTATGTTTGGTGCCCTTATCGCATCAGGGATTTACGTTGTTCTTGTTTCAGGCATCTTCTCAAAAGTTGCCAATCTCTTCCCATCTATCGTAACAGGATCTGTTATTACCACGATTGGTTTAACCTTGATTCCTGTCGCTATTGGAAATATGGGAAATAACGTTCCAGAACCAACTGGTCAAAGTCTCTTGCTTGCAGCTATCACTGTTCTGATCATCCTCTTGATTAACATCTTTACCAAAGGATTTATCAAGTCTATCTCCATTTTGATTGGTCTAGTTGTTGGAACAGCCATTGCTGCTAGCATGGGCTTGGTTGACTTCTCTCCTGTTGCAGCAGCACCACTTGTCCATGTCCCAACTCCACTCTACTTTGGGATGCCAACCTTTGAAATCTCATCGATTGTCATGATGTGTATCATCGCAACGGTATCTATGGTTGAGTCGACTGGTGTTTACCTAGCCTTGTCTGATATCACAAAAGATCCAATCGACAGCACGCGCCTGCGCAACGGTTACCGTGCAGAAGGTTTGGCCGTACTTCTCGGAGGAATCTTTAATACCTTCCCGTACACAGGATTTTCACAAAACGTTGGTTTGGTTAAATTATCAGGCATCAAGACTCGCCTGCCAATCTACTACGCAGCTGCTTTTCTGGTTCTCCTTGGACTCCTTCCTAAGTTTGGTGCCCTTGCCCAAATCATTCCGAGCCCTGTCCTCGGTGGTGCCATGCTTGTGATGTTTGGTTTTGTGTCTATTCAAGGGATGCAAATCCTCGCTCGTGTTGACTTTGCTAACAATGAACACAACTTCCTTATCGCAGCTGTATCAATCGCTGCAGGTGTCGGACTCAACAACAGTAATCTCTTTGTCAGCATGCCAACAGCCTTCCAAATGTTCTTCTCAAACGGAATCGTCGTAGCTAGCCTACTCGCTATTGTCCTCAATGCCGTATTAAATCATAAAAAGAAATAAGAAAAAGAGGTGCGAGCCCAATGTCATTAAGTTAGTGATCTAACTACTTGAATAGGAGGTATGATTGAGATCATCAAAGTGATTCTCTATCCTATCTTCTATTTTTTTGCATGACAAATAAAGGTTTTTTCACCCTATTTTTTGAGATTTATGTTACTCTATAGATGAAATCAACTACCGATTGGGCCTTTATCTTTCTTGGATATTTTCGATTCGGTCG